>DASYZA010000289.1:0-32232 GCA_035946775.1 Candidatus Sulfotelmatobacter sp. | reverse complement strand
ACTCAGCTGCAGCAGACGGGAGGCTTCGCGTACGCTCAGCCTCCCGCCTGCTGCATTCTCGATCACTTTCACCCGCTGGAACTCTTTCTGACTCATCGTCACCATCCTGCAAGGGTGACAAAGTCTCGTTGCAGTTAGGGGTGACATTATCTTGGAGCAATTACACACGTGTCTCGAATCGTTGACACCTCTCGCTCAAGCTGATAAAAGTGAACGTTCTTTCGAACGCAGCTTGCGCCGGAATTTGTGCCGTCGCTCTATGCCGGACGAAATCAAATCCCCCTCGTCACCGCCGCCGGAAAATGAGAAACCGACGGCGGATCAGCCCGCGACTCCGGGTGGAGTGAAGTCCACACCCTCTGGTTCCGTTCAGTCCGAAACGAAAACAACTCCTACCAAGCCTTCTCCTCCTGCGGAAACATCGACTCCCACGAAAGCTGCTGCACCGGCTACCCCGGCGAAGCCCGCTACTCCGGCTGCCCCTGGAGCAAAACCGGCTCCAGCAGCTGCCGGGCATCCCGCACCGCCGAAGCCTGCGGGTCCGGTACCGACACCGTGGGACTCGCCGATGATAGCCAAACTCAAGAGGAATTACGGCTCGGGGCTGAATGCGCTGACGCACCTTGGGCAGAACTACATGGAAGTGGACCGGTCGCTGATTCCAGAGATCCTGCAGGTCCTTCGCGATGAAGAGCAGTTCGACTACTGCGTTGATCTGACTGCCGTGCACTATCCCAAGCGGGAAAGGCAGTTTGATGTGGTGTGGGTGCTGTATTCGTTTGCGCGGAATGAGCGCATTCGGGTGAAGGCACAGATTGCGGATGGAACGTCGCTGCCGAGTTCGGTGCCTCTTTGGACGACCTGTAACTGGTTGGAGCGGGAAGTCTACGACATGTTCGGGATCAAGTTTGACGGGCATCCGGATCTGAAGCGGATATTGTTGCCGGATGGGTGGAAAGGATTCCCGTTGCGCAAGGATTACGGGATTCTGCAGCAGGATAACGAGTGGGTACAGATCAATTTAGGAATTGAGAGCGGGCAATAAGGCCACTCACGAGGGCCACAGAGGCAAATCAGAAAAGCTGAAGCATGACCGACCCCAAGACACTCTCGCCGCTCGATCTGGATACGCCGGACAAGACGTTTCTGGATTCGAACGAGCTCGTCATCAATATGGGGCCGCAGCATCCGGCGACCCACGGCGTGTTGCGCGTCATTCTGCGGCTGGATGGCGAGAAGGTCCTTGGGCTCGAGTGCGTGATCGGATATCTGCATCGCGGCGTGGAGAAGATTGCCGAGAACCGTACCTACACGATGTTCAATCCATACGTGGACCGCATGGATTATGTGGCCGCGGTCTCGAATGGGCTCGGCTATTGCGAAGCCGTTGAGAAACTGCTCAGTGTCGAAGCGCCACCGCGAGCGCAGTTCATCCGTGTCATTCTGACTGAGTTGAATCGGATCGCGAGCCATCAGCTTTGGCTTGGCACACATGCGCTGGACATCGGGGCAATCACGCCGCTTTTCTATACCTTCCGCGACCGGGAAGAGATCCTGAAGATTTTTGAGAAGTATTGCGGAGCGCGGCTGACGACACATGCGTTCCGTATTGGCGGGTTGCAGTACGAGGCTTACGACGGCTTCGAGAAAGATGTAAAGAACTTCGTCAGCTTCGTGAAGCCGAAGATTGATGAGTACGAAGAATTGCTCACCACCAACCGCATATGGCTGGAGCGGACCAAGGGCGTCGGCGTGATCTCCGGGAAAGATTGCATCGCGCTGGGCGTGACCGGACCGGTGCTGCGGGCAAGCGGTGTGAAATGGGATATCCGCAAAGCGCAGCCCTACGCCAATTACAAGAATTTTGAATTTGAAGTCCCTACGGGCGCGAACGGTGATACGTATGACCGGTATATCGTGCGGATGATCGAGATGCGGCAATCGCTGCGGATCATCGAGCAGGCGGTCGAAGGCATTCCCGAAGGGCCGATCATGGCGAAGGTGCCGAAAGTGATGAAGCCGCCGGTGGGCGAGATTTACCACTCGATCGAGGCGCCCAAGGGAGAACTCGGATACTTCATTGTGAGCGACGGATCGACGCAGCCGTATCGAGTGCGCGTCCGGCCACCTTCATTCGTGAATCTGCAGGCGCTGGACTTAATGTGCCGCGGGCAGCTTGTGGCGGACGTGATCGCGGTGATCGGAACGCTGGACATTGTCCTGGGCGAGGTGGACCGCTGATGCACGATTTCGTGCAATATATCGAGTCTTATCTCGGCAGCGATCAAACGCCCGGCGCAGCAGGAAATATCTTCTGGGCAGTCGTTTACGTGCTGCTGGTTTTCGTCGGGCTTTCGATCGCGGTGATCTGCATGAACTGGCTGGAGCGCAAGATTCTGGCGCACATGCAGGTGCGGCTGGGCCCGATGCGCGTGGGTCCGCACGGATTGCTGCAGCCGATTGCCGACGCGCTGAAACTGCTTCTGAAAGAAGACATTATTCCGGAAGGCGCCGACAAGATTGTCTTCTGGGTGGCACCGTTCATCGTGGTGCTGGCGGCGTTCACGGTGTTCGTGGTTGTGCCGTTTGGCCCGACCCACGCCATCACGGAGATGAACATCGGGATTTTGTTCATGCTGGGTGTGTCATCCCTTGCGGTGCTGGGCATTGTCACCGCCGGATGGGCATCGAATTCCCACTATCCGCTGATCGGCGCGCTACGCTCGAGCGCGCAGATGGTCTCTTACGAAGTCGCCATGGGGCTGGCGGTCATCTCCGCGATCATGATGACCAGCCTCAGCGAACAAGGCGGGACGCTGAACATGATCGAGATTGTTCAGCGTCAACAGCAGCAGCAGGTATGGTTTTTATTCAAATTCTTCCCGCTGGGGATCATCGCCTTCGCGATTTTCGCCATCGCCATGGTCGCTGAGACGAATCGCGCGCCGTTTGACCTGCCGGAGGCGGAATCGGAATTGACTGCTGGATTCCATACGGAGTACAGCGGGTTCCGTTGGTCGTTATTCTTCCTGGCGGAATATTCGGCAATGATTGCGGTCTCGTCAATTGCCGTGACTCTTTGGCTCGGCGGATGGTTGCGGCCATTTCCGAATGCACTGAGCGGGCCGACGTGGGATTTGGCGTTCTCGCTTGTCCCCGGAATTACCTTCCTGTTCCTGGCCGGAATGTGTTTCTACAACACGGTGCGGATGCCGAAACATCCGCTCTTCCGGATTCAGACGATGGGGTTGGCGGGATTCGGCGTGGTTCTGGCTGTGATCGGCCTGGTGATGTTCATTCCGGCCGTGCGGGTGCGGGTGGACGACATCTTCTGGTTCTCGGCGAAAGTGGCCGCGTTTATGTACCTCTATATCTGGTATCGTGGCACATTCCCACGGTACCGGTTCGACCAACTCATGAAAGTCGGATGGAAGGTGTTACTGCCCATTGGGTTTGCGCTGCTGATCGCGACTGCGCTGGTCGGCATGCGGGCGGAGTTGTGGGCCCAGATGCAGGAGGTGATGCGCCGATGAATCCGACAGTTGCGCAGAATCCTCCAGTTGCGACCTCCTTCTTCTTCTATGGACTGGCCGCGATCATGATCATCGGCGGCATTCTGGTGATCACGCGGAAGAATGCCGTGCATTCCGCGCTCGCATTGATTACCACCCTGCTGGCACAAGCCGCGCTTTACTTGATGCTCTATGCGCCGTTCGTAGCCGGCGTGCAGATCATTCTTTATGCGGGCGGCATTATGGTGCTGTTCCTGTTCGTGATCATGCTGATCTCCATCGAGCGCCAGGAAAAAGAACGCCCCTTTAACAAGCAATGGCTGGTTGGAATTGCGGCTGCCGCCGCGCTCGGCGGATTGCTGATCGCGGTGTATACGGCGACGTCCAAGGGAAAAATACTGTTTCCTGAAGGCCGGCTGAGTTACGCAGAGGCGCAGAACACGCAGAGTGTTGCAAACCTGCTGTTCGATTTGCATTCCGGGACTTATATGTTTGCCTTCGAGATCGCGTCCTTGCTGTTGTTGGTGGCGATCATCGGCGCGGTGGTGATGGCAAAGAAGAGAATTTGACGAAAAGCTTCTAGCTCCTAGCTTCTAGCTAGGCACTAGGGCTACTCGGCAATCGAAGTTAGCAGCTGATATGGATGCGATGCTTCACATTTCGACGCTGCATTATCTCGTTCTCGGCGCGGCGCTTTTCTTACTGGGCGTCATCGGGGTGCTGACTCGGCGGAACGTCGTCATCGTGCTGATGTCGATTGAGTTGATCCTGAACGCTGTCAATCTGAACCTGGTTGCGTTTTCGCGGTACTGGCAGGGGATTCATGGGCCCTCGGCACTCCATGGGCAGGTTTTCGCGATTTTTGTAATCACCGACGCCGCAGCAGAAGCCGCCGTCGGCTTGGGAATTCTGATCGCCTTCTTCCGTAATAAGGAGACGGTCAATGTGGATGAAGTGAATTTGCTGAAGTGGTGAAAGAGCAGTTTCCAGTTTCAAGTTTCTGGTTTCGAGTTCTCCAGGCAATCTGACTCGAAACTCGAAACCTGAAACTCGAAACTGATAACGAATGCTATTTCTGAACAATATCTGGCTGATCCCGTTGCTGCCGATGATTGGCGCGGCGATCATGTTCTTTTTTGGACGGCGACTGCAGAAGTCGTCGGTTAGCGCCGTTTGCGTCGGCGTTGTCGTACTCGCCTTCCTGATGGCTTGTGGTTGCGTTTTGCAGTACAACTCCTGGGCCGACGCGAACAATCATCAGCCGTTCGAGAAAGTTCTCTACACCTGGCTTGGTACCGACACGGGGCACCTGACCTACATCACCAAAGGCGGCGCGCAGGCACTGTTTCGGGCGGATGCCGGGTTTCTGCTGGACCCGCTTTCAGCGATATGGTTGCTGTTTGTGACCGGCGTCGGGATGCTCATCCATATTTATTCGATCGGGTACATGGCGCACGAGGGCGGGTATTACCGGTTCTTCGGGTACCTTAACCTGTTCATGTTCTCGATGCTCACGCTGATCCTAGCGAATAATTATGTGCTGATGTTCGTGGGATGGGAGGGCGTGGGTCTGTGTTCCTATCTTCTGATCGGGTTCTACTTCCACCGGAAGTCGGCCAGCGACGCGGCCAACAAGGCATTCATTGTGAACCGGGTGGGTGACGCCGGGTTCCTGCTGGGGATGTTCTTCATCGCGTGGTATTTCGGGTCGTTGCGCTACATCGATGTGAATCATCTGGCGCGTAGCGGACAATTCCAGATTGGCGATCCGATCATTACGGCGGCCACAATCCTTCTCTTTGTCGGCGCATGCGGCAAGTCGGCGCAGCTTCCTCTGTATGTGTGGCTGCCGGATGCAATGGAAGGTCCGACTCCAGTGAGCGCACTGATCCACGCGGCGACGATGGTCACCGCAGGCGTGTACATGGTGGCTCGGTCGAATGCGCTGTTTGTGCTGGCTCCGACGTCGATGACCGTGGTTGCGATCGTCGGCGCGCTTACGGCGATCTTCGCGGCTTCGATTGCGCTGGTGCAGAACGATATCAAGCGAGTGCTGGCCTATTCGACGGTTTCTCAGTTGGGGTACATGTTCCTGGCCTTGGGCGTGGGAGCCTTCGCGGCGGGCGTGTTCCACGTGTTCACACACGCATTCTTCAAGGCGCTGCTCTTCCTCGGTGCGGGTTCCGTGATCCACGCCATGTCGGGCGAGCAGGACATGCGGAATATGGGCTCATTAGAGCACCGCATTCCGAAGACATACTGGACAATGCTCATAGCAACTTGGGCAATAGCAGGCATTCCGCCGTTCGCTGGATTTGTCTCGAAAGATGAAATCCTTTGGCAATCGTGGACAAGCGAGGGCGGGGCGTACCGGATCCTGTGGGGCATCGGATATCTGACGGCGCTGATGACAGCGTTCTACATGTTCCGGCTTATTTATCTGACGTTCTACAGCAAGCCGCGAATGAGTCATGAGGTGGAGCACCACATCCACGAATCGCCGGCATCCATGACGATGCCGCTGGTGGTGCTGGCGGTAATGTCGCTGTTTGCCGGATTCCTGGGATGGCCTCACAGCCTGGGCGGATCAGATCGATTTGCACACTATCTGGATCCTGTTTTCGCGCACGGTGAAGCGAATGTTCTGGTGGAGCAAGGTAAATCGGGACAGTTAGCGGCAGGGGAGAAAGAAGAAGAACACACGAGCCCGACTGAGTTCGTGCTGATGCTTCTATCCGTCGGCGCAGCCTTCGGTGGATGGGTATTGGCCAAGCGCGCGTACTCAAATGCGGATACCGGCTATACGGAGCCGATCCAGGCAGCCGCGCCTCCGGTGTACAACACGCTGCTGAACAAATACTACGTCGATGAGGGATACGATTACGTCTTCACCGGGCGGCGCAAGGTGGGCAAAGTGCGCCTGGGAGTTATGGGTTTGGGTGAGGATAGTTCGTGGTTCGACGCGCATGTGGTAGACGGCGCGGTGAACGCAGCGGGGTGGCTCACACGTCTGACCGCGACCATTTCCAGTTGGTGGGACAAGTGGATCATCGACGGCCTTTTGGTAAACGGCATCGCGTACTCGATGCAGCCTTTCTCATGGGTTGCGCGCATGTTCGAGTGGGGATTGTTGCAGTGGTATGCGTTGGTAATGACGGCGGGGCTGGTTGGATTCGTGTTTTATTACGTGTATCGATGAACAGCAGCTTCTAGCTGCTAGCTCCTGGCTTCTAGCGAAAACGCTTGCAGCCCGGAGGTTGAGCTAGAAGCTAGCGGCTAATAGCTAGAAGCTGATTATGGACCACATACTCTCGATCATTCTTTTCACGCCACTGGTGGGCGCACTTGTGCTCTTGTTCGTCCCGAAGGAGAACAAGGACGCGATTCGCTGGATCGCGAACATCTTTGCGCTCGGCGGATTCCTCATTTCGCTGCCATTGGTGCCGGCATTCTGGGCACTAGTGAAGAGCGGCGACACAGCACCTTTCAAGTTTATTGAAGGCACGGCCAACAACTGGATTCCTTCGATTGGCGCCGGATACGTGCTCGGCATCGACGGCATTTCGTTTCTGCTGATCATGCTGACAACGCTGCTGGGCTGGATCTCGATCCTGTCGTCGTGGACGGCGATCGAGACCCGCGTCAAGGAATATTACGTATGGTTTCTGGTGCTGCAGACGGGCATGCTCGGTGTCTTCATGGCGCTGGATTTCTTCCTTTTCTTTGTGTTCTGGGAAGCGATGCTGGTACCGATGTATCTGCTGATCGGGATCTGGGGCGGCCCGCGGAAACTTTACGCGGCAATCAAGTTCTTCCTGTACACACTCGCCGGTTCGGTGCTGATGCTGCTGGGAATTCTGTTCTTGTATTTCCATCATCACGCAGCCACTGGGATTTACACGTTCAACCTGCAGTCGCTTTATGAGACGGCGCCAAAGATCTACTCCGATTACGGGCCCTACGCAGCGACGCTGCTGTTTTTGAGCTTCTTCTTCGCTTTCGCGATCAAAGTACCGATGTTTCCCTTCCACACGTGGCTGCCCGATGCGCACGTGGAAGCTCCTACTGCAGGATCGGTCATCCTGGCGGGCGTTCTGCTGAAGATGGGAACGTACGGTTTCATACGCTTCTCGCTTCCCTTCTTCCCTGACGTGCTGACACATACGAAAGTTCGCGGATGGATGATTGCGCTTTCGATCATCGCGATCATCTATGGCGCGCTCGTGTCATTGATGCAGAAGGACATGAAGAAGCTGGTGGCATATTCGTCGGTGAGCCACCTGGGCTTTTGCACACTGGGAATTTTCGCCTTGAATCCTGCAGGGCTGAGCGGATCGGTACTGCAGCAGATCAATCACGGCATCTCGACGGGTGCGCTCTTCCTGATCGTGGGCATTCTGTATGAACGACGGCACACGAGAGACATCGCTGAGTATGGCGGTATCTCGAACGTGATGCCGGTTTACGCGACCATCACGATGATCATGTTCCTGTCTTCCATGGGACTGCCGCTGCTGAATGGATTCGTTGGCGAGTTCACCATTCTGCAAGGCACGTTTATGGAGAAGTGGCAGTGGGGCGCGTGGGCGGTGCCGGGCGTCATACTGGCGGCGGCGTACCTGTTATGGCTTTACCAGCGCGTGTTCTTTGGGACGGTCACCAATCCGAAAAACGAAAAGCTGCACGACCTGACTCCGCGCGAGGTGGCAACCTTCGTCCCGCTGATCATCATGGCCTTCTGGATCGGTCTGTATCCGAAGCCGTTCTTCCAGATTCTTGAGCAACCGGTGAACCATACGATTGCGATTGTGAGGCCGGATTATCCGCAGCCCGGTGCGACGGTGAACGCCTCGCTCAAACCGGCCGAGGCGGAGCCTAAGACGATATCGCCAACGATTGACGACCGAATGACGCCATCCAATATGCCGAAGCCGGTAGCTGCACCCGCGGCCAAGGGGAAGACTCCGTGATCTGGACCGACTATCTGCTGGCGCTGCCGATCACGTTGCTGGTGCTATTTGCGCTTGGCATCCTGCTGATCGACCTCATGCTGCCGGATGAAATGAAGTGGGCTAATGCAGTAACCGCCTTCATCGGCGTGTGCTTCTCGGCGGCTGGTGTTTACAAAATTCAGCTCTGGTTAGGTGCGTCGCCTCGGTCTTTCGGCATGCTCAATACCATGCTGGTCGACCGGTTCTCTATCTATTTCTTCTATTTATTCCTGGCGGGAACCGCGATTGCTATCTTGATCTCTGTACGATATCTCGAAACCGAGCACGAGAATCACGGCGAGTACTATGCGCTGATGCTGCTCTCGGTCGCCGGAATGATGTGCATGGCGGCGGGGTTCGACGTCGTCCTGATCTTTATCGGCCTCGAATTGATGGCCATCTCGACGTACGTGCTCGTTGGATTCCTGCGGCGGGACCGCCGGTCAAATGAAGCGGCACTGAAGTATCTGCTGCTGGGCGCGTTTTCGTCGGGCATCTTCGCCTATGGGCTCTCGCTGTTGTATGGACTCAGCGGGAGCACAACCTTGGCCATCATCAGCCAGGAACTCGAAAAACGGATGGCCGATCCGCTGTACCGGCCCGTCGCAATAGTCGCGCTGATCACGACCATGGTTGGATTGCTCTTCAAGATTGCGGCAATTCCCTTCCACCAATGGGCGCCGGACGCTTATGAAGGCGCTCCCACCAGCATTACGGGATTCATGTCGGTAGCCGTGAAAGCGGCGGGCTGGGCGATGCTGCTGCGACTCATGCTGTGGGGCCTGTTCCCGATGCGCTCGATCTGGGGGCCGCTCCTGGTGTTTGTGTCGCTTGCGACCATGACCGGCGCAAACTTCGCCGCGCTGACGCAGACCAATACCAAGCGACTGCTAGCCTACTCGTCGATCGCTCACGTCGGCTACATGCTGCTGGCGATGGTCGTGCTCTCTGCTGCGGAATTCCCGAGCCAGCCCTTCTTCGACGCGGTCAAGGGCATTCTGATTTATCTGCTGGTGTACACGTTCATGAACATCGGGGCGTTTGCGGTGATCACGTCGCTGCGGCATCGCAACATTGCCGGCGACGATCTCGATGATCTGAACGGGCTATGGTCCCGCGCGCCGGTTGAAGCCGTGCTAATGCTGGTATTCATGCTGTCGCTGGCCGGGATCCCCCCTCTGGCGGGATTCTGGGGCAAGTACTTCATCTTCCTCAGCCTGATTGAGTCGAAGCATTACGTGCTGGCGGCGCTGGGCGTGCTGTACTCCGTCTTTGGCCTTTACTACTACCTGAAGATTGCAAACGCAATGTTCATGCGCCAGGCAGAGAAGGGCGAGGAAATTCTTCCGGTCAGCGTGGGGATGCGAGTGGCCGTCGGTGTGGCGGCGCTTGCGACCGTTTATATCGGTGTTCTTCCGAACCGCTTTATCGAGATGGTGAACTGGACGCTTGGAATTACGCCGCACTCCGCGATTGCGCGATTGATGCACTGACCACGCGGCGCACCCCCTAAGTCATTCCCTGCAGCGTAGAATCTGTGTTGCCCTATGCCGGATAGTCAGGATCCCGACAAGAAGAGGAGTCCATGGGTGCAGTTTGGGCGCTACAGCCAGCTTGCGTTCATGCTGCCGGCTGGAACGGTTGCGGGGTATCTGATCGGAGCGCTCCTGGATCGGTGGCTACATCAGAGTTGGATCAGCATTGTAGGACTGCTTTTGGGGACGGCCGGAGGATTGATTGAAGTGATCCGGATGGCGTCGCGGGATATGAAGTAGGCTGGGTTACGGTGCATCCAGATATGAGAGACGAAGAATCCCAGCCTGAGATCGGCGATGAGCGGGTTTCTCGGGACGAATCTCTCTATGGATCCGCGCTGGTGCGCATAGGCAATCTCATGCTGATCCTAGGACCGGTTGTGACTGCAGTCGCGTGGGTCGCCTTCGGATTGCGGGCGGCTGTTGGATTCCTGCTGGGCGCGGGCATCTCCTATCTGAATTTCGAGTGGTTGAAGACTGGTGTTTCGGGACTGGCCGACCGGGTCACGAATACCGGTAAGCGACAGTCAGGAAAAGGGATCGTGGCTCGATTCCTGCTCCGCTACGCTTTGTTGGGGCTGGCTGCGTATGCTATATTAACCAGTTTCCCCGCGAGCCTTAGGGGCTTGTTCGCGGGCCTGTTCTTGCCGGTGGGGGCGATTGCCTGCGAAGCGGTCTACGAGCTATTTGCGGTGATTCGTGAGAACTGACAGGATTTAGACTTGCGCGCGATGCGAGGGTGGGATGCCCTCGCGACAGCCGGCGAGGACGTCGGCGCTAAAGACAAAATCTCTCATGCCCGAGCAACTCTGGTTCACACAAATTCTTAATCACCTGTTCGCCGGACCGGTCACCGCGTTGCTGCGGATGATGCATATTGAGCCGAAGCATCCAGCGGCGCCGATCACGAACTCATTTTCGATGGAGATTCTGGTCTTCATCTTTCTGGTGATCGTGTTTTTCCTGCTGCGCTCAAGGCTCTCGGTGGAATCGCCCGGCGCGCTGCAGCACTCGTTCGAGGGCATTGAAGGATTCGTGCTGGGGCAGAGCCACGAGATCATCGGGCATCATGTCGAGCATTACACTCCGTTTTTCGCCATTCTGTTCATATTCATTCTGGTCTGCAATCTAATTGGACTGATTCCCGGATTTGAGTCGCCGACAGGCGTTCCTTCGGTGCCGTTGGGATGCGCGATCTGCGCATTCATCTACTATCACACCCAGGGATTCAAGCACGCCGGCATTGGATATTTGAAGCATTTTCTCGGTCCGATCCCGGCGCTGGCGCCGTTGATGTTGCCGATTGAGTTGATCAGCCATTTCGCCCGGTTACTGTCGCTGACGGTTCGTCTCTGGGCCAACATTTTTGCAGGCGACCTCATCACCCTCGTTTTCTTCTCGATGATCCCGATCGGTATTCCGATCGCGTTTATGGGCTTACACATTGTGGTGGCGATTCTGCAAGCTTACGTCTTCATGCTACTGGCGATTATTTATGTCTCGGGAGCAGTTTCGGAAGAGCACTAGTCAGTGGTCAGTGGTTAGTGATCAGTAATTTCGTATTAGGGATAAATTTTTTCATGGACCTGCGAACAGTTGCCTGTGATCAGACTCGCACTGACCACTGACAACTGGCCACTGGCCACTGCCTCCAGTGTGAGGGCGTCTGCACGGTATGGCGTCAACCACCTCCTGGCGGCAAATTGATAAAGGAGCAACACACATGCGTTACTTGAGCCGTACGTTTATGATCCTGTCGGCGCTCTGCTTCGCCATGCCTGCCTTCGCGCAGGGCGGCGCAGCGGGCGAGACCAACTGGGTCGCCATCACTGCCGGATTCTCAATGGCGATCGCTTCGGCCGTTTGCGGCCTTGCACAAGGAAAGGCCGTTGCCTCGGCCACCGAGTCGCTGGCCCGCAACCCTGCCGCACGTCCGGGCATTCAGTTCGCCCTTATTCTCGGCCTCGTGCTGATCGAGTCGCTGGCACTGTACACCCTGGCGATCATCTTCTTAAAGGTGAAGGCTGGGGCGTAAGCTTCAAGGCTTCAGAGTTTCAAAGTTTACGCATATAGCCGAAAAAACAGAAGCCTCCTCGATCCTGAGGAGGCTTTTCAACTTTGAAACATTGAAACCTGCTTTTCTAAACTTTTCTCTCGCCGCCCCATTCATGGGCTTTGTTCTGAGGCGCCGAGTTCAAGGCTTCGACGAGCAGTCGGCGCAGTTTGTAGCGGCTGTCGAGATCCGTACTCACGATCTCAAATCCGACCTCGTTGACGCGGGCGCGGCGCAGCAAAACATGTGCGCGGATCTTGGAACGCATGCCCAAAGAGATTTCGAGATCAGCTTCGCTGCCGATGCGTAGATTGTCCTCTTTCGTCCCCATGCCGCCGCCAAGGCTCAATTCTCGGATCATGATCTTGGACTTACCCCATGAACTGCCAATTGTTCCTTGAACGGTCTTGGCAAGAATGAGTCGTTCATATCGGCGCTGCCGCACCCAGGGACAGGCAGGAGCCGCATCGAGCGGAGCGATGGCCAATTCGGCCGCCTCAAGACCACTGTCGGACATCACTTGGGTACTATAGCGGGGATCGGTTTTGGAGAGCGCCTGTGCAGCCGCAATCCGCAGTTCGCGGTGAAATACCCACCCAAATGTTTTCTTGGATTCCACAATCTCCCGCAAGGTATTGACGGCTTCAGCATCCTTAAGACGACCCAGCGACTCGATCGCCTTCAACTGAACAAAGGGAGAGCGCGAAGCTGCATCGCCGGGGCGAGCCATCGCGATCAGCGGAGGCACGGCAGTCATGTCACCGCTCATTCCGATTTCGTCGACGGCCTCGGGCAGTACGACGGGATCGAGAACTTCCGCCAGTTCCAATAGCGTACGACCGCGATCAGCAGCGGCTCCGTACGCAATCTGCCGAACGACGATATCGTGATAGAAACGGTTCCACTCAGGCAGGCGTGCCGGCAGAAGCTCCAGCAGCGTACCCACATCGAGGCGACTGATCAGCCCCACGCCACCGGACGCCTGGCGAGGCTGCCCAGTACGGAGAATTTCTCGCAATTGCAGCAGCACCGGAGAACCCAGTTCCTTCACCAATTCGATCATGCGATCGCATTCGTCGCGGCGCATGCAGCGGAAGAAGCGATCGGCCAGATGTTCGGAACCAGATTGGCTGGTACGCCGCAAAATCGAGCGCATCTCGGCAGGCACCGGCTCGATGCGCAAGGCTTCCTCGATGAACTCCGGGAGGCGGTTTTCGACACCCACCCGGGCGCGCAGATCGCTCATGAGAACGGGCCGCTCGACGCTGATCAATTCCATGCCCGCGCAGACTTCGTTGATGGCTCCGTAGTTCTTTGCCGCACTGGCTTCCTGGCTCAAGCGTACAAAAGCTGCGCTGAAAAGACTCTGCATCTCCGCGTCTTTTTCAGAGATGATCTGCTGGCTCAGCTTGCTAACAGCTTGTCCCATCGCCTCTCCGCCGAGGCGAGCGTATAAGTCGGCGAGCTGGCTCAAACCGATGGCGGTCTTGCGTCGGGGCTCGGCGTCCTTTGCACCCAGACAGCCTGAATAGTTGTTGAGAATGTCTGTTGCCAGCTGCCGGTCATCCCGCTCAAGAAGCAATTCCACAAACTGGCGCAGGTTGCGCGGAGGTACGCAGGGGGCCTCGTGGGAGAGCAGCACACTGCGCTTGCCAGCCTCCGGCACTTCGGACCAGAACATGCGGTCCAGAATGTCGGCATGCGACTCCACCAGGATGCCGGCCTTGCTCATCTTCTCTTCCTGCATCTTCAGAATCTGGCGCAATGAGTCCATCTGCCGGCTCATGTGTTCCATCATCTGGTGGACCGCGTTGACTTTGACTTCTCCCTTCTGGTAGCGCTCGAGGGCGAAGCGGATGGCCATGTGCTCGGCGGCCTTCATGAGAAGAGGGGTGTCTTCCTCTTCAGAGCTGGCAGCTTTCGCGGCCAGCCCGCCGAGGAGTTGCTGCAGGTTCAAGCGCGTGTTGGGATCGGTCTGGCTGAGTTCCTTCTGGAGATCTTCTTCTTTGACACTCGGATCCTGCTGCACTTGACCGAAACGAGTCAGCAGGCGGATCGCCTGAATCACTTCCTGTTCCTGCAGGGGGACGACGGCTCCCGCCCAGTTGGGAATGAATCCCGGAGCAGCGGCAGCCCCAGCGCCGGCGGCTCCGGCCGGAGCGGCATGCCCGCCCATGGCGACTCCCGTTCCGCTTCCCGTTGCCGGTCCTGTTCCTCCGCCAATACCACCTCCGGCAGCGACGCCACCTCCGCCGCCGCCCGGACCAGATCCGCCTCCGAGTGGAATATTGGGAACACTGCCAAGCGGAACCATGGGGGTTCCCTCTCCAGCTTTGCCTCCGCCTGACGTAGCCCCTTCGGCAGCAGCAATGAGTTGCAAAAGTTTCTGCGGATCATTCAACCATTGCTTGAACTCTGGCCCAAGTGTCTGTGCGGCAATTTGCGCTGCTATGCTGACGTCACCGGTGAGAGGATCAGCAGCAACAAATTTTACTTCATTGATCTTGATCGTGCCCTTATTGCTTCCGCCCAGCGCTTCCTTGATCTGCTTGGCGACATCTGTCGCTTTAGACCCGGCCACCATGAAAGCGCGCACCAGACGAACGAAATCTTCTTCTGTGACTTCCTTCGAGAAATGCAGGCTGGCGAGGCCGGCAGTCGTCAACAACGTGGCGAAACTTTTTTCTGACTGGCCGGATTCGAGCGGAATACCGTCGAGCAACAGCTTGTTCTCGGAAACTCCAAGCAGGAATCCGCCGGTGGGCAGCGCGTTCTGCAGTTCGTTCCAGGTGGTTTCAAATTGCGCTTCGGTACGCTTGTGATCGTAGCCGTACATCCGGGCGTACTTGATCAGGATGTTCAGACTATGGACAAACGCCCGCGCCGAAGCCGCACGCGCCCCTAGCGATGTGTTTGAAGCGGAGATAACAAGCTCCTCAATGTGCCGTTATGCACCTCAAGGGTAAGACGAAACGGTAAGGCCTCAAACGTTACGGAAGTAAGTGACCTCAGAGAGCTTTGCCCAATGCGGAACGCTCGGGTGGTGAATTCAGGCAGCCCTTGGCAGGGGCTTGGGCGCGCGAACCGGCTCTCGGAGGTGCTCTTGGGCAAAGGCAACCAGGGATTCGTCGCGGCTGGAGAACTCGCGGGTGAGGAAAATCTGCAAAACCATTTTGAGATAGTCGTCGACCGCACCGTTTAGCGCGACCGCCCCCATGGCAGCACCGCCATGTCGATTGACGTTCTGGTCTGCAATGTCGCCGAGATAGTGCAGGATTCCGGCGAGCGAAGTTTCCTTATCGTCCTCGTGGAAATAGTAGGTGATAGGAAACTGCATCAACTCATTTCGAGTGGTGATCAATTGCGAAGCGAGTCCCATCAGGATCTGCTGAACATCAGAGTGCGCTACTTCGTCCAGCCGGCGGCATCCCCGCACTTCCGATGAGTGCAGCAGGGTGGCTGCGCGAGCCAAAGATTTTCTGTGCTCCAGGATCGGATAGATGGAAAGAATCCAGGAAACACTCGCCGTGAGCAGGCCAAATCCGATGATAGATTCGAAGCCCATCAGCAACCCGAGCCAGCTGTATTGGGATAGACGCCTGAGGAAAGCGTAATTAAGCTACTGATCGAGACATCCAGGGCTTCAAGAAACGAGGCGAGGGCATCTGGCCGCAAGCCGGCAACGTACGCGAAAGAGTGCGGAAGCGACGGCAAGTAGATCAAAGCGAAGCCAACAATGACTGACGCCACCCAGTACAACACGATGGTGATAAACGCCAGAGGTCCGGCCAAGGTTAGAGATTTGGTCGATAGATGGCGTATGGCGAACCAGACATGGCGAGCAATCCAATCGGAAACGGCACCCTGCTTGACGGGATGAAAAAGGGTGTGAAACACGTCGCAAATGGCAGTGAGGATTAAAACCGCGCCAATGATCCTTAACATTATCGGCACGCGGCTAAGATGAGCAGCCCCACTCAGGGGATGGTGGAAACTTCCAACTCAAGTGTGGGATTTCCGACAATGAGACCTAGATTAGCTTGGTAACATCCGCTCCGGAAATCCGAAAGCCTGTAATAGAATGGCTCTCACGCGTTGTGTCCCAATGGAAAACTTAATCTTCTACGTCATCGTGCAGGTGAACCTTATCTTTGGGGTGGCTGGGCTGATTTGGCCCGACAAGCTGATGCCACTTTTTGGAGTGCTTATGTTCCCGTGGCCTGCGAGCCGCCGGGCAATCCGCACGCATGGAATCGTCGCCATTGCCGGATATCTTGTCGTCCTCGGCAAACTGGCCATTATGGCTTAGGCAGTGGCACTCACCGTCAGTTATTTCTTCGGGCAGTGATCCGATAGAGTCGTTACTGTACTGACTTGGATTCTCGGCGCGGCTCCAGCCGTCGGATTGCTCGTCGTTTCGCCGGAATTTGCCGGAAGACCGGTGGACAAATCCGTACCGGAACCCTTTCTACCCCTGACCAGAACCTGCTTGCCAACAAGATAACAAAATCCTGCGCATGGTGTGTTCCCCTCCCGCAGTTGGATGCGCTGTAGAGGAAGGGGTTGGAGAGCTTCACAGGACGGCACACCTTTATTGAAAGAACTCGGTCATGTCGGGTGCAGTGGAGGCCGCTCCGGGAAGGTCGCTAACACCCAAACCCTCCAATATGAGCCGCAGAGTGCTCTCGTGCTGATACAACGTTGTTGATTGATAGCCTGTGCGTACGAGCGGGCTCACCAGGATGGCAGGCACGTGTCCGCCGCCGTGAGAGGTGTCCGTGTCTTCCGCCTCATCAAAGACAATGATCAGCAGTGAATTCTGAAAAGCTGCATTGGAAAGAAGTGGACCGATGTTGGTCGAAAGCCATTGATCTGCGGCAGTGAGCTTTTGTGCGTCGGTGCAAGTGCTCATGCCAGCCGGACAGTTGTGCGCGTCATCGTTCACATTGGGAACGATGAAACCAAAGGCCGGCAGTACGTTGTTGGCTATGTCTGTTGCGAGTTGTGTGAACGGCACTACGTTGGACGCCTGCTGCGAACTCTGCTGCACGTCCGAGAAGAACACGACCGGATTGTGATGCTGGAGATAAGCACCGGTATCACCACCCAGGTAACCAGATGAAGGCAGAGACTCCGCATAGGATTTCCAGATCTTTCCGGCGGCAGTAAGAGCCCGCACGATGTTGTCTTGAGTGACGACTCCGGTGAAGGAGTCTCCTGACGTGCCGGTAATCGAAGTTCCGGCGCCGACCGTGAGCTCAAAATAGTTGGGCAGAGACGGGTGAGCGTCAGCGTAATACTGCGTCGCAAGAGCGTTCGCGGTTGCGAGACTGTTCAGATACGGCATGCCGGAGTTGCCGATTACATCGCTGTAACTGTGATTCTCCTCGACGACGATGAATACATGTGAAAAACTCGGAATGCCAGAGCCACCTGTCCCTGAAGAAACATTCGTCAAGTTGAATGAAGCGGACTGCTGCAAGCCTGCAACCGATGCGGTTATGACGTAGGACCCGGCAACGCTGTTGGCCGTCAGTGTTGACGCGGTAGCGGTGCCCGTAGCGTCGGTATTGGTGGACAAGGTATTGGTGCCTCCAGAGAAGGTGGCGCTAGCGCCGCTGGCGGGCGCGCTGAAGATTACTTGTTGACCGGGAACGGGAGCACCGGAAGAATCCGTGACGGTCGCCCGTAACTCAGTTTGGAATACGGTGAAAACGGTCGCCGACTGATTGCTTCCGACGGTTGCAGTGAGGGTCGCGGGAGTCAGCGTGACCGTGAGGGTTGCTGCCTTGCTGGTGATAGTACCAGCACTATTCGTTACCGTAACCGTGAACCGCACGCCGCTATCTTCCGCCGAAGTGGTGGGGGTAACGTAGCGGGCGGACGTGGCGCCCGCTATGGGAGTTGCGTTTTTGTTCCACTGAAAAGAAAGCGGAGCGGTACCGCTCGCCTGAACCGCAAAAGTCGCAGACGCCGGCTCAGTAACCACCTGGCTTTGCGGCTGTGTGGAGATGTGTGGTGGTGCCGAGGCTTGGGAAGCGCCCGAGTTACTGCCACAGGCAGATGTAACCGCTAATGCAAGCAAACAGACCATCGCGTAGCCTGCGGATGCCATGCGAGAGACTAATTCGCTGCGGAGTGGCGAAATCGTCATGATTGCAGAAATCGAAAACGAACGTAATTCGAGCGAGGGTTCGATGCCAGGTGACCTGAAGGGAGTTGTTATATGTTTGTCCGAACTTCTATGTTGCGCAGGCGCTTAGTACCTGCACAGTCGTAACCACCGCGCCCGATGGAAACGGCATCAAAATGGGGAATGCAAGGACGTGCCCAATTCCGTATGGCGGCTGCGTTGTGTGCATTGGCCATTTCCGCGGCATGGGCTGCGGAATCGTCAACTCAGGGTACCGCTGCGCCGAAAAAACACGGGTCGCATCGGGGACACAAAAATACGCTAACGGTTGAGGAGCGATCGTCGCTGCTGGCCGTAGCCCGGAATACGCGAAAGCTGCATTATTCCGGACATGATTGCTCGCATATGGTGCATGCGATCTACTCACAGGCAGGATTTCCTTACCGCTATGCAGACTCTGAGGATCTTTACGATGGTGTGGCTTCCTTCGAGCGAGTTTCGAAGCCGAAGCCCGGGGACCTCATCGTATGGCACGGCCACGTGGGAATGGTAACTCGCCCGACGGACCATGAGTTCTTCAGTTTTCTCAGCCGCGGTCCCGGTGTCGACGATTATCGGAGCCGTTATTGGAAAGCACGCGGCCCAGCGCGATTCTATCGCTACATAAAACCCGCGAGTTGTTCGGAGTGCACAGTGGCCCGTAGCAGGCCAGAATAGACTGCGCGTTGTGCTTTACAGCGAGTTTAAGCTCGGTCCCCTTTGGGATATCGCGGTTCGCTCTATAATCTCGGGATGTTCTCTAACGAACGGGACGCCTCTTTCGTCCTGGCACTCGTGAACTTTTGAGAGTTCCTGCGATGCGAATTTCCAAATTCTGTTTTCCCTCTGCCTTGTTCGTCGCAACCTGCATAGCAACACAAGCTAGTCCGGCAGCGTTCACGCAAACCGCTGAGCCTGCGGCCGCAAAGAAGTCTTACAAGGTCGACGTACCCGGAACGAAGGAGTGGACCGACGGCAACATCGATCTCCGAGCGGGGGCGAAGCTGCGTTTCACGGCTACAGGACAAATCACATATCCTGCGGGCGACCAGTCCTATCCATCCAAAACCAGTACGGCGGGAACCTTTGGTCCCGATGGTCTGGCACGAGGGTTCGCCGATCTGTTGCACTCGTACGCCGTCGGAAGCGCCGGGCATGGCGCTTTGATTGGCCGCATTGGTTCTGCGGACTATGCGCAGGCTTTTCTGATTGGCGCCAGCAAGGAATATGACGTGCCAGTTTCCGGCAGGCTTTTCCTTGGAATTAACGAGAGCGCAAAGGATGCGAGCACTGCGACCGGCAGCTTCCAGGTGACTATTGATGTGCTGGACGAAGGCACTGGCCCTGCGACCGCGGTGGGCGGGCCCGCTGAGAGCCGCATTGCGGACATCACTCCAGATTTGCTGGCGAAGATTCCGCGGCGGGTAAGTGATCCGGCAAAGAATCCCGGGGACATGGTGAACGTACTGATCATTGGCACGCAGGACCAGGTCGTGCAAGCATTCACGACGGCGGGATGGGTGCAGGTCGACAAGACCGTGCCTGAAACCGCGATGAATGCGATTTTCGAGTCGCTGGAGAAAAAAGACTATCTGACCATGCCGATGAGTGTTTTATACCTGTTCGGCAGAGCGCAGGATTATGGATTTGCGCATGCCGAACCGGTTCGTGTTGCCATGTCACGTAATCACCTGCGTGTCTGGAAATCGCCATACGAAGTCGACGGGCGCCCACTCTGGTGCGTGGCGGCAACACACGACATCGGATTTGAGAGAGATCAGCGCAACAACGGGGTGACGCATAAGATCGATCCCGCTATCGATGGCGAGCGCGAGTATGTGAACGGCACGCTGTCAGGAACAGGACTGGTAGTGCAACGCGATCATATAACTCCCGCCGACCCGCTGACTACGGCAAAGACCGCGACGGGTGGCGAGTTTCATTCTGACGGACGGATCCTGGTGCTGGTCTTAAAGAATACGGCGGCCAAGTAGGCAGGCCTAATCCTCGGCAAAATAGCCGACCAGCGTTCGGATTTATCGGACAACTCGGTAAATTTGCTAAAACGATTTATTAGATTTTGTGATGCTGGTCACAGAGTAGGAGAGATCCTTCCCTCTAGCATAGAAGGGGAGAATGGCGAAGAAACTCAGGGCCGGGATCCTTGGCTATGGCCGCATGGGGCGCGCATTTGTGGCCGCCATGCTCGAGAGCGATCTTTGGGAAGTCGCGGCCATTTACGATATCTGTCCTCCGACGCAGGAACTAGCTAGCCGCAACGTTCCGACGGCTAAAATCTACGACTCTCCAGAACCGATTTTTGCCGATTCCTCGATTGATGCTGTCGGTCTGTTCACATTGGCGGATGCACGTCCGCAGCAGATTCGTCAGGCTCTTGCGAATCGCAAGCATGTGCTAGCGGAGAAACCTCTCGGGGCCGATGTAGAAACCGAGTGGCAATTGGTTCACGAAATTGAAACCAGGGACCGCTTCGTTGCCGTCAATCTGTTCAACCGAAACGCCTGGTATCACAAGGAGATTCGTGAGTTTATTGGCTCGGGAGAGATCGGCGACCTGGCGATCATCCGCGTCTGCCACATGACACCCGGCCACATGCCGCTCGAAGGACATGCTCCCGAGGGTCCGCCTTTCCATGATTGCGGTATGCATTATGTTGACGTCGCACGCTGGTATGCCCAAAGCGAATACGAGACATGGCATGCGCAAGGCCTTCGCATGTGGGGATACAAAGATCCCTGGTGGGTACAGACGCACGGGACTTTCTCTAACGGCGTGGTATTCGACATCACGCAGGGATTCGTCTACGGCCACCTATCGAAAGAACAGCCTCACAACTGCTACGTTGACGCGATCGGAACCAAAGGCGTCGCGCGTATGCGCCATGACTTTACAGACGCTACCATCGAGCTCTACGGAATCCACGAGACGCGACAGAAGACTGCGCCTTTCAATGACAAGAAGCTGGATGTGATGGTCGATGTTTTTGCACGATCGATTTTCACCGGCAGGAATCTGGGATTTCCCGAGGCGCGCGATAGTGTGATCGCTTCAGAAGTCAGTTGGGCCATGCTGAACGATGCCATCGCCAACGTGCCCCCTGTGCGAGGTACCTCCGAGGAAATGCGCCAGATTCTCGAACAGCGTCGTCATCTAGTAAATGGCTTTGGACTCCCCATCCGAACCGAGGACCAACCCACCAGAGTTTGATTTCTCCCCCAGTTCGCAGTCTCTGAAATGGGCGGAGTCGCCCTACGCTGCTACCTCTAAAGTAAGGCGGCTAATCCACTTCGAATTCCGCGGTATGGAAATCGGTCTTGTTACCGAACGAATCCTCTGCCCTGAGGTCCACGCGATAGCTGCCCGGAGCCAGCCTCTCGAGCGGCAACTTGAGTCCGATGGGCACCATGGGATTACCAGGCGTGATCAACTCTTTAGTGTCGGTAAAACCAATATCGATCTCTTGCTGTCCCGATTTTGTATTCACTATGCGATATTCCAGGCCGATCCGCGGAGGTTTATCCGTTGTCAACAGGGGATCATAGACCTCGATGTACACAGCCGCTGTATCAGTTTTCTTGAAATGGTTTGTAGCCGAAGGAAAGACCTGCAGTCCACGCACGACCAGTGGTGTGTTGTCCTGGAGTATCTCCGAATCATAGGCGGAATCCAGGTCGGTCACCTTGACCAGATTGTTGCTTAAAGCAATTGCACTTTCTGCGATTTTCTTACCATCATAAGGAAGAACGTTCAGCGGAGCGTCAATCTTCCCAAACGTTTCGCTGCCCGAGTTGAAGGCGATCCGCAGGTTGTAAGATCCGGCGGCAATGTCGAACTGCTTTTCGTAATGGAAAGGAGCTTTCTGGAATTGTTCCACCTCTTTTTTCCCGTCGAAGTCCAGATTGACGGTATCGCTGAAGCGCGCGGCAACGGCATTCTCTCCCTTGTAGGCGATACCGAGGATGTTGACCTCGGCGTGCTGCTTGCCTTTTACCTTCTCAAAATGCAGAGTGTTGGAAGGAATTTCCATGATGAGGTGTACTTTGGCGACGTTGGGACTGGAATAGAAATAAGGAGTGCGCACGGCGGCGCTCACATTGGCCGGCAATTCACCGGCAGCGCGCTTCTCGAGATCTTTCTCCGTGGTACTGCCAGCGAGCAGATCCTGCGGTCGAACCTTGCAGTAGCCGCTGCGGAAGCGAACCTGAGTTCCGCCGCGATTCACTTTGACCTTGAGGGTATGGCAACTGCCCTCGGGCGAATCGGGAGGCCGGTAGCCCAGCAGGTAGTATTCCGATTGGTCTTTCGCAATGCGCTCTAGCCCACCGAGCAGATCATTGGTGTTAACTATCACGAACCCGCCGGTGCCTTCAGCCAGTTGATAAAGAAATTGCTGGGTTGCGGAAACGTTGTCCGGAATGGCCGGAACCAACGGCCGCGGAGGATTCATAGGCCCATAGTACGTGGGAGCGACCACGCCGCTGCCACCGCGTCCACCGCCGGTGCCGGTGGTACCGGTCGTACCGGAACCGCCCTTGCCGCCTCCAGAGCCGCCCGATCCGCCCTTGCCGCCGCCCGATCCGCCGGAGCCAGCGCCGCTTCCGCCCTTACCGCCTCCGGTCCCTCCGCCGGCACCACCACCCGCTCCGCCTCCGGGTCCACCGCCAGGACGACCACCTCCACCACCCCCACCCCCTCCGCCTCCTGGACGCTGCGGATCCCACGCTGGTTGAGCAGACATCGATGCCATACGAAGCAGCGCAAGACTGCTGGTGCCGTAATAGACCAACTTGGCGGGAACGAAACGAGCAGAATCGAACGTATCCGGAGCTCGCTTGCGCGAGTGGCTCGGACTCATCGTAGGTGCCACTAAGCCGCGAACGTCGACGGGATAGACCGCCACGTTTGCCTTGTTGCAGGCGTCAATCACTGCATTGAGTTCGGATTCGAGTTCCATTGTCATTACGAACCCGGAACTCAGAAAGACCAGCGTCTTGCGTCCGGGAGCGGCCGCGAGACCTTTGGCAAGTTTGCGCAGTGCGAAGAAAACACTCCGAGCACCAAAATCAGCTTCAAGGCCGCCGAAGCCGATGGGATCGATCATCTGTGGCTGAGATGGAGGCATCCCCGTGGAAGCAAGATCCGGGGAGGGAGCATTGGGATTCACGGTCGAGAACTTCGCTCCAGCGACGACCTTCTTCAAGCGATCGCCATCTGATGTGAAGTTTTGAGCAATCCGCAGCGTGCCACCAAATTCAGCAATTGCAATCAGGTGATTCGGGCCGACGTTCGCGTCGATGAACTTCGCCGCGGCGTCCCGCGCCTTCGCCTGGTCCCCGAAGTCCATGGTGCTGTTATCGAAGAACAACACCATGTAGTGTTTTGCTCCGCGCGCGGGGTCCGCGCTGTCCGATTCACGACTGAAGCTCGTGACGGCTTGTTCCTTACCATCCTCCCAAACTTTGAAGTCATTACCCGCAAGATCGTGAATGTAATTCCCTTTCTTGTCGGTGACGACCGTATCCACCAGAACGATCTTCGTCTCAACCTTGAGAGTTTCCGTGGGATTGGTAGAAGGAGCCTGGGCCGGGACCGGCGCTTGTTGTGCAAGTGGTGATATCGCTGTAACAACACCAAGAATCACGACGGAGAGAATTCGGAGCGCAACTTTCATACCTCACCTCTCACGGAATTTCGACAGAACCGTTTTCTGCCGACATCACCTGCTGCTCATGATCCCGGGCCACGACCCTAACAAAATATCGGCCGGGCTTAATGTCGAAGCTGGTCTTCAGAGTGATGCCCGAGCCCAATTTTGTCTGCAGCGTCTCACTTGTCCAACGCATTTTCACGAGTTTTTGATCAGCCTGAACGAAGTTTCCGTTGTGGTCGAAAACGGCCGTGACGACCGTCACCTCGTTCAGGTTGCGATCGTTGACCTGCTTGTACTGAAGGCGCTTCACGTCTACTCGTGTTAACACCGTCAGTTTGGCTAAGTCGTCGGATGGCTTAAAGAATTCCGTATGGAGCTCAACCGGAAATTGGTGTAGCTCCTCGCGAGCGAAGACCTCATCTTCAATCTCGCGCCTGGTTTGCTGGGCCGCATCTGCTTCCGGGCGCGGAGCATAGTAACCGCGCCGTGCCTGCAGATCATAGTGCTGGCGGTTTGTCAGGTTTACTTTAATCGTGTGGAACTTACCGTCATTTTTCAAATCTTGGGGCGCAAATCCGAGAACATAGTAGTACTCAGGAGCATCCGCCACTCGCCGGAGTCCTTCGTTCATATCGTTGTTGTTATGAAAGACCGTCCCCCCGGTGCTATTGGCGAGCAGCAACAAAACATCGCCCTCAAGCGAGGCGGCCTGCGCATCAAGGAAAGTCTTGGATCCCGGCTGCCATGGTGCTGACGGCGAGTTTCCGCCGGGGTGCTGGGGTGAACTGGCGTCACCAAGAGCAAGAAGCATATATAAGCCTCGGGCGTCGAGGGTATTGATGATGACCTGATCGCGGAGCGCGCGATCGATCAAGCCGTTGTATTCATACTCATACTCCGGCGATAAAAAGCCTGGCGAAATCAGCACCAGGATTCGCTGTCCCGGCAGAGCCGACATGCGCTGCACTACGTTGTTCAGAAGGCGCAGTTCCAATCGACTTTGCTCCTCGCCCAGAATTAGAACCTGTCTGGCAAGAGTCCTGACGACAGCCTCTATAGCGGCCTGGGTTATAAGATGGCTCTGGTTGCATTGAATAAATTCGTCAACCGCTGCATTCAACGCATATTGGTCATTCTTGTTGACGATGGCATCTGCCATGTACAGACTGATGTCAGGGCAGTCTGTGACCTTTCGTCCTTGCAACGGTTCAGCTTGTATGTGGTTGAAAGCCTGATGCAGGGCAGCACGGTCATCGGTGAAATCGAGATTCGTTTGGCCGGAGGTCGAGAAAACCGCGGCTCTGTCGGTGGGAGGTAACTCGTCTACCCGGTGCTGCGCGGCCTCGCGTACCTTTGCAAGATTGTCGAACGTCATGCGTGCATCGTCGAAAAGATAGGCGACATATCGGGTAGGAAGCTCAGATGGTGCGAGAGGCTTCGACTTTCCCGCCGCTGTTTGATGGGCGCCGGACGTAGCTGAAAGCTGCGTTATATGCTCCGCATCGAATTCCGAAATTGTCTGCGGCTTGCCATTGTCGAACAGTTCGAAATCTTCTTTACGTAGATTTCCGATTGCGTGGCTGCTCGTATCCCGCACCACGACTCGCACCAACACCAGGTGAACGTTTACGCGGATTTTCGCCGCCTCCGCCACCTTTGCCGTGGCCGATTCATCTTCAACCTGCAACTCGCTCTGGGGTTCCTGGGAAGAAGTGTTTGCTGGTGAGGATGAAACTTGCTGCGCCCGGAAATACGGAACAGCACAAAATAGGAATATTACAAAGCCGGTGCATAGAGAAGAAACCGATGAGCACCGGGAACCGCTCGGTGAATTCGTCATACGACACCGACGGGGAAGGTACGCGTTAAGCATAGCACCTTCGCAAAGCCGCGGCGCATTTATCTGCCTCACGGAATGTCAACCGAGCCATTCTCTGCCGACATGAGTTGTTGTTCGCTATCGCGGGCGACTACGCGCACCAGATAACGTCCGGGTTTCACGTCAAAGCTGGATTTCAGTGTGATTCCAGAATTCAGCTTCGCCTGCAACGTCTCATTCTTCCAGCTCATTTGCACGAGCTTTTGTTGCGCCTGTAGGAAGTTCCCGTTTCGATCGAACACGGCGGTCACGATCGTCAGATCGTTGTTATTTCGATCATTCGATTGCTTGTAGTGAAGCTGCTTCACATCGATGCGCGCCAGCACCGTCAGTTTTGCGGAATCGTCAGTCGGCTTGAAAAATTCGGTGTGCAGCTTGACGGGCAAATCGTGCAACTCCTCATTCGAGAAGATCTCATCATCAATCTCGCGCTTCGATTCTTCAGCGGTATCCATCTCATGGCGCGGAGCGTAATAACCACGGCGGGCCTGCACATCGTATTTCTGGTGGTTAGCCAACCTCACCTTTATGGAATGAAACTTTCCGTCACTCTTCAGATTTTGCGGAGTGAAGCCGAGGACGTAATAGAACTCGGGAACATCCGCCAGCCGCCTGAGACCTTCGTCCATGTCGTTGTTGTTCTGGAAGAATGTGCCACCGGTACCATCGGCGAGAACTGCGAGAATATCGCTGTCCTGCGACGCGGAGTTTGTCTCGTACATGGTCCGTAAACCAGAGTCGGGATGCTGGCCCGCGACGGAAGCATCTCCCCCTGGAATTATGACGTACAGTCCGCGCGCATCCAGGGAGTTGATCACGACCTGCTCGCGCAACGCTCGATCGATCAGGTCGCCGTACTCATATTCCAGTTCCGGGGTTAGGAAACCGGGCGAAACCAGGACAATCGTCCTTTGGCCGGGCAGTCCCGACATTCGCCGAACGGCGTCCTGCATCACACGAAGCGAGACTCGGCTATCCTCCTGGCCCACACTCAGGACTCCTCTGGCAATTGATTCCACGGTTGCAGTAGCAGCGGCTCTCATTTGGCCGGGAAGTTGTGCACAAACCATGTAATCGTCCACCGCTACCTGCAGAGCCTGTGAATCATTCTTGTTTTCGATCAGATCTGCCATGTACATAGTGATGTACGGACAGCTGTTGTCTTCCATAAGTCGCGAGGGACGCGGCATAAGAGCGGCCAGAGTCCTGCGTAATGTGACCCGATCGTCGGTGAAGTCAGCCACAGTCTGTCCCGAGGTAGTGAAGATCGCAATCCTGTCAGTCGGAGGCAATTCCTCAATCCGGTGCTGTGCAGCATCGCGCACGCGAGCCAGGTCCCCGAAGTTCAGTCGAACATCGTCGAAGAGATAAGCGATATAGCGCGCCGGAAATGTTGGCGGAGTTCGCACGGTCGCCGGCACCGGGGTAGCTGTGCCGCTTGAAACCGGCGTTTCCGGCTTCACCGAGTTTCCCTCCACGTCAAAGTTCGAGATGACCTGCCCCTTGCCGTTGTCATAGAGCTCGAAATCTTCCTTCTGCAGATTCCCAATTGGATGGCCAATCTGGTCGCGCACCACAACCCGCGCGAGAACGAGTCGCACGTTAACCCGCAACTTGGCGGCCTCTGACATTTTGGCAGTGGTGGACTCCTCTTTGACGGCCATTTCACTTGCGGGCTGCTGAGTAGAGTGGGGAAAATTGGGCGCTTGTGGCGATTGTTGTGCCCTTAAGCCGATACCGAAGAAGACGACGCAAATCCAACCGACTCGTGCGGCGCCTTTCCAGAACTCTCGCGAATGGGGTGGTCGGTGACGCATGCGCGACCAAACGGGGACGATTGACGGGCAAGAATAACAGGTATCTGTCGCCCCGATAGGCATATCGCAGTCGGCTGACAAGGGATGCATCCCTAAAGCCCGTATAATCGACGTTTAGGCATTTCTTATGATTCAGACTTTGTTTGGCAGTCTCACGGAAGAAAAGAAGACCGGCTTTCTTGACCGAATGAAAGAGGCCGTCACGCGCACCCGCGAGAATCTGGCGGAGCGCATCGACGAGGTCGTCTCATTCGGCAAAGAAATTGACCGCAATACGCTTGACGATCTGGAAGCGACGCTGATCGGGGCCGATCTCGGCATGTCCACTACGCAGGAAGTACTCGGTAAGCTGCGTGAGAAAGCAGACCGCAAGCAGATCAAGGATGTCGAAGAACTGAAGCGGCTGTTGAAAGAGGAATTGCTGACGATCCTGAGTGCGACGAACTCGAGGCCGGTCAGCAAGGTCGATGGCACGCCGGAGGTCATCCTGATCGTAGGAGTCAATGGCACGGGCAAGACCACGACGATCGGCAAGCTTTCTCAAGTATTTCGCTCGCAGGGCAAGAACGTCCTTCTCTGTGCCGCCGATACGTTCCGGGCAGCCGCCATTGAGCAGTTGGAGATCTGGGGTCAGCGCACCGGGACTGAGGTGATCAAGACGAAGCCTGGAGGAGACCCCGCCGCAGTGTTGTTCGACGCGCTACAAGCAGCCACGGCGCGCAAGACGGACTATGTGGTCGTAGACACTGCGGGACGTCTACATACCAAGGCCAGCTTGATGGCGGAACTCGACAAGATGCGGCGCACGGCGCAGCGGATTATTCCCGGCGCTCCGCACGAGACTCTCCTGGTGATGGACGCAACGACCGGACAGAACGGTTTGCAGCAGGCGCGCCTGTTCACCGAATCCGCGGGCGTTACGGGAATTGTGCTCACCAAACTCGACGGAACCGCCAAGGGCGGGGTGGTAGTCGCGATTTGCCGTGAACTTGGATTGCCCGTTCGCTACGTTGGAGTCGGTGAAAAAGCAGGCGACTTGCTGCCGTTTGATCCGAAAGAATTCGTGGACTCATTGTTCGAGTAAAGCCTGGAACGTTGGGAAAACCCTGTTAGATTCATCCCTCAATGTCCGCTCAATCCGCTGACGAACCGCATCTTTACCGCGCACTGGAACTGGCGCGTCAGAGCATCGGTCTGGCGTCACCAAATCCCTACGTCGGAGCGGTGATCACTGATTCCGGGGGCACCGTCGTTGGTAGCGGTTCCTACACTTACGATGGGGTGAAGCACGCCGAGATCACCGCTCTCGAGCAAGCTGGAGCCAAAGCAAAGGGCGGAACGCTGTATATCAATCTCGAACCTCATGGCCATCAGGGAAAAACGCCTCCCTGCACCGACGCCCTGATCAAAGCCGGCATTCACAGGGTTGTGGCTTCGATGGCAGATCCCAATCCGAAAGTCAGCGGACGCGGATTCGACCAACTTCGATCGGCCGGTATTCAAGTTGAAATCGGACGCTTTGAAGCGGAAGCACGGAAACTGAATGAGGCGTTCGCCCGATATATCCGGCTAGGCACGCCTCTGGTGACTTTGAAATCAGCAATGACGCTCGATGGGAAAATCGCGCCGCCTTCCCAGGAAACTCTCGCAGTGAAGAGCGGCATCCCGCCCGGAGGTTGGATTACCAGCGATACAGCACGCGAACAGGCGCAGGAGTTAAGGCATCAGCACGATGCCCTGATGGTCGGCGCGGGAACAATTCTCACCGACAATCCGCTGCTGACCGACCGAACTGGGCGTCCCCGCAGGCGACCGCTGTTGCGCGTCGTTCTCGACTCGCGACTACGGATTCCAATGGATTCCAGGCTGGTGAAAAGCGTTGCTGCCGAACGCAAGAACGACGTGCTCGTCTTCTGCGCCGCGGCGGACCAACGGAAGCAGGCCGAACTAGAGGCCCACGGAGTCCGTGTGGAGAAAATTTCCGCGTTTCAGGAAAACGGCCGTCCTGATCTGCCTGCGATCCTTCGGCGTTTGGGAGAACTGGAAATCCTGAGCCTCATGATTGAGGGCGGAGCCACGGTTAACTGGGCTGCCCTCTCAGCCGGAGTGATCGATAAAGTCTTCCTGTTCTATGCGCCGAAAATCCTGGGTGGAACCGGCTCCGTACCGTTCGCCGGGGGAACGGGATTTCGCCAAATGAATGAGGCTGCCCACGTCAAACATCTGCATCTGTACCGTTTTGGTGAAGACTTCGCCGTGGAAGGGTATCTGCGGGACCCCTACGCGGAGTGAGCCTTTTGCCCTGCGGAGAAGTGGAGAATTGTTGATTTGATGTCGTTCGCTCAATTGCGTTTCATTCAAACAATCACAAATCAACAATCATCAATGCCCCCTTTGGCTGCGTCGTCTATCATGTTGGGTCCGGAGACAATCATGTTTACTGGCATCGTAGAAGAAATTGGACGCATCACCTGCATCGAGCAGCATGGAGAGAATCGGCGCATCACCATTGCCGCCGAACGCGCTCCCAAAGAACTGGGAACAGGTCATAGTGTGTCTGTGAGTGGGGTTTGCCTGACGGCCCTGGACATTAAGCCGGGATCCTTTTGCGCCGATCTCGCGCCGGAAACCTGGGTACGCACATCGTTCTCCCGCATTCATGAAGGAGCACTGGTCAATCTCGAATTGCCCATGAAGGCCGACGGACGATTCGGTGGCCACATCGTGCAGGGTCACGTGGATGGCGTTGGCAAACTGCTTTCGTTCGAGCAAATCGCGGACTCGGGCAATTGGTGGCTGGCGATTGAACTCCCTGCCGAGATCGAGAAATACACGGTCTATAAAGGATCCATTTCGATCGAAGGAATAAGCCTTACTGTGGCGAAATTGGAAAAGAATCGCTCCACGATTGCCATTATTCCGCACACGGTGGAGATGACCAATCTGCATTCGCTGAAGCCGGGCGATCCGGTCAACCTGGAAGCCGATCTCATCGCGAAATACGTTGAGAAGATGATGAAGGGCGATAGTTCGCAAAGTTCCCTGACGATAGACGATCTGGTCGCCCAAGGATTCTAAAGCCGAGATCAGGCTATCAATGACCGACAGCGGAGGCGTCCTTAACGATCTGTCCGCCTTTCATCACGAACTCCACATGCTGTAGCACCGTGATGTCTCTGAGCGGATCGCCTTCCACCGCGATCACATCCGCGTAGTGGTCGGGTTCCAACACACCTACTTTGTCCTGCCAACTCAGCAACTCTGCTGCGCTCACAGTCGTGGCCTGAATTGCTTCCAATGGGGTCAACCCACGCTTAACCATCGATTCCAGCTCAGTTGCGTTTTTGCCTTGGGTCTCGGCCTCGGCGGAATCGAAGCCGGCGGCAATTTTAACCCCAAGACTCTTGGCAGTCTGAACCTCTTGCTCAATGCCACGCAGAAAGGCATCGAACCTCCTTCGCTGCTCAGGGCTCATGGGTTTGTCTTTGGCGGCCTCCACATCGAGATCGATCACTCCAATTGTGGGCACAAGAAACGTTCCCTGCGCCTTCATCATCTCGAGATCTTCGCGGTTGATTCGGTGACCATGCTCAATCGAGTCGACTCCCGCGGTGAGCGCGTTCTTGATTCCCTCGGGCGTGGTTGCATGCGCCGCGACTTTGAGCTTCTGCTTGTGCGCCTCTTCGACGATAACGCGCATCTCGTCGACCGTCAGTGTCGGATATTGCCAGTCGGCATACAGTTTGATCAGGTCGGCTCCGTGGCCGATCTGTTCACGGACCGCCCGTCGCGCCTCCTCCGGACCGCTGATCATCTGCGCACCCGTTGGAAAGTCTTTCAAATCTGGCGAGATACCGAAAGGGTTGTACTGGCCGACAGCAGCGATCGCACGCGTTGCAACCTGCATCCGCGGACCCACTGCTAAACCCTCGGAAATCGCATCGCGCAAGGCGACGTCAGCGTATTCCGAGCCTTCGCTTTCGACATCGCGAATTGTCGTGTAACCCGCTTCGAGCGTCTCGCGAGCATTGTACGCACCTTCGAGCGCGCGAAATGCTTGCGACTTGGTCGCAAGATTAACGATGTATCCATTATCGCCTCGCGGGATACGCGCCATGATATGCGTGTGACAATCGATCAGTCCGGGAAGAACGGTTGCACGCCCCAGATCAATTACTTTTGCGTTCTTGGGGGCACGCCCCTGAATTTCCGCGGACAGACCGACCTCTTTGATCCGCTCGCCTTCGATCCAGATCGCGGCATTTTCAACGTAGCTGCCTTTGCGCACATCAAGCACTCTTGCCGCCTTCACTACAACGGAAACGGGAGGAGCAGACAGGTTCTGTGATTGGGCAACTACCGAAACGCAGAAAAGCGGTGCAAGCAAGAAGGAAACTCTCGTTTTCATCGCCAGCAAGAGTAGCGCGGCGTGACCGCATAGACAAGCCGCTGCTGTTCTATGTGTTTTAGCTCCATAATTCTGTCACCCCCTAACAGCAACGTGAAAATGTCACTCCATGAGAGGAAGGACGTTCGCGTTGAGTCAGAAGGAACTGCAACGAGTGAGTGTGATTTCTGCTTGCGTAAAAGGAGACATGGCGT
>DASYZA010000288.1:0-6963 GCA_035946775.1 Candidatus Sulfotelmatobacter sp. | reverse complement strand
TAAAAAGTGCCTCTTCCCTGAAAAATCAGCAAAAGGATGAGGATCGCCCATCGCGGCGAGCCAGGATTTCTGGTCGTACTCGGCGAGCTTTAAAAAAGCGGCGCACTGCGCGTCTTTTTCACCAGATCCAAAGACGGGGTTTCCTCCAACGATCACGTAGGCTCCGAGCCAAGCTTGGTAAAGGTAGGAACTGGGGTCACTGCGCGCGGCAAAGCTTTTACCGGATACCGGCCTACCGTAGGCGTAATAGTTGACTCCTTTGTATCCAAGCGGCTCCCAGATCGGGTCCATTACGTTCTGTTCAGTCACCCACTCCGCGGGCAGAGGATTGAAAAGCACGTCGACGTGCTGAGCGACCTCGTCGCCGGTCCTCACTGCAGGTAATCCTTTGGCGTTCGATGAGTTCTTAATCCCGTGAATTGTGAGGACCCTTTTCAGCGGACCACCCACCTCGCCCATGTCGCCGGTTTGCGTGAAGGAAGTCGCAGTGATGCCCGACCAGACTTCGTGCCAAGTCATCTTTTTGCCGTTTTGCGGGAATTCCATGTCAATGGTTAGTTGTTTTCCATCCCACTTCAGGGAACTGTTGGAGTAGGTGCTGAAATCGCAAGCAGCTGGACCGGAATTGTTGCAAAGCATCCCACGCAGCCGGTTTGTCGTTTTGTCCCACCAATGAAACGCGATAAGAAACATTTCCCCGGAGGGAGCACGCACGTGCTCCTCTTCCATCAAAACGTATCCACCCGGGCCGGTTTGCCAGTTCTCGTCGCCGGTACCCGTGCCTCCGGTTGGCGACATGCCTCCGGGCGCAAACTCATACGCTGTAGACCAGTTGCCCTTCAGGGCCTTTGCGAGACTTTGCAGTTCCGGCGCCGGATCTGCGGCACTCGATGTTGGATGGTCCCCATGAATCTCGTTCTCGCCCCGAGTTGCGGTGACTCTCGTGGCCCGAATCGTGAACAGGAGCTTTCTCGGTCCGACGGGATCTCCATATTCCCCAGTCTGAACAAATGACGTAGGCGTGATGTCTGACCAGGCCTCGTGCCAGATTGATTTGTTCCCAGACTGTGACGTTTCGACTTCATCGATGACGAACTGTTTGCCATCCCAGTTCATGGTGATGTCGTTCTGCGCGCCCTTGACGTCACATGTGTACGGCAGAAGGTTTTGACATTCCATCCCATGCAGACTTTTGGTCGCGGTGTTCCACCATATGATCCCCAGGAAAAAGGCGTCCGCCTCGGGAAAACGCAGATGCTCTTCTTCGAGGAGCGTGAATCCACCTGGCCCTGCTCGCCAGGTTTCTTCTCCAGTGTTGGCCAGCCCATTCGGTGCGGACGCGCTGGGCTCAAATTTCACACTCAGCGACCATTCTCCTGTCAGGGCTTTGGTGAGTCCGACAAGTTCGGCCGCCGGGCTCGGTGCTGATGTTGGTGACTGTGCGTTTACGCAGACCACAAGCATTGCGCAATTCAGAACGGCAACAGAAATCAAAGCAAATCCCTTCATGTCGACTCCATGTCGTGGGCAAAGCTCGAATGATGGATTTCAGCGGACAATTCGTTCGGCATTCAGTCACTGGCAGACGATCTTCCCTTGCGTCAGACTAGCCACGGTCTTCTCGGAGAGGCCAGGCTGATAGCGTTGGTAGGCTACGGAATAGGCGCCTGTGTTCTCGCCAGAAGCTCCGGGATTGCCGGTCACGATGACCAGAAGTGTTCGATCTAAGTTGTAGAACGCAGTCTGCGACCGGCCGGATTCATATCCGCTAACTTTCTTGAAGCCGGAAAGATGCGAGGAATACCAGGCAACCGCTGCGTCCACTTTGATGTTGAAAAGGGAATAGAAATCGCCCTGGAATTTGCTCTTGCAGATCTGAGCTCCCGGCATATGTATCGGTTCGTTGTATATGATCGACAAGTTCGCGATACGTTTTCCGGAATCGGTTGCCGGAATCAGGGGCAAGTCCGTCAGCGGATCGTTCGTAAGTGTTTTTCCCTGACCTGCGGCTGCCAAAGTGAGTGCGAATAGTGCAGCGATTAAGCACAGCGTCTTCATCGGAACTCCTCCATTCTCGAACTGCAAAAGCCCAAACGTATTTGGTCACTACTTTCCACGCCTATTTGCACGCGGGATTCGAAGGGTCGAATGCGTCTTCCTGATGAATGGTGAGATTCGAAGAGAGCTTGATGTAACCAACATCAAAGACTCCTCTGCCATCCGGAGTGCCTGTGATGCTGATGCCTCTTGAGCCGTCCGGGCTATAAAACATCTCTTGCGCACGTTCGTCCCACACTTTGTGAACGTAATGAAAGCCCTTCAATTGCTGCTTATGCCAAGCGACGTACTCCGTAAGGCTTGTATCAGGGGGAGCATCGTACAGGTTCACCACGGCTCTCTTGCCGCAAACCGCAGAATTAACTGCCTGCTGAAAGCTCAGGCCTGGGTGCATAGGCAGGCCGGTCAACTTTTCACTGGAGTCTGCAGCGAATCCCATGGTCGAACCGATCACAGCAGTGGCGAGCAGCATTACGGATGTGAGACTTCCAATGGTTCTGAAATGCATAATCGGTCTCCTTTATTGTTAAAGCGAGTTTGTGATGGCACTTAGCTACTTATTCCGATCGGAAATTTAGTCGAGAGTCAGTTCCACCCGCCGGTTTCGCGCACGACCTTCCAGAGTGTCGTTCGTGTCGATCGGAACCGAATCTCCGTCTCCCCCGGTTGAAAGCCGGTTGGGGTCCACGTGATAGCGATCGACAAGAGCTCTCTTCACCGCATCAGAGCGGCGTTGCGAAAGCTCCAGGTTGTATTTGTGACCGCCGATGTTATCGGTGTGGCCGGTGACCGTTAGTCTCCAGTCAGGCCGGTCGACCATCACCTGCGCGATTTCCTTGAGGACCGGTTCCGATACCGGCCGGATTACGTCGCTGTTGAAGTCAAAATTGATTCCCCACGTGATCGCCTTGCGGCTCTTAGCAAGCTGTTGTTCGATGGTCGGCTTGTCGCGGGGATAAGTGACGCGAACCAATTGCACCTTGAAGGAATCATCCTGGTGCATGTCTTTCCCCATCATCCAAGACAGCATGACCGGAGTATTGGGATCATCCAGGATGTACGCGTCGAGGGGTTGATCGCGTGGGCCGAAGCGGCCTGCAGTTTCGATGACTTTCATGCTGGCACGAACATGGATGGCGGGCACGGTAACGCGCTGGTCATTGATGATCAGCGGAAATGGAACATCGTTCGGCTCAACACGGGTGAAGATTCCTTTCCAGGCAAGCAACTCCCATTCCGTGAGCGCGTCCATGTAGTCATACAAGGCGAAAACCAATCCGGTCGAACCCGAGGATTTCAACTGATTAAACTTCGTCGCGGGGACAAGCAGGCGCGCAACACCCGGATAAAGGCCCGGAGTAATCGGCTCTTCGAGCGATTTCGCCGTCCACCCGGTGGCATAAGCTTCACCTTCAGCGATGTCCTTGGCGCAGACAGTCTCGTTGAAATCGGGACGGCTTTTGTATTTCATATCCAAGCCGAGCGCCGCGACGCCGTTGTATTCAAAAACCAGCGATGATGGAGAAACCGACCGAATGATGTTGTCGCTCTCGGCGTCCGCCAATGGCAGAGACCATGACGAGGTCAGGACGGTTCCGGGCTTGAATAGAATTCTTCCGGCGGCCAATTGCGACGGATCAATTTGATCGGTGGTCACTGGACAGGGCAGGGGGGTTGTCAAAGCCGAATACGGAATGTTGCGAACCAGATCCGGCGGCATGTCGGGATTTTTGGCTCCGAGGTCCTCGAAGATGCTCTTGGCCATGTTGCCCATCGAACTGCCGCCGCCGTCGCCTCCCTGCAACTTTCCCAGCGCCGCCGTGAGGGGATTATCAGGATCGGTACTAGATGAGCCATCAGCTCTATTTCCCTCATTCGAGTTTTTCGCGCTACCTGAGCCCGTTTCCTCCGTGGCTTTGTGGGCCTCTGGCTTGCTTTCGAGTTTGTCGAGGGCTGCAGCAGCTTTCTGCTTTACCCGAAGCCCGACATACACGACGCCGGCGACAGCTGCGACTGCGCCGACGAGAAAGACCGCGAGCACGGCAATCAGGATCTTCTTGCCTGAATTCTTAGAAGGAGGCGGCGCCAGCGCTTTCAGCGTCGCGAGTTTCTGCAAGGTGGCTTCACTGCTCTGTTGCGCAGCGCCGCTGTCAGTTGACGCTTTCGTGGGCTGTTGAGCCGGGCCGTTTGCTGCACTAACCGAAGCGCCGCAGCCTGAGCAGAAGTTTTGTCCTTCGTGAATCTGTGCCCCGCAATTTCCGCAATAGCTCATAGGTCATCCGCCTCCCTTGTTCTGCGACGCACAAGCGGCGGGAATCTGGGTGATGCCGTGGAAAAGGTCGCCTGTCGGCCCTTTCAATAGAGTTCCCACCCGATCAATCTGATATTTCGTAAACACACTGAGGAATTTGTTGATCACGTCAACGACGAAGCCGGGAAGCGAGTAGCCGACACCAGAGTCCATATAGCCATCAATCGTTGCTTGCTTACAGGGCAGAGTAATGTCCGGAGCGCGAAGCAGTGTTCCGTCGAACCGTATGCCAACATATACGCCCGTGTTGAATCCGAACGCGCCAATGCCAACCATGGCCCTTATGGAGGCCCCTAACACCAATGAATTGATCCCAACCGAGACTCCCTGAATGGAGCGACCCATATCCGTTCGCGCCTTGATATCCTTGACCGGGCTCAACTGCCACCCACCTACCGCCTTGTATCCAGCCCAGAGTCCTCCCGAGTAGGTGTAGTCGCCTTCAGCGGTGAGAATGGATTGTTTGGCGCTGAAGCCGGAATTGACGTCCAGCATCATGTTGAACGTCACGCTGAATGGAATCCCGACAACATTTCCGAGCCCAATCGGAATCGTCAGGTCGATCGGCACCCACCACTTCTTATGGATGTTGACCTGGAAATCCTTGGTAGTGTGCGAGTCCATGTGCAGCGTCACTCCAAGGGCTCCACCGATATCCATACCGCAGGTGATGACCTTTCCGTCGACGATATCCAGACTGAAGTGCAGGTGAACGTCATTCACGTCCATCAGCGCCTCGGCAAATACGGCGAGTCCGCCTGGCGCGTTCTTCGAATAAAACTGAACCCCGATGTAGGAGGGATTCATGACACCCACGGTGCGAATATCGCCCACGTCTACCGTGGGAGGAGTGCCGGCAGTCTTGGCGGGAGGCTGCGGCGTAAAGGGCACTTCAGGAAACTGCGGAGTCTGCATGCCCGGCACACCAGGCAGTTGTTGTTGGAAAGCGGCGTTGCGCAAGTGCGCGAAAGAGTTCAACCGTAGTCGTCGATCCAGCCTCGCTGGCGCAAGTTGGGGGCTTACCCATCGATTTCCAATCCTCTGAAAGGTAACTCGCCGGCCACCCGAGTAGGTCTGGGCTACTGACATCGGGGTCCAAATGCCGCCGTGAATGCTCGAGACAACCACGGCTCGCTCGATCTGCGAGCCTCCCTCCGATTCGTGGGAAGTCGTCTTGTTTGGCGGTGGCTGATCCGGTTCCTGGGGATAATCCGGCGCCACGTAAGAGATCATGTTGTCGGCCGAGACCGGAGAGTCCATTTTGAACTTGCCGTTTTTGATCACGTCGGTGATCTGAATCGGCCCGAGGATCGCCTTAACCGAACCGCCCTCCCGCTTGAGGCTAATAATCCGGCCAACCGCTCTTCCAGTCGCAAAAACAATCTTGCCTTCCTGGAATTCGCTTACATGTTCGGCGTTGGCGTCGAATTCCCACTCCATGCCATTGCTGGCGATAGAGCGGATCGCCTTGTCGCCGTGCTCCATGATGATCACGTCGGGCTGGTACTCCACGGCACTGGAACGCTGGGGCGCGACACCGAACTTCGTCTCGCTTTCAGACAAAGAGTGGAGATCAACCGGTTTCAGGACGGTCGCTCCAGGCACGGCCTCTGGCCCAAAAATATCCTGCGGCAGGTAAGACGTGCCGACGGCCGGCTGGCGCGATTCGTTCCCTGACGCTGACTCCGGATGCGGTCCCTTCTTTTTGCAAGACGCAGCGAAAACCAGCGTGAGGATCAGGATGCACAAGAGTGCAAATCGTGCATCCAGGAATGCAAAGCTGCGAGGTTTGGTTGATGGCCTCATGTCACGCCCTTTTATCGCCTGCCCTACAGCGCATCTGCGATTTCCTTAGCCAGTGGTTTTACTTGCTCGGTGCCGCAGGGGCACGAGAGATACAAGATGCGAACGAAACTTTTCCCCTTACGCACAAAGATCATTCCGTCGGCAGACACGAAAGCCTGGTCGCCGATTCCCGGCAGACCTTGCTGCGAGCCGAGATTGCCAAGAATTTTGGCGTTCAGACGCATCTGTTCCTCGGCTGCATGTTGATCGACCGTGAAGGAAAACACCGGCACCTCGCCGGAACCGTCCTGCTCGGAGGCGGGCTCCTGACTCTGAAGCATGCTGAACATCCCGCTGCCAACCTTCTGCGCAATGTCCTGTGCCTGTTTATTTCCGCCCTCGTCTCCGACCATGGACTTCATATGTTTCGCCGCCATTTCGGCCTGGGTGCCCTTGGCGATGTAGGTGCAACCGTTGTCTTCGGGCTGCGTGCGGACGATTTCGACGCCGATGGCTTTGCTGACATCCTCTTTGCTCAGCAAGCGGCACACATCCCCTGTGGTGCCGCTTTCCGCTGAGCGCCCAGCCTCCGATCCCCCCGGACCGGAGCTTTCCCCATGGGAAGTCGTGCTTGAACCGGAACTTGATCCAAGAATTCCGTCTGCAGCTTGATGGATCTTCTGGCTGACGCGATGGGCGACGTAGTACACGCCGACAGCGCCCGCTGCGCCACCGACGAAGATGATCGCGACTGCTGCGATCCCCAGCTTGGCGAGCGCGCTCATGCCTTGTTTGGCGCTTGCGGGTGT
>DASYZA010000287.1:0-4804 GCA_035946775.1 Candidatus Sulfotelmatobacter sp. | reverse complement strand
GTCAACCTCGAATACCTCGCCCGCGTAGTTTTCGTCCACGACTCCCCCGGCAAGCGCCAAGCCTACCCCGACACATTAGTAGGCACCGACAGCCACAGTACGATGGTGAACGGTTTGGGGGTGCTGGGTTGGGGTGTGGGTGGAATTGAAGCTGAAGCTGCGATGCTTGGGCAGCCGGTCTCAATGCTGATTCCGCTGGTCGTTGGTGTGAAATTGACTGGGCGGTTGCGTGAGGGAGCGACGGCGACCGATCTGGTTCTTACAATTACAGAGATGCTCCGCAAACATGGAGTCGTCGGCAAGTTCGTTGAATACTACGGCCCGGGCCTGAGGGACTTATCGTTGGCGGATCGGGCTACGATTGCGAACATGTCTCCGGAGTATGGGGCGACTTGCGGAATTTTCCCGATCGACAAGGAGACGCTGAAGTATCTGCAACTCACCGGGCGCAGCGCGGAGCAGATCGCTTTGGTGGAGGCGTATAGCCGCGAGCAGGGATTGTTCCACGACGAGAAGACTCCCGAGGCGGAGTACTCCGAGATGTTGTCGCTCGATCTTGCAACCGTTGAGCCGTCGCTTGCCGGGCCGAAGCGCCCGCAGGATCGCGTTGTGCTCTCGCAGGCAGGAGAGTCGTTTCAGAAATCTTTGCCGTCGTTGATCAAACCGAAAGCTGCGACGAAGACTGCTGCTCCTGCCAATAACAACAAGTGGGAAGCCGAAGGCGGAAGCCCGGCGGCGATTGGCGTGGAAGATCCGAATGTGCACGAGCATGTTTCTGCTTCCGTCAAAGATTCGTTGAAGCATGGCAGCGTGGTGATTGCCGCGATAACTTCGTGCACCAACACGTCGAATCCCTCGGTGCTGATTGGCGCGGGACTCCTGGCGAAGAAGGCGGTCGAGAAAGGCCTGACCGTTCCCGGCTGGGTGAAGACTTCGCTGGCTCCGGGATCGAAAGTCGTGCGCGACTACCTCGAGAAGGCGGGGCTCATGCCGTATCTCGAGAAGCTAAAATTTAATCTCGTCGGCTACGGATGCACGACGTGCATCGGCAACTCGGGGCCGCTTCCGGAGGAAGTATCGAAGGCGATTGACGAGAAAGAACTCGTCGTCGCGTCGGTGCTTTCGGGGAACCGCAACTTCGAAGGACGGATCAACTCCGAAGTCCGGGCAAATTATCTGATGTCGCCGCCTCTCGTCGTTGCGTTCGCCCTTGCCGGACGCATCGATCTCGACATGCGCAAAGAGGCGCTCGGAAAGGACCGGGACGGACAGCCGGTTTACCTCGCCGACCTCTGGCCGACCTCGCGCGAAGTCGAAGAGGCGATTCAGCACTCCATTTCGTCCGACATGTTTTCGAAATCCTACAGCGAAGTTTTTCAGGGCGACGAGCGCTGGCGCGGACTCTCGGTGCCGAAGGGCGAGACCTATGCGTGGGAGACGGACTCGACCTACATCCGCAGGGCGCCTTACTTCGACGACATGGACGTGAAACCTGCGCCCGTGCATGACATCAAGAAGGCGCGCGTGCTGGCTGTTCTGGGCGACAGCGTCACCACCGATCACATCTCCCCGGCGGGCTCGATCAAGAAAGACAGTCCTGCAGGAAAATATCTGCAGGAGAATGGCGTCAAACCGTCCGATTTCAATTCTTACGGATCACGTCGCGGCAATCATGAAGTGATGGTCCGCGGCACGTTTGCCAACGTCCGGCTGCGGAACAAGCTGGTACAGACCGAAGGCGGATTCACGCGCCATCTGCCGACCAATGCCGAGATGTCGATCTTCGACGCCTCGGAGAAGTATCGCGAGTCGGGCACGCCGCTGGTCATTCTCGCGGGAAAAGAGTACGGGTCCGGATCGTCGCGCGACTGGGCGGCGAAAGGTCCGGCGCTGCTCGGCGTGCGGGCGGTGATCGCCGAAAGCTACGAGCGCATTCACCGTTCGAACCTGGTGGGCATGGGCATTCTGCCACTGCAATTCCCGGCGGGCCAGAACACAGACTCGCTGAAGCTCACGGGCGAGGAAGTCTTCGAGATCACCGGCGTCCGCGATGTCGTGGATCACTTCGCCGCCGGTCGAACGGTAAAAGTGAAGGCCACCGCCAAGGGCAAAGATCCGGTGGAGTTCGAAGCGGTGGTGCGCATCGACACTCCGCAGGAAGCCCTGTACTACGCGAACGGCGGGATCCTGCAGTACGTGCTGCGGCAGTTGCTGACGACCAAGGCGGAGCCGGTCGGCGCGTAGCGCCGGTGGTTGTGCAGTTGCGAGTGTCAGCCTCGATGGCTGCTCGCGAACCTGATCGTTGCGGTTGGTTAGAGTTCGTTGGGTCTCAGGCGGCGCCTTAATACCGTTCCGGGTTTCCCGTAGTCGGTGCAAACGATGCTATTGAGGTCGTCGTGCTCAATGTCGATGAAATCACCTAGCTTGCTGGTCCACTTGCCGTCGGCGAGCTGCCGAGCAAAATGCTGAGGCTCACCGGACTGATCGAGGTAAAAAACGACTTTTTCGTAACCATGTTCAAGTTCATAGCTGTCACAAAGCTCATAGCCGTGATACTCGAAGATCTTTCGGATTGCTCTCAGTGACCAGACCCGCTCGACATTGGGAAACCAATAATAACCAGGGCAGTTTGGCTCTGGATCGTAGCGGGCCCAATTTATGCCCAGTGCCCAAGCAAGGCAGTTGTACTCGCTGGTTGCGTCGCTTGTTCTCTTGTATCCCGTTTGTCCCTTTAAACCCGGGAAGTAATGCTCAAGTGTGAGGACCTCCGCGAGTTCGTCGTAGCCTCCAGCGTCCTCGGTCACAGAAATCCCTCGCGCCTGCCCCACTCCAGCCAAGCATTGGCCGCCTCGCGGATTGATGTGCAGCCTTCGGCGGGGTCGGAGCCTTCTGGGACGAGGTTGTGGAGAGCCCAAAACCAGTGCCCGGGCGTCTGGGTAAGTTCCTCTAGTATGAGCGGAATGATGTCGGGACCCATAGCCATGATGCGTTGGTATGCGGGGTTCATCACGATTTTGGACAGATGCCCTGCAGTTAAGGTTTCGCGTCTCCACTCATTTGCCAATCGGGAGAACTCTGGGCGGAGCTGCTCGCTCCGTGTGCTACCTCGGGTCGCTCGTTGTTCCGGTTCGGGAAACCAGGAAGTATCGGTAGACGCGATCCAAGCGTCTACATCTTCTTGGTCCACTTGAAGACATGTTTCTTCCCGACTCCACGCGGGATTCCAGCGCTGAGGTGGTCTCTGGCAGTATTCGATCTCAGACATCTTGTTCTTCCTGTTCTTATTGGAAGTCGACGACGGGTACACCCGTTGTTTCCAATTTAGATTTTAGTGTTTTCGACTTTTCCTCAGCACGTTTGAGGGCATCTTTAAGTTTGGCAATATCGGTCTCATCTAGCGCCACGTATATTTCTTTATGTTGACCCGAATTTGCGTCGTGATAGCCCAACTTAAGGCTATGGACGATTATGAACCCGGTGGGAGGATCAGCTGCATTACTCCCGAACACTGGTCTAACGTCCGTAATCACCCGAGCTTCGCAAAGAGTCCGTTCGGCTTCAAACTGGAGTTCCTTGGCCTTTACCCTCACGACCGACAGAGCATCCATTGTGAGGGCCTCAGCGACTCGCTTCTCCAAGACGGATATGGCCTCGCCGGGGATTTTGACTGTGCTGTCCGAAGAGACGCTAGCAGTAACATCACTCGCCAACCGCTGGGTCGAGACTCCGTGACTGCTCCGCAGACGGTACAGCGATGTCAGCGAGTCAAGCACTTGGACCAACTCCGGTTTCTCCAGTTCGTTCACTTCTGGCGCGATCCACCCCGCCAGTTCCTTGTGATCCTTTGCCGCAGAGAAGGTGTGTCTGAGCGCATTTGCGAATTGCTCGTAAGCTCTTTCTGGCATTGTGGCCAGAACTGTGATTCCGGGCTTATAACGATCTGGAATTCTCAGCGGCGGCAAGCAACTCCCCCTTACTTAGGATAAACGGAAACACTTAACGCTGTCGCGCAATGACTGTCAATAGAAATGTAGCATCCTCCGCGGTAAGCTCAGGACCAACGTCTTTCATCGAGACTCATCGCAACCCATCATAGGGCTGCGCGACGCAGTTCCGTTCTCCTTTTTCCCAGCAATCCCCAGGCGTTACGGTACTGTTCGTACTTATAACGATCTTCTTTCAGCGCGGTTACCGGATAGATCATTATGCCGATCTTCGGCGTTGGCTTCAGGATCACCACGGCAGGGATCAGGTACCAGGTTTCTACCGGAATCACGTAGGCCGCAAACAGATCGACTTCGTCGAGCGAATAGGGCTTTTGGATCAGGTAGTTGCGGCGGAATTGGCAGAAGTATCCGGTGCCGTTGCGGACGTTGCTGGATTTGACCTGGACGCGGGTGATGTCGCCTCCGTGCTCGATGGCGACGTCGTATTCGAGAGAGTCGCCCCAAGGTTTGAGTACGCGGTATCCGCGGGAGGCTGCGGCCGCCATGAATTGCAGTTCTACCCATTCGCCACGCTGCTTGAACGTCTTGAAGCCCTTAAAACCCTTCATTCCGATACGCCCCGAAATTCGTCCAGAAACACGAAAGGCGCGACCTGGAGGCCGCGCCTTGGAAGTCCTGAAAAAATTGCCTATATATCCAGAATAGCAAATTGGAAGGGGTAAACCGGAAAGCTCAGAGTGCTTTATTTTTCTATTATTTTCAGCAGCTTAGCTCAATTCGTGTAATTCCTACATATTGACAAGATTTTCGAGGAAAGCAGGAACTCTGGGGGTATCAGGAGGCCTTTTCTGGGGGAA
>DASYZA010000286.1:0-2534 GCA_035946775.1 Candidatus Sulfotelmatobacter sp. | reverse complement strand
GGACTTCTCGCGCGAACTCTTTAAAGAAGGCGTGCTCGGCACAGGCATCGCGTTTCCGACGGTCCCGGAGGGCAAAGCGCGCGTGCGGACAATCATGACCGCGACCCACACGAAAGATGAGCTGGAGAAGGCGCTGGAAGTACTGAAGGCGGTCGGCAAGAGGATGGGGATTCTCGCCTGACCTATTGACGCTAGCTAGCGCCTCGTGGAGCGCCGACGGTCGTCGCGCCTTCGGGACCCACCTTTTGATCGCGTTCTCCTCGATGCGCTGATCGGAAGAGCGGGAAGCCCGAATCGCAGTTCCTCCGAGATATCTAGTTGAGGCACTTTGCCGTTGTGATCTTTCAGCATCTGCAAAGCTGATAGACGGTTCTGCTCAATCTTTGCATGACACTGACGCGGGTACTTCTCGCGCATAAGAGCCACCCGGAGATTAATCCGAGATTCTAGGATGTTGTACTGTATCTCATCCATCATTTGTTCCTCTCTTTGACGGAAGTATTTTGGCCGGCTCCGGTTCTCCCTAATTGTGATTTAATCACGGCTGTCAAAAATAGAGGCTGGAGGCTAACTGTGAAGAGGCACGCACTCCTGGCTGTTTCGGCTCTACTGTTGGTTTCAGTTGCCGGCGCTTCAAAAGTGCCGATGAGTGCATGGCAGTCTGGAATCCTCAAAGACTCACAAGAAAGCTGGCATTCCAGAACCGTCGGCATGATTAATAACACCAATGGGATGCTTGTCGGCCGCGAATACCCTATCATTCGCTACACGATAGAGTCGCCAACCTATATCTACGAAGCAGATCTTGTTCTTAAGCACAAAAGAGACAAGCAGCCTTCCGTCACAGTCAACGGCCCAATTAAATTCGCAATTGTGAAATCAGACTTTTATATCCTTGATGAGCAGGGAAAAGAAATTAAGCTGACATTGGCGAAGAAAACTCTGAAACAGAGCAACTAGTCCTTGCCACAGTCAGGGTTCCGGGGGGCAGAGGCCCGGAGGTTTCTCCCAATTTTTACTCCGCCACCACCTCAATCGCCGACACGGTCGCATACCGCGTCACCGGCACGAACTCCAGCAGCAGCTTGCCTTGCGCGTTCGGATCGAGGCCTTTGATCTTGCGGACCAGCGGATGGTTCTCGCCCACCTCGTCGAGGATGTTCAGGTTCGCGAGCACCGTCTTCCCGTTGCAGAAGACGTTGAATGTGCGGTCTTTCGCTGAGCGGTCCGCAGCCGCCGCATTCCCTTGCACCGCCTGAGCGCTCCCCGGCCCATCATCGTGCTCGATGAAGTGCAGCGTCACCGTATACCTGCCGGGCGCGACCGGGATCGCGTACGAGAAGTGTCCCCAGCGCTCCGCCTCGTAGAACTCAGGATCGTCGGTGTCCTGCGCTGCCTCCTGGCTGCTCGCGAGTTGGCCACCCTTGAAATAGGCGTCAGGACTCCACCAGCGGCTGTCGTTGGAGTAATAAGGAACATCGCGGGCCACGATGCGCACCGGGCGAATGTGTCCTCGAATACCGGGCAGAATCTCGATCGCCGACACCATCGCACTGCCGCTCTTGCTTGATGCAAACGCCAGATGAAGCTGCCCATCGTCCGCCGGTACGATCTCAGCGAAAACTTTGACGTCGGCGGTACGGCCTTCCCCGGCATCGGCGAGCACATCGAAGTCATTCAGCACGGGCTTGCCGTTCACCGAGACGATCATGGTGCGGCTACCCTCGCCGCCTCCGCCGGAATTCTCGGGTCCGTAGAAGTTCTCGGCAAAGTGCAGGCGCAGTTCATATGTGCCGGACTTCAGCGGTATGTTGTAGGCAAAATCTCCCTGTCGGCTGTTGCGGTAGATGATCGGGTCCTGCGTGCGCCAGATGTGCTGCACGGAACTGGAGACGGCGGTGCCGCCTACGAAGTAAGCGTCGGGATCCCACACCTTTCCGGAGTGATCCACATACTTGCGGTTCGATCCGGCAAGAATGTGGACTTCTTCTCCGACCGGCAATCCGACCGGCGGCTCCGGCGATGGCTCGGCAAACGGAGTGATTGCCGCTTGCGGCTTTGGCCTGACGCCGATCAGTAGTATCGCGGCCGAAATTGCTGCCACGGTAATAACAAATGCGCCGACCAGCCAGAGCGTCCAGCGATTGCGATCCCAAGGCGCACTCTCTAGAGCGGGTGGCGCATCCTCATGTTGCGAAGAATCCTCGATCCTCTGAAACGCGGGCACATACTGTCCGACGGGAATTGTGATGTGAATCGGATGGGCCGCGCCCTCGCTTGCGTAGTATTCGCTCAGGCGCTTGCGGAGACGGTTCGCCTGCACGCGGACTATAGAATCCGTGTCCTGATCGAAGGAATCCTGCCGGTCGAAGACATCGACCGCCACGGAGTACTCCTTGATCTGGTCGGTCTCTCCGGCGAAGGTCTTTTCGCACAGATACGAAAGAAGATGGGTCAGGGCGGGAGAGCGGGCAAACAAAGGAGAGTGCAGAACCGTCTGTAACTCGGCCCGTTCCGCTTCCCAAGTCGTTTCT
>DASYZA010000285.1:0-34741 GCA_035946775.1 Candidatus Sulfotelmatobacter sp. | reverse complement strand
ATCCCGGTGCTTACCGTGCAACCGGATGCTGGCCTGAGTGGAATTAAGGAATTGCGCAATGTCCTCTATCCCACGGATTTTTCCGTCGATTCCATACGCGCGCTCGCTTATGCGCTGTCTTTTTCTCAGAAATTCCAGGCCTGCCTTACTGTCCTCCACGTCGTTCGGGGAGCCCCTGATAACCCCGAGCGTGAGCGGATGCAACCCTTTTTCATCGATCAGTTGCAACAACTGGTCCTGCGGGAGACAACGTTTAAGTGCCAGCAGCAGTTCAGAGTTGAGTTTGGCGATCCCACTTCGGCAATATTGCGGTGCGCCGAGTCGACCAACGCGATCTGATTGTGATGGGGGTGCGCGGCACAGGTGCCATGGTGCGGGCTTCCACACATTTTTGGCAGCACAGCCTACCGAGTTATTTCAGAAGCGCGGGTCCCCGTTTTTAGTGTTCGCGGAGAGCACCAAGACGCTTCGCGGTAACAGCTTTGTAGGAGCACCGTTAGGCGCGAGCGTGCGGTTCACCGTTTGCACCATCCTATGCTGTCCCGCATAGCCTCAGATCGCGATCAAGATTCTTCCCACCGCCTTCGCCTCCGATACTGATCGCCTGGTACGCTTTCCGCAGGAAGCGCGAGCCCTCAGTGCGCTGAACCATCCCAACCTTCTCACCATCTTCGATGTAGGTAACCAGGACACTTCTTACTTCCTGGTTTGTGAATTGCTCGAAGGCGAGGCTCTGGGAGAACGTCTCAACAGTACCGCGACTTGAAGCCGGACAACATCTTCATCACGAAAGACCGCCGGTTCGAGTTCTTTGAATGCAGAGGTGAAAGCGTTCGAGAGGCCCGTTTCCAGTTCGACGGGAAGCTACCGAATGGAAAAAATCACGACGGCACAAGCTGTAGGGCACAGGCCGTTGCTGCGGCCGAGTACGGGCAAAGTCGAACCGCGCTGAGGGCTGCAAACGGAGAAGCACACATTGAGAAGCGAGTCTGCGGTCGCAAAACCTTGCAGACTGGCTCCACCGCTTGCCTATGGAAGCATCCAGGAAGACGATAATGCCGACGCTCGAATCCTGAAATTGATTCCAGCGAGGGGCAAGAAATCCCGCGTTTCCTATTATCAAATGCCCACCATGCCTCACTGAAGAATATCTTCTATTTCTTTGTTTATCAATCGTTTGCGCACAAATCCAGTAACATTGGCATGAAGAGTGCGGGATTATGCCCGAGGGTCATCCTCCTGCCCTCGAATCATCACACGTCAGGTTACGGATCCCGAGGTTCCGCCATGCCGAAAACTGCAACGTTTTGCACACTCATCCTTGCACTTCTCGTCTCCGCCATTGTCCTTTCCGGCTGTAGTAACAGCGGGAAATCATCCTCCACAAGCATGAGCGCCTTCGTGAATGTACGCGTCAGCGATCCCGCAACCTGCTCCGGCCCCAAAGGAGCGTTCAGTCACATCTATGTCACGATCACTGACGTTCAAATCAATACGAGCGGCAGCGCCAGCCCGAATGACTCTGGTTGGGTTGATCTCACTCCTTCTCTCTCCCAGAATCCACAGCAGGTAGATCTGTTGGGAGAAACCAACAATCAATGCTTCTTCGCAACCCTTGGCGCTACCACGGCTCTGCAGCCGGGAAGCTACCAGCAGATCCGCATCATGCTGGCGAGCACGAGCACGGTCGTCGCGAACAGTGCTTTGGAAGTTCGGCGGACTGCGTGATGCTTTCGAGTAGTCCGAACGTGGCGCAGCCGCTGTCTCTCTCAAGTGAATCGAAGACCGGCATCAAGATTCATTCCGGCCAGATCTCCGCCGGTCAATTCGTGATCGCCGTGGGAGAAACCAAGGACCTCGACATTGATTTCAACGCGTGCGAATCCATTGTTGCCGAGGGCAATGGTCAGTTCCGTCTCAAACCCGTATTGCATGCAGGTGAGGTGACACTGACGTCCTCGTCAATAAACGGCACGATTGTCGACAGCGCGACAAGTCAGCCCGTCTCCGGTGGGACAACCGTGGTGGCTCTCGAGCAGAGAGACAGCACCGGCATCGATCGAGTCATCATGGAAACCGTGACGGATACTTCAGGCGCGTTTTCGTTCTGTCCTGTGGCCGCGGGAACCTATGACATAGTCACCGCCGCCGTCAGCGGAACTCAAGTGACTTATGCCGTGACTGTAATCATTGGCGTCCAGCCTGGGAGCGCACTTGGGATGGTGCCGGTGGTTGCTCAGACTGGAATGAGCATCGCTCCTGGTTCAATCACTGGACAAGTCACCACGAGCACCGGTACTGCCGCAACTGCAGCCGATATTTCGCTCTCTGCCCTGCAGCCGATCGGTTCCGGAACTCTGGTGACGGTTCCCTTGGCCGGACAGTCCGCCGCAGCCGCCAATCTGACCACGGCTGTCGCAACGATTTGCACCACGAAGACCGATTGCGCCAGTTACACGCTCTCGGTCCCGGCATTAAATCCCAGCGTTGGCGCGTTTGCTGCAGGAACTAGCCAAAAACCCGCCCCGCCCGCGACTGGACCGGTGAACTATACGATCGATGCTCTTGCGTTCACGACGGACGGGACCAGCACACCGAATTGCAGCCCGTCAGAGATGCAGACGAGTTCCACGGCGGCGAATGCCTCGTTGACCGTCACCTCGGGCCAGAGCAGCACTGCTGCCACTCTGGCGTTCTCTGGCTGTCAGTAGTATTTGGAGATAAGAGAAAAGGCCAGCCTGAGCGAGACAATGACCTCCCGTAACCTGTTGACGGGTAGAAAAGCTCCTTAAGCTGGACTCACTGCCGGGTTTAGGAGGGCGAAAACGTCACCAAGAATTTGGTTCCGAGCCTGCGCTACCGCAGTTCTGTCGCTGGCGCTATCCACGACAGTCGCCGTTGGTCAGAATAACGGACACCTACACGACAAGCAGGATCGTGAAGACGACGATGACCGGGGCCCTGGACACTGGCACGGTCGCGGCCATGACCACAACCGCTATTCTGACCACGACCCCGAGATCCGCGGCTGGTACCAGAATCATTACTCGAATCTGCCGCCCGGCTTGGCCAAACGTGATCGTCTTCCTCCCGGATTGGAGCGTCAATTGGTGGTCAATGGGACTCTGCCGCCGGGGCTGCAGAAAAAAATGCAGCCTTGCCCACCGGATCTAGAGCGGATTCTGCCACCTCCTCCTCCGAATTACGCGCACGTTGTGATCGGCGGCAATCTGGTTTTGCTCAATCGCGCGAATTTTCAGATCGTCGATGTTTTCCACTTTGAGATTCCCTAGTTCTCGGTGCAGACACAAGCAAGAAAGACTTCTGCTAGCTCGAATTCGAAAAAGGTGTCCCGGCAGGAAGGCAGCTGACGGCAGGCGCTGGCGATTTGAAATTGCACCTTGGTAACTAGAGGCTACGCATCATCCGAGCGAGAATAGGCCTTTCCCATGAACCGTCAGCACATCGCTCAGCTTCGTGCCCAAGCTGCCTCACTGTGTCAACAGGCGCGCCAGGCGGCTACGCGCGTACCAATGAAAGCGCGGGTTGTGCTGGGCCTGTTCCTCGTCGCCGCAGTTCTCATGGCGACGTACACGGCCCTTACCGCAAAGGATTCCAGCCTGCACTTAAAGGTGCAGCATGGCTTCCATAGCGCACAGGTCTCGGTATGGGTGGACGGCGATCTTGCTTACTCTGGCACGATCACCGGCTCGACCAAGAAGAGGTTCGGCATTATCCCTACCGATTCTGTGCAGGGCACTTTGTCCGAGATCATTCCGGTGCGTTCCGGCCAGCATGTGGTTCGTGTCCGCGTCGCTCCCGATGACGCCGCCGCCCAGGACGATACCATTTCCGGAGACTTCGCCCGCAATAGCGCGTGTGACCTTTTGGTGTCTGCTCGGCGCAGTAGTCTTTCGCTGGCCTGGCAAGGCAGCAGCAGCACTCAAGCCGAAACGTCCTCCAGCTTAGCCTGGATCTCCCGGTACGCCGGATCGCTCCTGCTGACCATCGCAGGCTCCATCATTTCTGCCCTGACCGGATTTGCGATCAAGGAACTGCCTGGCCGGCTGCGCTCCGACACCGACTCCACTGCCAAGGTAGAGATCGGTCCTCACTAGAGCCGTTTTCTTGTTGCGCGAACTCTCCAACGAAACCGAAATGGTTGGAAGAGTACAGCCGACCGACACCGCCCCCCGGGGTCAGAACGATTGTGAGAACCTGGTTTCCAGGAATTCTCCCAGCTTCGCTGTCGCCTTGAATTGTGGAATGGGTTCCAGTGCCTTGAACGCCGACGTGAAGGCATTCGACAGACTCCAGATAGTTCGTGACTGGAACTCCTCGTACTTGGGTTCGAAGTAGAGGTCGTGTACGGTGCGCGCCAGATGCTTCGGAGCTTCGAGTTTGCCCTCCACGAATGCCTCGTAGATGACAACTTTTGCGGTGACATCCGTGAGTTCACATCCCTGCCACGCCTCCACTTGCTTTTTCATCGGTTCGAAGTTCCTTTGCATCCGATCGACACCGACCGAGACACAATCGATCAGTGAAAATGACTTCGAGTGCTTGGCGAGCACCGGAGTGAAGTCTCCGCTAAATGCCATGTTCGAGCACACGAATACGCGATAGCCACAGGTCATCGCCAGGCGCATGCTCTTGTCGTGAGAATTGCGCAACCCGATGGAGAAGCGACAGCCCTCCATCTCGCTTTCGAGGTCGAGGACGCCGAACATCTTCATGCCATCCGGCGAAACTGCATACTCGTCGTGAACGACTCCGATGTGGCGAAACCCGAGAGTTTCGATCAATGCCCCCACGATCTCATGATGCGGGATCGGGCGGTGCGTTTCGGTTGCCGCCGGTGTAGACACCAGCGCCAGTTCTTCGCGGCCAATCGTTCGGCCGCTGTAGCCAATGAGCGTACTTGTTTCAGACATACTGCTTTCCTCCTTTGTAAGGTCGAAATACGGACTTTAGTTACGAAATCCGAAGTGCCCGCCGCGGCATCTTGGAATGTCGTCAAGAGCCGATAGACTTCAATGTGGGTTCGATGGAAAAGAAGAATGTGGCCCGCCGGGGCACCCGAATTCCTTGCGAGATTCCAATTACTCTCGTCAGCCCGGATCCGACTAAGCCGCTTTCCCGCACATGCGTCGTGATTCTGGTAAACCCTCAGGGATGTGCAGTTCGATCCGGTCAGCCGCTGGCAGTTGGGACGCCAGTGCGCTTAGAGCGACTTCCCGCAGGCCGGAGTGTCAGCGCGCGAGTGGTGAATTGCATCTCGATGGGACAGTACGAAAAGCTTTGGCTCCTCGGATTGGCGCTTAATGAGCCGGGTAATGTTTGGGGCGTCCAGTCGCCTCCGGAAGACTGGGCACAGTAAGACTCCAAAGAGGCACCCCTCTTTCAGGTTCACCATCCGCGGTTGAATAGCGATCCCTGCTCCGGGACTGCCTTGCTCCGCGAACTTCGAGCGCCCAGGAAGCGGGAAGAACCCAGTTTTGTCTTGCGAGGGGGGCATCGAGAATCTCTCTCTCGCATCTATCCGTCAGTATTCTTCGGGCAAGAGCAACGTGGTTACCGCGCGATCCGCTTCAGTGATGATCCAGAGCTTCTCGGTATCGGTGATGGGGTAGCTGCTCATCACTCGAAAGCCCTGCTTGAGACTTAGTTCGTTTTCCGTCTTGTCCTCCTGGCAGAGATCACCCCAATCACCGCGAAGATGGCGTGAAAGGAATTCCAGGGGCGACTTGTTGGTTTCGTCCAGCAATCGAAGCGCGCCTGGAGTCGCTACGATTTGGCCTGGCGGGAACAGGGGGATTGTTGGCAAAGAGTTCATGGGGCAGCTCCCGTTTCCGAGTTCTGTTCTGCGTTAGTGGAGTCTTGTTCGGCGTGATCGCGAGGAACTCGCATCACGATCAAGTTCGCGTTTTCAGCTCTTCTGTTCGCAATCCCTGTGCACAGGTCAACGACGTACAGAGATTCACATCCTTCACACTTTCCGTCGGTGGGCCGGCCGTCGCGCTTTGGGTTGTAGCGAGGATGACGACTGCACTTCCCATCAAAGCGGAATCCGATTCTGAGCGACATCGAGCACTTACCAATCTCCACGCACTCCGACGTGGTTACCGTTAAGAGCCTCAGCTACCCGTTCGGCAAGAGGGTGCGGGACTGGCGATTCCCTTACCGCCACGAACGAGCGGAAGCCGTTCACGGGAATCGAACACTCCTCTTCAATGCGATAGCCGCGTTCGATGTGTTGGCGTTTGCGTTCTTCAAACAAATCGGCGCGCGTGGTCACACGAATTCTCATGAGCGCCTCATTTCTGTTCGGATTGGTTGGGAGTTGACGCCGGCCTAGGTCACTGCAAAGAGACTGGAAGCCGTTACCGTATCCACCGGCCTTGCTTTGGCCTGACTGGCTCTACAATTCCGTCTGGCCCTCGAGTTCCTTCTCAAGAGCCACCACCAGACCATGCAGAGTCTGGAGATCTTCCACCTTCGCCGGCGGTGCATTCAGAGACGCGACAACTTTCTGCACAATTTCCGGCGCAAGCCTTGTCTGGGCAGCTTCGAGCCGTGCGAGACCACGCTCGGCGCCGCGCATCTGGGCCAGCACCTGCTCCAGCACAGCTGTTTCGCGGATTTGCTGCGGGCTCCACACCCTCGCTACCCGTTTCAGTAAGCCGCGATACAGTCGCTTGCCTATTCTGTGTTCCATGGCTTCGATCGCAACCACAATGTCTTGCTCATTGCCGGCATGACCCTGAACGTCGGGCGCACCGTTGCTTGAGTGCCCTTTGGCACGGGCCAACACGCGCCGATTTCGCTTGGGCTTAGGCCGCAGCCCGGCAAACCATCCATTGGGAGTTGCCCAGCGAGGCAACTTCGGAATCTTGGTGGGTACACCCTGTTGATCCAGGTCAACCCATTTGCCGTCGATGTCGTAGAGGTAGCGCCCCAGGCCGAAACAAGAAAGACTCCGTTTAAAGGCTTGAGCTTCTGCCGCAGTCAGAGCATTTTCCTTATCAGCCCATTCCTCACCAGTGCCAGAGTTTGTTCCGATACAAGCGATCGTCACCTCACACGTGACTAAGATCTTGGCCGCAGGTCGGCGGTTGCGGCGCTGAACGGGTCCACTGGTCTGGACCGCGTACTTGCGGCTCCATCCGGCGGGAGTGAAGAGGTCGTTAAGCCGGTCGCTGTAAGCACGCGGGTCTGCATAGGGCATCATCAACCCGCGCTTTCCATCCTCGCTCCATTCTGTGACGCGCCACTGCACGACCTGCAAATCGAAGGGAATGGCGAGGGCGCGCAGGACTTCATCGAGTCGGGGATTGGCGAGCGGTTGGGCCGGAGAAATACGCTGGTCCTCGCACGCAAGCGGTCCTGATGCCCCATCAGTCGGAATCGCAGGCAGGGCGGAATTCATGACCGCACCTCCTTTGGAAAAATTCTGGTTGGCGATTGCTGGTATCGTTGGCTCAAAAATCCAGGCTGATTGAAATCAATCGCGGGTAGAGCTTGTAGACGCCTCCGACGAAGAACGGTATGGATGAGTGTTCTTCTGTGGTCTTCACTCTTTCCCAGACAATGTGGTGGCGCCGTGACGGTTGGCCTCCCTCGTAGAGTTCAAACAGGAGTCCATTCGACGAGTAGAGAGCAATCGGCAGCGGAACGATGAGACGGAGAGCAGGGACGGATTTCTCTTCATGCATGGGTGCTCTCCTTCTCTTGCCCAGGTCATTCATTAGAAAACCTTTGAACCACCGTCAACGATCACTCCGTGAGGGACTGCGCTGATCAGCCTCCCGGGCTGGGATTTCGCATCTCCAGCGACTTCCAGCGCAGCCACTCACGCAATCATCCAATGATCAAGCCATCACGCGCCCGGAAACGAGTTGTTCGATCTATGGAAAACGGTGTCCCCGAGAGAGGACGGACGGCGCCTAGCCTTCAGTTTAAGCGGACGGGGTTTGGTGTTGGCCGAGGAATGGACTGCATCTGGGACGGGAGGAAGTCTCGGCTGGACTAATCTCCCGCGATTGCGAGAATGGCGTTCGGCGTCAACGCTTCGATCGCACGGCTTATTTCCTCTTCGATGTGCGCCTCGTCAACTCTGCTTTCCATGATGACAGGGACGTCATCCGGTACCAGACCAGCGACACGTTGGAATGCCAACATCGATTCGAGACTCAGCGGATCGTGCTTGCTTTGCGTATTTACATCGCTGACATGAAGTTGCTTTAGCTTGTCCCCGCAAAGCTGCAGGATCCGAGTGGCTTCGCTCATCGTAGGGTCCACTTGACGGGCGTGGCCAATGTCGAAACAAAACGAAGCGCGAGGTAAGACCCGGAAGATCTTAGCGAGATCCGCAGCCGTCTGGCCGATCGGTTTTCTCTTGTCCATGTTCTCAATACACAACAGTCGATCGAACTTTGCCCAGGCTTCGACATTATGCATGACGTTGGGGTGCACAATAATCGGCCAGCCTCGCCCCGCGACCTGTTCTAGCAGCTCGAGAGCGGTACCTTCAAATGAAGGTTCCAGGGAACTCGGGGCGTGAAAGGCTATGTACTGGAATTTGCGCAGATCAAGGTTCTCGAGGTCCTCGACCAGGGGCTTTAATTCCTCCTGCCGAAGCGCTGATAGTTCAACTGCATTTACGTCTTTGTCGGCCAGTATTCGAAGAGCATGCCGATAGTCGCCGAGGGTCAAGGCACCCGTGGAAAATCCGATCATTCTCATTAGAAGACACCGTACTTTCTTGTAAGCGGCCCCAGGAGACTGTTCTCGAAGAACATTGCATCGAGCGCCTTCTCAAATCGCCCACTGATTTTCCGGATCCGTTGAAAGGTGGGATCGGTCCTTGAGTCCTTCGCGCGAAGTTCGCCCAAGGATTTTCGAATCCCTTCATCTGCAAGCATCCCGAGAAACTCGGCGTAGGCGCCAAAAAGATCCGTCGCGACACCCTTCTCGACGTCGTAGTCCTCAACCGACTTGTCCAGAATCTCTAAGGGCGTCAACATGACCAGACTTCGAATGTGATTTGCCAGATTGGACCTTATAGCATCATCGTCGGTGGATTTCATGGTGGAAATCTGCTTTTTCAGTTCGGGATCAAGCATCGCACTGAAGCAGATTAGCAAGCCAGAAGCAAAGATCAATTTTCGGGACATGCGGAGCTTGGCATTACGGAGACCCCAGCCCGCCCCTTCTCGGTCCCTCTGCTTGCTGGCAAAATCCACGGCCATGGTCCGCCAGAATCGAACGATATCGTTCAGAAGAAATCGCGGCACCCGATAGTGACTCGAATCATGGGAAAGAAGGTGTGTGTCTTCCTCTAGGTAGCGGTTGATTACGCCGAGCATCACGCGATCGTACGCCTGCGTTCGATTCCCAATCGCCGTCGATTCGAGCAATAACAAGATCCGTTGGGTCGTGTTTTTGTTCGTGTCGTACTGTCCGCCAATTTGATGAATAAGCTCGTGACTAAAGGCAAGATTGCCAAATGTTCCCGTCGGACCGGGGGCGGCATAACGCTCGCGCACGACCTTGCCAATTTTCTGAGCAATTCTTAAATGATCAGAATTGGCCTGGCTATCGACGAGGTACGTCCAGTCGAGATCGCTTCCAACAGTCCATTCTCCGCGTGCAAGCGAACCAAACACTACTAAGCTAGTATCCTCTGACGCATACTTCCCCAGTTGTTCCGTTAGAAGCGTGTCGAGTTCTTGGCGAACCTTCTGAGCTTCTGCCCGCGTCTGCTGGATCGGCGCTGTATCAAGCAACCGCGAAGCGGTGGTTGCTGAATTTGCTTCAGCTTTCTTCATCCGTCTCCATTCTAAGGTCTTTCCCCTTCTATTCGATAGCGGGACCCCGTCTGCCGGACATGGGTGGTAACCCTATTCCGAGTTCAACCTTTCGGATCGGTTACACCTACCCGAGTTCAGGTCTGCTCTGACGCGACCGCCGTCCACTCCTGCGCCAAGCGCGGTGCAGATTCTCTTAACTGGGGAACCTCCCTTGGGCTGAGAAGATGACAGTGACGGCATCGGAGACAACAAGCCGCGGCTGTCATTCGGACCACCGCAGCTTGAAGCGCCTCGGGCAAACGCATTACTTCACCAGAGCGGGAGTAAAAAGCCGGAAAGACAGTACCGCGGAATCTCTCATCCTTGCCCCAAAGCTCCATCTCGAGGCTTCCGCGTCGCCCATAGAAAAGAATCGAACTTGCCAAGAGCGGCTTACGCCCATCCGCGGATTCGGTCAGCTCATGCCGCGTGATCAGAAGATCGTAAGTCCGCTCAATTCGCAGCATTTGTAAGCGAAGGAGAAGCGGTGCCACGACAATCGCATGCACCCCATTTACCCCGATGCTGTCCACCCTTTGCAGCCAGGCGAGAGGCTGCCCGTCCTGCCCTACAAAGCTTGAGTAGGAACCTAGAACTGCCATAGCTCCGCCCGATTCCATTCCGCGCAGTACATACTTCTTGGTTAGGTTCTGACGCTCAATGGATATCGTGGGCTGACAGTAGATCCCAGCATCACGCAATCGCTTCAGAACGACTTGCGGCAGTCGCAAGCCTTGCCGCGCCAGTACCTCCACTGCTTGCCCGTTAGTGCGCGTTGCCGACTGAGATTGCATGCCCTTGTCTCCCAAGCTGCACCGGGTACCCCAACGCAGCCCGGATCATTTCTTTTGTGCATCCTGCCCAGCATTTGTACTTGCGCGGATCTGCAATCGAGATCGCCAGATTATCTCCAGTCTGATCGCGCCCATGCTCGGCACATGAAGGACAACGCGCCCAGTAATTTCCTGAGATGGTCCGTACCGCGCGAACGTGATCCAGGATACGGAACTCCCGCCGCGAGGGATCGTACGGGGGCAATTCGATCTTCGGTTTCGGGCGAAACTGAACTGGCATTTCGAGACCGGCAATGAATCGGGCGATCTCGTCTTCTTTGATCTTTCGTAACCGCTCGAGGTAGTCGAGTTGAGCTTCCACTCGGTAGTCGGCACCGTAAAACCAATACCTCTTCTCTACAGCCTTATGGACACCCAGCGGACCCCGGATGGCATTACCAAATTCCTCTGGCCCGAGTTGATCTTGACGAGGGAAAACTTCGATTCCTTCCGCCAGTCCTGCACCACCTTTTACCGGCACTCTCAAGCGAAGGGCAAGGTTATAGATGTAGACGCGACACTGCTGAGCGAGCAGAGGCTTGTCGGCGAAGATCCATAGGTGAGCGCCCCGACGAGACTTTTCTAAAGCCGCTTCAACCCCATCCTGGTGCAGCTGCCACTGCAGTTTGAGCAGGTCGTCCAGAGCGTTGTCGTAGTCTGCGTCGATCGCAACCCACTTCGACCGCTGGGTCTGTGGATTTAGAGCATAAAGTCCAATCGTGCGTCGTCCGTTCAGGTGTTCTCGAATGGTTGAAATCGCCAGTCGACTTCCATCCTTGGGGCGATAGTAGTAGTGCTTGCCCGTCCGGTCAGCCTTGGTTGATTGAACCGTATAGGCCAAGCGGTTCACAAAGAGCCGGAAGTATCGTGCTGCCATTTCTGTTGTTGCCGGGCCCGTTGGATTCATAGGATTATCTCCAGTCAAGCCATCCCAAGAGTGCTGTTGGTCGCCGGAAGAAGTTCGGGGTTTGCCGTCCACGAAACCAGGTCGTACTCTGGCACCAGTTGATCGAACTCCGCAGTCGTTAGGGAGTCGTTTCGGCCATTAAAGAAGTCGACAAAGAAGAAGATGTGACGCTCCCTGTCGTACAGGTAGATTGCGCCCGATGCATCCTGCCCCGGCACTGTTTGCAGGAGCAAAATGCCTCGTGGCATTTCGATCCAGCGTGCAGCCATCGCCTCGCCAACAGTTAGGAAAACTTTGACAACATGCTCCACACCCGCGTCTTTGCGGAGGCCGATGTCGTCGGTTGTAAACAGCGGTGTAAAGCTCATTGCTCCTCGACTATGATCCATGATCTGCTCCTTTCCGTTCGTTCTCGACTGATCGTTTTCAGTGCCAATACGCGCTACCATGGCTGTAAATCGGTGTGAAGCATCGCTTTACTTCTGACCAAACTTGCCTCGCGAATGCACACATCTCCGTCCAGCAATGCGTGCCGGTTGCGCTGCTACGCAGTGCAGATAATTGCACGCCAAAACGCGCGAACTCGCGCTTGCTTCGCGCATCAGAGCGAAAGGGGAGGTCACGGAATAAATAGCCACCAATTCCGTATCAGATTCCAGCGCTGGTCGGACGGTGGCCACGCACCTTCGGTCGGTGGCGTTCATGCCCAATCGGAAACCATCCAAATACCCACGCACAAACCAATTGCAAACGAGAGGGTAGTCAAACGCGAAAACACTGAAAGAGCTCCATTTGCTGACTCGCCGGCGAAGCCAAACCACTGGCATCGCGGCGGCAAACCGAACGCGATTCGAAGTCAATAGGAAGGAAAGACGATCGATTATTCTCATTCGAGAAGCTCCCGAAAACGGGTTCCTACGAGATTGCTTTCAGTGATCACGCTGGTCTCAAGAAGCATCTGCTCAAAATCGCTGGCATTGGCGAATGCCACTCTGTTCGCGACTGGATCGAGTTCGTGAACGAGGTGGACCAGCACTTCCGTCCCCGAGGTTAAGAACAAAATGCAGCCCACGTGTCGCTCGGCTTGGAGCGCGGCCTTGATGCGGTCGTATTGTTTGTAGCTCTTTAGACAGCGCTCATATTCGAGCGCAAATCTTGCCGTCTTTTCCCCGAGCCACACATCGACAATGGCGTCATAGTCCTTCTCATAAGGGGAGCAGGATATCGTATTAAAGGAGGCTATTTCGATTTCTGACTGCCAGCGGGCGAGCAAGCTTTGCCGGGCGAGGGCCAACTGGATTTGATTCAGTTCCAGCGAATGCCACACCTGTGCGGTGAGGGGTAGATGCTTGGTATGGGAGTGCAATACGGTCGTGAAGTAGCCATGATGTTCGAGCAGAGCGAGTCCGTCGCGGGTGACCCGATAAACCGTTCCTTCGGCACCAAAAACACCTGCGCATGTCGACAAAAAGCCAGCCTTTAGCAACCGCCGGACGCGCCAGCCGAAACTGTCGCGGGAAGACTCGGAACCGGCAAATCTCATGAACTCTAACAACTGGTTGTGGCTGACGAATTTTGAGTTGCGAACCTGACGCACCAACGGGACGTCGCGCTCCGCCTGGATGACGATGCTGTTCTTGAGATAGCGCATAAGAAAGGGTGTCCGCCATTACTGCCGAACCTGATGGTGACGCCCGGCAGCATCGAGATACTCCATCAACCCCCGGTTGAGGTGTTTTATTCGCGTGATTCGATCATTGACTGCCAGCTTTGATACGTGTCGAACCTCTTCCACGATCTGTGACGGCAGTTCCATCTCTTGCTGGCGAAAGTACTGGCAAAGGTCAGCGAAGCGCGCGCAAACCTCAGCCAGTTCTTTCTCCTGGGGGGTCGCGGGGTTGGACTCAATTGGTGTCTGTCGTTTTGTGCCGTCCGCTGTCATCACTTCACTCCTTTGTCTCTCCAGATTCATGCACCCTTGAGCTGACGATTTCTCTCTTGCTCAGCTTCGTGTTTCCGATCACCATCGGCGACTCGGCGACGCAACTGCTTGTTATCCTCCCGCGACTGTGCGAGTTGTTGTTCCAGGGAATTGAGCTTCATGACGAAATCTGCATCGGGTGTGAACAGTCGCATCTGGCCGATCGGTTCCTTCCCAGCACATGCGGGTATGCCAGTTCCATTCTGGGGCTTCGACAAGTTCGCTTTCGCCGTCGTTGCTGGTGCGGGTTGTATGTTCGGCGCACGCGGTTTCGCCGTGGCCACGCCGACATTGTCAGTAGATTCCAGAGCCAACGAAGGCGATCGTGAGGCAGACTCTTTCAATACGGCTAACGCCTCCGTAAGTTCACGATTCTTCCTGGTCGCCTCGAAGACCTGCGCGCGAGACCGGGTGAGATTCTGCTCGAATTGCCCAATGATTTCGGCGACCGCCCACTCCCGTTTGGTTTGGGCTTTGTGTTGGTAGAGAACGAGGAAAGAGAGAAAACCAAGCACCCCTAAAGCAACAATGTTCGACCAGAAGTAGGCATTCCTGACGGTCTCGTCGAGCAGCGCTGTGCGGCTTTCGGCGAGACACTTACCGTAATCCGTATCGGAGGGATTGATGCGCTTGAGCGTGAAATCGAGAAAGCCATCCTGCGGCTTTGCCGAACCCCCATGTCCAGCCGGGTCAAACCTGGAGCGCGGCGATTGAGCAACCGAGAAAGCGCCCAAGAGCGCCGAAAGCAACAAGGCAGCGACGATTTGATATGGACGCTTCATGACCAAGCCAGCCGTCCATTTCTGACGCCAATGCGCCCATGGCGGCGCACCAAGTCTGGATCCCTGAAACGAAGATTGGCTCCCTCAAGGTGCGAAGCGGAACACAGCCTCGGATAAACAGCTGGCTCAAGTCCCGGGAAGCGATAGCTCTTCGGCCTTCGCACATGGAGATGGGAATGGAGCGTCCCTTGACGCTGGTCAGTCATCAGGATTTCCATCTGTCCAACGGGCAGGTTCTTGATGTGTTCGTCCTGGGCGCGAGTCTCCTTAATATCAGTTTCGCTCCCGAAACCGATGGGTTCGTACTTTTCTTCAAAGACTCCCTTGCGCTGGACAGTGAGTGTGCGCCGCTTCTGTCGGACGCGGGCCGACGCCTTCAGGAAATACTGCGTCGTTTCCTCGTCACGAGTGTGCAACACCATGGTGGTATTGGGAGCCGAAGAAACGTCATCCTTGAAGCCGCGGCCGACCTTCAGCAGTTGTGGAAGAGATTGGAGTGCGAACAGAAATGCCGTGTTCGTCCCACGCGCGGTCTGCAGGATCTGGGAAAAATTGGAGTATGCGAAAGGCGCGAATTCATCAAGGATCACACTGACCATCGGGCGGTTTTCGCGACGCCGCTTTTGCGCATCCTCGTAGCGCTTGCCGAGGATCAATTGCAGGTTTTGCAGCAGCATTCGGCCTAGGGCGGTGACGGCTTTCGAGTTCTTGTTGGTGTTAAGTGAGACGAACAAAATCAGTTCCTTGTCGATCACCTCATCTAAGGACAACAGGTCATCGTAGGCGCCGGTGATGAGAGACAGGTCATCCGCCAGGAACGTCATCAATTCGTTCAAGAGACCCTGAATCTTTGGCACGCGCTCCCGGTCCTGGAACGATTGCTGCAGGTTCCGAACTGACATCTCGAAGTTCAAACGCTGCTGATGGCTCACGCCAACTTCCGTGTCCAAGCGGGACCGGGCAATGCCAATCTGTTCATTCAAGACACGTGCGTCCAGCGCGAGGACCAGTACGTCGTAGATGTTGAAACGCTTGCCGGTGTGCGCGAGTATGCGCACAAGATCATTGAGATAGGTGGCTTGGTGCCCATGAAAGAAGTCTTCCTTGAGGTCAAAAGATTCGAAGGCAAAGTTTGCGTGCTCCTGGTACAGACCGTGTTCACTAAAAAACGGGTTATACCGCGCGGAGATTTCGGGTTGGGAGGGATCGAGGATGCGCAACTGATGCATGCGGCCCGCGGCCTCGATCGCGGGAAGAAGGCTGGAAAGAAACTCCTTGTCGGCCTTGCCATCAAAAATCAGCATGGGAATCCGGTGCGGATCATGTGGCGGCCCGACAACCCGAAATACATCCTGAGTAATGATGTTCTTGAGCAAGGTTGTCTTGCCCGAGCCGGTAGCTCCAAACACGATCGACTGCATCACGCGGGTTCGATCGGACCAGAACCAGGGCTCGCCGTGAACGTTATAACCGAGCACGATCGAACTCTGGTTGTGCGCGGCTCGAACCGCCTTGCGATCTTTGGCGTGACTGATAAATAAAGGAGGATGCGGCCAGTTTGCTTCGCGCCGCCGGCGAAGCGTGACGACATACCATACGACAGACGCAACAGCGACTAGGCTGTAAAGCAAGTACAAAGAGAGTTCGATGAGCTGAGCGGGGCGGATGTGGAAACGCATCGCAAGGATGTAGTAACCAACCGCAAGCCCGATCACGACAACGATGGAGAAAGCGAAGGCAAGACCCTCTTCCTGGCGGTAGTGATAGGCCCGGCGCCCGAGGTGATATTCGTTAGCGTAGGTCATAACTGAACCCAACTAAAGAACAGGAACGTCCCTCCTGCCAGTAGAGCGATCACCACCAGCAAGACCAGGATCGGATTGATGCGGAGACCTCCCGTGTCTGTTTGAGGCTTAAGTGGATCTTCGATCCAGCGCCTCCATGTATGGGCGAGTCGCTCCTCTCGATCCTTTGCGTGGTACCTGTCCAATCGCTTCACTAGAGCCGTAATCGGTTCTCTGTTCTTCATGGCTACAGCACAAACGTAACTTTCACTCCGTCGGCGAACACCAATTGCACAACAGTTGGGGACTTCAGATCTTGTCGAATGGGAACCACCCCCTGCGTTGTCTCACCCGGATGAAGATTCTCGGCCTCAGCCTCGGGATGAATGACGGGCAGTGATAACTCACGCGTATCGCCAAGTGCTTCGAGTGTCGCTCGATCCAGCTGAGTGTGAGCCAGGCGCGTAAGCGGAATCGTGGGGTCATCCGTCCTTAGTTCGAACGCTTCTGGCGCATTCACGCGGTAGAAGAGCCCGCTGTTGTTTTCGATCGTGTAATGAACGTACACAGTGGTCCGAGTGCGGAACACCTGCTCTACACGCACGCTGATCTGACCCTTCACTTTGCGCACATTTTTCTGTTTGATCTCCTCGGCTCCAAGAAGCGCGCGCGTTAGCATCAAGTCGGCGAATTGGTCGGCGTCGGTGTCAACAACGGGTTTTGGGGGCGGAGGGGCCGGTTGGGCACTGTCAATCGCAAAATTCATGTCCTTCACCTCATGGGTGATTTCGAGTTCGTAAGCGAATCGCCGGGAAGCTGTCCATACGAAAAGATCGGTCGCCGCGCCCGATTTGATGGGCTTGATGAAGACCTTGTTTGACTCTCGCTCAATCTGAAAATCCGAACTGCCCGCCGCGGCCATGGTGACCGGCTCATGAAATTCAAGAACGGTCAGATGGTTCAGAGCGGTTTCCACTCGAACCACTGCATTCGGGCCGGGAGTGTTTGTTTCCTGACACTGAGTCAAGGCGCAGAGCGCAAAGAAAAGGAAGAGGGCCAGCGAAACCAAGCGTCTCATGATTCCTTCTTAAGGCTCTGAGCGGAATCCGAGAGGATTCCGCTCAGAACGGTTGGTACCTCACATAACCCAGGGCGCATCGCTTGCTTCTGCGTCGCTGAAAGCGGCAGGATTGAACTCCACCGCATCGTCTGGAATGGCGACCGACAGGTCGCTGTCGGCTGCCAGATCGCCAGCTTCTAGTTCACGCGACGCCTGGGTCGGTTCGGTTTTTACGTCATCGAGGAGGATCTTCCCATCCGCGTACTTGAATAGGAACGTGTGTTTCTCTCCTCCGCCTTTAAGCGAATCAACCAGGAAGGTTCGGCCTGACGAGTCCGTGCGGACGAGGCCGTCGTAGAGCTTGGGAATGTGCACGCGAACCGGCTTGCCTCCGGTGCGCTCCGCAAGTTTCAGGATCAGTTCCTGCGGAAAAGCAAGGAAGAGAATCGAGCCGCTGGAACGTTGTCCCGTACATACAATCCGGTTCAACGCCTGCAGCCAGCCCATGCGGTTCTCCGCCTTGTTCTGCGCCCAGATACGAATGAAGGCCAGAATCGCCTTCATCTCATACCTGCCCCTCTCTTCATCCGCGCGGCATGTGCCGTAAGCCTGGTTCAGAGCAAACAGCTTCTGCCGGCGCAGTTCCTTGTCTGAACTCTGCCGTACGGTGTCCCCTTCGGCCTTGGCTTTCTCCAGTTGCTCTTTCAGTTGCTCTCTTCTTTCTGCGATCTTGCCGACCATCGCGGCGTATACCCGGTTGACGAAACGGCAATCAGCCAGCATCTCGCGGGTGACCTGTTCACCCACCACGAGCGCCTTGAATGCCTCAATCGGGACCTTGTTGATCAGCAGATCTTCAATCTGCTTGCGGACATGGTTGTAGAGATGGCCGACACGATCTGTGCTTTCCACCTCCAGATGCAGGGGTAAATCAGAGACCCGGCGCTCGTTCTTATAACGAAGCCAAGGAGCCTGACGTACCTGTTGGCGGATTTCGGCGACTCGCTTGAGATCCGGTTGGACTTGCCATTTGAGGCTGTCGAGCGCCTTCTGGAGTTCCAAAGCTAGGTCTCCAGCAAGCTCTTCGTGACCTGCTGCGCGGCAAGAGGTCATCAGATCGGTGATCGAGCCGATGTGATTTCCTCTGGCCTTCATGGCTACGTGCTCCAGGTTGAACCAGGGGTCGCGAGCCTTGTTGGCCTTGTTCTTCCCCGGTTGTTGCCCGAGCCCGCGTGAAAACCGGTGCCTTACGAACCGCGGGAACCGGTCCTCCTCGACCACGCAAACCCAGTCGAAATCAAAGTCGCCGCCGTTCTTCTTTGCCGTCTCCGAGTGGAGGACGTAACTGCCCTCCAGCCGAAGCTGCCGCTGAACCAGATCATGAATTTCCAAAGCAGTCAGCGCACAGTTTTTTCGGCAAAGATCATTGTTGAGCTGGGCTGCGATCTCATCGTCCGAAAGGTTTCCGAACGGGAGGAGATCGTCGACCATGCGTATCGGATAGCGGACACAGAGGCCGCGCTTCGAGGCGAGCGGTGCGATGGCTTTGTGCTCAGGAATCCAGTCGGATCCTGAAATCACCTGGCCATCCTTCAGGAAGAGGTACCCGTCGTCCATCAGAGCAAAAGCAGGAAGACGAAAACCGCCGCCGGTCGCTGCCTTGAACGCCCAACGCGCCAGCAGTTTGTTGAGTTGATTGTTGACGTAAGGATGACGGACGATTTCGCCGCTGGCATCGGCCAAAAGTAGCCCTTCAACGACCCGGAATTCTTCGTTGTTCGGCTCGACACCATCCGGGACCGATCTATCGGGATGGTGCCCGAGGATTTCGAGTAAATCCTCATAGCGGCCTTCGCCCACCGCCTCACTCAGCTTGGCCACTTGTTTCATGGCCTGTGGTAAAACTTCTAGCTGAATTGAGTCTTCAGGAGCATGTTCTACGAGCGTGTAACTGGACTCAAACTCGAGCTGGCGGGAGAATTCGCGGACACCTGTCACGGTAACGCCGCGAAATCTTCTGCCCGGCCCGAAGATCGAATACATTACAGCTGGTATCTTCAGCCCTGGTTTGACCGCGCTTTCCGGCAAGACAAAATCCCCCTCCAGCGCGTCGGCAACATCATCCTCCATGACTTTGAATGCGCCTTTTGCCTGCGTATCGGCGAAGGCCATGCGGAACTGATAGAACCGTCCTTCGGGGAGACGTCTCCCGGCAATTTCCCGTTTCGCGTCTTCGAGAAGGACTGAACGCTGATTCTCGTCCAGATCTTCGTCGCGTGCGCCGGCATGGCGCTCACGACGAAGCCGTTCGATCTGGTGCGAGAGAATTTCGTCATCATGCTTGTGTTGGAGCCGTCGAAACGTTGATCGCCTGATCCAGCCCCGGCAATCATTCGTTCCAAGCTTCCTGTCGGGCACAACGAGCACACGGGAATCGGGTTCCTCCATCATCACCTTGCAAGGCGAGACGAGGATCCCGAAGTACACAATTGCTGCCTGCGGCCAGTGCTGAAACCGCTCGGCAATTGCCCGGCTGTGCTCTTGGTCCACAAAGTAGAACTTTCCTTTCTTCGCGGAGCCACTGGCGCCGACTAATTTGTAGTGAGTCCCGTTCCAGACGAGCCGTGCCAGAGCGTTCTCGACTTGAGCTTCTTCATAATCGTCAAGAGGCTCCGTGGGCACGGTGACGCTCGCCACCTTGATTCCGGGATAGAGCACGCTGAGCAGCGTGTTCTTGAGTGGTTCAAGATCGTGCAACCGCGGCGCGACGCGCCCGTTGCGGTCGATCTCAAGATTCTGGAGTTGGTCGGCCGGGATTCTGTAATTGTTCGTCGTCGTATTCTTCGTCATTTTTGTTCTCCTTAACTGTTTGTTTTCCTGGGAAACCAGGATCGAGTTAAGGAGTCTGCGTGACCGCAAGCTTCCGCACTCTCGCCTGGCCTCGGTTTGGGTTTACTGGGCCAGGCTCCAAGTACAAGAAGCGCCGGTCAGCACATTTCCCCGCATTAAGCCGCGGGGCGCTCAAAGGACCAAATCAACCTCTTTGGTCACCTGAGAACTGCTCGTGCTGATCTCGTTCGAACTGGATTTAAGTCGTCTTCGTGGCTACCGCCTGCTTCACGATCACAGGATTTCCGCCGTTCACCTCCGGAACCGCTTTCCAGGCCGTCACCGTATAAAACGGCTGGCCGCTCCTGAATGCTTCAATCAGCGCCTCTCCCTCGCTGGCTACTTCCTGCCCGAGTTCCGGTTTTGCCGGAGACGATCCGGGCTTGATCAAGAAATAGCGAAGGCTGGCGTCATTGCCGTTGCGTCGCCTCCTCGGCCTAATCACGCCCTCGATTCCAGCGGCTATCGGCCGCTCTATCGCTTCCGTTGTCCCTTTGCCTTCCATGTTTGAAGCTCCCTTTCCGTGCGGTTTATTTCAGGCCCAGGTTGGCTTGCTGAAGTACCCAATCGCGCTTCTCGCCTTCAATTTCGCGCTCCCAATACTCCCCGATCAGCAAACCGCTGGGGTTTTCTTCGGACCGCCTTTCGACCAGCAGCCTGACGTGAAATTCACTGACCACCTTGTCGATGGTTTCATTGTGTTCGTGAATGTGGTGGACCTCTTTGACTCCGAACGCCGTGTACGTTAGCGGGTCGTCTTTGGCGGCTTCCAGTGAGCGCAGTTGGAATTCGCAGGTCGTCTGATCGTCTTCGATCTTTCCGATGAAGTCATCCTTCTGCATGCCCGCGTAAGCTGTGCGCCTGAGGTTGGCGGTCATCATGTTCAGGCTGTCGGCCCAGTTTCGGCTCACGTTCGTCGGAGAGAAGTTCAAGTAGCGTTCCAGGAACAACCGCACGAATGCCCGTTTCTCAAACTCCGTTGGTTCCGACCCTGGGCCTTGTGTGACGGCGACGGTCGGTTTCCTCCCGCTTACAACCGTCGCCAACCCGTTCTCATCCACGCGGATTACCGTGGGAGGTTGCAATCGGACGTAAACGGCGAAAGCCAGAGCCAACATTGCCAATGGAATGCACAGGAAGGCCAGAACCATCGCACGGTTCGCGTACGCACGAAGCGCACCATCATGCTCGTAGTAGCGGCTGTACCGGAGCTTTTCCGGTGCATGGCTTTCTTCAGCCGGTTTTTTCCTTTTCAACCACATACTCAATATCCCTTAAGCGTTGGAGCCGCCAATCAATGATGCCGGCCGAACAAACGGCCGAAAAACTTTCCGACGTAAAAGAAGATCAATGTCGTGATGCTGTGCGGCCGAAACTTCGTGTTCTGCGGCTCCCAAATCGGTCCCTGCCTCCACATGGTCGCCTCCTCGGCCAGAGCTAATTGTTCTCAGCATTACTTCTGCCAGCCACTCTTCCAATTGACTTCCCGACGTTGTAGCTGATCAGTTGGGTCACAGAATGTGGGCGATAGCTGGTCCCATGTCCGCCCCGGCTGCTCGCCACTGCAACAGCAAGCTCTCGGTTTCCCCCACCATCGTTGTTGTTGCTCAAAGTGGGCGCCGGACTTCGGCTGCTGTTCATCGCGCTCGCCATTCCCGACCGAATGAAATCGGGCATCGAGGGTGCGGGCGGCGCTGTGGAAGATGTCAGGACGGTCGAAGTCGACGAAACACCCACACCGCCTGACGCAGCAGCACCAGCTGCGGCCGGACTCGCGCCGGCCGAAAATCCGCTGATTCCAGCTAAGGCCGCACCTGTTGCAACTGCACCCGCACGCACGAGCGCAAATGTCGTCGAGCCCACGTCCCCGGCAATGACTCTTTTCGCGATCAACGGGATCAGGGCAATTGCCAGGGCATAAAAGATACTGACCAGTCCAAGCATCACCGAATCACCTGTTCCTTTGAGAAAGCCAAGAAACCCGTTACCCAGCACGTTGTTGACTTGGTTGACCTGGATCGCAGTGATGAGCGCGCCGAACACGGCATACAGAACACCCCAGGCGTTCCAGATCATTACGTTGATGGCATACGACTTACCCAACTGGCCCACCCCTGAAATAGGAATGAGAGCCAGGACCAAAGGCCCGATTACATAGAGAACCGCGCCAAACAGCGTATAGAAGAAACAGAACACGATCATGGCCAGGGCATAGAGCAGATAAGCGACCACGAGCAGCACAACTGTGATCGTGCTTGCCGCGTCCCCCGTGATCAGATCCGTGAGGGTCAGCGATGGGTTGTTGGCAAACTGTTGCTGCAGTTGCGCCATCCAGCTTTGGAACATATCCCCAGCTCCAGAACTGGTGCCGATCGAATTCGCCACGCTGTTGAACGATCCGTTGACGCTGCGAAACACCGAGGCCCAATTAGCGACGATCATGGCCACTACGAGGTACTTGACGGCTGTTACTGCCAGCGCCTGCAAGTCACCTCCGCGAAAGGCGGCCTGGTAAAGCCCGATGAGAAAACCGATCAGCAGGATGGCAAACGTAAAACTGGTCACGGTCGGAACAATGGCAGTGCCATCGATCCCGGCGAGTGCCGTGTTCAGGAGTTGCTGAAAATAAAACACGGCTATTGAACTCCTTGCTGCAGGACCTGCGCGCCGGCGTTGTGAAGGTTCAAGGTATGAGAGGCGCTGAACTTGAACTGGTCACTCTGGTTAGCCAATTCGATTGAGCGCACCCGCACAAGCTCAGCCATTGCCGACTGGGTATAAGCATTGGCTCGCACCAGCCATGCCGCTGTCTCCGATTCGAGAATGGTGGCAGTACCGGGCGCAGCGTTTTGCAGTTGCTGATTGATTTGTTCTGCTGCCTGAAGCTCAAGATCGGCAAGAGCATCGATTTCAACCGCCTTCTTCATGGCGGCTTGGGCTTCCGCATCCGTCATGTCAACCAGATTCCGGACCGCCGCGGGCGCATTTGGAGGCGGCATCACCGTACCGTACAGGGCGGAGTAGTTTGTCGCAATCTGCGGCACTGCGCTTGGATTCCGCGAGAGCAGGCTCTGTTCCAGCATTTGCGGAACGGGCAAAGTCGCGCTGGCTACTGGTGTCTGAAAGAGCTGGCGCATTTGTACAAACGTTCCCTCGAATTGAAATGCCATGTTTCTGGCTTGGGTAATCGCAGCGAGAGGGAACACCACCTGCTGCTCGAAGTTTGCCGATTGCTGTTGGCTCTGCTGAATGGAACCAAGTGGTGCGGCTACTGCATTCCGGAGCAAGCCGGAGATCGTATTGAGTCCCACCTGCATAATGGCGCAACAGGGATCGAGGCCAAGCTGGCTGCGAGCCTTGCTGGGCAGCAACACAATTACGATGAACAAGCCACACACTACGGCTACGGCGTTGCGAAAGAACTTCCAAAGACGAAAGAAAGTCGATCTACTCATTTCTCAACTCCTTAGGGATGAGCCAGGACTTGCTGAATCTGGTTTTGCAGATTTTGTGTCGCAACCGAGCTCTGCTTCAGCACGGCATTCTGGTGCGCCAGCTTCGTTGCCTCCTCGCGCAGTTGAGCGGCAAGCATTTTTGCAAGTTGGGCCTGGGTCTCAAGGTCAGCGATGCGAGCTTGGGCAGTAATCATGGGGGCTGATCCGGGAGCGGAGCTCATAGCCTGCTGTTCCAGCGAATCGGCGAGAGTCAGCATCCCCTGCGTGTTTTGATCGGAAACCATCGCAGTCTTCAGCGAGTCCATGGCTATCGCATCGTCGATGTCCATGAGGTTGCGGTGCAAGGGCTGCGCGATTCCGGCTTGAGGGACAGGCTGGTAAACCTGCATATAGATTGGCGGAATCTGGGCGATTGTTCCGGCCTGCGCACCTCGGAAAAGGGACTCCAACTGCATGGGGACCGCCAGGGTCGCGCTGTTGTTCTTGATAGCCTCGATCTGGAACATCAAACCCGTGTAGCGTGACCGGGTTGCGGTAATGAATGACCGCGTCTGATTGATCAGCGCGAGCGGCCAAATGACTCGCTGCCGAAAATTGTTAATCGCTACGCTTACCTTCTGTATCTCGCCCAGCGCTCCGCCGATGGGACCTTGCAAGGTGTGGGTAATCGTTTGAAATAGAGACAGAATGTCTCCGATTCCGTCCCCCCACGCTGCCGGTGCAATCAGGAATACGCCAAGTGCTGCGGCGAGTAGCCATAGTCTACGTCGACTTAACCTGTGATGAAGATTGCGAAGATATGGCAGAAGTTTTTTCCTCATATTCGTGTACCTCTTGCGACTTCTCCCGAAATTTCCTCCGGAAGGGGATCCACATCGGCCAGCCCTGCCGGGAATCTCTCCGCCAGTTCCAGGTAGCGTTCTATCAGCGGCACATCCTTTCGCCGCTCCAACCACCAGGAGCGATAGACTCGCTCCCGCGCGTAGGTCGTCATGATCCAGTAGTCAACGGCGGTGGGCGACATGCGGATCGTGTGGGTGGTGTCAGCCTTTTCTCCGATCACTATGAGCGCATCGGAGCGCTTACCCTTCACCGGAGCGCTGAAGTGCTTAATCTGGTTCAATGCGGTTTCGTTCAGATGAAGGTGTTCTCGCAGAGCGGTCACATCTCCGGGCTGCTGGCCAATGATCTTGGTCGACGCATTCTTGACGATCCCGGCGCCATGAACTCTGGGATTCAATTCGGTTCCGACAAAATCCTCGGCGGTCTGGCTCATTCCCCAGACACTCGCATTCCGCTTGCGGGCTGTGCGAAACAATTGGACAACTTCAGGGGCCAGGACAGGAGAATCGAGCAGGAACCAACATTCATCGAGAACCGTGATACTGCGACGGCCGGCGTTTCCGGAAGCACGCTGCGAGGTGGCGTGCGCAATCAAGAGACTCATTGCGGTTTCGAGCCGCCGGTCATCGCTCAATTGTTCAACGTTGAAAAACAGCCAGGGGTTATCGAGTGAAATCGTCGTGGGACGATCAAAGAGCTTCGCGTAGACACCTTTTTCGCCGCACCAACTGCGCAGTTTGATGGCGGCCAGATGAGCTTCATCCATAACGCGCTGGTTCTTTTCCTCATCGCGCCACTGCGCCAGTTCATCGCGTAAATCGGAGAACGTCGGAATTGGACACGAAGGTCGGATCGCCGCACGCTTGTACGTCCGGAGGGTCGCCTCAGTGATCAAGTTGTCGAGCAGTTCGGTGTCCTCGGCGCCACCCTCACCCAGCATGTGCCGGGTGAGATTCTTCAGGAAAGCCACCTGGTCTTTGCTCGGCTCTTTTTGACCTTCCGGCAAATCCCAGGGATTGATCGTCTGGTCGGTATCGAGCGACATGGTGATCATTCGCCCACCCATCAACTCAACCAGAGGCCTGTATGAATCGCCACGTTCGATGATGGAGATGAGGGGATTGTCCTTGGCCGCCATCAGCAGAAACTGCTGGACCATAACGGTCTTTCCACCGCCGGTTTTAGCCATCACCAGCATGTTCGCGTCGCTCAACCCGGGATCGAACGGTGAAAACGGAATGAGTTGGCGGTACGGAGTCTCAAGTAGAAACAGTGGCGAACGCGGAGTGCCCCGCCAAGGCGTCTCTATCGGCAAGAGGTCGGCGGCGTTCGAGGTAAGCAAGTCCTGATCTCGCTTGTCGGGTTCCCCCATCGCAGGAAGTGAACTGAAGAACAGCCTCTTCTTGGCCAGAGTTTCGGCGACAGCCTTTGCGCCGTTCATACGCGCAATTGCGTAAAGGAGTTGCTGACGCCGGTTGTCGATCGTGCGCTCGGCTTCCTCTAGTTCCTCCGTTGTTACTGCCCGGCGAGAGGTTCGTGTGCCGATGACCAGGCTCAGTTTGGCCGTCTTCACCGAACTCGAGATGATGTCCTGCTGGACTCTGACGAGTTGAGTTTCGGCAACCTGGGCTTCGACGTTGATTCGCAAGGCGCCATTGGAGTCGCGTTGCACGGCCTGCATCTTGCGCAGCCGGCTCTTGTAGCCTTTGAGTACCTTTGCCTGATCAGGAATCGTGATCTGCACATTGACGATGATTGGAAAATCCAGACCGACCAGTTCCCGCAAGATTCCAGGAAAGGTTGCGTCTGGCAACTCTTTCAGACTTGCGAAGGAATAAAGAATGCCGTCGATGTTCAGATAAGAATCGGTCTCGTCCGTAATGCTTACGTCGGCCAGTTGCTCGCGCGCGCTCTTATATTCCAGTTGCTCTTCGCCCCGACGATAGGACCGTGGACTCGCAGAAATAGGATTCAGCGCTCGCTTCGTCTCTAAAAACAACTCATCGTCGGTGAGCCGCCGGGCTCCGAGATCCGCTGCGTCGAGTGCCGTCTCTACTCCCCGGAGCAGGCTTTCAAACTCTGTCACCAACTGTTCGTGCTCGTGTGCACTCCGTTGAATGCACTTGCGTGCCGACAAACTGAAAGCATTTCCCATCGGTTTGAGTGGCTTGCCTGTAAGGCGATGATGAAGAAAGGCGTCCCAGACGAAATAAACATGCAGCAGAGTCCGCATGTAGCAACCCGTGAGCTCTCTGTTCTTCCAGCGCTCCACGCGGAGCCGATCGAGAGTAGCGACTTCCTCGCGATCCGACCGTTGTCCTCGGACGTACTGTTCAAGCAGGTTTCCGAGATCCTCTACGGTCTCGTAGCGGACTTGCACCCTCATGCTCTGTTCAGGCAGGGAACGGAGCAGCGCTTCGAGCATCAGCTTGCCGCGGTCTCGCCCTGCGTCGCTCGCAAAATAGGAAGCCAGCCCCTTCAGCTCGTAACCCGCGACAAATGCGCCATTGGTACGAACTACAACATTGTCCAGGTAGTCGCGGACCGGAAGTTGCTCGCACAGTGCGGGATCGTGCAACTTGCGTTCGTGTTGTTCCAAGGTCAGCGGCACGTCATTCCTCCCTTAGATACGGAGTCCGGATTTCACGGTCCCGAGCGAGTGCACAATATGTGCGCGGTTTTGCGTACCAGAAAGCAAGATCTCGCACGTAGCCGCGAGGCTTGCCATACTTAAACGCCATCAGCACCGGAACCATCAGAAGCGGCACGCCGTACTGCAAGACGAGATTTGTGGGCATTCCGGCGATCTCGCCACCCACAAAGTGACCAACCACATTCATGACTGCTGCTGCGCCCAAGACCACGAACAGGTCTTCGAATTCGAGCAGCATGAAAGTCACTCTCGTCTGCAAATTGCGATTCACGGGTGTGACTTGCAACGGCATGTCTGAATCCTCCTATCGCACTCCGGCAGTTCCGTGCTGGACCCAGAACTCCCCCAATCGCAATAATCCCGACAGTCCGAAACAGCACATCGCGGCAACGAGATTACGGACCCAGGCTTCGCCGATGGTCATGCGCTCCAGCAGGCCCGAGAAGTGGGCGACGGCGAGCACTACTTGGCCTGCGCCGTAAAGCGGCAGGAGTACATTGCCAACCCAGTTCACCAGTGTCAGCACCGAGATCCAGTACCGGTCCGGGTTGTTCCAGGCCGCTTGATTGCTGAACGACTCCATCACGCGCAGCAACCCGGAGCACATCAGCGATGCCAGGGCAGCGTGTCCCAGGTGTGAGTAGGGTTGTGCCTTGCTAAAGCGGTAAATCGCGGCAGCGGCGAATAAACCGGCCATGGTCGGCATGATGACGTTGCCCAGCCAGTTCGTCAGGTTGAGCAAACCGTTCGAAATGTTCACTGGATCACCTCCAATCCTCATCAGCCGGCCATGGCCTGAACCAGCTTCCAAATGCCGGAAACACTCAAGAAGGCCAAACCTGATCCCACCAGCGGCATGAAAGGCCGATGGCGGGCATAGTTGAAAATCGCCCCGACGATGGCCAACCCTGCGGCCTCCGGAAGGATCGTTCCCGCGAGGAAGCTCCATGCCGACGTCAGCATGTCGGTGGTTGCAAACTCCGAGCCGCTGTTCCAGCTCTGCATGAGCTGCACCGTCCCCGACACGGACAACAGAAAAATGCCGGCGACGATCGAACCCAGTGGGCTCTGGCCTTCAGCCGCATCCAATGCGGCCTTCAGTACACAGAAGGCGGCCAGGATCGGAATCAACCTGGCAACGACGATGTTGGAGATGAAGCCGGTAAGACTTGTTTCGAGACTGGCTACCCACGGGCTCGCGATGCCTCCGCTCTGTGCCGGCATCGAGATCCCTTGCGCCGCAAACCAAGACAAGAATTGAGGAAGCGTCAAGAGAATCACCGACCACAGCGTCCATTTCTGGAATTTGCCGCCCGCCTGGAAGTTCACGCCACCTTCTTGCCGCAATGCAATTCCCGCCAGCACCATCGTGCAAATCGCCGCTGGCACCGCAATGTCGAACAGCAGCTTCATCAGATCGGCGATAATTTGAGGTAGCGTCATGGCTCACAATCCGCGGTAGACGGGTTTCACTGCACTCCAGCCGTGCCATTTGCAATCCAGAACTCGATCAGGCGTGTCAACCCCGAGATGACCAATAGTCCGCCGGCAGTGATTGCCCAGCGCGCTACGCCGCGGCCTTGCGAATAGGCTACGACTGCCATTACGACCGCCAGCGCCGCACCGACCGGAGAGATCACGTTACCGACCCAATTGACCAAATTGAGTACGGTTCCCTCGGGTTGGGCGGCGGTCTGTCCCTGTACCGCCTGGCCTGTTGCGGGTTGCTGCCCGAGGTTCTGGGCGTAGGTCACAAGCGGACACAGCTGAAGCGAGACAATGGTCAAGAGAACGGCAAGCGCAAAACGATGTCGTGTGTTTCCAAAAACAGACAATCTCATATGCTCCTCTTCCGCGACTGCGGTGACTTCACTCTTCCGCGTCGCAGGCGAGACCATACGGGCGTTTCAAATTTCGATCAAACTGGGAACCCTCGGCCCAAGCACCTTCCGGCAGGTTCCGGATCGCTCCGATTTGTGAAGATCCAGATTGTCGATTTAGCGGGAGCGTTATCTCGGCCAAATTTCAGAGGAGCAGCCGGGTAGTGGAGTGGTTTCGAGAGAGCACAAAAAAAGTTATGCGATGAACAAATGTTTGAGTTTGGTGCATCTCACAACGGTCTTCGCAGTTCGGTCGGACCCGTTGCAAATTGCGCGAAGATGACATCTGATCTGTTATGGCGTGGTTATTGCGCTGACTGGTTGCTTGCAGTCTGTTGATTCAGTTCTTGTTGCAACTGTAGCAACTGGCGCACCTGGTCCATATTGGCTGTACTGGCCGCCGGAACGCTTCGCGTGCGAGATATCGTCGCAGTCTGATCGGATTTTGAGGTCTGTTGAAGCACAACATAGATTGGTATGCCGGCCGAAACTGTTACGACGATTTGCTGGTTCACTGACAAGTGAGAAACTTCTTCGTCTCCGGTCTCGCCAATGTTACTGGCGAGTCGTTCGCGCATAAGATCTGATTCGCTGAGTGGCTGGTTCAGACTGCCTTGGCCTAAGAACAGGGAGCCAGCCTGACCAATTCCCGATAAGGACCGCACGAGGACGTTTTTTCCCGTGTTCTTGCCTTCAACTTTTCCTTTTAGCGGCCGAAGGTCCAAACCGGTCGCAGCAGCCTCGATCGGAAAAGATGCCCCATCTGGCAGCAGCAGAGAATCAAATTGCAGGTCAACATATCCAGAACGGCTTGCCTGCCGGATGTGGCCAACTGCTTTTGCTCCTCCAGGAACGATAATTTCGCCGCCTTGCTCATAGTTGTACTCGATCACCGCTAGGACCGGTGTCCGAACCGCCGTGCTCGCCGTTGACTCCAGTCGGGCCCTCAGACGTGTGCCGGTCGCCAAGCCCAAGCTCATCTCAGGTGCTACCTCATTGGCAGTCTGAGGACCGGTAGAGCTGGTCGAAACCTTGCGGACATAGACCAACGACGGTTTCTCCATAGTCTCTCGATCTGCTTTACTCACGTCGGATGTGTCGGCTGTCACGCCTGACTCGTAAGGTGGCGCTTGCCACTTGTCTCCAAACGGCGGAATTGAACCCAGTGTTGCAGTCCCGTTTGCCGGTGCAGGTTGAGAAGCATTCGTTCCCGAATGGATTACGGTGCGCTGTAGGTCGCGTTCGTTCACGAATCCCTGATGGTTTTCCTTGGCTGCCGGACGCCCTGAATCAGTAATGGGGAACAGGCTTTTCTCCTCGCTCTCACCGCCAATGTTTGTGGTCGAGTTGTCTTTCGTCGCCGCATGCGGACTCTTTGCCTTTTGCCCGCCTCGATGGGGCATCGACACGGCAACGAAGATCAGCAGAGCTATCACAATTGCCCCCGCGGCTACGATCACGAATCGGTTCTGTTGGATTTGCTCCCTCGCTCTTCGCCTGGTTCTGGTCGCAACCTCGGGCGGAGATTCGTGTGGCAGTGGTGAGACAGGCACACTCTTCAAGACTTCCGCTTCTTCAAGCTCCACCAATCCGGTATTGCCGTTGCCATTCTGTCCGTTTGGTCGGGTCACTTTGTACCTCCCCCGATCGCAGGCACAAAGGCAATCGGCGCCAGGACCGGGCGGTCCACTTCTTCGGCTTGTGCAACGGCCAGCAGCAGGCGTTCGCTCGATTCCTTGAAGCTGGGTCGTTCCAAAACAACTACTCCATCCGCCCTCCCGCCCGGCGCGAGTGTTCGCGTGGTTAATGTGTAATCCTTGACGGCGACAGGCTCGGCTTTGATTTCTTTTCGGCGCTTGCCTTTCGAGGTCCCGGCAAGCTGTATTTGCGGCGGGAGCAGTTCGATGGTCTGTGCAGAAGCGTTCAAAACGGCGAATGGTACCGCCATCTCTTGTTCCTTTTCGATCGGCTGCCCCACTGCAACGCGCAGCAGTTTTCCTTGCCAGCGCGGATCTTCAAGCCGTGCCAGTTTGATTAACTGCGGTTGTTGCCCGCTGGCCAGTTTCTCCGAGGAACTGATCGACAACGAGCCTGCTGGTGCGACGTCCCTCGTGTCACCCACCACGAAGCTCGAATGAGCCGAAGTGATCAGAAAACTGCGTGGGTGCTCGCAGTTCAGCACATAATCGACGACATCGCTGTGGTCGGCCTTTCCCTGACTTACCAAACTGAGTGAGATTTCCCGACCTCCTTTTGTCGTAATCAAAGCGTTGGTTTGGGCTGGTTTCGCGGTCGTCGCCTTGAAGAACACAAGTTGCGGTTCCGCCTCGGAATGTTCCGCCTTGAACGAACCCGGATCGCCCAGCACAACCGAACTCACCTCCTCCAGCACGCGCACAGAGCTCACATAGCCAGGGCGAACATGCAAAACCAAGACCTGTTCCGGATCAGCAATCAGGTTCACGATTCGCGCTTGAGGCAGCTCGTTTTGCGCCGTCACAAGATGGGAGATCAGGACACAGGTCGTTATCAGATGCACCAAACTCAAACATTTGTTCATCGCACATCCTTTTCCCCGAGATGAGTTTGTCTGACGGTTCATTCCCGGCTTCGCGAAGATAAGCTGTTCTAATTCCTGAGACATACGCGAGGACATCGGGATTTCGGTAAGAAAGTCCTCTATGAGTGATTCTGTCTTCCCCGACGTAATAGGCGGCCGCCACAAGCCGATGGTCGTTGTGAAAGAGTCGCATGAGCCAAGCGAGATAGCGCACCCCTCCCGACACGTTTTGACTGGGATTGCAGCGATCGGTAACGCCCAGCCGCTGAGCAGTCATCGGCATCAACTGCATGAGGCCGACAGCCCCCTTCGGGGAGATCGTGCATACCTGCCAATTCGATTCGCGTGCCACAATAGCGCGAGCCAAGGCAACGGGCACTCGATAGTGTTCCGCGTAGGCTGCCACGTAGTATTCCGCCTCCATCCGCCTTGTTTGATGGGCAGCCTGCGCCGCGCAAGCAATCGCGCAAAGCACTTGCACCGCAATCAGGATTAATTTCATGCCGCGTTCGCCCGCAAGGCCTCTCGACAATACTGTTGCGCGTCGAAAATCAGACTGGCAAAGCCGTCGCGCAAAAGCAGTTTGCGCCGGTCGGCCTCGGTTTTCGCCAGGAGCGGCAGAAGAATGTCTCTCATCTCCGCCGTGATTTGTTCGGTTCCCAGAAGCTTGACCGCTTGGGCAAGATCGAGAATTTCGGAAACGGAAGGGGGCTTCTCCAGGCTCCAGCCCCGCAAGGCTTTGGCGATCCCAGCCATGCCGGCATGGAATTCGCGGCTGGAGTCCGGTGTTCTGAGTGCGACAATTTCTGCTTCCCGTTCGGCAGTCGGGTGTTCAACCCGAAGGTAGAAGCTTCGTCGGCGCAGTGGATCGCCGATGCGCCTTTCTTCGTTCGATGTGAGGACAACGAAGGGCATGCTCCTGGCGTGGATTGTGCCGAGCTTTGGAATGGTGAGCGTCCAAACACTTAGGAGTTCCAACAACATCGCTTCAAATGCGTGGTCTACTTTGTCCAGTTCATCGATCAGGAGAACGCACGGCCTTTCGTATTCGAGAGCGCTCAGCAAAGGACCAGCACTGAAGAATTGCCGGCCGTGTAATGCAGCCTGCAAGGACTCCCAATCAACATCGTTAGATTTGGCCTTTAGCTCTACGCAAAGTCTCTGCAACGGCTCATCGAATTTCCCGATGGCTTTCTCTTCGTTGATACCCTCGTAGCACTGCAAGCGCTCAACGGTCGTATGCGCCGCGTCAGCCACCGCATATGCCAGTTGCGTTTTTCCACTGCCTGCCGGGCCTTCCAGCAAGAGCGGTTTATGCAGTTTCGCCGATAGGTAAACAGTGGTCGTCGCGATCGAATCAGCGATGTAGCCAGAGGCGCGAAGTCCTCGGTCAAGCTCCTCCAGTGACGGGAACACAACGACTCCTCGGTTCAGAAAGCATTGATCACCTGTGCAGCCGGAAGCTAATCCCGAATCGGATTTCGGTCAAATCAAGCAGATCAGACAGCCTTCAGAGTGCGATTATGTGTGTTTTTGCGGGAATGTTGACCGAAAACAAGAGGGGGCCTACAAGCGGAAGCAATAGTGAATCGCAGAGTTCGATTCTCTGTCGAGAATTTCAGGGGAGTACACCATGTCCACCAGCCAAATGCTGCAACTTTCCATTGTGCCTGAAGCGTCAGCCCGGATGAGGCCCGACCGGGCCAACGACCCGTTTGAACCAACCATCGGACTGAAGGAGGTTTCGAAGATCCTGAATTGCTCGGCTGAACAGTGCCGAAGGCTGGCGCTGGCGAAAAAAATCCCAGTGTTTCGCATCGGCTCCCGCTGGAAATCCACAGTGTCGGCTATTGTCAGGTGGCGGGAAGAACAACTAGCATTGATGTGCCATTCGCGTCCTTCTGAAGAAAGGTAATTCAGTGAGGACGAGATATCAGCAAGGAACAATCGAGTTGAAACAACGTGCTCGAGGTCCTCGAATCTGGCAATTCCGCTGGCGGGACAAAACCGGCAAGCGGTTGTCAGAGGACATCGGGACAGAAGTCGAATATCGAAACCGGTCAGCGGTGGAAAAGTGTTCGAAGGTCGCGTACCTGCGAATCAAGATCAACGACGAAAGCAAATCCATACCGGTTGAGAAATTCGGGGTGGTCCTTGAGAGATACGTGCGGGAAGAGATGCCAAAGCGCTTCTCCACCGGGCACTCGTATCTCTCTTACATCAATAACCACATTCGGCCCAAATGGGGGGAGTACTCGTTGGCCGAAGTGAAACCCCTCGCAGTGCGTGACTGGCTAAGGGGTGTAAAGGACAAGAAGGGAAAACATCCATTGGCCAGTAAGACCAGGGGGCATATCAAAGGCTTGATGCACCGGATCTTCGATTGCGCAATGTTGTGGGAGTACTTGCCGCCCGACCGCAATCCCATGTCGCTGGTGCGAATTGAGGGCACAACCAAGCGTCGGAAGAAACCTCGAATTCTGACTCCCAAGGAATTCGGGGAACTGATGGCGGAAGTGAACCGCGAACCCTGCCGCACCATGGTGATTCTCGCTCTCTGTACTGGAGTGAGATGTTCAGAGTTGGTTGCCTTGAAGTGGAGGGACATCGACTGGCAGAACCTTTCAATTCAGGTGCGCCGGGCCATGGTTGCCGGCCGTCTGGACGACGTGAAAACCGAGTATTCGGATGCGCCAGTGCCGCTCGATCCGGCGCTGGCAGAAGTGATGCTCAACTGGAAGCGGAAGACTGAATTTCACTCCGATTCCGACTTCGTGTTTGCGTCGCCGTTCATGGCCGGAGAGAAGCCTTACACGCCCTGGAACATGCAACACAATCACCTGAGACCGGCTGCAGTCCGGGCCGGGCTGGGTCCAATCGGTTGGCACACGTTGCGCCACACCTATCGGGCCTGGCTGGGAGACAACGGCGAACCGCTCACGGTGCAGAAGGAACTCATGCGTCACGCCTCCATTCAGACCACGCTCAATACCTATGGGGGAGGGATGATGGAGTCGATGCGAGAGGCACATGGGAGAGTGGTCAAGCAAGCGATCACGCTTTAATGGACGTCAGTGGACGTCAGCGCTGATCGCTAACACTCGCATAATCAACAAGATATCTGGCGGAGAGAGTGGGATTCGAACCCACGTTACCCTTTCGAGTAAACACGCTTTCCAAGCGTGCGCCTTCAGCCACTCGGCCATCTCTCCGTGTTTTCAAAGACTTGCGGTTTTTCCCTCAAATTAACAGCGCACGCTTTG
>DASYZA010000284.1:0-3111 GCA_035946775.1 Candidatus Sulfotelmatobacter sp. | reverse complement strand
TCGGAAGATTTGTTCGACAGTCTAGCTACTGCGAACAAAGACTGGCCTCGAATGACCGGGGCGGTTGGGCCTGCGAACATGTGGGGTGCGCCGGAAGAGGCGACGTGGAAAGTAATGCGGGTGGGGCGGCTGCAGTATGGGCCGCTATTTCTGACGAATGTGCCGATGGTCGCGACTCCGAAGGCGGTCATGGATTTCTTTGAGAAGCGAGCCGGGACGCCGACGGTGGGGCTGATTGCGTCGGAAGCGCTGCTGAATTATCGCGTCGGCATCGACTATGCGCACTCGATGGTGTATTTCGATATCGGGCGGCTGGCGACCTTGCCGGATTTTGACGTTGTGGGGCTTGTCCTGCGGCCAGAGGAGAATGGCGCGTACACGATTCTGGGCGTAGCGGATATTGATGGGAAGCCGTCCGTCGAGGGAGTGCAGGCCGGAGATCGGCTGATTGCCGTGAATGATATTGCAGTTACGGGTGCGACTATGGGGCAAGTTTGGTCTGCGCTTGGAGGGACTCCGGGGAAGGAAAAGAAGGTGACGCTGGAGCGTGCCGGGAAACAGTTTGTTGTTATGGCTACGGTGCGGCATTTTCTGGCGGACTGATTTCTCACCACGGAGTCACTGAGGCACGGAGAAATTCAAGGATTGGAAAATCTGATTCCTATATACCCAGCTAGTGACGTCAACCGAGGCGATCGAACGCTCCGGAGTCATTTTTCCACCGTGATTCCGTGACTCCGTGGTGAAAAATCCCTGTGTTTATTTCGGCTGTGGCGCCTGCGGGAACACTTCTTTTTCCAGCGTTGCAGTGGTTGCTGGGTCGACGCTTTCGGTGACGAAGACGGTGTCCCCTTCTTGGTCGATCACGATTGGCCCTTCTTCCGTGTTCCAGGTGTGACGGCCGCTTAGGGAGTGCGGTGCTTTAGCGTCTTTCGCGTCGGGGTCGGGTTTCGGGGTTGACGATCCAGCTTCGTCCAGGTGCTTATAGCGATTCTTCAAAGAATAAGCGTAAATACCTGCGAACTGGGAGGCTGAGTCTGTGTTAGCCCAGCGCGACACGTAGAGCAGAGCCAAGCCGGCGGTCTGCGGCGGGTTCGCCGTCGCAGAGGATTTGATCTTGCCAGCGTAGTAGTATCCGCCACGCCAGTCGGGATACATGACCTTGGAAATCGGGCGTCCGGCATATTGTTCGATCAGGACGGCGACATCGAATTCTCCCATCGCCCCGATATCGAACTTCTGATAATCCTTAAAGTCATGCTTGAAGTCCGGAATGTGCATGGGCTCAATCCTCTCTCCGGCGAGATAGGTGTCGGGCTGCATGATCTGGCGCGTGGTGTGCGGAGGATTCTGCAGCACGGCGTTGAAGCCCTTCTCTTTGCCTCCGGCCTGCATCAGCTTGATCACGAAATCCATGCCGTAGCTGTAGGGGAAGGTGAGCGACTCTTTCAGGAAGATGGGCGCGGTGTTGAAGACCTTCGTGCTGGGCGAGCCGGTCAGCGTTTCGTCTTCCATGGCGCCCACGAGCGCGGGCGAGTTCGTGATGGTGTGGCCGGTGGGGGCGATGGCGTACTGGAACATCATGGCCTGCGCCTGGCCTTCGATGACGGCTTCGCGCGCGTTATCGATTTCGTCGTTCTCGATGTCGGCGGGAGTTGGGTCTCGCTTGATTTCGCCGAGATCCTTGTCGCCCTTCTTCATCCACTTTTGAAGATTGATGTCCTGATCCTGCAGGGCGTGGGTGAGTTCGTGAGCCATGACGGGCTCCTGCTCTTCGATCGGAACCCAGTCGAGCAGGTTGACGGTTTTGGTCTTCGGGTCGTAGTAGCCGGCGACTTCTTCGCGAAGCAGCGAGACGAGGAAAGTCTGCAAGTCGAAGTCGCGTGGGAGCAGTCCGAATTTCTTGAGGACGAGTTCGGAGCGGCGCAGGCGCTGCGTGTCCTGGTCGTTGAGGTGCTTGGTGAGATAGGAAACGACCTCGTCACGGCTGGTGAGCTTGCGCTTCACGTCGCGCTTGACCGGCAGTCCGGTTTCTTTGCTGTCGAATTGCAAGATTTCGTCGACGGAGTGAAAAAGTTCCTCCGCTTCGCGAGGAGTGATCTTGATGTCACCCGGCTGGTCGCCATTTTGGGTTTGGCCCTGGGTCTGAGCGGGCGGCGCGGGGTTCGTGCCCTGCGCGGGTGGGTTGTTTTGCGACGGAGGATTCTGCGCCGCTGCGGGATGCAGGCAGATCGCCGCCGTCAGCACGACCAGCAAAAACAACCGTAGAATCCCCGAGCGGGACACTTTACTTCGATTCATTAACATTGAGTGTATACGTTCCTATACTTTCTCTGCATGACGTCAACCAAACCTGTGAATCTGTGGACTTCGAGCGATCATGTGCGTGACTACCTGGGGCGAGCGGATCAGATTGCGCATCGGACCGAGGGCGAAGCGACGCTGCTGGAGTTCATTCCCCCGACAACGCGGCGGATTCTCGATCTTGGTACCGGGGATGGGCGGCTGCTGGCGATTGTGCGCGCGGAGCATCCGGAGACGGAGGCCGTGGCGGTGGATTTTTCTCCGGCGATGCTCGAGGCGGTGCGGCAGCGGTTTGCGGGCGATTCGCGGGTGACCGTGGTCGAACACAATATGGACGCTTCCCTGCCGGAGCTTGGAAGGTTTGATGCGGTGATTTCGAGCTTCGCGATTCATCACCTGGTGCATCAGCGGAAGCGGGAGTTGTATGGCGAGATTTTCGCGCGGCTGAATGTGGGCGGCGTGTTTTGCAATCTCGAGCATGTGGCGTCGCCGACGCCGCATCTGCATGAGGAATTTCTACATGCGATCGGGTACACGCTGGAGACGGAGGATCCGTCGAACAAACTGCTGGATGTAGAGACGCAGTTGGGGTGGTTGCGGGAGATTGGGTTCGTGGACGTGGATTGCCACTGGAAGTGGCGAGAGTTGGCGTTGATCGTGGGGAGACGGTAGGCTTAGCGTTTCTCAAGGAGCTTCTGCATCTCGGGAATCATTCCTGCGATCGGTCCACTCTTCGTTGTTGCTTCGAACGTGTTGCATACACATTCGAAGGTGGAATCGTGAAAGGTAAATATCAGGTGCTGTCTC
>DASYZA010000283.1:0-4084 GCA_035946775.1 Candidatus Sulfotelmatobacter sp. | reverse complement strand
CAATGAAACTGACGGTCCCCGGATTGAAGCCAAGATCTTTATGCAAAAAGGTCGGATAGAGATCCTGCGTGCCATGGCTGAACGAATTGAAAGCGAACATCAATATAACGAGGAAGGCGAAGATGCCCGCATGCGACCAGATATCTTTGCCGAGGTGATCTCCGGATTTTTTCGAGACCTGACCCTGCTGCCATGCAGGGGATTCCTTGACTCGCCGCAGAATGAATATCGCGAGAACGGCAGGGGTGGCTCCGATCACAAACATTCCGCGCCAGCCCACGAACCGGAAGATAGTTCCATAAACCAGAGCGGCAATCAGATAGCCGACGACGTATCCCTCTTGCAGCAGGCCCGAGAAAAATCCGCGTCCTTCTGCCGGCAAGGTTTCAAAGGCGAGCGCAGCTCCCACTCCCCATTCGCCGCCCATAGCGATACCGAACAGAGCTCGCGTTAAGAGAAATGCATGGAAAGTCGGCGCAAAGGCCGATGCCAGTTCGAACATTGAGTAGGCGACGATGTTCAACATCAGCGTGGGACGCCGGCCTATGCGGTCGGCCATCATTCCGAACAAAAAAGCTCCTAAGGGGCGCATCGCCAGCGTCCAGAAGGCGGCCTGCATGATCGTCGACACTTTCTCGTGGAAATTGGCCGCCAGCGCGCTTACGCAAAAAATGAGAATGAAGAAATCGAAGGCATCGAGCGACCAGCCCAGAAAGCAAGCGATGAAAGTATTCCGCTGCTCCGCCGTCAGCCGCCGAAAATGCCCGATGAATTCCATGCCTGCCTTCGTATGTCTTCGTGCCGTATGTGGTTAGCGTTCCATCCTCGACGCGACAGCGGATGCTAGCATAAGCTTTCATTCAACAAGCAAAAATCAACAATCAATAATCGCACTCATGCCAGAACTCGATCTTCCGCAACGGCAAGCCACCGATACCCTAATGCTCACCGGCTTCTGGTACCGGGCTCTTAATGCCGACCGCGTTCATCGCAATCAACTCCACAAAGCCACGCTGCTCGAACTGCCGCTTGTCATCGGCCGCGACCGACAGGGCAAACCTTTTGCGTTGCGCGACTCCTGTCCGCATCGCGGTATGCCCTTGAACTCCGGCCGCTTCGACGGAGAAAACCTCGAGTGTCCCTACCATGGCTGGCAATTTGACGTTCACAACGGACAATGCCAACTGATACCTTCCCTAACTGTCGATCAGACTCTGCGGATCGGTCGCATCTACGCGGGCAGCTATCCCTGCGAAGAGCAGGATGATTTCATATGGGTTTACATTCCCGATCCCGGGCCGCCGGGCGCGGGATTCGGCAAGCCTGCCGAAGCCTGTGAGCCCGCGCCTACCATCGAAAAGTTCAGCTCGAAGTACAAACTGGCCTACCTACAGGCCGAAATGCCTGTCAGCATCGACCACGGCATCATCGGGCTGATGGATCCGGCGCATGGACCGTTTGTCCATCAGGCATGGTGGTGGCGGACCCGGCACAGCATCCACGAGAAGCAGAAGCATTTCGAGCCGATTCCGAACGGATTCCGCATGAGCGCGCACACGCCGAGTTCGAACTCGGCGCCCTACAAGCTTCTGCGGCTTTATGCCGATGCCGATTCCATCACGACGACCATTGATTTCGCGCTGCCTAACATCCGCACCGAGACGATTCGCGCCGGCAAGTACTGGTTCTCCAGCCTGACGACTGTCACGCCGATCGCGCGCGCGCATTGCCGCATCGACGTGGTCGCCGCCTGGAACCTATTCCAGTTGGTTCCGTTCGTTCCCGGCCTGTTGAAATTTGTGTTTGGAAAATTTGTCGAACAGGATCGCCGCACCATGGAAATGCAGGCGGAAGGCCTGAAGCACAATCCACACCTGATGCTGATCGACGACGCCGACCGTCCGGCCAAGTGGTATTTTCAGTTGAAAGCAGCACACCTCGAAGCCAAACGCACGGGCCAGCCGATGAAGCATCCGATGCAGGGCCCAGTTACTTTGAAGTGGCGCAGCTAATCGATCGTTCGATCAGGGCTGAGTGTCGAGCGGATGCGTGCTCTTTTCGTAGAACTCCTTCTGCAGCTTAAGGCTGACGTCGTCGGCTTTGACCTGCTGAATCGTCTTCACGATGGAATCAATCCACCAATTCATCTGATATTCGCCCAATTCCTTTGTAGCGGCTGAGCCTTCTCCAGAGTAGTGATTGGGAAAGCGCGTGTACCACCAGATGCCGGTGTAAACATCTTCAGGAATCTTCTGGCGGGCCTGATCGGCGCCCGATTCGTTGTTGGCGCGGTCCATGTGCACGAGATCTGGACGAGAAACCAACATCTTCGAAGTCTCGCTCTCGCCGGCGTGCATGTCGATCTTCGTCTTCTTGGCCGGGCCGCCGTGATCCGGGCTCCGCTCGTCGAAGATATAGACGACGTAATCGTGCGGCTTTTCGAGTTGCGACTGCGCGAAGTAGGGCAAGAGATGTTCGTTGCCGCCGTGGCCGTTGACGATCAGGATTTTCTTGCAACCATTGCGGGCCATCTCGTCGGTGGTTTCCTGCAGCAGGGCAAGTTGCAGACCGCGGCTGTAAGAGATGGTTCCCGGTTCGTGCCTGGCTTCCGCGATCTGGCCAAAATAGTATTCCGGAAAGACTATCGCGTACTCTTTTTCGGCCGCATGAAGCGCTGCGTAGCGTGCGTCGATGAGATCGGTGCCAAGGGGAAGATGCGGTCCGTGTTTTTCAAGAATGCCAAACGGAAGCAGACATGTGCCTTGCGAACGCTGAATGCCTTCGCGAAAATCCGAGGCCGTGAGTTCTTCCCAGTGGACCGATAGCTTGGATTGTGGAGTTGCGGCTTGAGCGCGGACGAAGCAGGGAAGGCCAGCTACTATTGCGAATGCTAAAAATATTATGTTGAAAGAGTGCCAAAGTCGCTGCGCAGATTTCATGCGGAATCTCCTCTGGCGAGGGATTTTAGCATGGAAACCCGCTATTAAAACGTATTAATAGAAAGATTGGCTATCGTATCAAAGGCTTGATCCACTCATGATCCGAGAGCAGCTTCGTCACCTGCTCATGCATGTCTGGAGTTCTAACTTCGATGTCGGCAAATCCGTCGTGACTTACCGCGATGAAGTAATCAAGGTGGCCGTAGGCCCACGTGGGAACGTAGTACGCGTCCCACCCGACTAGCATCGGTTGGAGTAGGCAGCACGCTGATTCCACGAACTGGTCGTGCCGGAAGTACGTTGCCGGAGCCGCCTCGATCGAACGATTTTCACCGTAGCACCTGCGGAAATTTTCAAACGTCTTGAAGGCAATTGCTTCTTCAAGCTGGTCCCAGACACCCCAGGTCGTAATCCACAAACGAGCGCTACTGAAATGGATTTCGTCATAGGTCAGATGCGCCAACAAACGAGCGAGATAGACGAGTTGATGCGGTTCCTGCATCCCGCGGAGCGCAACTTGGATTGTGGAGCGGGTGGAGTCAGGGAAAGACAGTTGGGTTTCTGCGCACCGTAACCCCATCGATGACAGTGCGGTTTTCGCCTCGTCATTTGTGATGCCAATCATGAATACTGGCTCCAGAAAAGACGTTGTCCTGGGAATGCTCGTACTCCATCTCTCGCAGATAGGCGAGACATGAGGTACGGCAAGTGGAATTAAGTTCGCGCCAAATTCTTACAGTTTCGGCAGCACGATCCCTTTCTGCGCCTGATATTTTCCTTTGCGATCAGCGTAGCTGGTTTCGCAGACTTCGTCCGACTCGAAGAAGATGATCTGGCAAAGTCCTTCGTTGGCGTAGATGCGCGCGGGCAGAGGCGTCGTATTGGAAATTTCGAGTGTGACGAATCCTTCCCACTCGGGCTCAAACGGGGTGACGTTCACGATGATGCCGCAGCGAGCATAGGTGCTCTTGCCAACGCAGATGGTCAGCACGCTGCGAGGGATTTTGAAGTATTCGACCGAGCGTGCCAGCGCGAATGAATTCGGCGGGACGATGCAGATGTCAGTCTGAATCGTGACGAACGATTTTTCGTCGAAGCGCTTGGGATCGACGAGAGCGTTGTTCACGTTGGTGAAGATCTTGAAT
>DASYZA010000282.1:0-33986 GCA_035946775.1 Candidatus Sulfotelmatobacter sp. | reverse complement strand
GTTTCCGCCGGCTCGTGTTTGTCATCCCTATCCTCTTGTGCGCCTGGGCGTCCTCACCCAAGGTGGGAGCCGGATGCGGTAACTCCGCTTGTCCGGATCTGTGGAGGGGGTTATGAGCGATCATGATCCCTACTCCTCCTGGGCAACCGTCCACCTGACGCTAGCGTTGCAGCAAGGAGGGCGAGACGCCCTCCCGACAGCCGGCGGGTCGCCGGCGCTACTCTGTCGCGACAGCATCAATTTCGACCAGAACATCTTTCGGCAGGCGTGAAACTTCGACCGTGGACCGCGCTGGCGGTGCGGAACTGAAATACTTCCCGTAGACCTCATTCATCTTTGGAAAGTCATTCATGCTTTTCAGGAATACGCCGCAGCGGACCACCTTACCGAGACCGCTGCCGGCAGCCTCCAAGATTTCCGACAAGTTGCGCAGGACGCGGTCCGTTTGCGCAGCAACGTCGCCTGTGATGATCTGCTGCGTTGCGGGATCGATGGGGATTTGTCCGGAAACGAAAATGAAGCCGTTGGCTTTGATGGCCTGGGAGTACGGGCCGATGGCCTGGGGAGCGTCTTTGGTAGAGATGATTTCGCGCATGAAACAATTGTCAGCTGCCAGTGCCTAGCTGCCAGTGAAGGTAGCGCACAGGGTATCACACGGGTTGATCTTGACTGGATACCGGGCGCTCACAACTGGGCACTATATCTTCTGGAGCCGTTGCACTTCGTGAACGCCGGGAATTTTCCGTAGTCCAACGATGATTGCTTCCAAATGTTTGAGGTCAGAAATGTCCAGTACGACTTCCACGCTAGCCTGACTATTCGCTGTATGAGCGGTGATGTTGCGGATGTTGCTCTTGGCGTCACCGATGACGCCAGTTATGTTTTTCAACATTCCGAAACGGTCATCGCAATAGACCGTGAGCTTGACGGGATAAGACGTTGGCGTGCTATCGTCGCGCGCCCATTCCACGTCGATTTTTCGTTCCGGCTCGTAGAGCAGATTCGTCACATTCGGGCAGTGGATGGAATGTACGGCGACTCCCTTTCCCCGGGTGATGTAGCCCACGATGCCTTCGCCGCGAATCGGGTTACAACAGCGGGCTCGATAAACGAGCATGTCTCCCTGGCCCCGAACGGTGATGGCGTTGTGATCGCCAAAGACTCGTCGAACAACGCTGGTCAGTCCGCCCGGCTGCGAGGTCAGGCCTTCCGACTCGATGTCGCCAACGATCGAATGCGTTGCTCCCGATGGAAGAACTCGCGCCAACACCTGACGTGCCGAGTACTTCCCGTAGCCAATACCCGACATCAAGTCTTCGGCTTTGCCCAAACCGTACCCCGAGGCAACCCGGAGCAGGTCTTCGTCTTTGATTTCTTTGAGGGCGATTCGGTACTTACGAGCTTCTTTTTCGATCAGCTTGCGGCCGATTTCGATCGCGCGTTCGCGCTGGTGAACGTTGAGCCAGTGCTTGATCTTGTTGCGTGAGCGCGAGGACTTGACCAGGCCGAGCCAATCGCGGCTCGGCTTGTGGCCCGGTTGCGTGAGGATTTCGACGATATCGCCGGAGTGAAGCTTGTAGCGCAACGGCACCATCCGCCCGTTAACTTTTGCGCCGATACAGGTGTGACCGACTTCTGTGTGGATGGTATAGGCAAAGTCGATAGGGGTGGCATCCCGGGGAAGAACGACAACTTTTCCTTTCGGAGTGAACGTGTAGACCTCTTCCGGATAGAGATCGACTTTCAACGTGGCGAGGAATTCGTTCGGATCACTGATATCCTGCTGCCATTCAACCGACTGTCGTAACCATTTAAAGCGCAGCTCGTCCTTGGCGGGGACTGGACCATCTTTGTATTTCCAGTGCGCCGCGATTCCTTCCTCCGCCTCCTTGTGCATTTCTTCGGTGCGGATCTGGATTTCAAACGAAGTGCCTTCTTCAGTGATCACCGATGTGTGGAGGGACTGGTAAAAATTCGGACGCGGCATGGCAATGAAATCTTTGATGCGGCCGGGAACAGGACGCCAAAGGTTGTGAATGATCCCCAGAACGGCATAACAGTCCTGCAGCGAACGCGTGATCACTCGCATCGCGTAAAGATCGTAGACCTGATCGACCGAGATGTGTTGGCGCTGCAGTTTTTTGTGAATGCTGTAGAGGCGTTTGATGCGGCTTTCGACCCGGGCCTGAATGCCAGCCTCTTTCAGCTTATCTTTGATGATGACCTGCATCTTGGCAAGGAACGCTTCGCCCTGCTTGCGCCGCGCATTAACCGCCCTTTCGACCTGCTCGTAGCCGACGGGATCGAGGAAGCGAAAACCGAGGTCTTCCAGCTCGCCACGAATTTTCCCCATACCGAGACGGTGGGCAATGGGTGCATAGATCTCGAGGGTTTCTTCCGCGATTTTGCGCTGGCGATCGGGAGGCAGATGCTCAAGTGTACGCATGTTGTGGAGTCGGTCCGCCAGTTTGATCAATACGACGCGAATGTCATCCACCATGGCGAGCATCATTTTGCGGAGATTTTCGGCCTGCTGCTCCTCGCGGGTGACGAAATCGATTTTGCTGATCTTTGTAACGGCTTCGACGATGTGCTCGACCTGCTCGCCGAACTCCGTTCGAATGTCCTGGATGGTGACCGATGTGTCTTCTACCGAGTCATGCAGAAGCCCGGCGGCCACTGCGACCGGGTCCATCCTCATCTCCGCGAGAACGAGTGCCACCTCCAGGGGATGAATGAGATAGGGTTCACCGGAGGCGCGGGTCTGTCCGTCGTGGTGCTTGAGGGAGTAATCGTAGGCTTTCTTGACGATAGTCAGATCGTCTTGCGGGCGGCTCTCCTGCATTCGCCTCATCAACTCACGAAACTTGGTGAGCGTGAGGGCAGTGGTAGCGATCTGTTGGCGCAAGCTCGCCATGAAGGATTATAGCCCGTGACTCGCTCGGGAAAACCGGAGTAAGAAGTGCGGGGGCTAATCTCAATTATAGCGGTCTGAAAGCCGCAAACACCCGCTGGGAGCCGCCAGACGCCCTCCCGGAGCAACCCTCGTACGATGTAAGTCAAAAACTCCAAGGAGATTTTCTCCGCCCGAAAGAATAGACGGCATTCTCTGCTGCCGATCAGTTCCGAGTCCGGATTGTCTGATAAAGTGTTTGCCTAAATGGTCAGCCTTGGGATGGCCCGTATTCTGGTGAGTGGAGTATCCGGGCCAATCGGTACCGCCCTGCTTCCGTCTTTGAAATCGAGTGGCGCTCACATTTCGCGCCTCACTCGCAAAAACTCCAAGCATTCCTCAGCGGACGAACAGCAGGTTCCGTGGGATCCCACGCAGCCGATCTCTTCCGAAAAGGTGTCCGGTTTTGATGCGGTGATCCATCTTGCCGGCGAGAGCATTGTTGGACGTTGGACGGAGGAGAAGAAGCAAGAAATCCGAGATAGCCGGGTGAAGGGAACGCTGCATCTCGCGTCTGCAATCGCGAAGGCACAGAACAGGCCACAGCTCTTCATCTGCAGCTCCGCGATCGGGTACTACGGCAACCGCGGAGACGAAGTGGTGAATGAGCAGAGCTCACCCGGCAAGGGATTTCTGCCCGAGGTCTGCCAGGAATGGGAGTCGGCCGCGCGACCGGCGATCGACGCCGGAATTCGAACCGTCTTAATGCGGACTGGCATCGTCCTAAGTCCGAAAGGCGGAGCGCTGGGCAAGATGCTGCTGCCGTTCAAGCTGGGTCTAGGCGGTCGCATCGGCGACGGGCGTCAATGGATGAGTTGGATTGACGTTCAGGACATGATTGGCGCGATCCACCACATCCTGAAGAATGATTTATTGCACGGCGCAGTGAACATGGTCGCGCCTCGGCCGGTCACAAATGCGGAGTTCACTCGAACGCTGGCCAGCGTGCTGTCACGCCCGGCGGTTCTTCCCATGCCGGCATTCGCCGTGCAATTAGCCTTCGGCGAGATGGGGGAAACGGCCCTTTTGGGAAGCCAGCGCGTTGAACCCACGCAACTGGTGATGAGTGGGTACCCATTCCGATACAGTGATCTGCGAGCGTCACTGACGCACCTGCTCAGGTGAACACCACTGGGGACAGCCAGAAACTTTGAAGCTGACCTAGTGACACTTGGCGACGATCAACGTGATGTCATCGTGCTGTTCGTGCGGGCTGTGCGTGCGAACTTCCTCTGCAATAGCTTTGGCCAGTTCCAGAGAAGGCAGATTCCGATGCTGGCCTAATTTCTCGATCAGCAATTCTTCTCCGAATTCTTCTCCGGCTCCGTTGCTGGCTTCCGTGACTCCATCGGTGTAAAGCGCGAGAAGATCTCCTCTCGACAACTCGCACTCAGCCATCGAACTGTCCCAGTTGGGAAAGAGCCCGAGAAGTGTGCCGGTCGAGTGTAGACGAGAGCAACTGTGATCCGGCTTGAGAATCAAGCCGGAAAGATGTCCGCAGTTGGCGTATCGAAGGCGCTGGGAGTCATCATCGTATGCGGCAAAGAAGAGCGAGGCATACGCGTTGTCGCTGGTGTTTTCGTAAAACAATCGGTTCACCGACTGCAAAAAGAGCTCGGGATGGAGCACCGCATTGGCGCACTGACTGCGCAGATTGGCCTGCAAGTTGGCCATCAGCAGCGCGGCGGCGATGCCCTTGCCGGAAACGTCTCCGACGACAAGGCCGAGGCGGTGCTGGCCGAGATCTAGAAAATCGAAGTAGTCTCCGCCGACCTGTCTGGCCTGGAGGCAAAGGCCCGCGTAGTCCAGCGTTTTGGCTTCCGGATGGATCTGCGGAAAAAGGCGCGCCTGCACCTGCTTGGCAATTTCAATTTCCTGCGCCGCGCGGCGTTCGGCTTCGTATTTCTGGGCAAGAACGCGGCGACGACTTTCAACCCCTCGAGTAAGTTCGTCGAATCCGGCAAGGCCAAAGCAGTTGCCGTCGGGATCTTTGAAGCGGGTGTGGACTCCTCCCCATGCCGGTATTTTGGGCGGGAACTCGAAATGAACTCCTCGACCGTTCCACTCGTCGTACTTACGAGTGACATCCTCGGTGATGAACCAGACGCGCGCCTCAGGGCGAATGAGTTTTTCAGGATCATCCTCAGGCTGAAGCAGCGTCAGACCAAGATGGGCGTTTCCATCCGCCGGGGCAACTTCGATCCAGCGCTGGCCGTCCGGGAAGCGGTGATCCACCACGACTCGAAAGCCTAGTTGATCAGCGTAGAACCGGAGGGCGCGATCCTGATCGCGAACGTACAGAATGACGAAATGCAGGCAGAGGTAGGGATCTTTGCCATCGAGCCGGAGAACGGAACGGTCGACGCCAAACGGGGTCTCGGGCGCACTCATGGGGCGAGATTATACGAGGACGGAGGTGTACTGGTGACGGGAAACGCCGATCCACGTTCGCTTCGCAAAATCGGAAAGACAAACGCCAGGTGATTTGGAAGGTCGAAATGACGAAGATCTGGCCGCGGGAACGGCGGATCAGCAGCTTGTCAGGCCTGGAATTCTGACGCTTCGGGGAAGCGCAGCTTGCATTTGGCGAGAGCGGCGGTGAGTACTTCCTCGATCTTTGATTCCTCGCAGTTCCGGGCCAGCGCCAGTTCGCTGACGATCAGGTAACGAGCGCGCTCGAGCATTTTCTTCTCGCGGAAAGACAGCGGCTTGGCCTGGTGCAGTGCGATCAGGCTCTTGAGAACACTGGCCACTTCGAGCAGCGATCCCGTACGCATGCGGTCGGAATTCTCTTTGAAGCGGTCCTTCCAATCGCCGCTGCCGTTGCTTTCGCCGACCGAGAGAAGATCCAACACCTTCTGGATTTCCCCGTTTCGAACGACCCGGCGGAGGCCAACGCTGACCGCATTGCTGCAGGGCACCATCACCTTCAGGCTGCTGGCTTTGATGTTCAGCAGGTAGAACCTCTCGACCGTTGCCCCAATCGTCCGGCTGCTGATTTGCTCGATAATTCCGACACCGTGGTTGGGGTAGACGACTTTGTCGCCAATGTGGAAATTCATTTCGGCACTGCTCATAAAAGGCACCCGGTAGGTGGTGGGTTCGAGGGGAAAAAGCGCGCAAACGTACTACTAAAGATGCTACTCCTCGCGACGTGAGTAGGCAAGGGACGGGCAGTTTCGGGTCGAGCATGGGAGTCCTTGTAGCGCGAGGACAAATGGCCCATCTAAGCTTCTAGGCGCTCAAGCCCTTCGCTCTAAGTCGCTGATTTCGCGCGGCTTTCCATCCATCCTTGCAAGATCAGAATGGCCGCCATCCGGTCGACGGCCTGCCCCCGCTTCTCAATTGACAGGTCGGTTTCGCGCAAGAGCCGGTTGGCTTCCGCGGACGTCAGACGTTCGTCCCACAGGTGGACGGGAAGCTTGAAGTGCTTGCGCAGGTCCTCTGCAAATAACTGAATCTTCTCGGCTTGAGCCCCTTGCACCCCAGACATACGAAGAGGGAGGCCGACGACAATCTCCTTGACGTGATTATCCCGGATAACCCGGTGGAGGTAAGAAAAGTCATACTTCTTGTTCTTACGGTGTAATGTTTCAAGTCCTTGAGCGGTAATTCCGAGCGGGTCGGAGATGGCAACGCCAATCCGTCGCGCGCCGACGTCAAGGCCGAGGATGCGGTGAGTGGAGCTTTCGGACACTTGGAGATTATAGGCGTCGGACCTCAGACTTCGGACCTCAGAACTCACCTCAAGCTAATCCCTTCGGCGCCCTAGCCTTGTCTAGAACTCGCCACTCAGTTTTCCACAGCGTTACCGGAGGTGCTTGTGACCGACCGGGACCGCGCGCATTTCTTTTCGCAAGCTAGAGGGTCCCTGCTTGAATTAGAAACCCAGATTCTCATCGCATCGGAATTGGATTACTTGCCTGAACGAGACACGAAACCTCTGCTTTTGGTTACGGGCGAAGTAGGTCGCATGCTCAACTCGCTCGTGGAATCAATCAGGCCGTTAGCGGAGCGCGAGCATGTCTAGTGGACTACGCGGATGCGGCCGAGGTCTGAAGTCTGAGGTCTGAAGGCGCGGTTTTTACTAGTGTCCCCGCATCGCCTTCCGGTACGCGATCACGTTCTTGTTGTGCTCTTCCATGGTCTTCGCGAAGCGGTGATGCCCTTGGGCATCGGCGACGAAGTAGTAGTAGTCCGTCTCGGCCGGATGCATAGCGGCTTCAAGAGCGCTGCGTCCGGGATTGGCGATCGGGCCAGGTGGAAGTCCGGCATTGCGATAGGTGTTGTACGCCGAAGAGAAGCTCATGTCCGCGTGGTGCAACGCGCCTTGGTATGTGCCGGCCAGCAGTTCCGCATAGATGATGCTCGGGTCAGCATCGAGCGCGATGTGCTTGGCCAGTCGGTTGTAGTAGACGCTGGCGACCTCGGGCCGCTCACCTGGAACCCTAGTTTCCTTCTCGACAATGGACGCCATGATCACCGTGCGTTCGAGCAGGTTCAGTTCTTCAGCCCGAAGGGAGGCTGGCCGGTCAGCGTCTTTTATTTGCATGCTGAGCGTTACACACATATGGGCGGAGTGTCTTGAGACGCTCTGCATCCCGGCCGTTTCCGAGCCGGCTGTAATCAATCCTATTTCCTTGGCGACGACGCGGAACTGGCAGACCATGTCGGCCGCGATTTCTTCCATCGACATCATGCGCGAGAACTCGTAGGTATCGGGAAAAAGATACCCCTCAAGAGAAGTGGCGTTGGGCGCGATGTCCGCGATCAGTTGAGTGTCCGACTTTGCGACTTTAAGAAAATCGTCGGCTGGTCCCAGACCGGCGGCTTCGATGGCGTGGGCGATGTCGAACATTGTGTAACCTTCCGGCACGACCACGGTGTGGAAGTACACGTCGCCTCGACGGAGCCGTTTCTGGACGTCGATGATGTTTACGGGCTTATCAAATAGGTATTCGCCGGCCTTAAGTGAACGTCCGCGATGGACATACCGCCAGAGAACAAAAGCTTCTTGACTGCGAATCACACCCGCCTTCTGCAACTCAGCGGCTATGCGGCGGGTGGAATAGCCGGGGCGCAGCATGACGAAGGTCTGGCCGGAGAGTTCGACAGGCATCATTACCGCCCAGGTGAACCAGCCCGCGGCGGCGATGATTGCGATCAGGACAAGCCAGACCAGCTTGCGCATATAAAAACAGTCTAAACAACAATTCCGCAGTTTCGGACCTGCCGATGGTGATGCGGCTTTAGAGCCAAATTGATAGAAACTCGAATTAGCCTCCGTGGTTGCAAGGGGCGAGCACGCCAGCGAGGCCGTTGCAGGGTTAACCTATTGAGCAATCTAGGGGAATCACCATTTTGAACCCTTTGAATTCCGGTATACTCAAATGATCGTAGAGGCACCTTAATATCTTGATGAGAAGTAGAACGGCGTTTCTTACCTCGTTATTATCGTTGTCCTTAATTCCGACCACCGGATGCCTGCTGCACACCCGCCCGGTTGAAGAGCAATATTCGAAGGCCCCCCTCAAGGATTCCTCTCAGCAGGGCCTCATCGACAGCATTAACCGGCAGGCAGAAGCGATTCATACCCTGAAGGCCACAGTCGACATTGACAGCTCGGCTGGCGGCATTAAAAAGGGCCACGTTACCGACTACAAAGAGATCCGAGGATACGTACTGGCCAAGAAGCCCGATTACCTTCATATGATCGGACTGATGCCGTTCGTCCGCACCACCGCCTTCGACATGGTGAGCGACGGCCGGGAATTCAAGCTTTGGATTCCTCCCAAGAACAGGTTTGTGGTGGGAGAAAACCAGGTAACGGCGCTCAATGTAAATCAGCCGATGGAGAATATTCGTCCGCAGAATATCTACGAGGCGCTGCTGATCCGGCACATTGATCCCAATACCGAAATCGCTGTTCTGGAGAACGGTTACGAGACGCTGCACGATGGCAAGGGACACCGGGTCCTGCAGGAGGACTACGAACTCACGGTGATTAAGAAAGCTGAAAACGGATGGGTTCTGGAACGGAAGATTATCTTTGGCCGTACCGATTTAAAGCCGCACCGCCAGTTCATTTACACCGACGATGGTAAAGTTGCGACCGACGCGAAGTATGCAGAATACCGGGATTATGACGACGTTAATTTCCCATCGCGCATCGAGATTTACCGTCCGCAAGAGGAATACGACATCACGCTCAACATGCTGAAGGTTGAGGTCAATGTGCCGCTAACGGACCAGCAATTTGTGCTGAACCAGCCGGCGGGCGCACAGGTGGTGCATCTGGATCGGCCGCAGTCGACTCTGGTGGTTCCGATCGGAAATCCGTAAAACTCAGCAGTAAGCATTCAGTGGTCAGCACTCGTCCACTCGAGTTTTGTTTTTCCAGGTAGACCCGGCAGAACTCAGCTGAGTGTTGTGGCTGAAGGCTGATAGCTTCCTATGATGAACAAGATGGTGGTTGCCAATCTGGCGCACCGGCCAACGCGATCTTTGATCACGATGAGTGCGATCGCACTCGAAGTTGCAATGATCCTGCTGGTGGTGGCTGTTTTCTATGGCTATTTGACGGGATCGCGCGAGAGCCAACTCGGGGTTGGGGCGGACCTCATGGTGATGCCGCCTGGGTCGTCGGCACTCGCGGGTATGTCAGGAGCTCCGATTTCGGTGAAGGTCGGCGATGTGCTTCGCAAGATGGATCACGTAACTGTGGCCGCGCCGGTCATTTGGGCGTTCAGTCAAAAGCCGCTCGAGATTGTGTATGGCATCGATCTGGCGACCTTCAACGAACTGCCTCCGAAATTCGTGTATTTTTCGGGTGGCCCGTTCCAGGGGCCGAACGACGTTATCGTCGACGACTACTTCGCAGGCATGTATCACAAAAAAGTCGGCGACACCATCGAAGTGTTGAATCATCCGTTTCGTATCTGCGGAATCGTGCCTCACGGCAAGGGCGGCCGCAAGTTTCTGCAGCTCACGACCATGCAAGATCTGATTGGCGCCGAGGGGCGCGCATCGGTGTTTTACGTCAAGCTCGATAATCCCGCGAACATCGATGCGGTTACGGAGGCCATCAAAGAAAAGCCCGGGATGGAGCAATACGCAGTTCGTTCCATGGCGGAATATCTTTCGATGATGACTCCCGAAAATCTGCCCGGGTTTAATGTAGCCATTGAGATCGTCATCGGAATCGCAGTCGTCGTTGGCTTCCTCGTCATCTTTCAGTCCATGTACACGGCGGTGATGGAGAGGACCCGTGAGATCGGCATTCTCAAATCGCTGGGCGCGTCGAAGCTGTATATCGTGAATGTGGTTTTGCGCGAGACCTTGCTACTGGCCGTGATTGGAATCATTGCCGGCATTCTGATCAGCATGCTCGTGCGGCACGTCATCACCGACGTGAGGCCAGTTCAGCGCCTCTACTGGAGTACCTTGTGGGTGCTGCGCGCAACTGCAATTGCGATCGTAGGAGCTGTCGCCGGGGCTTTGTATCCCGCATTCAAGGCAGCGCAACGCGACCCCATTGACGCGCTAGCGTACGAATAGGGCACACTGGAAACTCGACAAGCTGGCCGCCCGTTTTGCAGCACATATATTTCGGAAATCTGTGGTGACAAAAACACCTATTGTGCGTCACTACCTGACGTACGTGTCCGAAAGGGGATATCTCATGAACCCAGCTGCCCGCTTGTTGATATTGGTTTTGCTGGTTGGGGCCTGTGGACTTGCGTATGCGGCATCGAGCGGAACTACGGAAATGCTGCCCACCGACGGGAGTTCCTTCCAAACAGACCTTAACAGCATGACCACCCTGCGGCTTCACGTTCGTGACGGAGACTTTCGCATCGTGGCTAGCGATTCAGAGGATGTCACGATCCGAACCGAAGGGAAAAACGTTCCCATCGCGAAGAGAGTGAAGGTACATCTGGAGCGGACTGGCGAGACGCTGAACCTTACCTTCTCGAACGTCCCCAAAAAGGATTGTCAGATTACGATTGCTGTGCCCACGGATACGAACCTGTATGCCCGGATGCGAGCCGGGGATCTTTCGGTCGATGGAATCACAGGGGATAAAGATCTGGAAATGCTGGCGGGCGATCTGTCCATTCAGGTGCCCGACGCGTCGGACTATGGCCCGGTGGATCTATCGGTCAAGTTCGGCGATGTCAGCGGAAGCCCGTTTGGCGATCCAAAAGGGTCAGTAGGAAACTCGCTGAAACGGAATGGCAATGGCAAGTATCGGCTTCACGCACACCTATTTGCCGGCGATCTGATGCTGAAGCCCTAAACCCTTCAATCGCTCTGCTTCGGAAGCACGCCCCTTCTCCCCCCCAAGTCGTGGAGAAGGGGTGCCACTGTTGCCGCCACGTCCGCCACGGCCCTCCCTAGGAGGGCAGCAAAAGGCGGAGGGCTATCAGCGTATAAATTCGTTGCACTTAGCCTTCAAAGTCACGCCCGCAATAGAGTACTGACGGTTAACATTGCGTTGACAACTATTTGCGCAGTACGCTATCGTAAAGACTTTGGAAGTAGTGTGGTTGCCCGCCTGATGGTCCTGGCGTCCTCGTCGGGAGATCAAAAGAGCGGTTTTCTTTCGCAGCCTTTTTTCAAATCTGGGAGAGTTCCGATGTCAACGTATTTCCCCAAACAGGGGGAAATTGTGCGCAAGTGGTACGTCGTGGATGCAAACGGGCAAACGCTCGGGCGCCTGGCTTCGCAGGTGGCGCGCATCCTCATGGGCAAAGAGAGTCCGCGCTATACGCCGTTCATCGACGCGGGCGATCACGTGATCGTGATCAATGCGGAGAAGATTCGCACGACCGGCGTGAAAGCCGAGAGTAAGGTTTATCAGCGTTACACCGGCTATCCCGGCGGTTTGCGAACCGAGGAGTATAAGAAACGGCTCACTCGTAAGCCTGAAGCGATCATTGAAGACGCGGTGCGGCGCATGTTGCCGAAGAACAAACTGGCGGCGCATATGCTGTCGAAGCTGAATGTGTACAAAGGCGACAAGCACCCGCATCAGGCGCAGAAGCCGCAGGATTACAAGCTGGAAGTAAGGGAGTACAAGCCGCGCAAAGTCGCGGTGTCGTAACGAAAGTGACAAATCTTTGGGCCCCGCTTCTGGTTTGAGCTAGAAGCTAGGAGCCAGGAGCTAAGAGCTAAATGGCAGAGTTGGTTCAATACTACGGAACGGGACGCCGCAAGTCGGCGATTGCCCGCGTGTATCTGCGTCCGGGCAGTGGTGAATTCAAGGTTAACGGGCGTGCTTTTGAAGAGTATTTCGTGACTCCGGCGCAGCGTTCGGCCGCGAAGGCGCCGCTGGCGTCGGCGGATGCAGTTGCTTCATTCAATGTCGTTGCCAGCGTGCTGGGCGGCGGAGTTCGTGGCCAGGCCGATGCGGTGAAGCTCGGAATTGCGCGCGCACTCATGCAGTTCAATGCGGAACTGCGCAAGAAGCTGAAATCAGAAGGACTGGTCAGCCGCGACTCGCGTGGCAAAGAACGCAAGAAGTACGGGCAGAAGGGCGCCCGCAAGCGCTTCCAGTTCTCGAAGAGATAGGTTTCAAAGTTTCAAGGTTTCAAAGTTCTCTGGCTTTCCATTGAAACTTTGAAACCTCTGAAACTTTGAAACTTGATTTTAGGTGTTCAATTCTTCCGTGCCTCGCGGCGCGGGGACGGAATAGCAATCGGGAAGAAAATCGAGTTCCCGATGCAGACTAAACAGGAGGTTATTTGGCTACCATCACCATGAAAGAGTTGCTCGAAGCAGGAGTTCACTTCGGGCATCAGACGAAGCGCTGGAATCCCAAGATGAAGGAATACATCTTCGGAGAGCGCAACGGGATCTACATTATCGATTTGCAGAAGACGCTGAAGATGTTCAAGGAGGCGTCGAAGTTTGTGCAGGATCTGGCGGCCGACGGCAAGATTGTGCTGTTCGTGGGAACCAAGCGCCAGGCACAGGACGCGATCGCCGAAGAGGCGACGAAATGCGGCGGATTCTACATCAACCAGCGCTGGCTGGGCGGACTGCTCACCAACTGGGTCACCGTGCAGAAGTCGGTGAAGCGGCTGAAAGAACTCGACGACATGGCTACGGACGGCCGGTATGAGCTGCTGCCGAAAAAAGAAGTCATTAAGCTCGAGCGCGAGCGTAAGCATTTACAGGCCAACCTGGCCGGCATCAAGAACATGAACCGCCTGCCCGATGCGATCTTTGTGATCGACTCGAACAAGGAGCAGATTGCGGTGCGCGAGGCGCGCAAGCTAGGCATTCCGGTCGTCGCCGTGGTCGACACGAACTGCGATCCGACGGAAGTGGATTATGTGATCCCGGGCAATGATGATGCGTTGCGCGCGATCCGGCTGTTCACGTCGAAGATCTCGGAATCGATTGCGGAAGGCGCGCAGTTGATGACCGACAAGCAAGTTGCCGACATGCAGGCTGCGACCGATCAGGCGCAGGCCGCGGAAGGCGCTCCGGAGCAGTACCAGGCGGAAGCTGGCGCAGTCGATGGGGCCGAAGACATCAGCATGGAAGAAGTGCTGGGGCCGGGAACGCACAAGAAACCGGTGGCGAACGAGGACGCGGACGTCCCGCATCACGTGGAGAGCCAGACCGTCTAACTGCAGTTGCCAGTTGCCAGTAACAACCCGGGCTTTGGAAATCTGACCCGCGCGGGTCATGCTTGGAAATTCCCGGCGCGGGTCGTTCTTTGTAGTTTCGAGTTTCAGGTTCTAAGTTTCGAGTGGCCTGAAACTGTGACACCGCAAATCACTCGAAACTAGAAACGCGAAACCGGAAACTTTTATGGGTACTACTACAGTGAATATTTCAGCGGCACAAGTGAAGGATCTCCGGGAGAAAACCGGAGCTCCCATGATGGATTGCAAGCAGGCTTTGACCGAAGCCAAAGGCGATATGGAGCAAGCGGTCGTGATCCTGCGGAAGAAGGGCGTTTCGGTGGCAGCGAAGAAAGCAACCCGCGTGACGAGCGAAGGGTCGGTGGCGAGCTACATTCACGCCGGCGGCAAGATCGGTGTGCTCGTCGAGGTGAATTGCGAGAGCGACTTCGTGGCGCGTACCGAGGACTTCAAGGAACTGGTGCACGACATTGCGATGCACATCGCAGCCAGCGATCCGAAGTACGTCCGGAAGGAAGACGTCACGGAATCGGACTTCAAGCGCGAGAAGGATATCTATCTTGACCAGGCCATCAAGAGCGGCAAACCGGCTCATATCGCCGAGAAGATGGTCGCGGGCAAGATGGAAAAGTTCTACGAGGAAGTCTGCTTGCTCGAGCAGCCTTTCATCAAGGACCAGACCATCTCGATCGGTCAGCTGATTGCAACGAAGATCGGCAAGCTCGGCGAGAATATCGCTGTGCGGCGCTTCGCGCGGTTTAAGGTGGGCGACGCGGGTGAGACCATCGCGATCACGAAGCCTACAGAGCCAAAGGCTGAGTAATTCAGGCGCCCTGCGGGGCGCCTTTTTTGTGTAAGCTATTCTGCTCCAGTCAGGTGCGGGGACAGGACGTCTCCGCGACAGCCGGCAAGATACCGGCGCTACGGAACTCTTCATGGCGACAACAAACCCGGTTTTTAAGCGCATTCTGCTCAAACTCTCCGGCGAGGCACTGGCCGCGAACCAGGGCTTCGGCGTCGACACTAAACGCATTCACGAAATTGCCGCAGAAATTTCTGAAGTGCAAAAACTTGGGATCCAGACGGCGATCGTCGTCGGCGGAGGCAATTTTTTCCGAGGTGTGGCGCAGCAAGCGAAAGACATGGATCGGGTTTCCGCCGATCACATGGGTATGCTCGCGACTGTGATCAATGCACTGGCTTTGCAGGACGCCATGGAGAAGCAGGGCACTTACACTCGCGTCATGTCGGCAATCGAGATGAACCAGGTGGCCGAGCCGTTCATTCGGCGGCGTGCGATCCGGCACCTTGAAAAGAATCGTGTTGTTATCTTTGCCGGCGGAACTGGGAATCCGTATTTCTCCACGGATACGGCAGCTTCGCTTCGCGCGATGGAAATTAAGGCCGATGCGATCCTCAAGGCGACTAAGGTCGATGGCATCTATGACGCCGATCCGATGAAGGTCGATGGCGCCCGAAAATTCAATCACATCACCTACATGGATGTGCTGAAGCTCGGCTTGAAAGTGATGGACTCGACCGCGATCTCGCTCTGCAAAGACAACAATCTGCCGATCGTCGTGTTTAGCCTGAATGATCATGGGAACATCCGGCGCGTTGTGCTGGGTGAGAAAATCGGATCACTGGTCAGCGCATAACTTCTTTTCCGCGGATTCACGCGGATGAACGCGGATTCAAAACGAGCTTCGAACGTCATTTTTTTTGCTCTGCAGTAATTTTGGGGCCGCCTTTTCCTTCGTTTGGATCCGCGTAGATGCGCGTACATCCGCGGTAGGGAAGTAGGGTTTATAATTCCACGTTTTGATTGGGAGGAACTGATCTATGGCAATCATGGCCTCAATTGCTGGATTGAAAGATACGTATGCGCAGTTGAAGATGCGTATGGATAAGGCTGTTGAGGACTTCCGCAAAGCGATGGCGGCGACCCGCACGGGGCGCGCTTCGGTTCACATGCTGGATGGGGTCACGGTGGACGCCTATGGCGCGCAAATGCCGCTGAATCAGGTTGCGCAGGTACACGCGCCCGAGGCGCAGTTGATCACGGTGCAGCCGTTTGATCCTTCGCAACTCGGTGCGATCGAAAAGGCAATCCGCGCAGGCGATCTCGGCCTGAATCCGATGAACGATGGAAAGATGATCCGCGTCCCCGTGCCTCCGCTGACTCAGGAACGCCGCCAGGATATGGTGAAGCATCTGCATCGCATCCTGGAAGAGCACCGGACCGCCGTCCGCAATATTCGCCGAGATGGTAACGATGCGATCAAAAAGGCGATGAAAGACAAGAAGATTACCGAAGACGACGAGAAACGGTCGCTTGATGAAATTCAGAAGCTCACCGACGGTGAGATCAAGAAGATGGAAGAGATGAGCAAGGCGAAAGAGAAAGAAGTGATGGAGATCAAGTAGCTCAGCTCTTTAGAAACGTCGCCAAACTCAGACTGCAAGATCAAAATCACAAAAAAACAAAACCCCGGACCCTGTCTTGCAAAAACGCGAGAATAAGGGTAGGGCAACCTTCTGGTTCTTCCTCGTCTTTACAAATGCACTGAGGTACATGCCCGGAATCTGTCGTTTGCGCTGACTAGAGCTAAGCTCTTCAAAACGCTCGCGAATACAGGGTTCACTGTCCACTGACCTGCTGGTAATCGTTTCTTTGGTTACGCGACTTCCTCCGAACCGCTGTGTTTCCATCGTCGTGAAGCAAGTCACGGCTCCCCCCGGAAAGACTTCACGACCAAACTTTCGCTTTCGGAGTTAGCCATGAAAAAGCTCTTCGCGTTTGCCCTGCTGCTCGGGCTCAGCATGATGGGAATCGGGTGCGGCTCGTCCAACTCGTCGAACAACCTGGGGCCGGCCCAGACGGGCAGCGTCTTCGTTACTGGAGAAGATGCTCCGTTATCATCCGTCGTCGGCTTCAATGTGACGCTGAATAGCGTCACATTGAACGAACAGGGTGGTGGCACAGCTGCGGTGATTTCCACCCCGACCACAGTCGATTTTGCTCGGCTGCTGGGCCTGCGTTCGCCTTTGGCGTTTAACTCCGTTGCGCCTGGCACCTATACAAGCGCGACGTTTGTGCTCGCCAATCCCGCGATTTCTTACGTCGATATGACGCAGAATCCTCCGGCGTTGAGCACGATTAATGGAACACTGCCGCAGAATCCCTATACCGTGACGGTGAACTTTCCAAAATCAATGGTGGTGTCAGCCAACGGGCTTGCCGGGCTGAAGATGGAAATGGATATCCGTCAGTCGCTTGCTGTCGATGCCAACGGCAACCTGATCATTACCAACAACACTGTCGCTGTAACTCCGGCGATTTATGTCAAAGCCACGAAGGCAAGTGATCCCGACGGACAGGTCACCGATCTGATGGGCGGACTGGTCTCGGTGAACTCGGGCAACAACTCTTTTGTGCTGCAGGGGCCATATGGCCATCAATTGACGGTTTATGTGAACGGCACAACGCTCTTCAATAGCGGATGGAGCATCAACAATCTTGCGACTCCGGCATACGTCGCGGTGCAAGGGCAATTCCAGGCGGATGGCAGCGTGCTGGCGAGCGGAGTGGAAGTGATCACGACCGCGCAGTCGTTCATCTCAGGCCGCGTGCTGCAAGTGACGAACAACTCGTCGGGTCAGGCGCAACAGGTTGTGATGTGGGTTGGGGAGACTGGTGCAGATATGGTCAGCGATGTCGACACGATTATGACTATCGACATCAGCCAGGTCAGCACCTATGACGTTTGCTTCCTGAATGGCCCACTCATCAACGCCGTCTTCAACAATACTTCAGTGGTGGTGGGGCAGCGCGTCTTCATCGGCGGCAGCTATGCCAGCGGCGTATTCACACCGATGATGATCTCGTTGAGGCTGCAGGGAGTGTACGGCCTTTTCGTGCCGGGCAGCGTCACTGTTTCGAATGGGAACGCAGGTACCTTCCAGATCTCGAATAACGGTTTGGTGGGTTACTCGGTTGGGGGGCCAGTCACCGTGAATACCTACAACCTCACCTCCTTCTATCAACTGAGCGGACTCAATCAACTGCAGACCACCACGACTGCGATTCCTCTCGTCACTCGTGGACTGCTCCTCAAAGATTTGAGCGGCGTTCCGGAGGTTTACGCCGGATTCGTAGCCGATCCGCCGCAATCCCACTGAAGTCGGTCGCGGTTTTGGCGGACGGGCTGCGGCTCGTCCGCTTCTATTTTTAGCAGGGACAAGCTTTCAACCGCGAAGGACACGAAAGTTCACAGCAAAGGGGTTCTTCGTGAGCCTTCGTGTCCATTGTGGTTTATGTTTTTGCGGCTGTGTCACCTGGATCGCCCTTCGCCCCTATAATTGAAAGCTATGAAGCAGGTGGTAAAAGCCGCGTGTCCGCATGATTGTCCCGATGCCTGTGGCGTCTTGATCACGGTGCAGGACGGGCGGGCTACAAAGATCCAGGGGGATCCAGACCATCCGGTGACGCGCGGATTCCTATGCGCCAAGGTGGCTAAGTATCTGGATCGCGTGTATTCGCCGGACCGGGTCTTGTATCCGATGCGCAGAGTGGGGCCTAAAGGGCCCGTAGAGCCGAACGCGGCTGTCCCCACACAAGCAAAAATCTGGCAGCGTATTTCCTGGGACGAGGCTCTTGACGCGATTACTTCCCGCTTCCGAGAGATCTCAGCGGAATTCGGCAGCGAGGCCATTCTGCCGTACTCCTACGGCGGCACTTTGGGCGCGCTCAATGGTGGATCGATGGACCGGCGGTTTTTCCATCGGTTAGGTGCTTCGCAACTCGATCGCACGATCTGTTCTACAGCCGGTGAGGCTGGGCTCAAGTCTGTTCTGGGCGTGAAGCTCGGCACCGAGCCCGAACAGTTCCGTCACTCGAAGTACATCATCGCCTGGGCCTCGAATATTCACGGCAACAATGTCCATCTCTGGCCCTTTATTACCGAAGCGCGGCGGAATGGCGCGAAATTTGTGGTCATCGATCCCTACCGCACACGCACAGCCGAGTGCGCCGACTCGTATCTCCCGATCAATCCCGGAACGGATGCGTCCCTGGCTTTGGGCATGATGCACGTCATCATTGGCGAGAATCTGCACGATGCCGACTACGTCGCGAACTATACCCTTGGTTTTGAGCAACTGTGCGACAAAGTGAAGGAGTATCCGCCGGAGCGGGTTGAGCACTGGACTGGAATCGCGGCTGACGACATTCGCAAACTGGCGCGCGAATATGCGACGACCCGGCCAGCCGTCATCCGGCTGAATTACGGCGTGCAGCGCTCGGAGGGCGGTGGCATGGCGACGCGCTGTGTCACGATGCTGCCCTGTATTACCGGATCGTGGAAAGAAGTTGGCGGTGGCCTGCAAATGTCGGTCAGCGGCACTGCCGATTTAAACAGTGCGGCGCTAAAACGTACCGACCTCATGCAGACTTCGCTCGGACGTGAAGCGCGCACCATCAATATGGTCGAGCTCGGCAAAGCGCTGAACACGGTGAACGATCCGCCGGTGAAAGCATTATTCGTTTACAACTCAAACCCCGCCGCGGTTTGCCCCAATCATGGTGATGTCATCCGCGGCCTGCTGCGTCCGGATTTGTTTACCGTTGTGCACGAGCAATTCTTTACCGATACGACGGACTACGCAGATATCATCCTGCCTGCGACCACATTTTTCGAGCACAAGGACCTGCAGAAAGCGTACGGTCATTACTACCTGCAAGTCTCGAACCAGGCAATTGAGCCCTTGGGGGAATGTCGCTCGAACCTTGAAGTATTCCGTGCGTTAGCCGAGCGCATGGGATTCCAGGAACAATGCTTCCGCGAGGATGTAGACGAAATGATCGATTCCGCCCTCCAGTCAACTGATCCCTGGATGCAGGGAATCAATCGTCAGCGATTAGAAGGTGGGCCAGTCCGGATGAACTTTTCGCTTTCCCCTTCTGGGATTCCGGCTTCCGAGAATTCTGCGGTTCAACTTCAGCCTTTCTTGCCTTTCGCTCACGGCGGGTTTCGTACTCCTTCGGGCAAGGCTGAGTTCTATTCCGAGGCGTTAGAAGAGCAGGGACTAGATCCTGTGGCTTTGTTCACGCCGCCAGTCGAGTCCCGTCACGGCACAAACGGCTCTGCATTCCCACTGGAATTGCTGGCACGCAAAGCCGACAATTTCCTGAATACGACTTTTTCCAACTTGCCTGCGGTGCAGCAAATGGAAGAGACTGGGTTGCTCGAGATATCCGCCACAGATGCGCAGGTGCGCGGAATTTCAGAGGGTGATCCCGTTCGTGTTTATAACAAGCGAGGAAATGTTCTGCTGAATGCGCGAGTGGATGGAAAAGTGCAACCCGGAGTGGTTTCCGCGAGGCTCAACTGGGCGAAGATTGCGCCCGGCTTTCAGAGCATCAACAGCTTAACCTCAGAAAAACTTACCGACATGGGCAACTCGGCCACGTTTTATTCCGTCTTGGTTGAAGTGGAGAGAGTGAGTGGGCCGTGACCGGGTCAGTGGCCTGCGAAAACCCAGAATCTGAAAGCTCTCCAGAACTGAATCCAGCGACCCAAAGATTCCACACTGAGAGTCGCGACTTGGACGCTTTCCTGTGTACTACCGTATAATTGCAGTTTTCTTACATCCCAGAGGCTGAGGTCTTAGCGATTCCATTTCGCTTTCATCCGGAGAACCCTGTTGTGCCCAAAGGTCCCCGCGTTTCCGGGGCCTTGTACGGGCCATGTTGCTCATTTGAACGGTCTTGGCGCAGGATCGGTCCCTACGCCTGCTGGCCGTTGATGGTGCTGGCGGTGTTCTTTTTGTTTCTGGGGGCGGTCACACCTGCCTCGGCGCAATCCGACGTGATCTCAGAGATCAACGTCACTGGCAACCGGCGTATCCCTGTCGACACCATCAAAGCGCGCATTTTTACGAAGCCAGGCGACATCTACGATACCGCCGCCCTGGAGCGTGACTTCAACTCGTTGTGGAATACCGGATATTTCGAAGACATCAAGTTCCTGCGCGAACAGACTCCTAAGGGTTGGCGCCTCATCGTGCAGGTCAAAGAGAAGCCGACCATTCGCGAAATCAACTACATCGGCCTCAGTTCCGTTTCAAATAGTGACGTGCTCGACCGGTTCAAACAGGACAAAGTCGGCCTTGTCGTAGAAAGCCAATACGATCCTACCCGCATCAAGAAGGCAGAAGTTTCGATCAGACAGTTGCTTTCGGAACACGGCCGCCAGTTCGCCACCATCCGTACCGAAGTACGGCAGATTCCTCCCGCCGCCGTCGGCATCACCTTCGTCATAAAAGAAGGACCAAAGGTCAAGGTCGGCAAAATCAAGTTCGAAGGGAATAAAAATATCAACAAGCGCGTCCTGCGCGCGGCTATGAAGAACCTGAAGCCGATCGGTATCCCGCATTCGATCTTCCTGGAAAACCTCTTCTCCAAGACCTACGACGCCACTAAGTTGGAAGAAGATACTGAGCGGGTGCGCGCCGAGTACCAGAATCGCGGTTACTTCAAGGCAAACGTCGGTGATCCCAAGACCCAGATCCACGATACCGGCCACAAGGGTTCCCATATCCCCCTCATTCAATCGGGCCCCGGCAAGGCGGTGGATATCACCATGCCGATTGAGGAAGGGGAGCGTTACCGGCTGGGCAAGATCACTTTCAAGAACAACAAATTCATCTCGAACACGGCCGCTTTACGCTCGATGTTTCCGCTGAGAGACGGCGATATCTTCAGTCGCGAAAAAATCGCGAAAGGCTTGGAGAACCTGCGGAAAGCCTATGGCGAATATGGGTTCATTAACTACACCGGCGTGCCGCAGACGACGTTTGATGATGACAAGAAGCTGGCCAATCTCGAAATCGATATCGATGAGGGCAAGCAGTTCTATGTTCGCCGTATCGAGTTTCAAGGCAACACCACGACCCGCGACAAGGTGATCCGCCGCGAACTGGCGCTGGAAGAAGGCGGCATCTACAACTCGCGTTTGTGGGAACTGAGTCTCATGCGCCTTAACCAGCTCTCGTACTTCGATCAGCTGAAGGCGGACGATCCCAACGTCACCGACAAGAAGCTGGATGAAAAGAACGGCTACGTGGATCTCACACTCCACGTCCACGAAAAAGGCAAGAACTCGATCGGGTTGAACGGTGGTGTGAGCGGCCTGGAAGGCGCGTTTATCGGATTGAACTATTCGACCAACAACTTCCTGGGACGCGGCGAGACGCTGCAGGTGCAGGTGAGTCTGGGCAATTTGGCACGTAGCGTGATGTTTGGCTATACGCAGCCCTACATGTTTGATCGTCCTCTGCAATTCGGATTTACCGTATTTGGCAATAAGATCAGCTTCGATCAGGCGCGGCAGCTCTCAATTTTCAGTGGACAACAATTGAATTTTTCTGCTGCCGTCTTGCAGAACCTGCAGAATTATTCCCAGTCCAGCGTCGGTTTTACGACTTCATTGAGTTATCCGCTGCGACGGTCCTTCAAACGCGTTGGGATCACCTACTCGCTGGACCGTTCCACGCTGCTACCCCTCAGCACAGCGTCGAAGAGCCTATTCGATTTCATCGCGTTTCGAGGCATTTCGGGCCCCAACGCCGTCAACGGAATCATTACCAGTAAGGTCTTCCCGAACTTCTCGTTCAATACTCTTGACAGCGGAATCACGCCGAGGAAGGGGAAGCAACTGACCGCTGGCGCCGAGTTCGCCGGTATTGGCGGCACCGTTCGTTCCATACGTCCGATTGTGCAGTACAAACAGTTTCACCCCGTGCAGAAGGGGAAGAACACAATCGGATACAGTCTGAATGCGTCCTTCATCAGCGGCTTCGCCGGGCTGGTCGCGCCCCCATTTCAGCGTTTCTATATGGGCGGCGAAAACGACATCCGCGGCTTCGATATTCGCTCGGTCTCGCCGGTCGCCTACTTGCCCAGTTCAAACGTGATTACGCTGACCAACCCGGATGGAACTCCGGTGTTAAAGAATCCCGCGAACCCGCGACTCGGAGCCTGGACGGTTCCCATTCCTGTCGATCAGATCGTGTTCCCCGGCGGCGATCTGAGTGGGTGGGCCAATCTTGAGTACCGATATTATCTCTTCGGCCCCGTGGCGCTGGTCCCGTTCATCGATGCGGGCGTCGATCCCATCCTTCGCCCTTCGCAGTTGCAGATTGCACAGGTCCAATACGATCAGGTCATCACCACACCGTTTGGCTGCCCCCAACTCGATGCCGGTTACAACTGCATTGGTGGCAAGGTACTGAACCCAAGGCCTTCGGACCAATTGCAGGTCCTGGGATTCACCAACTGGCAACCGCGCATTTCCACCGGAGTGGAACTGCAGATGTTCCTGCCTGTGGTGAATGCTCCGTTCCGTATTTACTGGGCCTACAATCCGGCGCGTCTCAATCAGGAAGCGGTTCCGCCCATTCCAGTCACGCGAGACATGTTCCCGGCGGGTGCGGCGGGCGACTACACGTTCAAGCAGGCCGTCACTACATATTCGCCGACGTTCCTGTTGCGCGAGCCGCGAAAGACATTCCGCTTTACGGTCGCGACGACTTTCTAGTGGGTGTTTGACGCGCTCCGAGCCGGGTCACTATAATAATTGCGATCCACGCTAACTAGACACGATTCAGGCAGTGGACGGTGCGCCTGCATGTGGCGCGCGAAGCTGGCAACCGAGTGCGCCTTTTCCGAGGGCGGCCGCTAGCAGCGGAAACCTCTTTCAGTGCGGCCCAGCGTTGACTGAAGAAGCGATCTGAGAGCGAAAATTCGGAGTTCATTCCCGGAACTATGTTCCAAGGAGTTCAATCGATCCAATGACAAGCAAGTTTCTGCGTATTCTTCTGGCCGGGGCGATGACGTTTACGTTATCCGCGCTGGCTCAAACCGGCAGCGCCGCCACACCGTCGAGCCCGTCTGCTTTACCGTCTGCTCCGGGAACAACCACGCCTGCCACACCTCCTCCGGCTTCGGGGAAGGTGGGAACCATCAACATCCAGGACGCCATCTTTGGATGCAATGAAGGCCGCCGCGATATGGACGCTCTGCAGAAAAAATACGAGCCCAAGCAGACCGAACTGAAGAGCGAGAACGACGAACTGGAAGGGCTGAAGAAGCAACTCAGCACGACCCAGGACAAGCTGAACGAGGAATCTCTGGCCAACCTCAAGAAGCAGATCGAAGGCAAGCAAAAGACCTTCGATCGCAACGTACAGGATGCGCAGGAAGAAGTCGGCAATCAGCAGCAGGACATTGCCAGCCGCATTCTCTCGAAGATGGCGCCGCTCGTCGTCAAATACGCCCAGGAGAACGGCTTCACGCTGATCGTCGATACTTCGAAGCCCTGGCCGCAGAGCCCCGTGCTCTGGTGGAATCCTGATGCCGTGGACATCACGAAAAACGTCGTCGAAGCTTATAACGTACAGTCAGGCGTAGCCGCCCCGGCAGCCGCATCTGGGGGAGCCGCGAAGCCGGTTGTTCCCAGGTCTTCGGCCGGAACGAAGCCTTCGAATGGTACCGGAGCCGCGAAGCCCACAGCACCGAAAACCGAAACGCCCAAGCAATAATTTCAAACCCGACACCTCGAGTGCCGCAAAAGTTCCAAACGGCCGCGTGAAAACGCGGCCATTTTTTTCTTTCCAAGACGGCTCTTGCAGTGGCGACAGTGGTGTCCATAGCAGCAGCAAAGGCCTTGCTGGGAGGACACCATGTTTGCCGACAGTTTGCTCGAAACATCATGGGCCTATCGCAGTCGACGCAGTTGGACGACACTAACGTCTTTCGGATTGCAAGCCGTGATCATCGGATTGCTGCTGCTGATTCCGCTGTGGACGACTGTGGGGTTGCCGTTGTCGCGAACGGTCTCAACCCCTCTCGGAGTTTTTCGCAGGAACCCGAGTCCCGCACCCCATCCCTCGGGCGCGCGAACTGCGGTTACGACCGTCGTTCCGTATACCGGGCGGATCATGGCGCCCAGCAGTATCCCGGCGACCATTTCGAGAACCAGCGGTCCGGTGTCCGAGTCGGCTGAGCCCGAGGGCATCTACATTGGCCCATCCAGCGACTCCGGGCCGGAGTTGCCAATCCCGATCGCTGGCACGCGTGCAATGCCGACGATTGCTCCGCCACCTGCCACCATCAGACGAGAGTTTCGTACCTCGAGCATGTTGGAGGGAAGACTCATCCGGCGCGTGCAGCCCATCTACCCGCCTCTGGCCAAAGCCGCACGCATCCAGGGGCCGGTTGTACTGGGGGCAATCATCGATAAAGATGGCAGCATGGAGAACGTGAAGGCGATCTCAGGTCACCCCATGCTGGTGGCGGCGGCCGTCGATGCCGTAAGCCAGTGGCGTTATCGGCCCTACATCCTCAATGGTGAGCCCGTGGAAGTAGAGACGCAGATCACGGTCAACTTCGTATTGAGCGGCAACTGAGTTCGTCCTGCCATTCGGGAGTAGCCCGAGCGTAACCTCAGCGCTCCGGTTGCTCCCGATATAATCGCCTAAAGTGGCGACCACAGCAGAAATTCTGAGCCGCGCGGCGACCCGTCCTACCTGGGCAGACGTTTCCCTCACCACGCTGCGGCAAAACTTTCGCACCGTGCAGAAGCATGTTGGCTCGAACGTTACAGTTTGCGCGGTGGTGAAGGCAGATGCCTACGGACACGGCGCCGTCGAGTGTTCCCGCGCTCTCGAAGCCGAAGGTGCCCGCTGGCTCGGCGTGACTTCGCTGGATGAGGCGATTCCACTTCGGGATGCCAGTATTCACGCCAACGTCCTGCTGATGACCGGCTTCTGGCGCGGTGAAGAAAACGAAATCGTCCGCCTTCATCTGACGCCGACGGTTTGGGAGCCCTGGCAGATCGAGTCGCTCGACAAGGCCGCAGCGGCTCTCGGAGTCGCGCAGCATCCGGTGCATCTGAAAGTCGATACCGGGATGGGACGACTCGGCGTTGCGGTCGACCAGCTTCCCTCAGTGCTTCAGGCTTTGGCAGCCGCGAAGCACCTGCTGCTCGAAGGGCTTTCCACTCATCTGGCTGCTAGCGAGATTATGGACGCGCCCTCTGTAACCGAACAGCAGCAGAAGTTTGACAGCGCGCGTCGATTGGTGCGCAACGCAGGGCTGGAGCCCAGATTCGTGCACGTTGCCAACACAGGAGCGGTGATCTCGCGGCGCGAAACCTGGAATACGATGGTTCGTCCGGGCGTGGCCCTCTATGGATATTATCTGCCATTCCAGCGCGCTGGTCGCACCGTCAGCGGTGGCACGCTGCGTCTGCCCGTCAAGCCGATTCTTACTTGGAAGACCCGTATTCTTTCCCTGCGCAACGTTGGAGCAAATCATCCGCTGGGCTACAACGGGATCTACGTGACGAAGGGACCGGCACACATTGCGGTCCTTCCCGTCGGATACGCGGATGGATACAACCGTCAACTTTCGAATCGCGGGCGTGTCATTCTCCGCGATCACTACGCACCGATCGTCGGCAGCATCTCGATGGATTTGACGCTGGTCGATGTGACCGGCATTCCCGGCGTCGCCGTCGGCGACGAAGTGATCTTGCTGGGCTCGAGCGATGGCCTCAACGTGGATGCTCTCGAACACGCTGAACTGGCGAACAGCACTCCTTACGAGATCCTCTGCAACATCTCCAAGCGCGTCCCGAGACGATACGTAAGCTAGCCGGCCCACTTCTTTCTTTCGAAAGATCACCACTCAACAGGCGAAGTTCGTTACTGACTGCCGATTCCTGCCATTAGCTGAATCCCGCCAAAACCCAGCCACCACGCTTGTTAGACTAGAAGGTTCTCCATGCCATCGCGATACGCACAATGGATGTATGACTGGGAGCACCGGCTTACCTCGGTGGACAACAACCGAGTGGTCCGTCCGCTCGAATGGGGTGTCGAGTGGGCGCACAGTTGGCCTTGCCGCAACGGTTGCTCTTCTTCACAAGCGTCCGGGAATCCCGAGAAATTCTTCCTGGAATACAACCAGCGCATCGTGGCCGCGAGCGACGAATTTTATGCCTACGAGCGTCCTGCCGATTTCCGCCTGCAGACCCGTGAAGTGCAGGTCTTTTCAACCCGCGAAGTGCCCGATCCGAAACTAGAGGCGAGGGTAAAGGGAACGTTCGGAGAATTCCTGCGGTTCACATCGCCGGTCAGGACGCCCTACTCGGAAAACGATTTGGTGAATGCGCGATGGTTTCCGGCGCGCGGACGCCGCGCAGTCGTCTTGCTGCCGCACTGGAATTCCGATGCGATCTCATACGTGGGCTTGTGCCGCGTCATGAATCTGATGGGTATTTCGGTGCTGCGGTTGAGCATGCCCTATCACGACATCCGCATGCCCGCCGAAATCAAGCGGGCCGACTACGCCGTCTCTGCAAATATCGGCCGCACACTAGACGCTGTGCGCCAGGGAGTCATCGATATCCGCTGCTGCCTTGATTGGCTGGAGCAGCAAGGCTACAGCCAACTCGGCGTCGTTGGCACCAGCCTTGGCTCATGCCTGGCTTTCATCGCCGCGGCGCATGATTCGCGCATTCGGGTCGCGGTTTTCAACCATGCATCAACGTATTTCGCCGACGTAGTCTGGCACGGCCAATCGACACGGCATATACGGCAGGGAATCGAGCAGAAGATCGACCTCGAGCAACTGCGGAAAGTATGGCTCGCGATCAGCCCAATGTCGTTCTTCGATCAGTTCTCACGTTGGCCGAGAAAATCGCAGATCATCTATGCGGACTACGATCTGACATTTCTGCCGGAGTTCTCTCGAGCGATTGTCGCAGAATTTGCCCGGCACGGTCTCGATCACAAGGTTGCGGTGTTGCCGTGCGGGCACTACACGACGGGCGAGACGCCCTACAAATACATGGATGGCTGGCAGATTGTCTCCTTTTTAAGGACAGCGTTTTGAACCGATACTCAGCAATCTGCATTCAGCACTCAGCAATGGCTTTGAGACTGAATGCTGGCTGCTTCAGTGTTTACAATGTGCGAATGAAATCGGATCGTAATGCTCCGGTGCGAAGTATCATGGAATTCCGGCGCGGCGAGTACGTGATCAGCACCGATCCTGCCCGACTCGATCTGAATGTGATCCACGGGTTCCTGACGAATTGCTATTGGTCCAAGGGCATCCCACGTGAGACAGTGGAACGCTCGATCGAGCATTCGTTATGCTTTGGGATTTATCATGGACCGGACGTCCAGGTTGGCTTTGCGCGTGTGGTCAGCGACTTCGCGACAGTTGCTTATCTGGGCGACGTCTTCGTCCTCGAAGCGCATCGTGGACGCGGACTGAGCAAGTGGATGATGAAGTGCATCATGGAGCATCCAGCGCTCCAGGGATTGCGCCGCTGGATCCTGCTGACGCGCGATGCGCACGGGCTGTATGCGAAATCTGGATTTACCCCGTTGAAGTCGGCCGACCGATACATGGAACTACACCGGCCTGATGTATACGAGATTGGGAAAACCTTATGAAAAACTCTGGGATGTACCGCCCGCTGTACGAGACTGATCCGCAGGTGGCCGCTGCCATTGACAACGAAACCCGCCGCCAGCACGAAGGTTTAGAGTTGATCGCTTCCGAGAATTTCGTGAGCGAGGCGGTCCTCGAGGCTGCCGGTTCCGTGTTCACGAACAAGTATGCCGAAGGATATCCCGGGAAACGATATTACGGCGGCTGCGAGTTTACCGACGTGGTCGAGAACCTGGCGCGCGATCGCGCGAAGCAGTTGTTTGGCGCCGAACACGCCAACGTTCAGCCGCATGCGGGATCGCAGGCCAACATGGAGGCGTACGCGGCCGTGCTGCAGCCCGGAGACACTATTCTTGGCCTGAACCTCGCCCACGGCGGCCATCTCACTCACGGCCATCATCTGAACTTTTCCGGAAAGACCTACAAGATCATTCCCTACGGCGTCACCAAAGACACCGAGACCATTGACTATGACGAACTCGAGAAGCTCGCTGAAAAAGAGCGGCCCAAACTGATCATCGGCGGCGGCAGCGCCTATCCGCGAATCATCGACTTCGCCCGCATGCGCCAGATCGCCGACAAGGTCGGCGCGCTCTATCTCGTCGACATGGCACATTTTGCGGGGCTGGTCGCCGGCGGGGCCCATCCATCTCCGGTTCCGCATGGCCATATCGTGACGTCCACAACGCATAAGACCCTCCGCGGACCGCGCTCGGGAATGATCCTCTCCAAAGCCGAATTCGCGCAGGCCATCGACAAAGTTGTTTTCCCCGGCATGCAAGGAGGGCCCCTGGTGCACATCATGGCCGCGAAGGCCGTGTGCTTCCAGGAGGCCATGCAGCCGGAATTCCGCGAATATGCGCGTCAGATCGTCGCCAACGCTAAAGTGCTGGCGCAAACCCTGGCCGACGAAGGATTCCGCATCATTTCCGGCGGGACCGACACGCACCTCATGTTGATCGATGTGTTCTCAAAAGGCATGCTGGGCAGCGAAGCCGAGAAAGCTCTGGGCGAAGCCGGAATCACGGTCAACAAAAACGCCATCCCATTCGATACGAATCCTCCGATGAAGCCCAGCGGCATCCGCGTTGGAACCCCCGCCTTGACCACCCGCGGCATGAAAGAAGCCGAGATGCGGCAGATCGGTCACTGGATTGCCGAATCGTTATTGCACCGTGCCGACCCTGCGGTCCTGGCAAAAGTCCGCAAGCAGGTGCTTGAGTTGTGCGAGTCCTTTCCGCTTTATGCCGAGCGTCGGGCGAAGGCACAGGCTGAGGTTCGCGCATAATTCCGGTTCGTCGTGGCGCCTTAACTATGGTTAAATTCAATCGGTGAAGATCGCCATCGACATCCGGCGGATGGCCGAGTTCGGCGTCGGCACATACATCCGCAATATTGTTCGGACTCTCGGACGGCTCGACCAGGAGACCGAGTACTTCCTCATTGGTGCTCCTGCGAAAGTGGAGGAGATCGGACCGCTCCCCCCGAATTTCAGGCACATCTCAGCTCTCGCCCCGGATCGTTCGTGGAAAGGTTTTCACGAATTCCGCTCAGCGCTCAGGGACTTGCACTGCGATCTGGTCCACATCCCCAATCTGTTTTCGGTGCCGCGGTTTTTGCCGTGCCCCTACGTCATGACGGTGCACGACATGCTCGAGCACATGACGCGTGCGCGGCAGCAGACAGGTTTTTGGAGTTCCTGGCACATGCAGATGACCGGCCGCGTCTTGCGAGGCGCAGCGCGAATCTTTGCGGTGTCGAACTTCACCTGCAATGAAATTTCTAGGATCTTCGATATTCCTGCCAGCCGCATCGAAGTCGTTTACAACGCCATCGACGAGCGCTTCCTGCGCGGGCATGCAACGCCTGCGGATCGCGCCCTGATTGCCCAGCGTTATCAGGTTACGTATCCGTTCCTTCTCTACGCAGGACGCATCAGCCCGCACAAAAATGTCGTTCGCATGATCGAGGCGTTTTCCACGCTGAAAACCGAGCTCGAAAAAGATCAACTCTATCCTGATCTTAAACTCATCATTATTGGAGACGATCTTTCCGGCAACCCGGACCTGCGGCGCACCGTGGTGCGCATCGGTGTGCAGAATGACGTGCGGTTTATGGGATTCGTCCCCATCGAAGTTTTGCGGATCTTCTACGACGAGGCCAAGGTGTTCGTTTTCCCGTCGCTGTATGAAGGCTTCGGATTGCCTCCGCTCGAAGCCATGGCGCACGGTACCCCAGTGGTCACATCCAATCTTTCCTCGCTGCCTGAGGTCGTCGGCAATGCTGCTGTCATGGTGAATCCCGAAAACGTATTTGAGATCAGAAGGGCCCTCTACCGTGTGCTCCTCGACAAGGCGCTCCGCGACCGCATGAAAGAGCGCGGATATCAGCAGGCGAAGCGGTTCTCCTGGGACATCTCAGTTCGCCGGGTTCTCGCAGTCTATCGACAGGTTGCCAATGGCGAGCAAAAGCAGGCCAGCAGCATGAGCGCAGCAGATTAGCAACAGAAAGCGGATTTGGGGGCGAGACGCCCCCAGTTCGCAGCAGGCCTTACTTCACCAGCGGCTGTCCGGGAGATTTGATCGCGAGTTTGTGCAGCTTGGCGGTGAGGCGGCTGCGATCGGCATCGGTTTTCGCGGTGGCGAGACGCTTGCGCAATTGAACGATCTTGTCTTTACGAGTACGGCGCCGACGAATTTCAGGCCGACGGCTGGGTGCTGACATGCGAGGCTCCTGTTTTTTGGAATTTTGATCTGAAACTCCAGGCCAAGATGCTTCCGGAGCAGATCGCTAGAAAATTATAGACTAGGTAGCCACCCGCAAAGCCGAGCCGAACGCTTTCACTTCGCCGACTGCTGAAGAGCCATTCTCGCCTCAGCTAACCGTCGCCGGTGATCGCAGTACGGTTCCGCGTATCGGACAAAGTCTTCGTGCGAGAGTGCCCTGCCGATCTCAGGCACGCCGTCCCATACGGATTGAGCATTCTCCAGTTCGGGACAGTTCTCCACATCGCATTCCGCACAAGAGGTGAAGCCTTTCGATCGGCAGCAACGGCGTGCTTTGCATTTCACGCTGGTATAAAAGACATCATCATCCGGACTGAGACATCCTCCGCAGGAAATACTCTCCGGTAGTTCCGGCAATCCATAGATTCTGAGCCACGCGTCGGCTGTGTCCTGCTGGTGTGCCATACCCTTGTCTTGCGCGTGATAGGCAGGACAATCGGAGCACAGCACCCCGCAGGCGGATATAAGCTTTGACATAGGAACTCCAATTTGGCCATCGGTGATCCTCAACAAATCCTGATCCTCGAATCAATTTCCCATTCCGAAACGGCGAAGCCGCTGAGGAACCTGCTGTTTGCCGGCAGCTTGAACGCCGCATGCAAAGAGCAGATTCCTCGCCCTGCTAACTGTCAAAACTCTACCTCTTGTATCCAATCTTCCGCAGCAGATCGTGCCGCCAGGTAACGTCCGCGGGGCCTTCGACACCTTTCGGCGAGCTCCCATCGATCACGCCCATCACGCCACGTCCTAGTTCACTCTGCGCCACGATTACCTGGACTGGGTTGGCGGTGGCGCAGAAAATCGAGCACACCTCCGGAACATTACGAATCGCATTCAGAAGATTGATGGGATACGCATTCTGCAGCACCACAACGAATGTGTGACCGCAAGCCATCGACTGCGCGTTTCGTACAGCCACATCGCGCAGCCCGGAGTCATTTCCCTCGGAGCGGGTGAGGCACGCACCCGATGCCTCATTGAACGCAATCCCGAACTTCGCTTGCGGAGCCGTGGTGGCGATCGCTTCGTACAGGTCTTCTACTGTCTTGATGAAATGGGACTGCCCCACGATGATGTTTGCATCTGTCGGGATCTCCAGCGAAATGGCATGCATCTCAAGCATGTTTCTTCTCCATCAGTCGCGCAAAAGCTATTACGCAATTCGCTTCCGCTCGGCGTGGCCGCGTTCCAGATAGCGCCCGGTCTTCACGTCCACTCGAACTGTCTCGCCGGGACCAATAAATAACGGTACACGAATCGTCAGGCCATTTTCGAGCGTGGCCTCCTTCCATGCGCTGTCACCTGCAGCGTGAGAGGGAGATGCGGTTCTTGCCACACGGACTTCTACGGAATCCGGCAGCGCCGCACTGACGGCTTGCCCTTCGAAAAATTCGATCGGGATTTCCATTCCCGGTTCCAGGAAATCCTTGGCCATTCCCAGAACCGCAGCGGGAACTTCGACCTGCTCGAATGTATCCGGCCGCATAAAGGTGCACGAGTCGCCATCGGAATAAAGGTATTCCATCATACGGCGATCGAGTTCCACATCGTCGAGCCGTTCTTGCGGTCGGAAATGCGGATCCCACCAGCGCCCGGTTTTAAGATTGATGAGCTTCGCTTTCACGACTCCGCCCATCTTGGCGGCCCCAGCTTTGGCTTCTACTTCGATAACCCTGTGAACCAGCCCTTCAATGCGGAGAAACATCCCGCTGCGCAACTCCGATGCGATGACCATGGAGGAACCTCAGGTGTGATCTGCGATTGGCTACTCTGACCCTCGGCAAGCCATTTTGCCGGAACAGCCGCATTGTGGTGCTGCCGTCGGTTTCGCGCTGTGACTGGAGTCACCATAGTTCACGGACCTGGCTGCAAGTTGGAATCGAGGTGCAGGGCTCGATCAATTAGGATTCGTCATCCGGCGGTCCAGCCGCGCCTGCCAGATCCTGCGGCTTGATCCTGTCTACGCTGAACTTGGCCGCTCGGTCGCGCATGGTTTTCAGGACATCTTCAAGCTCAGGAGGCTCTCCCTGAATCCAGCGCAGTGGATTAATCCGCGCCACGACAAACGCACGCAAGTAGGGGCTGACCAGACCGCGTTCCTTGAGTCGCTTCACGACGCCCGCGACTTTCTCCTCTAGATCGAGCACCATCGAGGCGTGCTCCTCATGATCCTTTAGGGCAGTTCGCAGTAGCTCGCCGGTGAAGCTCTCCAGTCGCCGCAGAATCGGGTAGTACGAACCTCCTGCGAATCGCGGCGCTCGTTCATAGCAGATGCCAAGCGTCACGAGCCCGGCTTCGTCCAGATAAAACGCAAAGGTGGATTCCGCGCGAGAAGCGTCCTCATCCACCAAGCCCCGATAAATTCGAATGACTTCCAGAGATCGTTCCTTCAGGTTGTGGGCCTTTTCTGTGTTCAGCGCAAGAATCTGCCAGGCAACCTCGCGATCGGCAACCACCAACGCAGTGATCGATTTGGCTCCGAGCCGGCGCATCGCCGCCAGACGATGCCGGCCATTTGGAGTCCAGAAGCCTTCCTTAGGCGCAACGATGGCAATCACAGGGTCCAGAAATCGGCCGGTCCTGTTAATGACGTCCGCCAGCCGTTTGTGATGAGCGTCGGAAAGGTCGCGCTGGAAGGGAGTCGGCTCAATCGCATCAATCGGCAGAACCGCGAGCAACACAGGATGGCCGCCCAAAGGTTCTTTGTATGATCCAACAATGCATCCGCGCGCCCGATGCACCGCCTTGGCGGCTTGTTCCGCGGGCCCGTACGGTTCCTGAAGCGTGCATTCGGCCGGGCCAAGCCCTTTTGTCCCTGCCTTCGCCTTTCGAGGACGTCGCCGGGCTGGCGCACGCTTAACCATAGTTAACAGCTTATTGTAGTGCGGAATCTGCCAGCCGCAAACGCTTCTCGCCCATACGTGTTTTAGCTCCATAATTCTGTCACCCCCTAACAGCAACGTGAAAATGTCACTCCATGAGAGGAAGGACGTTCGCGTTGAGTCAGAAGGAACTGCAACGAGTGAGTGTGATTTCTGCTTGCGTAAAAGGAGACATGGCGT
>DASYZA010000281.1:0-29013 GCA_035946775.1 Candidatus Sulfotelmatobacter sp. | reverse complement strand
CTCAGCACCCGGTCTCGCGCGGGGGATTGTGTGCTACAGGGCAAGCGAACATTCTCGGCCTCTACGACTCACAACGTCTGCAGCACCCTTTGAAGGAAGGAAAGAGATCCTCCTGGGACGAAGTCGACCGGGAGATCCAGGATGAACTCGCGAGTATTCGTGGTGATCGCGGAGCGGTTCGTTTCTTGAGTGGAACGATCACCAGTCCGACGACACACACCGCGATCCAGGAATTCCTCCAAAAATTTCCCGACGCACGGCACGTCGTCTATGACCCGCTGTCGAACTCGGCCCTGCTCGATGCCCACGAGCAAACCCATGGGCCGCGTGTTCTGCCGCGGTTTCACTTCGACAGGGCCGACGTCATTGTTAGTTTCGATGCTGATTTTCTCGGAACGTGGATCTCTTCCGTCGAATACACCGCGGATTATCGTGCCGGGCGCGACATGGAGGCAAAGCGCGTTTCCTATCACGTGCAGTTCGAGCCGCGCATGACCGTGACCGGCAGCAAGGCAGACCGTCGCTTTGCGGTTGCGCCGGGAGAGTTGGGTCTTCTGCTCACGCATCTGGCGCAGAGAATTGCGCGCAAGGCCGCAGCGCCGCTCCCTTCCGGCGAACTCGAGGCTGTTTCCGTTGATTCAGTATTCCTGGATGCACTGGCGGACCGCCTTTGGCACGCGCGCGGGCGAAGTTTGATCGCGTGCGGCACGAACGATCTCGAGCAGCAGCTCTTGAGCAACTACCTCAACCACCTGTTGGGAAACTACGGTTCAACGCTTGATCTGGAGAGGCCGTCCCTGCAGGTACAGGGGAGCGATAAAGAATTGGGAACCCTCCTCGCGGAATTGCGCGATGGCAAGGTCAAAGCTCTTTTCATACACGGCGTCAACCCAGCGTTTGATCTTCCGGATGGCGAAGCTCTTGCCGGAGTTCTGCGGAAGGTTCCGTTGCTGGTCAGCTTCGCTCAGCGCGTGGACGAAACGGCCACTCTGGCGCGCTACGTTCTGCCCGAGCCGCACTATCTGGAATCGTGGAACGATGCCGAGCCGGTGAGCGGGCTGGTCAGTGTCTCTCAGCCGACGATTCATCCGCTCGGGGACACGCGATCGCTCGCGGAAACGATCACAACCTGGAACGGAAAACCTAAGCCGGCGTACGACCTCCTGCGAGAACACTGGAAGGCAGATATCTTTCCTCGTCAGAGGAAAGAATCGAACTTCGACGCGTTCTGGGACCGCGTGGTGCACGATGGGTTTGCCGAGGTTGAACCAGTTCCCATCAGGGCAAAAGAATTCAATGCGCAAGTGGTCCGGCCAATCCTGAAAGCTCTTCGGCCGGAGACAGGTGCTTTCGCGCTCGTGCTCTACCCCACCGTCGCCATGCTCGATGGCCGTAACGCATACAACCCGTGGCTGCACGAGCTTCCCGACCCAATCACCAAGGTGACCTGGGACAACTACGCGTCGATCTCTCCACCCGCTGCGCAGCGGCTCGGTGTGGTGGATGGAGATGTGGTTCGCCTGGAGAGCGGCAGTGGCCAGGCGTTCGAGCTTCCGGTGTGCATCCAACCCGGCCAGCAGGATCAGGTCGTCGCTGTCGCCCTGGGCTATGGCAGCAAGTTGAGCACTCGCTTCGCCAAGGTCGGGCCGCAGTGGCTCGATGCCATCGTTAGCGTCGGAGAGCAAGGCGTTGTCGGCTTGAACGCCGCTTCGCTACTGCGATTGAGCGATGGCGTTCTGCAATACGAGAGCGCTGAAGTCAAGGTCAGCCGCACCGGCAGGCAGCGCGAGTTGGCATCCACGCAAACTCACAACACCCTCACCGTCCCCAGGAAGCTTACGCCAGCGGGAAGCGGGCCTCGGCCAGTTGTCCAGGAAACAACTCTGGCGGCATATCTCAAAGATCCGCACGCGGGTGTGGAAGACCACGAAGAGAAAGAAGACCTGTGGCCCACCGACCATCCCTACGCAGGACCGCGCTGGGGCTTGGTGATTGATCAGAACGCCTGTACCGGTTGTTCCTCCTGTGTGATCGCCTGCCAGGTGGAGAACAATATTCCGGTCGTAGGCCGGGATGAAATTCGCCGCAACCGCGAGATGCACTGGCTGCGCATTGACCGCTACTACTCGGAAACGGAATCCGGTCAGGTCGAAGTTGCCTACGAGCCGCTGATGTGCCAGCAGTGCGAAAACGCACCTTGCGAAACGGTATGCCCGGTGCTGGCGACCGTGCACAGCGAAGATGGTCTGAACCAGCAGGTCTACAACCGGTGCATTGGGACCCGCTACTGCGCCAACAACTGTCCGTATAAGGCGCGGCGCTTCAACTGGTTCAACTATGCACACGACGACCAGCTGCAGAACCTCGTTTTGAATCCCGATGTCGCAGTGCGTTCGCGCGGGGTGATGGAGAAGTGCACGTTCTGCGTGCAACGGATACAGGAAGCCAAAATCGAAGCCAAGCGGCGGGGCGAAAAAGTTTCAGACGGCGCCGTCGCAACAGCTTGCCAGCAGTCCTGTCCGGCGCAGGCAATCTACTTCGGCGACCTCAACGACCCGAACAGCCAGGTCAGCAAGATGATGGCGAACCCGCGGCGCTATCGAGTGCTCGAAGAGCTGAACGTCCGTCCTGCCGTGGGATATCTGACTATGGTGCGCAATCGCCCCGAAGAGAGAAAAGAAGAGGGAGAACAGGAAAGCAAGGAAGAACATCATGGCTGAAGCCGCAATCGCGTTGCGACCGCCTCTGATCGAGGGCGACAAATCGATCGCGCAGGTCACGCACGATGTGTGCGCCCCCATGGAGGCGCGTCCCACGGCGCTCTGGTGGGTGGCATTACTCATCTCGTCCTCGTTCTTGCTACTGGGAGCCGCCGCCATCGCCTACCAAATTGCGGTTGGAGTAGGGACGTGGGGGCTGAACCGCACCGTCGGCTGGGCCTTCGACATCACGAACTTCGTTTTCTGGATCGGAATCGGGCACGCGGGCACGCTGATCTCCGCCATCCTCTTTTTGTTCCGGCAGCGCTGGCGCACCTCGGTCAACCGCGCCGCGGAAGCAATGACCATCTTCGCCGTGATGTGTGCCGGTATTTTTCCCGTCATCCACACCGGCCGCCCCTGGTTCGCGTACTGGATGTTTCCGTACCCCAATACGCGCGGCTCGTTGTGGGTGAACTTCCGCTCACCGCTGGTGTGGGACTTCTTCGCCATCTCAACTTACTTCACGGTTTCGGCAATGTTCTGGTTCATCGGCATGCTGCCCGACTTAGCCACGATTCGCGATCGTGCGACCGCCGAGTGGCGCCGAAAGCTGGCGGGAGTGTTAAGCCTGGGCTGGAACGGGTCCTACCGCACGTGGCAGCGCTATGAAGTTGTGTACCTGATGCTGGCTGGCCTCGGCACACCCCTGGTCATCTCGGTGCACACCATCGTGAGCTGGGATTTCGCCACCGCCGTGCTACCGGGCTGGCATGCCACCATTTTCCCACCGTACTTCGTGGCAGGGGCAATCTTTTCCGGCATGGCCATGGTGCTGACGCTGATGATCATCGCCCGCAAATTGATGCGGCTTGAGGACTACATCACCATTCGCCACATCGACCGCATGTGCAAGCTGGTGATCACCACCAGTGGCATCGTGGGACTGTCCTACGGGACCGAGTTCTTCACGGCGCTGTACTCCGGGAGCTCCTACGAGCAATTCGTGTTCCTGAACCGCGCGCTGGGGCCGTTGTTCTGGGGCTACTGGACCATGGTCGGTTGCAACGTCTTCATTCCGCAGTTGCTTTGGTTTCGCCGGGTGCGAGGTTATGTTCCGGCGGTGTTTGCGATTTGTATTCTGGTGAACGTGGGGATGTGGTTCGAGCGCTTCATCATCATTGTGACCTCTTTATCTCGCGACTTCATCCCCGCCAACTGGTTCCACTATGCGCCCACTCGGGTGGAAGTGGCCACGCTGCTGGGTAGCTTCGGATTGTTCTTCACCCTGTTCCTGTTGTTCTGCCGCTTCATACCGGTGATTGCTGTGGCCGAGGTCAAGGGAGTTCTGAAGTACGGCAAGCCTCGGCTGGAGGCCGCCGCCCATGAGTAAACGACTGCTGGTCGGAGTTTTCGAGAACGAAGACGACACCTTGGCCGCTGTCCGTGCTTCGCGTCAGCGTGGCTTCAAGGTGGTGGATGTCTATGCACCGTACGCGGTTCACGGAGTCGAAGAAGCGCTGGGACTCGCGCCATCGCGCCTGCCCTGGGTGGTTTTCGCGTTCTGGGTCTTGGGGGGCGGCTTGAAAGTGTGGTTCGAATTCTGGACCACCGCGGTGGACTGGCCTATCAATGTGGGAGGCAAGCCGTTCAACTCCCTTCCTGCTTTTGTCCCGGTTACGTTCGAGGTGATGGTGCTCTTCGCGGCTGTCGGAGCGGTGCTCTCCTTCTTCTTTGTTTGCCGGCTCTATCCCGCGAAACGTGCATTGCTGCCCGTGGCTGGAGTCACCGACAACCGTTTCGCTGTCGTTCTGGAAGAGACCGACTCGACTTTCGATCCTGCAGATGTTGGGAAGATGTTTGAGAAACTGCACGCCGTACACGTGGACGAGCAGATCACCGGGGAGGTCGCGTGACGGGACGCGTGGTATTGAACGGGTTTCTACTTCTCGCCGTGATCGTCTCGGTTGGCGCCAGCTGGATCTTCAGTTCGGACCCCACGAGGCCCAACTTCGAGTTTCTTCCACAGATGGCGCACTCCCCACGCTACAACACCTTTGCTCCCAATCCGAATTTTGCTGATGGAACGACGTTGCAGCGCCCGGAGCCGGGAACGATCGCCCGCGGTTCCATGCCACTGCACTACGCAGCCACACCACAAGATGCGCTGCGAGCGGGAGAAGAACTCACAAGCCCGCTGGACTCGGGCAACCTGCGGGCCCGGGAACGCGGCGCTTTTGTGTTCTCCAATTTCTGTGCGGTTTGCCACGGTGCCGGCGGGGCAGGAAACGGACCGGTGGCACAGCGTGGGTATCCGCCGCCGCCATCACTCTTAGTTGACCATGCGCTGAAGATGAAGGACGGGCAGTTGTTCCACGTGCTCACCTACGGTCAAAACAATATGCCATCCTACGCCAGCCAGCTTTCTCCCGCGGACCGCTGGAACGTGATCCTTTATGTGCGCACCATGCAGGCGACGGCTGCACCGCTACCAGCGCCGGCCGCGCCTTCCACTTCACCATTGAAGGCCGCGCAGGGCGACGCCGCGAAGGTCTCTGGGGGACAGCCATGAACGCGCGGGACTTTACCTTCGAACCGAACGCGAAGATCGTCGAGCGAATGCAGGTGCTGGCTGGGATCGGCGCAGCGACCCTGGTTGCAGGTTTATTCCTCGCGCCACAAAGAATCTGGCTCAACCTCTTGCTCGTGAGCTACTACCTGTTGGGATTGGCCCTGGCCGGGATGGCGTGGATCGCGATCCAGTATGTCAGCGGCGCTCACTGGAGCACGGCGCTGCGACGCGTGCCCGAGGCCATGGCTGGTGTGCTCCCGCTGGGGGCGCTGGGGATCATCTGTATTGTGATTCTCCATCCGTCGCTCTATCCGTGGACCGGCGGTGTGCAGGTTGAGGGAGATGCGCCAGGTTTCAAGCTCATGTGGTTGAGCCTGCCTTTCTTTCGCATCCGCGCCGTCGCTTATCTGTTGGGCTGGCTTGGGTTCGCGTGGGCGATGTTACGGCTCTCTCGCCAGCAAGATTCCGACGGTGAGCTTAGCCACACACGGCGGAGCACCGCTCTGGCTGCGCTGTTTCTCGTGTTCTTCGGCGTCACATTCTGGCTGGCGAGTGTCGACTGGATTATGTCGCTCGAGCCGGAGTGGTACAGCACCATTTTTGGCTTCTACAATTTTGCCGGCGCATTCTTGAGCGGCTTAGCTACGCTTGCGGTGTTACTGGTCTGGCTGCGGGGACACGGCCCTCTGAAGAGTGTCATCCGGGAGCAACATCTCCACGATGTGGGCAAGTTGTTGTTCGCCTTCAGCACCTTCTGGGCCTACCTGTGGTTCAGCCAATACATGCTGATCTGGTATGCGAACCTGCCGGACGAAACGGTTTATTACGTTCGGCGTCTCCACGGATTCTGGCAGCCCCTGTTTGTGCTCAACCTGTTCTTGAACTGGGTTGTGCCTTTCTTCGCGCTTCTGCCGAGGATGAACAAACAACGGGCTGGAATTCTGGTGAGAGTCAGCATCGTCTTGCTCGCGGGACGCTGGCTGGATCTTTACCTGATGATCATGCCGCCATTCTCGGGCGGAAAACCGCATATCGGAATCTGGGAGATCGGTCTGGTCGCGGGTCTTGTGGGCGTGTTCGGCCTTGGTTTCTTCGCAGCCCTTCGTCGCGCTCCACTCGTTCCGGTCAGGGATCCGTATCTGGCAGAGAGCCTGCATTATCACGCCTGAGCGGGCCGAAAACGCGCTCGGTGCTTAAGAACGGTAAGAGTAACTATGGCGGCTATGGAGCTTGAAGCGCGGAGTTCCACTACGGCAACACACCGGCCCGAAACCGGTGCGTTCCGCATGCCAACTCCCGGCCTGCAAAGGGCGGCCATTCTCGATGCAATTAAGAATCTTCATCCTGCCTACTTCGCCATGGTGATGGCGACGGGAATTGTCGCCATCGCTGCTCAACTGACTGGTTTCCGGCCGCTCGCGGTTGGTCTCTCCTGGCTGAATCTCGCCATCTTTGTTGTGCTCTGGACCCTGACACTGGCCCGGGCAACCCTATTTCCCCGAGAGTTCTTTCATGACTTGATCGATCACAAGCGGGGACCTGGATTCTTCACCATCGTGGCGGGAACCAGCGTGTTGGGGCGTCAACAGATCATCATTTTCAACCACTATGGGGCAGCGACCGCGCTGTGGTTCCTGGCTGTGCCGCTGTGGGCCGGCTTTACCTATGCGATCTTCACCGGGTTCACGGTCAAGGAGGACAAGCCATCACTCGCAGAAGGCATTCACGGAGGATGGTTGATTGCAGTAGTCGCTACCCAGGCCGTGTCCAGCTTGGGCACGCTCCTTGCCAGCCGGTTCCCAGCGCACGAAACCGAGATGCTGTTCTTCTCGCTTTGCATGTGGTTGTGCGGGGGAATGCTGTACATCTGGGTCATTTCGCTGATCTTCTACCGCTACACGTTCTTTCGTTTTCTGCCGTCCGACCTGATGCCGCCCTATTGGATCAACATGGGGGCGATGGCGATTTCGACGCTCGCCGGGGCCAACCTGATCCTTAATGCATCGCGGGCCCAATTCCTCCTGGCGCTGCTGCCGTTCCTCAAGGGTTTCACCGTGTTTTTCTGGGCAACCGCCACTTGGTGGATTCCGATGCTGGTGACGCTCGCCATCTGGCGGCACGTTTACAAGCGATTCCGGTTGAGCTACGACCCACTGTATTGGGGCGCCGTGTTCCCGCTGGGCATGTACACGGTAAGCACGTTTCAGCTGGCGCAGGCTCTGGACCTGCCATTCCTGCTGTGGATTCCACGTTGCTTCGTCTATATCGCTGTCGCCGCTTGGATGGCGACATTCGCCGGTTTCCTTTGGACGACGAGGAATCTGATGATCGCTAAGAAAGGAATTGAGCCGTGAATCAAACAAGGGGAACACCCAATGGCAGCCTGTTCGCAGCGACCCTGGGATTCGCCGCCGGATTCGCGGCCGTTGCACTGTTCGGGCCGACCGCCAGCAGATTTCAGGAGGTGATGCATCTCTCGCCCATCATGGTGGGCTTCCTGGTGTCGGCCCCGGCATTGTCGGGATCGCTGCTCCGCATTCCTTTTTCGGCGTGGGTTGATACCACCGGAGGACGCAAGCCCTTTCTGGTGTTGCTAACCCTCTCTCTCGTGGGAATGGCCGGTTTGCTCGCGGTGATTTCTGCTCTCTATCCCGATCACCTCTCGCGCAACCTTTACCCTCTTCTTCTTCTGCTCGGCATTCTTTGCGGTTGCGGCATCGCCACCTTCTCGGTCGGGATCAGCCAGGTTTCCTATTGGTTTCCTCAGGCCAAACAGGGCCGTGCGCTCGCGATCTACGGGGGAGTGGGCAACCTTGCTCCGGGAGTGTTTTCGTTCCTGCTGCCCATCGCGCTTGCCAGCTTGGGGCTGGCCAAATCCTATGCGGCGTGGTTTGTGTTCTTGCTGGCAGGCACAATTCTCTATGCTGTGCTTGGCCGCAATGCCTGCTTCTTCCAGCTTCTCCAGCAAGGCGCGAATCCAGAGGAAGCCCGCAGCCTGGCGCACGCGAGCGGTCAGTCCCTGTTTCCTGCAGGAAGTCTCGTCCAGAGTCTGAAAGTTTCGGCACGTGCGTGGAAGACCTGGGCGCTTGTGTGGGTCTACTTCACAACCTTCGGTGGCTTCATCGCTCTGACCGCGTGGTTGCCGACCTATTGGCGTTCCTATTTCGGCGTGAGCGCAGTCAAAGCTGGACTACTGACCGCGCTCTATTCCGTGTTGACCTCGGCGATCCGCATTGGGGGCGGAATGCTGTCAGACCGCCTTCGGGAGGGTGGCGAGAATACCGCGATCCTTGCCCTGCTGATCATGGCAAACGGCGCCATCATCATGACTAGTGCCACGCAGTTGGAACTTGCGCTCCCCGGCGAAATCCTGTTGGCCATTGGCATGGGTGTGTGCAACGCGGCCGTCTTCAAACTAGTACCGCAGGAGGTACCCGAAGCGGTGGGTGGCGCCGTCGGCTGGGTCGGCGGATTGGGAGCGCTCGGCGGCTTTGTCATTCCACCGATGTTGGGCTTCGCGGTTCACGATCTCGGCCAGCGTGGCTACGCGATCGGATTCATCGTGTTCGTCTTCCTGGCGATGTTCGGGCTGGGCGTGGTCTGGGTACTGAAATACACACGCGAAGAGGCGATCGTACACCCAATGCATGCGATGGTCCCAACAGAAGCATCACGAATTCATGAACAGGTACAAAGCACCCACGAGTGAGGAAAACGGGGAGCGTATTTGCCGTCAATTGTGTGTTGATCACGGAGAGAAAACTTGAGGACCTCAATCATCGTCTTATTCATTTTCCTAATCTTGTTCACTCCATCCGCGCGGACGCAAACCGATCCGTCGCAGTCTTCGAGTGACGAATTTGTAAGCGACTGGTTTCAGCGGTCGTCGCATGCCGAGTCCGAGCAACCGCACTGGGCAGCCCCGATGTTCACGGTCACTCCGCGCCTTGTGCAGCAATTCCGTTATGACATGGGATGGCAGTCAAACAAAGGCTTCACGAATGCCAATTACGGCAGCGGCAGGGGGATCGAACTGGTGCCGCTCGATCGCATTGAGCTCTATGTGAGCGCCCCACCCTACATCACCCATACCAAGCCGGGACTCAACGACGGCATCGGCGACATGACATTCCTGTTCAAGTATCGGGCTGCAGCCGGCAATCCGGAACGCGGCAACTACGTCGTGACAGCGGTGCTGGCGGCCACCGTTCCCACAGACACATATGCGAACGGTTCGACCGACGCGTCCGTAACGCCGTCATTGGCTTTGGGCAAAGGCTGGGGGAACTTCGACCTGCAGGGTACTGCCGGAGTGACCGTACCTACGGGCGACAGGAGCGTGCTGGGTACTCCCATCGGGCTCAATCTTACAACGCAATATCACCTCTGGAGGTATTTCTGGCCGGAAATCGAGGCCAACTCGACTATTTGGGCCAATGGCAAGAACGATGGAAAGAAACAGGTATTCCTGTCCCCCGGCTTGGTTGTGGGCAAGTTTCATCTATGGAAACGGGTAGGCATGGCAGTGGGTGCAGGAGTTCAAATTGCCGCGACCGAATTCCATAGTTACGAGCACAACTGGGTGACCTCGATACGCTTCCCCTTCTGACAGAGAGCGAATAAGAATGAATAGTACTTGCGTTGCTACGGAATTGATGCCCTTCGATATGGTGAGGAGCATTCTCGTTGATGCCGTCGAGACCTTAAGCACCGAGTCCATTCGACTCTCAGATGCCCTGGGTAGGGTAGCGGCCGAGAGCATCGTCGCCAAGGAAGACCTCGTTCCATATCCGCGCTCGGCGATGGACGGCTATGCCCTGCGCTCCATTGACACCCAGTCAGCTTCCCCGGATACGCCGGTCGAACTGCCACTGACCGGGAAGGTCTTCACGGGCGATGGCCGTTCGACCCTTGTCACCGGCTCGGCGCTAGGAATTACAACCGGTGCGCCCGTTCCCATCGGCGCCGATGCCGTCGTTCCGTTGGAACACGTATCCGTCCGCGGTGGCAAGATCTTCGTTGCGCAGCCTCTTTGTGTCGGAGATTGCATCTTTCCCCCCGCAGAGGATGTCCGCTGCGGGGAATTCCTTCTGAATCGCGGGAGTGTGATTCGCCCAGCCAACATGGCGATGCTCGCATTTGCGGGCCGCTCCGCGTTGGGTGTTTACCGGCGCCCCAACGTGAGCTTGTTGTGCACGGGAAGCGAACTGGTGGATGTGTCCGAAACGCCTGCGTGCGGGCAAGTTCGAAACAGCAATGCCTATTTGCTGAGGGCCCTTCTCTCCGAATGCGGCACAGCCACCCGATACTGCGGCTCCGTAACGGACAGCCTGAATGGATTGTGTGCAGCGTTGGAAGAGGCTCGCCAAGGAGCCGACCTTCTCATCACTACCGGCGGTGCGTCGGTCGGAGAACGTGATCTGATCAAGTCGGCCCTGGCGGGGATGGGGGTAGAATTCGAATTCCGGAAGGTAGCGATCAGGCCAGGCAAGCCTTTCGCGTTTGGCCGTTGGCGAGAATTGCCGGTCTGCGTGCTTCCCGGAAATCCGGCAGCGGCTTTTGTGTGTTATCAGGAATTCGTTCGTCCATTGGTGCTCCGAATGGCCGGAAGAGAGACGTTCGAGTTGCCGGTTCTCACGGCGACTCTCGCGGGACATGCGAAGTCCAAGCCCGGATCGCGCTATGTCCTGTTCGGCAATTTGTCGATCACACGCTTCGGGTTTGTCGTTGAACCTCTCACGAATCAGTGTTCGGCGCTGGTAAGGAATCCCGCTACCGCGAATGCCTTGATTCTCCTTCCCGAGGGTCCCGCCCAATATGAGTCTGGCGATCAGGTGAGTGTGCAGGTTCTAGATTGGGACGATGTAGCCCATGGGAGTCACAAAAAACTTACAACGGATTGACCGGAATCACCGGTCAAGGCTGCGATGGAGAAGGTTGCTTTGAAATAGGAGGATTCATGAAAGTGCGCTCGGCGTCATCGTTCGCGGTGGTTATGGTCTATATCGTTGTGGGTTGTGGTTTGTTGTATGCCACGGATCAGTCTTCGCAGTGCGTCGATTGTCATACCAAGGTCACTCCGAACATCGTCTCCGACTGGAAGCTCAGCAAACACAGTCAGGTAGAGGTCAGTTGCGTCAGTTGCCATGGTGACCAGCACATGTCAGCAACTGACGTTGCCAAGGTGAAGATACCGACCCCCGACACGTGCGCGACCTGTCATGAGACACAGGTATCGCAGTACAAAAAGGGAAAGCACTCGATGGCCTGGGCTGCGATGAAAGCCATGCCGACGATCCATTGGCAGCCGATGGCGATGATCGAAGGCGAGAAGGGTTGCGGCGGCTGTCACAAAGTGGGGTTGAAGACGGCCGCGGAGATTGCCGATCTGCGCCAGCACGGCTCGGAATTCGGCGCTGCCGCCTGTGACTCCTGCCATACCCGACACACATTTTCGGCGGATGAAGCCCGACAGCCGCAGGCCTGCGAGAGCTGCCACATGGGTTTCGACCATCCACAATGGGAGATGTACTCCTCTTCGAAACACGGCGTGCGCCACGAATTGAAAGGCCTAAAGGTTTTACCTCCGAATGCGGCGGCGCCGACCTGTCAGACCTGCCACATGCAGGATGGAAATCATGAAGTGCGCACCGCGTGGGGCTTCCTTGCGGTTCGTCTACCGCTCCCCGAAGACAAGCAATGGGCGGCAGATCGCGCGACGATTCTCCAGGCTTTGGGCGTGCTGGACCCGGAGGGTAAGCCCACCGCGCTGGTGGACACGGTGAAGGCGGCTGACGTCGCGCGCTTGACACAGGAGGATTGGCAGCGCGAGCGCGACAAGATGGTGAAGACCTGCAATCAATGCCATTCGGGAAACTTCGCAAAGGAGCAACTGCAACAAGGCGACGACATGATCCGCAATGCCGATCACCTGATGGCCGAGGCGATTCGTATCGTAGCCGGGCTTTACAAGGATGGCGTCCTGGAGAAACCTAAGAACTACAGCTACGCTTTTCCGAACCTGCTGACGTTCCACGACGCACCCACGGTGGTTGAGCAGAAACTATTTGTCATGTATCTGGAACATCGCATGCGCACGTTCCAAGGAACATTCCATGCCAGCCCTGACTATGCGATGTGGTATGGCTGGAGCGAGATGCAGCGCGATCTGACCGAGATTAAAGAACTTGCAGGAGATATGCGGCAAAAGCAAGCAAAGGCCACGGCGCAGAAATAGAGGACAGGGTTGATGTTCTGTCTGGCGTCCGACTGCGGAAGCCGGCCCAACATCCGAATACTTCACCCCTGACATTCATTGCCACCGCGGAGGCAGAGCCCGCATCTATTTATATCGTAAGACGATGTTTACTTCTCGACGTGCCGAGGAGACGCAATGACGAAGAACGCGGCAGTCCACAAGCCTCTCGAATCGACCTCGACTCTGAACCGGCTCCCTCATTTGGAGGACAGTCTGTTGCACTTCAATCTGTCCGACGAGCTTCGCCAGTTGCGCGAAGAAGATTCATGGACCCGCGGAAGCGGACGCAGTTCCAAGACACTTGCGAAGTATCCGGACTTCCGAATCGTGCTCGTCCTGATGAAGCCCGATTCTGAAATGAAGGAACATCACGCAGACGCGAGGATCTCGATTCAGACCATCCAAGGAAGAATTCGTCTCCAGCTTCCGGACCAAGCTGTCGAACTCGGCAGTGGCGAATTGATGTGCTTGGAATCGGGCATCGCTCACGACGTGAAAGCAATCGAGGAAAGTGCGTTCCTTATAACAGTCTCCTGGCCGGGAGGAAGTGCGGAGGAGAGACACGGGTTGAGCTAGTTGCTGCATCATTGAGATCGATACGATAAAGGAGGCTTTCATTCATGGCTGCTCAAGAGATTCCTCTGGCGGGGTTCCGAACTAAATTGTTGAGCCGCGGCATCGTCGCCGAAGGCACCATGGCCTTCCACTTCGCCAGGCCCTCAGGGTTCAGTTTCAGAGCTGGACAGGCGGCGGATCTTACGCTACTTAATCCACCCGAAACCGACTCAGAAGGAAACATTCGAACTTTCTCAATTGCCAGCCCACCCTTTGAAGAGCAACTGATGTTTACAACCCGGATGCGCGACACGGCGTTTAAACGATCGTTGAAGACCACGCCAATCGGTGCTGAGGTCAATATCGCCTCACCGAGTGGTTCCTTTACGCTCCACAAAAATGCAAACAAGCCGGCTGTTTTTCTTGCCGGCGGGATAGGCATCACACCGTTTCTGAGTGTCGTCCGCCAAGCCGATCACGACCGCCTGCCGCACAAGTTGTACCTGTTCTATTCCAATCGGCGACCAGAAGATGCAGCCTTTCTGGATATTCTCCAAGGCCTGGAAACGACAAATCAGAATTTCCGGCTCATCGCCACTATGACCGAAATGGCTCGCTCCAACCGCGAATGGAAGGGGGAAACGGGTTTCATTAATAGAGAGATGCTGGTCAGACATTTGGAAACTCTGCGCGGGCCGATCTACTACGTTGCTGGACCTCCACCCATGGTCGCGGCCGTGCGCGAGATGCTGGTAGGCGCTGGCGTCGATGAGGACGATATTCGAAGCGAAGAATTTGCGGGCTACTGAGACAGTCCGCGGAAGTTGAGGTTACGAACATGCTAGCGAACAGACCTAAGACCAAAATCCTCGTGGATGGCGGCGATCCCGACGAAACACGAATGGTCAAAGCCCTGCTTGGCTTCGTCGATGGCCAAACCACGAACCCCACGCTGATCGCTAAGAACCCTGCCATTCGGCAACGAATCGCCTCTGGACACCGGTTGAGTTCGCAAGAAGAGAATGAAGCGTACAAGAGGATCGTTCAATCTCTTTCGCCAATGGTAGGCGAGGCGGGCGTTTCGATCGAAGTCTTTGCCGATCTCAACACGAGTGCCGACCGGATGCTGGCCCAGGGCGAAGAAATGTTTTCTTGGATTCCCAACGCCTATATCAAATACCCCTGTACCCACGAAGGCCTGTGCGCGGCGGAACTGTCGGTGCGCAAGAACATTCGCGTGAACATGACGCTGTGTTTCTCACAGGACCAGGCCGCCGCGGTGTATGCGGCCACGAAAGGCACACAGGAGCCCGTGTATGTTTCACCTTTCGTTGGCAGGCTGGATGATCGCGGCGAAAACGGTATTGATGTAGTTAGGAATATCAAGCGCATGTACGCGAACGGCGATGGCCATGTGCATGTCTTGGCGGCCAGTATCCGGCACCTCGACCATCTCCTTGCCTCTCTCGCGCTCGATGCGGAACTTCTCACCGCGCCGGTAAAGGTCCTCGAAGAGTGGGGAGCGAAGGGATTCCCGTTACCCCAACCGGGCTTTAACTACAAGGGAGTGGATAGCGTGGGTAGGAACCTGAAGCCGATTCCATATCAGGAATTGGATCTGTCAAGTTCATGGGATCGTTTCGATATCGCTCATGAGCTTACGAAGAAAGGTATCGAGAAGTTTGTCGCGGACTATGAAAACACGCTTAAACGAACGGCATAGTAATCACTCACCAAGCAAGGAGGAGGTTGATGTCTACTGCGGTGCCTGATCTCCGCGGACGAATGTATCGCGAGCGACGACTGATGCCGCCGCAGGAAACCATCGAGTTCTTGCGCCGGCAAAAAGTTGCAAACGTCGGCACTGTTGATGCAAACGGCCGGCTTACGTGGTGCCACTCGTCTACATCTACGAAGGCGGCGACCGGCTGTACCTTCACACGGGCGATCACCAAGGACACTTCCTGACCAATGTGCAGAACAATCCCCAGATATGCGTTGAGGTCTCAGAAATCGGGGACTTGCATCGTGGCAAACCCTACGCCTGTAACTCAGCTCTGGTGTACACGAGCGTTGTTGTATTTGGGCCAGTCCAGATTCTGCACGGCCCCGAATCCCGGGAAAAGAAACAGTGGTTTCTGGATCAGCTCTTAGCGAAGTACGGTCAGCCTGATTGGACATTCGAGCCGGGATACCTCCTGATCGACCGGATCATTCTTTACGAGCAAAAGATGGAGGTCGTTACCGGTAAGCACAGCAGCGGCCTGTACCACTAGGAGAGTAGTGCCATGCTGCAAGCGGAGATTGGAAGTGCAAAAGTGACAGCGGTCGGGAGTTTTCCGACTCGCGGCCATCTGATGCCCGATTTCACTCTGACATCGAGCGATGGCAAGCAGGTGAGCCTGTACGACTACCGCGGCCGCTCCAATCTCGTACTCTATTTTGCCGGCCGCGCAAAAGACTCTATCGACCGCCCTCTGCTCAGCGCCTTGTTCAAGCGCTACGGTGAGATCGCGGAGACCGGTTCAGAGGTTGTCGTTGTAGTGACGGAATCCACCGCACAAGCAGACGAATTTAGGCGCAGGATGCACTTTCCGTTTCCAGTTCTATCGGATCCAGATATGAAGGTTCACAACATGGTCGGAGCGTCTGGCGCGCAAGCGGTCCCAGCGGCTGCGATGTTCATTACTGACCGGTTTCTGGAGGTTTTTGCTGTATGGCGCACCGGTGCCGGGGAGCGTCTACCTGACATTTCGGATGTTCTCTCCTGGCTCACTTATCTCGACAGTCAGTGTCCTGAATGCACGCAGATCGAGTGGCCAGTAGATGACTGAGTGGAGGCAAACGATGATCAAGCTGAAGCGCGTATACGAATCGATGGGAAAAGGCGATGGCAAGATGTTTCTCATTGAGCGGTTGTGGCCGCGGGGCGTAAAGAAGACGACACTTACCGATGCCGTCTGGGCGAAGGATGTGGCGCCGAGTACCGAGCTTCGAAAGTGGTTCAGCCACGATCCCAAGAAATGGGTCGAGTTCCAGCATCGGTATCAAGCGGAAATAAATGAGCACGAAGTAGCCCTGGAGCCTATTCTCCAGGCCGCACGACATGGCACTGTAACCCTGCTTTACAGTTCACACGACACCGAGCACAACAATGCAGTCGTCCTCCGGGATTATCTGGAAAGGAAGCTGGCGTCCGGTCGCGAATCAAAGCGTTCGAAGTCGGCGGCATAGTTCGCAGCTCGGATCATAGGGTTCTGTCCGCTAGAAATATTCTTTCCTACGCCGCCGAAGAGCACAGGGGGCAAGCACCTGTGTTGCGATATTCGACAACCGCCTCCAGTTTCTTGGCCAGCATCTCAAAGCCGGCGTGCACGTCTTCTCCAACTTCGCGTTCGACATCCTCGAACTCTTCCTGCAGATCCTGCTGCTCACGGGCCGAAAGACTCTGCTGCGCGAGTGGAAAGAGTAAGAAGTCCTCTTTCCAGATGTGCGCTGGATACAACTCGGCGAGCTGCTGCAAAAGATCGACAAGACGGTACCGCACTACTTCCGGGCTTTGAACGTAAACTGCTGCCACTTTCGCCAATTGACCAACCAATTGCTTGGCTGAGCGATGCTCTCGTTCCAAGGATTCCAACTCGCTCCTGGTGCTCACGGTCGCCTTGGTAGCCAGCAGAGGAAACAGGTGCTGCTCTTCCTTTTCGTGATGGCATTGATCGGCAAACACACGTAGGAATTGCACGAGATCGGCAAGCACGCTGGGATCAACCTGCTTGCCGGAATCAAGCAGTTCCGCGACCGCGCTCATGCCAGCCACGACCTGCTGAATCACGCGGTGATCATTTTTCAAGTCGTGGATGAAGTCACTCATGGCATTTCTCCGTCTCCCGGTCAGGCCGGGCAAGGATCAGCAGGAACGTGCTTTGGCGAATTGCCTCCACGTCGTGAGATACGCCGCGGTCGAGCGCGAGTAACTCGCCCCTGGGCACCTCTACGGTGGCACTGGGGAGCTGGAGGCGCACATGACCAGCGAGCATCAAGATGGCAAACCGTGCAGTCGTCTTGTGCTGCTTGAAACGGGTCCCGGCTTTCATCGTGACCAGGACAATACGGAGATCAGGGTACTTGACGAGCGTTCGGGCGCTGCGGCCGGCATCGGTCTGCCAAGTCTCTTCCTTCCACATGTTTTGTACTTCGTTTGGAATCAATATTTGCAGCAGCGAGCTTCCAAGATGCGGCAGGCGGTTCAGCCCATAGGGAGATCCTTCAATTTGCGTAGTTACACATTGCGTAGCCATATCTTTAATTCCTTTCGGCAAAGTTACTCGGCAGCGACCGCGCGGGTTACCACCGGATTGTCGCTTTCGGCAATCTGCTCCAGGGGAATCACAGAAATTCCTTCCCGTAAGGAAAACCGAAGCGAGGATTGGCGCGAGCAATCACCACAAAGCCAGAAGAACACGCTGGCTTGGGAGGGTTTGCTTGCACAGATCGCATTCGGAACATCCCTGCACGGTTCTACGGGCCGCCGTACATCGAACCGGTACAGCTTTCCTCCCCGGAGATAGTGAAAGGGTTTTCCGCATTGTGGGTTAGAGCATTCGGAAATCATTGGCAACTCCCGCCGTTATGACCGGCTGAAACCAATGTGCCGCAGGTGAGGAAAACGCACAATGAAGCGCTCGTACCGGAACGTGGGACAGTTGTACGGTAGCTGTTAGATCAGCTTCCGCTGGATGGCATTCATGACTGCTTCAAGGCGATTGTGGGTGCGGAGTTTCTGATTGATGTGATGAAGATGATTGCGTAAGGTTTGCGGGCTAATTCCCAAAGTGTCGGCAACATCATCACTATCCTTGCCTTCGGCGAACAGGCGCAAGACATGCTTCTCCTGCTCGGACAGTGTAGGAGCTGGTTCGGCGCGCACAGATGCTTCGACAAGTGAGCTGACCTGTTTCGACAGTTCCAGCATCTTCTGCGTCAACTCCTCGTTTTTCTTCTGCTCAGTGATGTCGTGTGCCATATGCACCAGGAGCCGGCGGCCCGTGCGCTGATTGTCGAATACGATGGTCGACATATTGACCCACAACCGTTCCCCTGAGCGGGTCTTGACACTCATGTCGAAGTTGGGGATTTCTGCATTACCCGCCGTGCACTCAGTCACACTGCAGTGCTGATGGCATACCCGCGTACCTAATGCTCCCATGCCTTCCAGAATGTCATAGCAGGTTTTATGGACTGCTTCTGCAGCGGAATAGCCCAACAGTTTCTCCGCAGCCTTGTTCCAGGACAGGATCTCGCCTTCTTCGGTCACCGCAAATGCCGCGTCGGTGGTTCCTTGCAGCAGTGCAAACAACTCACTCTCCAGCATTTACCTGCTCCTGTGACAACTGACTATGCCGATAGTACGAATGCTCCATTGAGATCTATCGCCTCCCGATACAAGTATAGGTCAGCCGGCAACCAAATACCGATGAACTGGAAGACGATAGGCCGGCTGGAAGAGACGAAATATGAAAATAAGGCTTCATTACCGAATTTCATTCCTAAAAGCCATCGTAGGCATGTTGGTCCTCCTTTTTCCGATTTCGGTTGCACTGAGCGCACAGGAAATCACGCACAGCGGACATCCGTCAAAGAGTCAGACCAAGATCGTCGACATCGTTCGCAACCCTGCCGATGTTCCCCCAACCGTCGGGAACAGAGAGCCATCGGTAGTCCACGTAACCCTCGCAGCCGAAGAGGTGGTGGGAACGCTCGATCCGGCAGCCAGTACAACCTATCGCTACTGGACCTTTAATGGAAAGGTTCCGGGCCCGATGATTCGCGTGCGGGAAGGGGACGCGGTGGAAGTCACACTGCGAAACGCTGCGGGCAGCCACATGGCCCACTCGGTTGACTTCCATGCAGCTCTCGGTCCAGGAGGGGGCGCAGCATTCACTCAGGCAGTTCCTGGCCAGTCAAAAACGTTCACCTTTCAGGCCACAACCCCAGGCCTCTTCGTCTATCACTGCGGCACTCCGATGATTGCCGAACATATCGCCAACGGCATGTATGGATTGATCCTGGTCGAACCGGAGGGTGGACTTGCGGCTGTGGATCACGAGTACTACGTGATGCAGGGAGAAATTTACACCAGTGCGGCCAAAGGCAAATCTGGGCTCCAACAATTCAGCGATGCCAAACTGATGCAGGAAAGCCCCGAGTATTTCGTGTTCAACGGAGCGGTAGATGCTCTGACGAAAACGCACCCGATGCAGGCAAGGGTTGGAGAAATGGTTCGCGTCTTCTTTGGTGACGCGGGGCCCAATGAGACGTCGTCATTGCATGTCGTGGGTGAGATCTTTACTCGCGACTACCTGTTTGGGTCTCTGACATCTCCTCCCTTGACGAGCATCCAAACCGCCAGTGTGCCGCCGGGCGCAGCCGCGATTCTGGAATTCAAAGCCAGTATTCCAGGACAGTTCCCCATGATGGACCATGCGATGGCGCGAATGGCGAAAGGGTTAATGGCGACCTTTGAGATCACTGGCGCCGAGAACGCGACCCTGATGCACCCGGGACCCGTACCCGATTCGGCTGCTTCCAGCCTGCCACGCCTTTCAGGCATGACACAGGCTGACACTGCAGCAAGTCTGACCCAACCCCAGACGAATTCCAGAGCAGCCACGGACAGCAACCCAATCGTGGCAACTACAGACGAGCGAGCTACGGACATGGACATGCACAGCGAAATGGCGCATGTGGGCAAACCCGCGCAGTCAACTCGCGCGAGCCACGCGCCAAAACTAGCACCTATGCAAGCCGAAGCAAGGTCCAAGGAACTGAACGGGTGCCTCATATTGTCCAATGACGGCAAGGCGATGTTGCGATTACTCCAGTCCTCGAAGATCTATCGCGTGGAAGCAAGACCGTTGTTGTTCTCGCAGAACGCCAATCGTCTCGTCCATGTGACCGGGTACTTCGGCAGTGTGGTCGAAGTGGAGGATCCTCACGTTCCCAGTTTTGTGGTAGACACGCTGGACGAACTCGCTCCCAACTGCTCGGTCAAGCTTTCCGCGGCGACAATCCGCAAGACCTTGGCCAAGCTTACAGCGCCAGTTGCCCAGGGAACAGTCGGAATGACTGACATGGGATTCGTGCCGCCAGCGATAACTGTGAACGTTGACGACAAAGTGGTTTGGAAAAACTCGTCGCAGGTGATCCACAATGTGGTAGACGATACCAGCAAGGCCCTATCGACAATAGATGTGAAGCTCCCTTCTGGGGCACATCCATTCGACTCCGGTTTGCTGCAGCCGGGACAATCCTTCTCCCGCGTCTTTACGAAGCCAGGCATCTACCGCTACGTCTGCACCTTGCACGAGGGATCCGGCATGAAGGGAGTAGTTATTGTCAGGCCCTCGCCGCTGTTGGCGGCGCGCCGATAGCACTCGCAGAATGCGGGGTTCCCGACGGCGTGACAAAAGTCATCGCAGAGCGCCGACCCAGATTCTATGGTCCTTGTGTAGGCATGAGGGGTACAACGTCATGAATCACATCACGGGCAATACCAGCGTGGCTGAAATTGTGAAGATCTGCCCAGGCGCCCGACGCATTTTCGATGAGCACGGTCTGAAAGGCTGCGGCGGTGAGCACGGACCCAGTGAACCACTAGCGTTCTTTGCTGCGGTCCATCAGGCAAACTTGGACGAACTGCTACGCGAGATCAACAACGAGATGACGAACCCGTCCTCCCAGGCGTACGTCTACAAGGAAAGTTTGCAAGATTACATCTATCGCCGGTTCTTCAAAGCTGGTGTAGCGATCGTGCTGACGGTCGGTTGCCTCTGGGGCGCGATCAACCTTCTGCAGATCGCATTGGGGAAGAGTTTCCTGCAGTTGCGCCTCCTCTCTTCGATCCACGCACACGCACACGCCATGATCTTCGGCTGGGTGGGAATGTTTGTGATGGGCTTTGCTTACCAGTCCTTTCCGCGTTTCAAGAACACCACGCTCTGGCGCCCGGGTCTGGCCAACCTTAGCTTCTATCTGCTGGCTACAGGGATCGTAGCTGGGATGCTTGCCGATATCCTGCTGCCTAGATTGGCGTCATTCGTGCTGGGTGCGGCATCCGGAGTATCCGAGATTACCGCCGTGGTAATTTTCATGTTGGTGCTGTACCGAACGGCTCGGCAGTCGATCGAGCCCCACAACCCGTATGAAAAGTTCATTGCTAGTTCGTTCATCTGGTTCTTGTTGGGCACGATCTTGGAAGCCGTGTTCTTCTTTGCCAAGGCTACAGCACATTCCGAGCACGGCATGATCATGCGCATTGCGCTGATCGATGGTCCGTTGCGAGACATTCAGTTGCTCGGCTTCGCGGCATTGATCATCGCCGGTGTGAGCCAGCGCTTCGTACCGCACGTCTATGGCCTGGGAAAGCCTGCACGTGATCGCCAGATATTGATCTTCTGGCTGATCAATGGCAGTCTGCTGCTGAACGTCATCAGCTACCTACTGCTGCTCACTACACACAATCTCTATTTTGCAACCGGTCTTGAACTTGCGTACTTGCTCATGCCGCTGTGGGCCGTGTTGCTGGCCGTGCAGATTGGTGTATTCAGAAGGCCAACGCAGCCGGATCGCACCCTCAAGTTCATTCGTGCAGCGTACATTTGGTTGCTGATCTCTTGTGCAATGATGCCATTCTTCCCACTGTACGGGGCGTTGACCCACCAGGTATTTGCGCACACGTATATGGGCTCTCATCGGCATGCCTTCACCGTAGGTTTCATCAGCATGATGATTTTGGGAGTGTCGTCCCGAGTGGTGCCTATCCTGGTGGGGATCGACGCGACGCGAATGAACTCGTTGTGGGCCCCTTTTCTTCTTTTCAATGTCGGCTGTGCAGGCCGGGTGCTGTTGCAGGTGCTGACAGACTTCGTACCCAATGTCGCTTATCCGCTAGTTGGGGTCACTGGTTTCATCGAATTGACCGCATTGCTATGGTGGGGAATCGAGTTGTGGCGCACCATGAACGTGGCGAAGACGCATCGCACGAAATTGCTTACCGTGCCATTCCCGCAGCCGGCACGATGAGCGCAAACTCGTTCGGCCTTCTGCTGGCTGAGAAAGTGTAAGGGCTCTCTTCAAGAGAATGACGATAGGAGATACAAAATGAGTTCAACAATCCCAACAGGTTCAGAGATTGCCGGAGCACAAGCTTTGCCCTTGCTGGATCTAGTCAATTATCAGGAAGGATCCATCGTGAGCCGGGTCATCCTTAAACGGGAGAAGGGGAATGTCACGATCTTCGCGTTCGATGAAGGGCAGGGGCTGAGCGAACACACCGCCCCGTTCGATGCGCTCGTGCAGGCCATTGAAGGAGAAGCAGAGGTTACAGTTGCTGGCAAGCCACTGACCGTGAAAGCAAGCGAAGTCGTCCTGTTGCCGGCTGAACAGCCGCATGCGGTCAAGGCGACCACACGTTTCAAGATGATCCTGACCATGATTCGCTCATAGGCCCAAGGCGCAGAATTTGGTTCGTTACCAGATTGGGACGGATTGAAGATTGAAGCGCACTTGTTGTGTACCTCGTGACGCAAAATATACGCGTCTCACTCTGAGGAGGAAAAACAATGGCGAGAAATCTAACGGCCCATAAGCCTGGTGAGGGTAGTAAGGCTCTAAACAGGTTGCCCCATCTAGCCAATCCATTCCTACGATTCAATCTGTCGGATGAACTCCGGCAGCTCCGGAGTGAGGACTCGTGGCAGCGAGAAACCGGGCGTAGTTCCAAGACGCTCGCCAAGTATCCGGACTTCCGGATTGTCCTGGTTCTCATGAAGGCCAACACGCAGATGAAGGAGCACCATGCCGATGCCAGAATCTCGATCCATTTGCTGCAAGGTAAGATTCGCATCCATCTGCCCGATCAGAAGGTCGAACTTCCCGCCGGGGAATTGCTGGTACTTGACCATGGCATACCTCACGATGTCGAAGCGGTAGAGGAGAGTGCTTTTCTGATCACGATATCCTGGCCGGGAGGCACAACGGAAGAGCGGCATAATGCGAGTTGAGTTGCTCCTCCGTGCGCGGAATTGATGCAGGTTTGCTATGGCGGACGTAAACATAACGGTGGACGGGAAGAAGATAACTCAACCTGCTGGAACACTATTGATCGACGCTTGCAAGAGTGCCGGGATTGAGATCCCATCCTTTTGCTACTACCCAGGCTTATCGCTGCAGGGCGCCTGTCGGATGTGCCTCGTGGAAATTGCCAAGATGCCCAAGCTGCAGACGGCCTGCACCACGTTCATCAGCGAAGGGATGGCGGTTACGGCCCAAAGTGAGACGGTCAAGCAGGCTCGCAAAGCCATGCTGGAATTTGTGCTGCAGAACCATCCCCTGGACTGCCCAGTATGCGATGCGGGCGGTCAGTGCGAACTGCAGGATGCAACTCTGAGTTACGGACCAGGAGAGTCCAAGCTGATTGATCTCAAGAACCACAAAGACGAGCAGCAGTGGTCTCCGGTCGTTTACTTTGACCGGCCGCGGTGCATCATGTGCTACCGCTGCGTGCGCGTCTGCGGCGAGGGCATGGATGTCTGGGCTCTTGGGATTGCCAATCGCAATTCATCTCAGCTGATTGTCCCCAACAAGGGCGCCTATCTTGAATGTGAAGAGTGCGGCATGTGTATCGACATCTGTCCCGTCGGGGCACTGACGTCTGGTCCATACCGCTACAAGACACGTCCCTGGGAGATGAAGCATGTGGCAACCATCTGCACGCACTGCGGCGACGGGTGCACGACGACCTTGGGCGTGCGCCCCAGCGAGACTGGAATGGAGATCGTCCGCGGCTCAAACAGGGACAAGAACGGCATCAATGGCGATTTTCTGTGCATCAAGGGGCGCTATGCGTTCGATTTCACCGCCCATCCGGAACGGCTCAAGCAACCGCTAATCCGCAGGAATGGCCGGCTCCTTCCCGCTTCCTGGGAGGACGCTCTGTCGATCGTCGCTGGACGTTTCCGCGAAGTTCGGGAGACTTTCGGCGGCGACTCAATCGGAGTGATTGGTTCGACGCGCACGACCAACGAAGAGAGCTACTTGCTGCAGAAAGTTGCACGGATCGTTTTCCACACCAACAATATCGATCATCATCGGACAGCAGATTTCCCGACTCTCTCCCGCGTACTGGCGGGCAAACCACACACCACGGCCAGCATGAAAGATGTTTCCAACGCTCCCGCCATCCTCCTCATCGGAAGTGACCCCACGTATCAACATCCGCTATTGGCGTGGCAGATCCGGAACAATGTGCGCTTACACCACGCCCGTCTGTATCTGATCAATCGACGTCCGATCAAGTTGACGCGACAAGCAACCCGATTCGTGCAGGTCGATCAAGACAGCGAAGGTGCAGCAGTGGCTTTTCTGGCTGGAGACGATAGTGCTCGGGAACAGTGCACTACGGACCAATCTGGTCGGGACAAACTCACCGCTCTGAGAGAGAAACTGCAGACAGAGAAGGATCTCGTCATTATTTTCGGCTCGGAGTTGAGTGGGAAAGACATCGCTGCGCTTGTGCGGTGTTGTGCTGCAATTCCCGATGCCAAGTTGGTTTGTCTGGGTGACTACGCGAACTCACGCGGCGCTGCCGATATGGGGCTCTACCCAGATCTGATGCCTGGGTACACACCGCTTTCAAAAGGCGCAAAATTTCGCGAAGCTTGGGACGCAGGGTTCCCCGCGCAGCCAGGACTCAATCTCTTGCAGATGATAGAAGCAGCGAAAGAGGGCAGGCTGAAGGCGCTGTATGTCGTTGGTTCGAATCCCGTCGCCCGCTACCACATCGATCCATTTGTCCTGCAGGCACCGTTCTTGGCAGTGCAGGATCTGTTCTTGACGGAGACGGCTCAACTGGCGGATGTCGTGCTTCCTGCCGCATGTGCTTATGAGAAGTCCGGGACCTTTACGAACACCTGCGGTGATCTCCAGAGATTGAGAAAAGCCGCAGAAGTGGTTGGCCCGAAGAGTGACCTGGAGATAATAGCTCGCCTGGCCCACGACATGGGCTGCCCGATAGGAAAGCTCGTCACGCGCGGACAAGGTGTCCGTGCCGACACCGGGCAGTCGCGAGGGGCTCAGTCTGGAGAGGTGGACCGTCAGGCGGTGTGGATGCAAAGACAGAATTTGGAACCGCGGCTAGGGCCCTTTGATCCGAACGCAGTGTTGGATGAGATCCGCCGCCTGGTTCCAAGCTACTGCTCGCCCCACGTTGATTGTTCGAGTCAGAAACAGGCGGCGGAGTTCAATCAATCTGCATCTCGCGATTCGGCTAGCGAAGGTCAGTTGATCGTTCCCTCGCAAGATGACCTGTTTTCCTCAGGCACATTAGGTCGTTATTGTGGAGTTCTTGAAGACGTGATGGAAAGTCGTCTTGTATTGCCAAATGAACGAGAGGACTGCAATGGTGAACTTCTCTCCGAACCGAGGCAGTGGAATGATCCTGGAAGCGTTTGCCCGGGCTCATAAGTTGCCACCACGCTGGCTGGAACTGAGAGAGACGTGCGAGAAAATTGTGAACCTTCCTGACTTCTGGTATCGCCCTGACCTGCGACAGCAAGCGGGCGATTTGGCTGCCGAGGCCTCCAACATTCTCCAATCAGCACTCAAGCAAGAGGCCTGCGGGAGTCCACTTGGTGCTGTGACGCGGGAGTGGCTATGACCGACAGGACTGTGCTCTTCATCATTCGACGGCAAGCCACTCCGCAATCGGAGCCCTTCTGGGAGAAATTTGAGTTGAAATGGCGGCCGGGTATGAATGTCATCTGCGGTCTGATGGACATTGCTATGAATCCGGTGGACCGAGCCGGGAAGCCCACAACGCCCATTACCTATGACTCCAACTGCCTGGAAGAAGTTTGTGGCTCCTGTGCAATGCTAATCAACGGCAGGGCTACTATGGCTTGTTCCTGTCTTGTAGACAAGCTCAAGCACCCCATTCGCCTGGAACCCCTGTCGCGATTCCCCGTCATTCGTGACTTGGCGGTGGATCGCAGCGTGTTGTTTGAGAATCTCAAGCGGGTCAAAGCGTGGGTCCCGATAGACGGGACGTACGCTCTCGGCTCGGGCCCAAGGATCTCTATTGAAGACCAAGAGCAGGCCTATCCCATGTCCCGCTGCATGTCCTGCTGTCTCTGCATGGAAGTTTGCCCACAGTTCACGACAGCGACGGGCTTTGTGGGGGCGGCCCTCATTAACCAGGTACGGCTCTTCAACCAGCACCCCACAGGAGCATCCCTGAAACGGGAGCGGTTGCATGCCATGATCGGCGATGGGGGAATCCACGAGTGCAGCTATGCGCAGAACTGCGTTCAGATTTGTCCCAAGAACATACCTCTAACGAACTCCATCTCAAACGTCTATGGCCAAGTGATGAAGCAGACCATCGGAGACCTGTTTCGAAGATGACGCTACATTGTGGCAGAGGCTTTGAAAAAGGTGTGACAGTGAATAAACTGCGACTGGTTGGCTGAAAGGGCTTATTCATGCTGCAGTCGGAAGTTGGCAGCGCCAAGATTACGCCAGCGCACAGCTATCCCACTCGTGGGCAGGTGGTGCACGACTTCACGTTACCGTCCACGGATGGCAAGCGAATCAGCCTTCAGGACTACCGTGGTCACTTCAGCTTGCTATTGATCTTCGCCGGAGATCCCAGCCAGATAACCGAGAAGAGATGTCTCTCGGAACTCGTCCAGCGCTACTCTGAAATTCGAGAGGCGGATGCCGAGGTGTTGCTAGTCCTGGCATGTTCTCGAGAGCGGGCGGAAGCGACCAGGCATCAGGCAAAACAGCCATAGCAGAAGTTCCTCTGCGTTCTCGTGGTAGCCTTGGTCAGGTGCAGAGCGCAGCCCCGAAGACTTTGGCGTCTGCCATTTTTTGACAGTTTCGTAGGGCGCATCTTTTGTCAAAAGCCCTTGGCATGAATGTCTCAGGTGTTCAGCAGTCCCTTATGGTGCGAGTGCAATTTCCTTTCGCAACAGTTCTCTTTCTCGCAGCCAGGTGAAGATCACCGGAGTCACAATCAGCACGTGCAATAAAGAGCTGACCATGCCTCCAAGCACAGGGGTAGCGAGCGGCTTCATCACTTCGGCTCCCGTGCGCGTAGACCACATGATGGGTAAGAGTCCTGCCACAACCGTGGAAACGGTCATAATTTTGGGACGCAAACGTAATAGGGCACCTTCCATCACCGCTTCACGCAGACCCTGGACCGTAAGCGCGCCCATCGCGACTCTCTTTCGTTCCACGGCCTCTTCCAGGTAGATCACCATCACCACGCCGGTCTGCACAGCGGTGCCGAACAGGGCGATAAAGCCCACCCATACGGCAACGGAGAAGTTGTAGCCCAGTAGCTTCAGGAGGAAAACTCCACCACTCAGCGCAAAAGGAACGGCGAGGATTACATGCGAAGCTTCTTTGAAGGAATTGTAGGTTTTGTAGAGCAACAGGAAGATAATCAGGAACACAACTGGGATGACAAGTTCCAACCGTTTTTTCGCGCTAATCTGGTTTTCGTACTGCCCGCTCCACTCGATGTAGTAGCCAGGCGGCATTTTCACCTCGCGGGCGACGGCGCGCTGCGCCTCGTCCACGAACCGGCCAACGTCGCGCCCGCGCACGTTCATCAGTACGCTACCCCGCAGCAGACCATTTTCGCTACTAATCATGGAGGGTCCCATCACCACACCAAGATCGGCCACCTGTCCCAGTGGAATCTGGGCGCCGTTGCTGGCTGTGACCAGCACGTTATTCCGGAGCTCCTCGGGATCCTGGCGGAAATCCGGGGCGTAACGCACCCGCACGGGTAGACGTTGGCGGCCGTCAATGGCGGTTGTGAGATTCTTGCCACCAATCGCGGTCTCGATCACGTCCTGCACCTCACCAACGTTGATTCCGTAGCGAGCTGCGGCTTCGCGGTTCACTTTGATCTCAAGGTACGGCGCGCCGGTGATGCGCTCCGCATAAAGGTCAGCGACACCAGGAACCGGGCGCAGAGCCCGTTCGATTTCGGTTTCCTTCTGCTCGATCGTCGCGAGGTCGTTGCCGAAGACCTTCACTCCCACCTGGGTGCGAATGCCGGTCGAAAGCATGTCGATGCGGTTGCGGATCGGCTGAGTCCAGATGTTGGTCACGCCTGGCATTCGGAGCTTCTCATCTAGCCTTTGCAGGATCGTTTCTTTGGTTATCCCAGCGGGCCATTCATTCTTAGGTTTGAAGTTGATTACTGTCTCGGTCATGTTTACTGGTGCGGGGTCAATTGCGCTTTCCGCGCGGCCGATCTTGCCAACTACGCTCTCGACGAGCGGGTCTTGGGCAATGATTTTGTCCTGCCAACGAAGAATCTCCGTTGCCTTGGTAAGGGAAATGCTGGGATCGGTGATCGGCATGAACAGGGCGGTCTCTTCATCGAGCGGCGGCATGAACTCAGAGCCGATCGTAGTTGCCAGCCAGAGCGCGGAGGCGAAGATCATTAGCGCCGCGCTCAGCGTCATGATCCTGTGCTTTAAGGCCCAACGCAGTACCGGTTTGTAAATCATTCCGAGAGCGTGCATCACGGGGTTGGCATCCTCGCGGTGCAGTTTTCCACGGATCAGGAATGTGCAAAGCACCGGCACCAGCGTGACCGCGATTAGGGTGGAACACACCATGGCGAAGGTCTTGGTGAAGGCAAGCGGGTGAAACATCTTGCCTTCCATGCCGGTGAGTGCAAACACGGGGACGAACGCCAGAATGATGATGGTCATCGCGAAGAAAATCGGCCGGCCGACCAGCTTGGCCGCTTCCAGCGTGATCTGGCCAATCGCTGACTGGTACTCGCCGTGTTCTTCGTAATAACGCTCCGCGTGTCGTAGCACATTTTCCGTCATCACAAT
>DASYZA010000280.1:0-252597 GCA_035946775.1 Candidatus Sulfotelmatobacter sp. | reverse complement strand
CCGACTTTCCCGCGTTGCTTGGAAATCCCGCACACCCCGCGGGATTCCCACTTTCCCACAGCCTCGACTGCTGCTGGCTTAACTTAAAACCGGACATTTCACTTGCTACAAAAACCGGACATTTTAACTTGCTAAGAACAGGTTGTTCTTGGAGGATTGAGTGGCAGAGAACGGCGCGGGACAAATGTCTGCTGTCGGCGAGCAAAGCACCTCACGGTTGCGAGTGCTCGGGATTGTGCTGGCTGGAGGAAAAGGAACTCGGCTTTATCCGTTAACGCGGGAGCGGGCGAAACCTGCAGTGCCGTTTGGCGGAAAATACCGCATCGTCGATTTCGTTCTCAGCAATTTCGTGAATTCAGGAATCTACTCGATCTACGTCTTGACCCAGTTTCGCAGCCAGTCGCTGCTGCAGCATTTGAGCGAAGGCTGGCAGTTTGGGGGCATGTTGAAGAGTAACTTCATCACCAACGTCCCAGCCCAAATGCGGTCGGAAAATGAGTCTTGGTATCAAGGCACCGCGGATGCGATCTTTCAGAACATCAACCTGATCGAACAGTCAGAGCCGCACCTGGTTGCGATCTTCGGCGCCGACCATATCTACCGCATGAACATCGCGGCAATGATCGACTTTCACAACTCGAAAAAGGCGGAGGTAACGGTCGCCGCCATTCCGGTTCCGCGCCAGCATGCCATTGAGTTCGGCGTCATTGAGACCGATGCCGATGGGCGCATCATGGCCTTCCACGAAAAGAAGGCAGATGCCCCGACCATGCCGGGCGATGCGAACCGCGTTTATGCGTCCATGGGAAACTACGTTTTCTCGAAGGACGTTCTAGTGAAGCTGTTGAAGGACGATGCGAGGGATCCAAACAGCCGGCACGATTTTGGTGGGGACATCCTGCCGAAACTCGCCGGTCACGCTCCCATGTACGCTTACAACTTCGAGACCAACCGTATTCCTGGCGACGATAAGGATGCGATTCCATACTGGCGCGACGTGGGAACCATCGACGCATACTACGAAGCCAACATGGATTTGAATCACGTGAAGCCGGAACTTAATCTTTACAACCGCGAGTGGCCGGTGCGGAGCACGAGCTATCCTGATCCTCCGGCGAAGTTCGTCTTTGATGAAGATGGACGACGCGGAGAGGCGCTCGACAGCATTGTGTCGGGAGGATGCATTCTCTCGGGTGGCAGAGTGCGCAAATCGGTTCTGGGACGGACGGTTCGCGTGCATACCGGCGCTGTGGTGGACGAATGCGTGATCATGGACAACTGCGACATCGGTCGCCACGCAAAATTAAAGCGGGCCATTTTGGATAAGAACGTCAGAATCCGCGCAGATGCCCAGGTGGGCTACGATCTCGAGGCTGACCGGGCACGCGGATGGCACGTGACGGAGTCCGGCATCGTCGTTATCGGTCGGGAGCACAGCCTGGTACCGATGGCAACCATGTTTGCGTAATACGCGATTAGAGAGCCACCCCAAACTGCTCGTAGAGGATCGCAATCCACTCGTCTTCTGAGGTGAGGACTCTTTCTTGCTTCTGGCCACTTCTCGTCGTCATTAGCTTCATCTCTGAGAGCGTGATTCGTCCATCCGGAGTTGCGCGGGAGCAGATGCGTTTGCGCGTGAAAGAAGAGTCCGGCGAAGTTTGGTGGTGGTGGCACATCCCGGCGAAATCTTCCATTTTGCGCGGCTGAAGAGAAAACGAGTACTGCGGCTTCCAGTTGCTATCGACCGCCCTTCGCTGCATATACCAGCGCTCCGCATCTTGAATCAGGCGGAAGATGCCTACGGGATCCGACTGTTCTCGTTCCGGCTCTAGACGGAGCGGTTCGAGAAAGGAGTCGCCGAATCCGACATCGGCGAGCCAGGGTTCTTCGAGATCCACACGCAAAGTCAAATGGTCGAACTCAGGTCCTTCACCGCCATCTGTTCGTGCCACGCGCGCGGAGAGAAGAGTGACGTGAAATCCCAGAGCACGCAGCAATGCTGCGAATGCGCAGTTCAGTTCATAGCAGAAGCCGCCGCGGCGAAGACTGATGATCTTGTTCAGGATTAAACCTTCGTCGGCGACGATCTTTCGGCCGAGGGAAATATCGAGATTCTCGAAAGGCACGGCAAGCAGGTGCGCGCGGTGCAGGGCTCGAAGCGTGCCAGGCGTTGGATCGATGGGACCGGAGTACGCGATGCGAGCGAGATAGGCTGGAACATCGAGCATAGCGGAAAAATTGCAGAGACGAACCTAGATCACACCGGCAACTGCTCTTGCATCCAGCTTGGAGGTTCGACCTTCGGCTCGCTGGTTAAATCGATCACGAGTCGCTCGAGCACCATTCTCTTGCTCACTGGATTGGAGCGCAGTGCGAGATCGGCTTTGGCCACCAGCCGGATGGCGCGCGTGAGATCGCGGCGGGATTTATAACGGCGCGCCTGTTTGATGATGTCGTCAGCAGCGAACGGCGGCACTCGAAATCCCTGCCACAAGGCAGCCCAGAGCATGCGCTGATCGCGGACGTTTCGCTCCAGAATGATCAGCATCTGGCGGAAAGTTTTCGCCAGCATGTAGACGTGGCCGATGGATGCCTCTTCGCCGTCTCCGGAAGTAAGGATCGCGTCGAGCACTTCGAGCGCGCGTACCCGATCCTTGCTCGAGATCGCATCCGTGAGCTCATAGAGCGAACGCTGTTTGGCCGCCAGGACCATTGTCTCGACATCGCCGAGCGTAATTCGCTTTTTCTCGCCGACGTACAGGATCAGCTTCTCCAGTTCGTTGGAGATCATCATCATGTCGCCGCCCAGAGCGTCGACGAGTTCCCGGGCGCCGTCGGGTTCCATCTTCACGCCTCGGCTGGTGCAATAGTCGGAGATCCAGCGGACCGCCTCCCCTTCCTCGACTCGAGCCAGTTCGACGATGCCGCAATACTGGCCCATGGTGTCGCGGATGCGCTGGTATCGTTCCTTGTCCTGCATCTCCATCTTGCGGACGTCCGCTGGAATACTGATGTGGTCGGCGACGAAGACGATGAGTGCGTCAGGATTGGGATTCTTGCAGTATTCCTCGATGGCGGCGAGTTTCTCCTCGTTCGATCCGCGGCCAAACAGGTTCTTCACTCCTCGGACGAAGAACACTTGAAAGGGCGCCATCAGCGAAGGAGTGCGGGCGCGGTCAAGAATTTCGGCCAGATCGGTCTCCGACAAATCGAATTCAAAGAGGCTGAAATCGCGCAAGTCTGCGGGAACAAGGTGTTCGAGAATGGCGTCGCGAAAGCGCTTGCGGAAGAATGCCTCGTCGCCGACGAACACATACGCAGCGCGCATCTTACGCGCTTGAAGATCGCTGACGAACCGTTCGGCTTGGGCAAAGGCGCGCATCAGATCATCGCTTCAGGTAATGGCTGGGCTGCAGCAGAAAGCAGATTCCTCGTTGCTTCGTTCCTCGGAATGACAAACACTTTTGAGGGTAGCATCGCGCATAAACTTCGTACAGTGATTCAATCGTGAACTGATTCAATCGTGAACAAGACCTTTGCCTACGGATTGCAAAAATTTGCGAATCTCTCAGACCGGGTAGACGAACTTCCTCGGCATCTGCCCAAGAGGAGGCTCTTGCAGATCAGTACCCCTCCAGAATGTTCGAAACCAGAGTGCGGGCAAAATCCTGTGAAAGGCGGCGGAACGCGGGCGAGTCCTCTTCGAAAAATGTCGCCAAGTCCTGCGATACCTCATATTGTTCACGAAACAAATATGCGGGATTTTGGTACAGCACCTTGCCGTTTCGGTCCGTAAACGAAACTTTCATGCTGACGACAACCAAGACGCTGGCCGCGCGTCCCGTGGCGGTGTCATAGGTCAGCGGAGAAGCGGCCGTGGATAGCACAGTTCCGCGCAGGGTGGCATCGGCGTCGTCACTCGCTTCGTTGACGATGTGATAGCGCGTGCGTGTTGTGAATTCGCGGACCACCGACGTCGTCAGCATCTGCTCGATGCTGTAGTTGAGCGTCTCGTTCTTAAACGCGGGAATCGCTATGGTTTTGACGCTTTCGGGAAGCTGGCCGTGTCCGGCGGTGTGGTACCCACACGCTGAAAGCAGCAGCATCGGCAGAATCACGAGCGCCGCGGCAGCCTGCCGTGTCATTGAATTTTCCCTGTCGGACGCGTAGCCAGCATGCTCTCGGCACATTCGACCGCATTGATGGCCGAAAGCCGTAGATTGTCGGCCGCGGCCCATAGCCACACCGCATTCGGACGCACCGGATCGCTCTTGAGAAAGAGTTGAATTTCGCCCTGCCCCGCCGAACTCACATTGCTGGCCGCGTCCTCTTCAACGGGAGGAATATTGACATGATCGCCCGCAAGAGACAGCGGCAACGCTTCGAAGTCTACGGCATCTTCCATTTCGACAGAAATCGCAACAGCATGGCCGTGGAAAATAGGAGCCTGCAAAAGGATGAGAGACGGCTCAGGCGCATTTGCGCCGGCAATCTTGCGGTAATGGCGGAGGACGCGCGCCTCTACGGAATCAAGAGATGGCGCTGATTTCTGGCCGTATCGCGCCACCAGATTGAATGCGACCTGAGCATCGAAGACATCCTTCGGCAGCGGCTGAAAGGAAAGCAGATTTACTGTCTGCTGGTGCAATTCGTCCATGCCGCGCTGGCCGCGTTCCGAGGCGGGCTCGAAAATCGTGGCGACGACCCGCTTTATCTTCCCGGTCTTCCCTGCCCGCAATAGCAACAATGCCAGGATGACTGCCACAGGATGCGCAGTGATGCAGGGTCCCGGCTGCAACTCCGGAGGAGCCACCTGTCCGAGTTCCCGCTCGATCCACAGCGAGCGTACGCTGGCTCCAGGTTCGTCCTCAAGCGCAGATGAGAGATCGACGATGGTGCTGCCGGCGTCGCGAGCTTCTTTCCAGCTACGGCGCGTGCTTTCCGCGTCGGAAGCGAAGAAGGTGAAATCCACGTGTTCGAATTGCTCGGCGCGGATCCGCTGAATGAAGCTGATCTCATCGCCCATGGCCTCAAGCTGGCCGAGAGATTCATCGTCATCGAGCAGGCGCACGTCGGCTGCCGGGAAGTTGCGCTCATTCAGAAGCTCGGCAACCTCCTTACCCTTAAGGGATGCGGCTCCCACGATGGCAGCACGGTACAGCTTGCTGCGCTGCGCCAGGCCGGTTGTGCTTGGCGGTGTTTTTGCGGACTCACTCATGAAGCTTGCGAAGCCTCCTTAAAGGGCGGGGGTGGAGGACCGGATCGGCGGCGGAAAATCCATTGCAGGCGCCAGAAGACGCCCGAAACCATATAGAGTAACGCGATGCCGAACAGGAATTGCCTGGAGAAGAAGTAAATCAGGGCGAATAATCCAGCGATCAAAACGATCAGCCGGAATGGATGCCGCGAGCGGAAATCGATATCTTTGAAGCTGTAGAAGCGCCAGGTACTCACCATCAGATAACCAACGGTTGTGACCATGGCGGCCCAGGCAATGGCAGTGTAAGCCGATAACAATGGGTCGCCAGCCGTAAAATGTACCACCGCGGCGAGAACACCAGCCCCTGCGGGAATCGGCATCCCGACGAAATATTTCTTGCCGGGCCGTCCCGGGTTCGAGGGCTGCGGATTCGAAGTGATGTTGAACCGCGCCAGGCGGCTGGCTCCAGCGATCAGGAAGAGAAAGCTGGCGATTGCGCCGATTTGCGGCAGCTTCAAATGCCATTGACCTTGGGTAAGCCACACGGTTGGCATCAGATGGAATCCCCACGTCCACGCGAGCAGGGCGGGGGCGACGCCAAAGGTAATGACATCCGCAAGCGAATCCAGTTCCCGGCCGAAATCGCTGCTGGTGCCGGTCATCCGGGCAATGCGGCCGTCTAATCCGTCGAACAGCACCGCGAATCCGATCGCGATGGCCGCGTTGTCCAGGTGCCGATACTCGGTGATGGTCGCGTGCATCACCTCGAGGATGGCGTAGAAACCGAGTGCCATATTTGCCGTCGTGAACAACGACGGCAGAATGTACATTCCTTTGCTCAGACGGCGTCGAGGCTTCTTCGGAGTCTCTTCCATCAACGCACCTTCTCGGCTGACACGGTGCTCGCCGCGGTCAAACTGCCCTGCGGCGCCAGGTGTGCAAGCACGCTGGATCCACCCTTCACCCGATCACCGATTTTGACGTTGGGACGAGCCGAGGCATCCATCAATACGTCACATCGCGAACCAAATTTGATCAGCCCGATCCGCTGCCCACGCTCGACGCGATCCCCAACTTTTGGATTGAAAACGATGCGGCGAGCCAGAAGCCCGGCAATCTGCTTGAAAATCAAGCGTTGTCCATCGCCTTCAACCGTGACAATGTTCTGCTCATTCTGCTCAGCCGAGGTGGCCCCCATGGCGTTCATGAACTTGCCTTTTTGATAGCGGATTTCCCGTACAATTCCGCTGATCGGCGTGCGATTCACGTGCACATCGAAGACGCTCAGGAAAATACTCATCCGCAAGTGCTTCTCTTTGCCGAGGTCAACGACCGAAACGTCTGTCACCTTTCCATCCGCAGGGGAAACCACTGCTCCCGGATCGGAAGGAATCACGCGCTCAGGGTCGCGGAAGAACCAAAGGAAGAACAGAGCCAGCGCAATAGGAACAATCGCCCAGAATGGGCGGGTAAGCCAGCCGAGCAGCACAGCGGCGGCAATGAGTGCCAAAGCGTAATAGTAACCGTCACGAACCATGGGGGACTTCTTCCATTATAGCGAGTGGCACGAGGGTGCGGCACTTGGGAAATCCGCCGTAAGTATAAATAAAAAAAGGCGCTTCTTTCGCGCCCTCGGCAGAAACATTAAGACTGTGGCAGCGAAAGCCGCCTTTGGGTTGGACAGGGATTACGCTACGTTGACACCGTATTGCTGGCGATACTCGCGCTCAATCGACTCCATCTGGTCTTTCAGGCGGAGTTTGAGCTTCTTCAGCCGGATCTCCTCCAGCTTTTCATCTTCGCTGAGATAACGTTTTTGGGTGAGTGTTTCGAGACGTTGAGCGTACTGCATATGCTCCTGAGCCAGCCGGCGGAATTCATCATGACTGGTCAGGAGTTGGTCTCTCGAAGTCAGCATCCAGCAGACCTCCAAACCGGAATATGGGCCCAAATTAACACAGCCGTAACATGGGGGCAATGCCAAAAAAGTGGTGCATATATCTCATTCTGAGATGGTCGAAGCCTGCAGAGTTTTGCAACACAAGACGGCATCTTCCGTAGGATTGGAGTAGTAAGCCTTTCGCCTGCCCGTCTCATGGAACCCCAGTTTCTTGTAGAAGGCTCTAGCAGAGGCATTCGATTCCCGTACCTCAAGAAACACGGACCCGGTGTTGGCTTGTTGAGCTCGAGTGATGAGTTCCTGCATGAGGCGGGTGCCGATACCTCTTCTTCGACATTCGGGAGCTACGACGACGTTTTCCAGTTCCCACTCCGGGGCAAGATGCCGGGCAACGAGAAAGCCGAGCAGATCTGCCTGACCTTTCCCTTCGGCAACAAGAGCGAGCAGAGCGACTGGAGCATTCGGACGAAACAGGCCTTCGTACTGCTTTTCGCTCCAATGCGCGGCAGACTGGGACTGGCTCTCCAGGCTCATCATTTGCGGGATGTCATTCCGCGTGGCGGGCCGAATCGTGATGGGCTGAGCGGAATCCAATGTCGTGCGTTATGAGGCCGGTTTTGCGAAGATCTCCGCGTCAGAGCGCCGTATGTAGTTGGCCTCGAGTTGGTCGGGTGTAACAGTTTCTCCCGCCTTCAGCTTCTGCCAGCCAATCATTGCGACCTCGTTGCTTCTCGGACGTCGCAGGTTCCTGCGGATGGACGAGCGGCTCGATTCCGGCACCTCGGTGGTGAGAGCATCGAAAATAGCCTGGTCCGGCGTGGCGATCCACCGGGCTTTTCCCGATGTCAGCAGCGAAGCAAGATCTTCTATTCTGAGCAGCGATTCGCCGAGGGGTCTAGGGGATTGGACCTCGTTCTCGGACACTTGCACTTCGTACTCGCCTACGAATGCTTCGCTGCGAGCAGCGTCCAGCGCGACTGCGTAGCGGAAAGCAGCACCATCCTCGCTGCCATGAGCCGCCGCAATCATATAGCTGAATGGCGCGAGCACTTCGAGCAACGAAACGGCGACGATGGGCTTCTGAAGAATTTCCGCCAGCGCCTTGATCGCAGCCAGCCCCACCCGCAAACCGGTAAATGAACCTGGTCCAGAGACGACTATGAATGCGCCAAGATCGGTCTTTCGGAAATTGTGTTTCTGCAGCAGCCCGGAAATCTGCGGCACCAACTGCGCAGAAAACGTTCCGCCCGCGAGCGGGATTTCTTCGATTACATCGAGCTTGTTATTTTGCCCGCCTTCGCCGGAGCGCACGAGAGCGACGAAACCATCTTTGCCAGAGGTATCTGTAACGAGAACTAGCATTCGTTGAAATGATTCGTTCGTGAATTCCCGTGTGAATGCGCGGCCTTAGCCTTGCACTAGCTCGAGCAGCACGCCGCCGGTGCTCGACGGATGCACGAACACATACTGATGTCCGCCAGCGCCCGTCTTAATCTCATCCGAAACCAGCCGCACTCCATCTTTCTTCAGTCGCTCGACTGCCGCGCGGAGGTCTGGCACTCTCATGCAGACATGATGCAAGCCTTCTCCGCGCTTGGCGATGAACTTGGCAATCGTGGAGTCTTCCGAAGTCGGCTCCAGCAACTCAAACCGGCTTTCTCCGACCGGAACCATCACCAGCCGCACTTTCTCGTGCTCGACCGTCTCCTCGGGAGAAATGCTGAGGCCCAGCTTTTCATAAATCGACTTTGCAGCCGCCAGCGACTTCACCGCAATGCCGAGATGGTCAATCTGATATCCCATGGCTTTTGTCATTCCGAGCCGCTCGCGGTTGCCAAAGCAACGAGGACGGCGAGGAATCTGCTGTCATTGCTAACCGCCAGTTCTCCCTGCAATCTCCTCCACCAGCGAATATGGATCGCGCTTATGCTCGGCTACCTCTGCGGCCAGCTTCGATAGTCTGCCATCCATAAGCTGCGCCCGCGCCTTTTCCAGCATGGCATCGCGCAGCATCTCGACCAGGCGCTCCTGCCAATTCTCTACGCTCTTCTTCAAGGCGCGATTGTCTTTCTGCAGGAAGCTCTCGTACCCGCCAATCGCCGCGGCCAATTCTTGCATGCCCTTACCTTCGCTGGCTACCGTTTTGACGATCGGAGGGGTCCAGCCATCGCGGCGCGTGGCCAGCGATTGCAACGCGCGGATTTCGCGCTCCACGCGTTCGGCCCCATCACGATCGCTCTTGTTGATGACAAAAATATCCGCGATCTCCATGATGCCGGCCTTGATCGTCTGCACATCATCGCCCATGCCGGGGACGAGAATCACCACGGTGATATCCGCGAGCCGCACGATGTCGACCTCGTCTTGACCCACCCCCACAGTCTCGACAAGGATCACGTCACGTCCGGACGCATCGAGCACGGTCGCAACATCAGCCGTGGTCCGCGCCAGTCCGCCCAGCGATCCGCGCGTCGCCATGCTTCGGATGTAAATCCCGGAATCGGCAAAGTGATCCTGCATGCGGATACGGTCCCCAAGAATCGCCCCACCGGTATACGGACTCGTGGGATCGACGGCAATGATCCCAACAGTGCGTCGGCCATCTGAGGTTGCCCCACGCTTGTCTCGCGCATTTTGCGCGACAGGGCTGGGATTTTCCACCTTCCGATATAGTTTCGCCAGTTGATCGACCAGCGTGCTCTTCCCCGCTCCGGGCGCTCCGGTTAATCCGATGACCCGGGCTTTTCCCGTGTGCGGGAAAAGAGCTTTCAACAGATCGGACCACCCATCGGCGCGATTCTCAACCATAGAAATCGCACGCGCGAGCGAGCGCGGGTCACCCGAGCGGAGAGATTCGATTAAGGAATTGATCTGAGCTTCCAAGCGATCAGTGTAAAGCACGAATCGAAGGAAAGACATCCGCGGCATTGCATGTCGTCAACGGATTCGATTTTGTTTGCACCTACAGCCCTCGGTAACTACAGGACTGTGCCGATCGTCATCTTGGCCATTCCGTGCACGGTGTATACGATTAGGTTTTTCTAACGCAGACATAAGCGAGTCGCGCAAGCCCCCAATTGCGGCCCAGGCGAATTACTCGCCTGAATCGCATAAGGAGGCGGCATGCGCCGTATCGCGCTACTAGTGTTTTTGTTCGTTGGTTTTGCTCAAATCCTGCTGAACGCGCAGGAAGTTCGGATCTTCGACCGCACTGTTCAATTCCACGGATTTGCATCCCAGGGATTCGTCTATACATCGCAGAACAACTGGCTGACGATGGGGACGGCGTCCGGCAGTTTTGCCATGACCGATATGGGCGCGAATGTGTCCACCGCGCTCACTGACAAGCTGCGTATCGGCGCCCAAGTCTACGACCGAAATATGGGTCAGTTGGGACAGTGGCATCCCACCCTCGATTGGGCCTACGCCGATTACCGCTTCACCGATTGGCTCGGCATTCGCGGCGGTAAGGTCAAGACCGTTTCCGGCCTCTACAACGATACGCAGGACATGGATTTTCTGCGGCCTTTCGCGCTACTGCCACAAGGCGTTTATCCCACGAACATTCGTGAAGTGACGATTGCTCACAAGGGCGGGGACATATACGGCCGCATCAACCTGGGACAGAGCGGCGGATCGTTGATGTACACGGCCTTTGCCGGCGAGCGCGACGACTCCAAGTACGGCGGCTACTTTTATCTCGAACAGACCCCTCCCCCCGTTCTGCTCCTCAACAGCATCAGCGCGCTACAGTATGGCGGCGATCTGCGCTGGAACACGCCCGTCAAAGGCTTGCTGGTCGGAGCTTCACGCTTCTCTGAATCCAACAACGGTGACGGCATTTTCAATCCGGGTCCCGGCTTCATGCCTTACACGCAATCCTCCAAGGCGGATTGGAACAATCAGTTCTACGGGCAATACGTCCACAACAAATTCGAGATCGATGCCGAGTATCGGTGTTCCTGGATCGACGAGGTGCTTTATTCGGGGCTGCAGGAAGTGCAAACCAATGCCAAGGCCTGGTATGTGGCTGGGTCCTATCGCATCTTCAAATGGATGCAGGTGGGCTCGTATTACTCCAACCTGGACGTGCACGCCCCCTTGAACGGGAATGAGAGCGGCTACATCCACGACAAAGATGTCACTGTTCGTTTTGATGCCAACCGATATCTCAACTTTAAGTTGGAAGGCCACTTCATGGATGGAGTCGGTCTGCCCGGGCTGTATCCCGGAGGCTTTTACAGTATCGACAACCCGAATGGCCTGAAGCCGCAAACCAATGCCCTGGTGGTGAAGACTAATTTCAATTTCTAGGCGAGACAGAGACAACATGGACAAACAAATGAAAGCCCCCAAACTTTTTGCGCTCGTGAGCGGAGCGCTCCTGCTGGTGGGAGCAGCATCGGCGCAGAGCGTCAAAGTGATCGCCAACTCCAGCGTTCGGGTGGAAGCGATCTCTGCCAGCGATTTGAAGAGCGTGTTTCTCGAGGAGAAAAGTTCGCTTCCCGGCAGCGGTCACGTCGAACCCGTGCTCGCCAAGGGCGGCCAGGCTCACGAGGCATTTCTGAAGCAGGTTCTTGGACGGAGCGACTCCGATCTGCAGCTCTATTACCGGAGCCTCGCCTTTACAGGACGTGGCGCGGTCCCCAAAACGCTCGACTCGGACGAGGCTGTGGTTGCCTACGTCGCGAAAACACGCGGCGCCATTGGATACGTCAGCTCAGGCACCGATGCGGAGGGCGTCCGCACGCTCGACCTTAGTTCGAGCAGCAGCGGCAGCGCCGATCGCAGGCTCATCACCCGCATCGAGCCGGATTATCCAGAAACCCTGCGTCAGCATGGCATCGGAGGAACGGTCCGCATGCAAGTGGTCATTGCCGCTTCGGGCAGCGTGAAAGCGGTAGAGCTGCGCGGCGGAAATGCAGCATTGGGTGAGGCCGCAGTCGCCGCCGTTAAGAAATGGAAATATGCTCCGGCGGGTTCGGAGACGCAAACCGAGGTCTCAATCTCGTTCGAGCCGTAAGGATAGGAGCCGTGTCAGGGTGATGCTTCGGGGACTACTGCTGCAGCAGAATGGAAATTGTGCCATCGCTCAGGTTCGCGACGGCGAGATCGAGCTTTCCATCGGAATTGAAATCCGCCGCGGCAAGGGCCACCGGGGAATGTCCCACCGGGAAAGGTGAACCGGAGGCTGGGGTGAACGTGCCGTCGCCATTTCCTAACAGGAGAGTAAGGGTCGCGTCGTCGCCATTCGCCACGGCTAGATCGAGATTTCCATCGTTGTTGAAATCTGCGGCGATAATCGCATCAGGTTGAAGGCCCACAGTGATCGGCGAACCTGAAGCCGTGAAAAAGGTTCCGTCGCCGTTACCTAGAACAATGGTCACGGTGTTCGCGGCGTTGTCGCAAACCGCCAGATCAAGTTTCCCGTCTCCATTAAAATCAGCCACTGCTACAAAGGACGTATTAGGATCCACGATCGGCCCCTGGGTAAACGTGCCATCGCCATTCCCCAGCAAAACCGTACCACCCATCGCCAGGTCAAGTTTGCCGTCGCCGTTGAAGTCTCCAGGCGATAGTGAACTGCCGGCATTCACGACATTTTGTTCAACGTTGTTGAAGGCACCATGGCCGTAGCCCAGCCCGATCATAGGTGAGAACCCGGTCGCGTTATTCGCTGCAGCCAGGTCCAGGTTCCCGTCTCGATTCAAGTCCGCTGCGACCAAGGCCATCACGTCCCCGCCAGGTATTTGCGCCGGAGTGCTGGAATACGCGAAGCTTCCGTCTCCTTTGCCGAAAAAGATCACCGCAGCCGCGTTCTGCAATAATCCGACAGCGAATCCCGTGTGTCCGCTGCCATTGAAATCGCCCACCGTTAAGCCCGGCCCCGCTAATGGAGACGCTAACTCCTCATATGGCGGGGTGGGGATTGGCAACGGAGAACCCGACGCCGGAGTAAATGTACCGTCGCCCTTCCCGAGGAATACAAAGGCGTCAAATCCGCCTGTGGCAGCAAGGTCTAACTTTCCGTCCTCGTTAAAATCCGCGACGACCAATCCTGAGGCCCCCGATACCTGCAGCGGCGAGCCAGGCGCGTTCGCGAAGCTGACGGTCGTCTGCGGAACTCCTAACTCGAACGACACCAGGTTCGAGCGGCCACCGCCCGGCGACGAATTCCTAACGGTGACCAGCGCTGTTCCCGCAGCCGTTAACTTGGCGGCTGGCACAATCGCGCTCAGGTGATCGCTATCCACAAATGTCGTACTGAGCGCCGAGTTGTTGAAGTCAACCGTGGCGCCCGGAACGAAGCCAGCCCCGCTAACGTTCAGCACGAGGTCAGAACTCCCCGGCGGTACGGATGTCGGTACCAATCCTTGGTTCAAGAAAGGCACAGGATTCCCAGGCAGCGCGTTCGAGTTGATCCGGATACTCAAGGCGTTGACAGCGAACAGCCCAGTCGCGTCCGTCACTGTCACCTCGAAATACCACGTCCCCGCGCCCGTCGGAGTGCCGCTGACGACGCCAGTCGTAGCATTCAGCATCAGGCCATCCGGTACTGCACCACCGACCTGCCATCCGGTGGCTATCGCTCCGTTGTATACGCTCCACTGAAACGGACCGGTCCCGCCGGTGAGCGCGATTGTTTGCGTGTACGCCGTACCGACAGTCCCATTGGCAAGCGTCTGAAATGGAATCTGCGGCAATGCGTTTACGGTGATCTGCACCGATGCGCTCTTGGTACTGTCCGCCATCGATGTGGCTGTGACCGTCTCGAGTTGTGGACCGGTAAGTGGGGTGTTGGGTGGATTGTAGGTGATGAAAGGGCCGTTCCCGCTGGTCAGCGTTCCCGACCCTGTTAGCTTCCACGAAACTCCCTGGTTGTTTCTGTCGTTGATCACGTTGGCGGTGATGGTGACCGTTTGCCCTTGATCAATGGTCTGCGGAGAAGAAGGAGTAAGGCTTACCGAGATGGGCGATGGCGAATTGGAGCAGGCGACAGTAGCTGACACGAGCGCCACTGCGACCAACGCCACACTGCGGAACCGCGACTTCGACATCGACTTCGCCACCTGACTGGGACTTCAAGTGAGGGACAGCAATTATTGATCTGATGGCCGCGCAGATCAACGCAAATTGTGGCTGTAGCGTAAGTGTTCGATTAAGGCGTCGCCGCCGAACCGCCCGGACCAATATTCAATATCTTTCGCGAGAGCCGGCCGAGTAGTGGGTATTCGGCCCACTCACCGCGGCCTGCCTTGATTCCGTAGATCACCGCCAACAGGAGCTTCATCAGCCAAAGCACCATAAAACTCAGCATGAAAATACTGATAAACAGAAAAAACATAAGGGGAGGAGCATTTGAAGATTCATGTTGATGACTCCAGCCGCCCAGAGATATTCCCAGAGTAATCGCTGTGAAACACGCCCCGACAGCTAACATCTCCAGAAACAAACACAGTCCTTGAAAAAGCAGAACTTGCAGAGCGTGGAATGTAATGAAGCGAGATTGGCGTTTGACGAAAAAAATGACAAGTGGCGCAATCCAGCCGCCGACCAACTGCAACACCTGAGCTAGCACGGCCATCGTGCGCTCATCCGAGGTCGTTCCGGTCTCAACCGGAATCGCTGTAGTAGAGTTGGCATCCGTCATGCGCAGAGAAATCTACCACATCACGATCCAACGGAATATGTGTCAGATCACGCGTCACAAAGGCGCTGTGCTTCGGCGGAAGAGCGGGTTTGCTCGCGATCACGTCTCAACCAACGACGATTAGTCCTTCAGCAACTGCCGTGCGATCACTAACCTTTGGATCTCGCTCGTCCCTTCGCCAATCGTGCAGAGCTTCACGTCCCGATAGAACTTCTCCGCCGGATAGTCCTTGATAAAGCCGTAGCCGCCGTGAATCTGCACGCCTTCGTTGGCGCACTTCACTGCGACTTCGCTGGCGTAGAGTTTCGCCATCGACGATTCCTGTGTGCTCTTCATCCCCGCATCTTTCATCGAAGCAGCACGCATCGTGAGCAGCATCGCGGCATCGATCTCCGTAGCCATATCGGCAAGCTTCCACTGGATCGCCTGAAAATCGCTGATCGCTTTCCCGAACTGACGGCGCTGCTTGGAGTACTTGAGCGCGGCCTCGTACGCTCCTTCAGCCATTCCGAGCGACAAGGCCGCAATTGAAATGCGCCCTCCATCGAGCACTCGCATGGCGTCCGGAAATCCCTGGCCTTCACCACCGAGCAAATTCTCAGCCGGGATGACGCAATCTTCAAAGATCAATTCGGCCGTATCGCTGGCGCGCAGGCCAAGCTTGTTTTCTTTCTTCCCCGGACGAAAACCTTTTGTGTCTTTCTCCACAACGAATGCAGAGATGCCGTGGGTATGCGCGGCACGGTCGGTCACTGCGAGAACCACGACAACATCAGCGTAGTGGCCGTTGGTGCAGAAAGTCTTGGTTCCATTCAGCACCCAGCTGTTTCCTTTGCGAACCGCGGTCATGCGCGCGCTACCCGCGTCCGATCCTGACGAAGGCTCGGTCAATCCCCACGCCCCGATGAACTCGCCCGTCGCCAGCTTGCTCACGTATTTTTTCTTCTGCGCTTCATTCCCGGCGAGAAAAATGTGGTTCGAGCACAGCGAGGTATGCGCCGCAACAATGATGCCTACCGATCCATCGACCCGCGAGAGTTCCTCGATGGCAGTTACGTACTCGACGTAACCCATTCCGGCTCCGCCGTACTCGGGCGGGAACACGACTCCCATCAGTCCCATCTTGCCGAGTTCCTTGATGGTCGCCATCGGGAATTCGCCTTTTTCGTCCCACTCCATGACGTGCGGCCTGATCTCCTGCTCGGCAAACTCGCGCACGCTCTTCTTCAACTGCAACTGCTCATCGTTCAATTGAAAATCCACGTTCCCCTCCGCGCATCGCGGCACAACATCGCACGTAAAAACTCAGAACTGCAGAACTTTTGATTAGAACACAGCACTGGAACGACAAAAAAGTTACGTTCGGAAGATAATGCCGAGTCCTTTACAACCCGCATGAACATTGACGTTTATGCACGTGTAGCGCGCGAATCCGACCGACCGGATGGTCTGCGGAATTACGCGTTAGATGACCCAGGAACGGTACCGAGGAAACGCTGGAAGACTTCGTTGGATAGCAGGCGTCCGCGGGAAGAAAGGAAGATACGCTCTGCTTGCTGCTCGATGAGGCCGTCCGAGACAAGTTCAGCAATGACGCAATGAAGATTCTGCAATGCTTCCGGGGTGGACTTCCCAGCGACTTCTCCCAGGTCCACTCCGCGATTCAAGCGCAGTCCGAGGAAGAACATTTCCTCCAAAGAACTCGGTCGCGAAACGACTGTCTTATGCAAAGCCGCACCTGCGGCATATTGATCGAGCGAATCTGAGGTTGAAAAGCGAACGGCCTCCGACTCTTGAATTGTTGAGGGCAACATCGAGTGCGCGTCCACTCCGAACCCAAAATACGGCTGCCGGGTCCAGTACTTGAGATTGTGTCGTGATTCCGAGCCCGCGCGTGCGAAGTTCGAAATCTCATATTGCTTCACGCCCGCCGCATCGAGCGTCTCGCAGGCTTGCTCATAGAAATCAGCAACGGCTTCTTCATCTGGGACGAAATGCGCGTGGTAGCGCGTACCACCGGCAATCAGTTCGCGCCCCAGGCGTGAATCCTCATCGACTTCGAGCATGTAAACGCTGACGTGCGGCGCGCCCGGGCCGATCGTTTCCGATAAAGACTCCTTCCAGCTTTCCGCGGTCTGATGCGGCAATCCCGCGATCAGGTCAATGTTGATGTTTGCGATACCAACCGCGCGGAGGCGGGAAATGTCGTCGTGAATAGTCGCTCGTTTGTGCAGCCGACCCACGGCTGCAGCTTCGCGATCGACGAACGATTGCACCCCCAGGCTCACGCGATTCACTCCGCAGCACAGTAGTGACTCCAGAACTGGCGGCGTCAACGTACCCGGCGCACATTCCACAGTGATTTCCGCCTCGGGCATTACCGAGAACTCTGCCCGAACGGCATCGAACATTCTCTTCAGCTGCTCAGGATCAAGTACCGTCGGCGTGCCACCACCCAGATAAATGGAATCCACTTCGCTTTCGAGATAGCCGCCCATCTCCGCAGCTGTCAGCGTGGCATTCGCAATATCGGAGCAAACTCGGGCAACATACTTCTCAAACACGGCCTTGGAAAACACGTCAGATGCGAAATTGCAGTAACTGCACTTCGTGCGGCAAAACGGTACGGAAATGTAGATTCCCAAGCGCACTCATCTCATTATCCCAAACCTTTTCCATCCTCCCGGGCGGTTCGGCCATCTATTTGAGGTACCCTGTTGATGTGCCGCGGAACGTGGCGCGGGCGCCCCGCCCGCGAATGGTGTGCGAAGGACTAACCGGGAACTGAATGGCCCAGGAAGAAGAAGTACTAGGGAAAGCCTACGACAGCCGCCTGATGCGGCGGCTGCTCACCTACCTGCGTCCGTACCGATGGCAGGTGGGAGTGGCCATTACCGCGATTATCCTGAAATCGTTTGCCGACGTACTAGGGCCTTACCTGGTCAAGGTTGCGGTAGACCGCTATCTCGCGCCCACTCACGCCGCTACGTCTGGCATATGGAACTGGCTCAGCCCGCGTCCGGTCACCGGCATCGCCCAGATTTCAGCCATCTATTTCGGACTGCTGCTTTTCACCTTCGTCCTCGAGTTCCTCCAGACCTATTACATGCAATGGACCGGCCAGCAGGTCATGTTTGACCTGCGCAGCCAGATCTTCCGGCACCTGCAGCGCATGCACGTTGCCTTCTACGACAAGAACCCCGTGGGCCGGTTGGTTACGCGCGTAACGACCGACGTCGACGCGCTGAACGAGATGTTCACCTCCGGCGTGGTCTCGATTTTCGAGGATGTCTTCGTACTCGCCGGAATCATGGGCATTATGCTCTGGATGGACTGGAAGCTGGCACTCATCACCTTCTCCGTGCTTCCGTTCATCGTGGTGGGAACCAAGATTTTCCGCGACAAGGTTCGCGACTCCTACCGCCGCATCCGCGTGGCAATTGCCCGCATCAATTCGTACTTGCAAGAGCACGTCAGCGGGATGATGGTCCTGCAACTCTTCAACCGCGAGCGCCGAGCGTACAACCGGTTCGCCGAGATCAACCGCAGCCACATGGACGCGTTCAAAGACGCGATCCTCGCCTATGCCGTCTATTATCCGGTTGTAGACTTATTTTCCTCGGTCGCCATTGCCTGCGTGATCTGGTGGGGTGGGCAAGCCATCCTTCGTCAGATGTCGGGTGGTGTGCGCGTCGTAGCGGTTACCGCTTCGCTCGGTGTCCTCATCGCCTTTATCCAGTACTCCTTCCGCTTCTTCCGCCCGATCATGGATTTCAGCGAAAAGTACAACATCCTGCAGTCGGCGATGGCGGCCAGTGAACGCATCTTCAAGCTGGTCGATACCTCAGTGGAAGTCGTATCCCCAGCGGTGACGAAAACACCCGAAGGCCCCGGCCGCATCGAATTCGACCACGTCTGGTTCGCCTATCGCGAGATGCCGGAAGAGAGCCCACGAGCATCGGGAAACGGACACAGTTCGAACCAGCCCGACTGGGTTCTGCGCGACGTCACCTTCGCGATCGAGCCCGGAGAGACCGTCGCAGTGGTGGGCCACACGGGAGCGGGCAAGACGACGCTGATTTCTCTCTTGCTTCGTTTCTACGATGTCCAGAAAGGCGCCGTGCGGATCGACGGTGTCGATGTCAGGGACATGGATCTCTCCGATCTCCGCAGCCGAATCGGCGTCGTCCTGCAAGATCCGTTCCTGTTTACGGGTACAATCGGCGGCAATATCCGCCTCGGCACGCAGCGCATCCAGGACGCGCACGTGCAACAGGCAGCCGAAGACGTGAATCTCGCCGAATTCATTCGCGCACTACCTAACGGATTCAACGAAGAAGTCCGCGAGCGCGGATCAACTCTCTCCACCGGGCAGAAGCAGCTCATCTCGTTCGCCCGCGCGCTCGCCCACGATCCCAAGATTCTAATCCTCGACGAAGCGACCTCGAGCGTCGACACCGAAACCGAGTTCCGCGTCCGCGATGCCCTCGGCCGTATGGTCGAAGGACGCACATCGCTCATCATCGCCCACCGTCTTTCCACGATTCAGCGTGCCGACAAAATCCTCGTGATGCACAAAGGCCAGCTCCGCGAGATGGGGACCCACCAGGAACTGCTCGCGCATCGCGGCATCTATTACAAGCTCTACCAGTTGCAATATAAGGATCAGGAGCTCGAGAACGTGGGGCGGGCACCCACGCCCGCCAGTGCTGGCGAATCCACGGTCAGCGCGGACGACTAGACTGCGCTATCCCACGCTGGTCAGTTGCAGCTTCTGCTCAGCCGCAGTGCGTAAGCCTGCCAGGTACTCTCGCGCCATCTCCGTCTGGCGATGCACGTAGTCGATCCCTACCGGCTCTCCGTTCTCCAGCGCAGGATGGCAGAACTCCCAGTTCATGTAGCCCTTGTATCCGGCGGCGACCAACGCTTCCACATAGGCTGGATACGCGACCTTCCGCCCCCAGAAATTCTTGTCGAAATAGCCGCCAGCAACCAGTTCCACCGTTCCATCCGCGCGGCGCCTAAACTCGCCGTTCATGTGCGAATGCACCTGCAGTTTGCCGGATGCATCCGCCATTTGCCGCGCGTGCCCCGCGGAATCTGCTTCGGGCTCGATGTTGATATCCATGCAAGCCTTGAATGCAGGAGAGCCGACTTCCTCGATGAGTTCCAGCACGTCCTGATAGCGATTCACGACGTCCGGGCCATGATTTTGCATCGCGAGCACAATTCCGTGATCTTCGGCGACCTTGCACAGCTCGCGCATGCAATCGACAACAAAGCCGCGCCGGTCGCCCTTCCAGAAACCGTACTGGTTGTAGCCGTAGGTTTCGGCATAGGTTCCGAGTCCGTTGTGCAGGGTGATGCCGCGCCATGCCGCAAAAATCTTGCAAATGGGCGAGCCCAGATCGCGGGCCAGCTTGATGCATTCGCGCACGTAGCAGATCATTGCCTCGCGTTGCCCGGGCACGGGACTGGACAGGTCGCAGTTCGGCGAGACTGCGCACAGCTCGATCCCGAGTTCGCCTGCCAGATCGCGCAACCGCTTCCGGTCATCGGACGAAAGATCCATCGGAGCCGCATGCGGACGTTCGGTGTCGAGTTCCACGCCCTCCCAACCCTGTTGCTTGGCCAGGCGAACCAAGTCGAAAACGCGAATCGCTTCGCCCCGATACCACACTCCGCGATACGTGACACTGTAGAGACCGATCTTCATGGGAACCTCCGACCGTGCGCCATAAGTGTCGCACGACCCGACCGATCGTGCATCTGCTCCAGCCAATTGTTTTCTGCGTGATTTGCGGCATTTCTTTACGCCTTCTGCGGTAAAAAGGTTTTACCGCCGAGTGCGCAGAGTACCTCCGAAGAAATCGCCGAGCGTCAGACTTACAAGATCCGGCGAACGACTGGAACTGAATTCGCCGTACCGTACAATTGCTCGGTGCTCATCCTGATCTCCGCCGGGGAAGCCTCCAGTGAAATGTATGGCGCGCAGCTGATCGAAGCTCTCCATCGGCTTGATGCATCGATAGAGTTCTTTGGAGTCGGCGGGGAGCGCATGCGCGCAGCAGGATGCGACACGGTGATCGACGCCAAAGACCTTGCCGTCGTAGGCATTACCGAAATCCTGAACCATCTGCCGAAGATCCTTCGTCTCTACAAACATCTCATCCGTGAAGCCGATTGGCGCAAACCTGACCTCGCGATCGTGATCGACTCTCCCGCGTTCAACTGGCGCGTGGCACGACAAATGAAACGGCGCGGCATTCCGACCGTCTATTACGTGGCTCCGCAGTTCTGGGCTTGGCGGCAGGGCCGCGTTCGCCTATTGCGAAAATACATCGATAAGGCGCTGGTCATCTTCCCTTTTGAAGAAAAGTTCTATCGCGACCGCGGAGTCGATGCCACCTTCGCAGGACATCCACTAGCCAGTCTTGTCCATCCGTCCATCACGCGTCCGGAGTACGCAGGCCAATTCCATTTGGATCCTGCGAAGCATTGGATTACTCTCATGCCGGGCAGCCGCGTGAAGGAAGTGCGCATGAATCTGCCGACAATTTTGCAGGCGGCGGCAATGCTCGGATCGGAATACGAGTTTCTGGTTCCGATCGCACCCACGCTTGAGGGCGATCTTCTGCGGGCCTTAATCGGCCAGCAAAAGGTCACGCTCGTTCCCGAAGCCCTGCCAGCGCTCTTTCATTCTCGGGCCGGTATCGTCGCCAGCGGCACAGCCACCGTGGAAGCCGCCATGATGAATACGCCCTTTGTTATGGTTTATCGCGTTTCGCCCCTGACCTACAGGTTGGGTAAGCCACGGGTCAAAGTCCCACGATTCGCGATGGTCAATCTGATTGCCGGAGAAGAAGTTGTTCCCGAGCTCGTGCAGCACGATTTCACCGCGGCCAACGTAGTCGCCCGGCTGAAAGAGATCCTGCCCGATGGCGCGACGCGGGAGACGATGCTGAAGGGACTTGCACAGGTGAAGGCGCGACTCCGCAGTCCCCACGCCGCGCACCCAGCGGATCGCGCCGCCGAAATCATCTTTTCGCTCCAGGGGAGCGCTGGCAGTAGGCCTGGAGCCTGACGCCTGCTGCTTGTGCTCGCACATCTTTTGCGTCAGAATCTTCATCATAGGAAATGGGTTATCATTTCCTGGAGATCCTCCTGAATGTCGATCGACCTCCGGCGCGGACTGCGCGCCCTCTTTTGTAGTTCCCTGACTTTATTGCTTCTGCTTTTGCCTAGGCCGGCTGGAGCCGCGGAAAAGGCTCGCCTGCGTGTCGATGACTACCAGATCGAAGCGACTCTGGAGCCCCACCTTCATCAGATCACGGCCAAGGCCAAAGTTAAGTTCACGGCAATGCAGGACTTAAACGTTGCCATTTTCGAACTGCACAATGATCTTCGGGTCACGAAAGTTCTCGACGAGAAGAATCAGCCATTGTCTGCGGAGCGCGTCACGCAGGACTCCACCGTGCGAGTGCCGCTGCCCAACGGCCTGTCAAAAGACTCTTCAACGACTTTGACCTTTGAATACGAGGGGCAACTCGAGAGCGCCGATAATAGTCCGGTACCCGGCTTGAGCCTCGCCTACATAGGGGACGACACCAGTTACCTCTTGTACGCGGGCCGATGGTTCCCCGTCAGCGGTTTTGGGCTGAATCGCTTCACGTCCACCATTAGCATCACAGTGCCCGCCCACATGCTGGTGGTCGGGAGCGGAAAGAGCACCGTCTCAGAAGTTGCCCCTCCGAAAAAGACCAGCACCAGCGCCCTGCCCACCAAGACGTTCACGTTTGTCTCGGACAAACCGAGCTTCCCCGGAACCATCGTTGCCGGCGTTTTTCAGGAATACAAAAGCGATGAAGCCGGAATGGATTTGCACGTCTTCTTCAAGCCAACGCACCAGAGTATCGCTCCGGCATATACAACGACGGCGGTCCAGGAGTTCACCTACTTCATCACTCTCTATGGCTTGCCGCCATCTCAGAAGCTAAACCTCGTCGAATTGCCCGGAGACACGTTGCCTTACGCCTGGGCACCTGACATTGTCGGCTTGGCAAGCCCCTCCATCACCGAGAAAACAAATTACCGGCTGATGGCTGACGGCATTGCGCACCAGTGGTGGGGAGTCTCAGTAAGTCCAGCCACGAAGGATGACTGGTGGCTGAGCGATGGCTTCTCGAGGTACTCGGAGGCGATGTATGTCGAGAACGCCGCCGGCCAAGCCGGGTTGGAAGAAGCAGTGAAAGATATGTCGGTTGGAGCGCTCGCTTACGACACTGTGCCCATTTCGAGCGCCAGCAAGCTCGACATCTTCTCCACCGAATTCCAATCATTGATGACGGATAAAGGCGCGATGATCCTGCATATGCTGCGCTGGGTCCTGGGGGAAGATAAATACAACAAGACGATGCGCGAGTTCGCGGCTCAATACGCGGGCAAGTCCGCAACCACCGACGATTTCCGGGCAGTGGCCGAGAAAAACTATGGAGACCAGCTGACCTGGTTCTTCTCGCAATGGCTCGATTCCACGGGCGCTCCAGAATTCAAGCTGAAGTACACGACGTATCGCCTGGGCGGAGCAGCAGCGCAGAACCCCAAGGAGGAAAAGACTCCGGGATTCCGTGTCACCGGCGAGATTTCGCAAGACCTCGACCTGTTCCGCATGCCGGTGGATCTGCGCATCGAAACTGACGGCAAGACCGAGAACAAGCGCATCGATGTCGTCGGCACCAATTCGCCGTTTACCGTCGAGACCTTCGGACGTCCGCGGCGCATCTCGATCGATCCCGACCATCGCGTGCTGGAGAATTCCAGCGACGTGAAGCTACGCGCCTCGATCCTCCGCGGGCAGGCCATGCAACAACAGGGAGACTTGGCCGGCGCGCTCACCGAATTCAACAAAGCGCTCGACATGAACAAGAACAGTTCGCTGGCGCATTACCGCATCGCCGAAATCTTCTTCCTGCAACGAAACTATCAGTCGTCCGCCAACGCCTATCGCGCCTCGATTGACGGTGATGGTGACCCGCGCTGGACCGAGGTTTGGAGCCGCATCCAACTGGGCAAGATCTTCGATATCACCGGCCAGCGGGAACGAGCAGTCGGACAATACCGCCAGGCGCTGCAAACCAACGACAATACCTTTGGCGCATTGGAAGAAGCTCGGAAATACCTGGCGAAGGCTTACGAACGCCCAAAACAAACAAGCAGTAACCAATGAAAATTTATCAGTCCCCATCGGATCTGTGATTCCAACCGAAAGCGAGGAATCCGCTTCTTGCCTCCGGCTAATCCGTCGCTAACCTTTCTCCAGTCAGCAGGTCTAATGAACCATCTCAGCAGGGAACTTCACCGAACCCGGCTGCGTATCTCTGATCGGATGGTTGGGCGGGATTGAGACCCCTCGCCTAAACGTTACCCGGGTGCCCCCATGCTCCTCCCCGGAGGCGTGGGGGCATGATTCTCGCCGGGCTACGAAGCTACGCTACAATCCCTTTCGTGACCGAGGGTTCCAACAAGCGACTAGAGCGCGTGCTTGCGCAACTGCGGCTCTATGAACATCCTCTGCTGAACTTCTCGGCTCGCCCCAAAGGGGATGGCGTTGAGATCATCATCAAGTTCAAGAACGAAAGCATCCCCGTACACACTTACTACTTCGACCTGCATCCGCGGGATTTGGACCATCCGCAATTTGAGTGGACGTTTCAGCGGCAACTCTACGACGCTCTGCACGATTACTTTGTAGAGATGTTCATTCGCACGCCGCAGGACCGGAAAGACCGGCAACAGAAGGGCCTGTGAACGAACTCCGGCGAAAGATTGAGCAGGAGATCGCTGAACGCGGGCCGGTTCCCTTCTCGCGCTACATGGAGCTGTGTCTCTACGAGCCGAAGTTCGGATACTACTCACGGAGTGCTTCGCAGTTCGGCAAGGCGGGCGACTTCTTTACGTCGAGCGACGTGCATGCCGTATTCGGGCGCTTGCTGGCACGGCATTTCGACGAGATGTGGCGCCTGTTGGGATCGCCGGAGCAGATAGTGTTCCGCGAGCTTGGTCCGGGCCGCGGATTGTTTGCGCAGGATGTTCTGGATTGGTCAGAGAAGAAATTTCCGGAGTTCTTTCGTGGGCTGCGGTACGAACTGGTGGAACAGTCTCCTGCTTTGCGGACGCGGATCGCAGAGACACTGCGGGCCCGATTCGACTCCGGTAAAACGGTATTTACAAATTTCAACGAAAATCCCCACTTCTCGCGCACAGAACGCGCGAGAAATGGGGCACCCAAAGATTTCGAGGGTCACAGAGTTTCGACTATCGTTTTCGCTAACGAATTCTTTGATGCTCTACCTGTTGAGATTCTGAGCTCGCGTGGATCGCTTCGGATTGATTCACGCGATGGGCGGTTTGTTGAATCCTGGGCGTCGGCTTCGGCGGAGGAGATGGAGTTTCTCGATCGATATTCGGTGCATCCGCAGGAGCACGAGCGTGTCGAAGTTTCGCTGGCGTCGCAGACGGCGATGTCATCGGCTTGTGAGATGGAGCGCGGATTCGTGGTCGTCATCGATTATGGGTATACGCGCGATGAGCAACTTGCCGGACGGCATCGCGGGACGGTGAAGGCGATCCGGCAGCATTCGGTGAGCGCAAATCCGTATGAAGCTCCGGGCGAGCAGGACATCACCGCCGACGTGAATTTCACCTCGCTTGCCGCACTCGCGGAACAGCGCGGGCTCGCCGCTCAGAAACTGATGACGCAGTCGCAGTTTCTGATGGGGATTGGCGAAGCGAACCAGTTTGCCGATGCGTTCGAAGATTGCCGCTTGCCGCAGGAACGGGCGAAGGTGGCGCTGCAATTAAAACATCTGGTGACTCCAGCGGGAATGGGTGAGAGCTTCCACGCGCTGGTGGCGAGCAAGGGAATCTCTCCGGAGAAGGTGTCGAAACTGTCAGGTTTGAGTTTCGGACGGCGCTAAATGCAAAATCTTTAACCACGAAGGCCACCAAGGTTCGCGGGGCTCCTGCTGTTTACCTTTTTGTCAACCCTACCCCCCCCCTCCCCCTGCCCGAATCTTTGGAATGTTCAACTTAGCGGGAAATTGCGAAGTAATCTATGGGGCTCAACAACTTGCGGGGAAAATCTTGAGCCGCAAGCACTTAGCTTCACTTCTTGTTTCCAAAAATCAGGGGCACACTTTTTAGAATTTCAGAGCGCTTAAGAAGAGTCAATGAAAAAGCAAAAAAGAACGAAAGGCCTTTCCCGTTTTGGGAATGCTTGCTTGGCGACACATTTGGGCAGAATTGCTTGCGATCACAGAACATTGCTGACGCCTGCATTAGATTCTCGGGCATGAATCGCCGCGAACTGTTCCGCAATGGTGCGCTACTGGGGTTTGGCTTATCACTTCCCCACTCGGCATTGGCCGAGGAAAAAACTACTGAAAGCCACAAACGTATCAAGCGCGCTGCTGCCGCTGGCATGGCGATGCAACGGCGCGATTGGGAGCAGGGCACGCTGGCGCAAGCATTTCTCGAGGCCAGCGACGATCAGAGCGTCATTCTGCTAACCAAAGCTGCCATCGTGCAGCGCGTGCCGGACGGGCGGCTTGGGGTAGTGGACAACGGCGGCCCTACAGATCCGGCGATGGGAGGCGAGGCGTACTGGCACGCGGCCGAGATCACTGGAGACGCCGAGATCAGGGACGCTGTACTGGGGATGCTCGAGTGGATCCTGCATAAGGCGCCGCGCGCGCCGGATGGCACGCTGTATCACATTTTTGAGAGGCCGCAGGTATGGTCGGACGGATACTTCAGCGCGCCGTGTTTTCTTGCCGCGATGGGACATTATGACGAGGCCCTGCTGCAGATTGATGGCTACCGAAAGCGGTTGTGGGACCCGGAAAAGAAATTGCTGGCGCACATATGGGACGACGGCATGAAAGCCGAGAACCGCAAGGAATTCTGGGGTGGGGGTAACGGGTGGGCGGCGGCTGGGCTGGCGCGTGTGATCCGGCAGCTACCGGAAGATCGGAAAGAAGATCGCCAGCGGCTGGTGGCGTTTGTTACCGATCTGCTGGATGGCTGCCTGGCTTACCAGAGGAGTGACGGGCTATTTCATGATGTCGTGGATCGTCCGGAGACGTTTCTGGAAACCAATCTGGCACAGATGCTGGCGTTCGCGATCTACACGGGGCTGTTGGGTGGATGGCTGGCGCCGCGCTTTCGAGCTGCGGCGGATCGCATGCGCAGTGGAGCCCGCGCGCAAATGGATCGCTTCGGTTACGTACAGCACGTTTGCGGAGCTCCGAGCTTCGACAAGTCGGGCACATCGACGGAGGCGCAGGCATTCGCGATCATGATGGAGGCTGCGGGAGGGAAAATCGAAGGCGAGGCTCGGATAGGTTGAACGCCTGTCGGTGTTGAAAAATTCCCTTTCCCGTGAAACAGCTGAAATTCAGGGGATGCGAAGTGCCTTGGAGTCCGAAACGGTCGCTGATAACGGATCCTGATGCAATTTTGTTTTGCTAAGTTTGGGAAAAGAGTTTTTCAACAAAGACGCCTGATTGCGACAAGTATCTAACCGAGCCGGCCCACCAAGAAATGCGCAATTGCCCGCCATGTTCCCGTCCCCGAAAGCATCAGCCGCAGCGGCACCGATGCGACCAGCAAAGTGCCACCCCAGACGTACGCGTTGTGTACGCGGTGCCGGGACCCCAGGTCGTAGACGACCGCGATCAGCAAAAATATGAAAGCCAACCCGTAAAACCATAGCGGCCCCGGAGGCAGAACACCGGGCAGGCGTGCCACCGCGGCCGCGACAATGCTGATGTAGGCGAGCAGCATCAGGCGTTTATGTGCCTCCCGATTGCGACGCCAGAAAAATGCGGACGCGACGAAAATGGAGAACATCAGCATGTCGCCCATGGGAATGGCGAGGAAGGCGAGCGGATCAGCTCCGGGCGGGGTTGCTCCCCGCGCTGCCGCGTTGATTGCAGTCCTTAAACCCACAACCGTCATCGCTGCCGCCAGAAGGACACCTGCGATCCCCAGCCGCCGATGCATTGCCACGTTGTGCTTCGCTACGAGGGATGTCTGAACAATAAACAGCACCACCCAACTCGAAAAGAGCGCACCGTGAAGCTGCGCTAGCCACGTCAGGGATGTCGCCCCCGAGGGCGTAGGCGCGTGAAAATAGAATCTGAGGTAAAAGGTGGGAGCGAAGCCGACAAACACGGTGGCTGCCATTGCGACGGCCATGCCGCTGTAGAAAATGCGATCATAAGCGCCCGGGGTCAGGTGCTGCCATTTAGGTTGCGAGCTAGAGAGGGTTGCCATCTGCGATCTCCGTAGCGGGCGCGAGCATTCTATCAGGACCTCACACTCGGAGTAGCTTGTCTCAACATCCCGTGGCTGTTGGAAGACTCTTCTTCACATGTCCGCCGCAACGGGCGACTTAGAGGCTCCGTCGGCTGCGAAGAAAAATCTGTTATGTGTAAAGAGTGTGTCAAGAGTTTATCCAGAGGGATCAAGACTCTGGAAGACAGCGTACACTGTGGCGATGCCCATCGTGGACAGACTGGAACGGCGTGCGGTGGAAGTGCTCGCGGGCCGCCGCGCCGAGGTCGAGCGTCTGCAGGCTTTTGCGTTAGGGAATGAGCCGCTCGTGATGCATATTCAGGGCATTCCGGGCATCGGAAAAACTCATCTGCTGAATGCACTGGCGGCAAGCGTCGGTAAAAAGGGCATTTCCGTGGTCCGGGTGGACGCGCGCTGGTGCGAGCCTTCTCCGGCGGCCTTGTGTCGAGCGATCTCAAAGGAAATCGGCGGGTCGGAGTCCGAAGACTCGGTGATCGTGGCAAAGAGTCTATCGGATGTTGCCAAGCGCAGTCTCCTGGTGCTCGATAGTTACGAATCTTTCCGTCTGCTGGATTCGTGGCTGCGGCAGGTTTTTCTGCCCGCGCTCGGCGATGGTGTGCGCACAATCCTCTCGAGTCGCGAGGCACCGCGGCCAGCGTGGCGCATCGACCCGGAGTGGAGAGGCCTGTTTGATTCGATGGTGCTGGAAACATTTTCTCCGGAAGTGGCTCTCGAGTATTTGACCGCGCAGGGTGTGCCGGAGAGCAGCGCTCGGGAATTGAACCGGGTTGCTCACGGGCATCCTTTGGCACTTTCACTGGGGTTGGCACTCTATTCTGCAGGCGGGCAGGTGCGCGGAACCGCAGCCAGACATCATCAGGTGCTGGAACACATGGCGGGGCTCTTTCTGGAGGACGTCGACTCCAAAACCAAACAGATTGTTGAAGCGGCCTGCCTGGTTCGCACTGCGACGGCTCCGCTCCTGTCGGCCATGCTGCCGGATATCCCGACAGATGAGGCATTGTATCGGCTCCGCCTGCTGCCATTTGTCAGCGCCGGTCCTCACGGACTTCTGGTGCATGAAGCCGTTCGCGGGCCGGTGACGGCTGCTCTCAAGTCGCGGGATCCGGTGCGATACCAGGCCTACCGGCGCGCAGCTTCGCAGGTTGCGCGTGAGCAATACCGGCAGGCACCGAGAGCTGGTCTCTGGCGTTGCACGGCGGACGTACTTTATCTGCTGGAAAACGAGACTTTACGCGAAGGTTTTTTCCCGACGGCGGAGAGCGCGGTTTCTGTGGAACCAGCGCGCGCGGACGACGGGCCAGCAATTACAGCGATTGTTCGCAAGTTCGATGGATCACAGTCGCGTGAGGCGCTGGAGCAATGGTGGCGCTACCATCCAGAATCGTTTTTTGTCGTACGTGATGAACAGGGCGGAGTGCAGGGTTTTTATGTGGCGATTGTGGCATCGAGGGTTCACAAGAATGTGATTGCGAAGGACCCGCTTGCGGCAAGCTGGACCAGAGATCTGCCGCGTTCCGAAGATCGGGCCGCCACGCTCTGGATAAGGCGCTCGTTGGATCGCGACACGGGGGAAGGGCCGTCATCGGGCCAGGCGGCCTGCTGGCTCGACATCAAGCGAACGTATTTGGAGCTACGTCCGCGGCTGCGGTGGATTTATACCTGCTACTGCGAGGCGGAATTCTATCGCCGCTCGTTCGAGCAATTGGGGTTTCGGATGATGGACGAAGGCCGCCCGCTCATCGACAGAGCCATGCAACACACATTTCGGCTCGACATGGGACTGGATTCCGTCGATGGGTGGCTTGGCAACCTGCTTGCGCAAGAAACCGGCACAGCAACAGAAGACGCGGAGCGCTACGCACCATTGCTGGATGAAAAGGCGCGTGAGTTAGTGGTGAACGGAAATCGGGTTGGTTTGACTCCGCTTGAGTTCGGAGTCTTCGCATATCTTGTGGCGAGGCCGAACCGGGCTGTGGCTCGCTACGAATTAGTCGAAGCGGTCTGGGGATATGGAAAGGAAGCGTCCACGAGCAACGTGGTTGAAACGGTGGTGCGCTCCGTGCGACAGAAGCTCGGAGCGCATCGCAACACGTTGGAGACTGTGCGGGGAGTTGGCTACCGCTATCGGCCAACGACCTGAATTGTGCTCCCCGCATTTGGATGATGATTCAGGGGCGAGCCTCAAGAATCAGGTTGAACGGAGTTTCCATAGCAACCCTTGCACTCTGGAATCCCGCGTCCTTAAGGATTGCAAGCAACTGGGTAGCGCCGGCCTGCGCACCCAAGGAATAGCGTCCTCCCTGCGAGAGGGCATTTTGGGTGCAGAAACCAGCGGAAGCGGAGTAATACATCCTTGCGACGGGGCCGATGTTTTCCTCGGACCGGTCCCTTGCGAACGGTTCGACCAGCATGAGTACGCCCTCGGGAGCCATTGCCTGGCGAGAAGCCCAGACTGCTTCCAGCGGATCACCCATATCGTGGAGTGAATCCATGAAGCAGACGAGGTCGAATTTCTCGTTGCTGGTCGCCAGGACTCGCGGGGTTGCGACCTCAAAGCGAATCTGATCGGACACACCCGCGTGCTTTGCCCGTTCTCGCGCCACGGCAACCGACGATTCATGGTAGTCAATTCCGACAAACTTCGATTTCGGAAATGCCTGCGCCATGAGGATGACCGAGGCGCCGTGTCCGCAACCCAGATCGGCTACAAGCCCGCCATCGATCAACTTCTCCTGAACGCCGCTGAGAGACGGAATCCAGCTTTGAGTCAGGTGCGCCCGGTATCCGTTGCGAAAGAAGGCTTCGGTTGCGCCGAACAGCCGGCAATTGTGTTCGTGCCAGCCCATGCCCTGGCCAGAGCGGAAAGCTGCGACGATGTGATCTTCGTCGTGCCACAGTGTAGCCGCTACGTCGAAAGCCGGTGGAAGAAATGCGGGGCTGTCCGGATTCGCCAACACAAAAGCGTGTTCGGGGGGAAGGAAGTACTGGTTTGTGTTCGCGTCGAACAGCACATATCCTCCGGCGACCTGCCCGTTGAGCCACTCTCGCACTGATCGTTCATTGGTGGAAGTGCGGCGCGCCAGCTCATCCGAATTGATGGGACCACTTTCGGCCATGGCGCGGTAAAGGCCGAGCTTGTGGCCGAGATTGGTCATGACGCCCGCCATGGCGGCTGCGAGATCAGTGACGACCTGACCGGCGAACTGCTCGATTTTCTGCTGCGCGTTTTTGGTGGTGGGTGTTGGATTTGCGCTCTGCATTACTGACCTCCTGCCATCAAGGCGTGTGGTTCGGAATATTGCGCGTAGATACCCAGCAGAGGAGCGCGAGTGATCGCGGATAGCGAACGCTCCACTTTCCAAAGCTGGGACTGCGTGGAAACAACAGCGGGATTGCTGCGCATCGCCTGGATTACCGGGTGGTTCAGGTAAGCCTCGGCCGCTTCGCGATTGGCAAATAGATATGTGCCTCCGATCTCAGACTCTTGCTCCTGCAAGAGCCATATTTTCCAGATCAGACCTTCTACGGAGGCAATGGTGGTCGCGCCTTCCCGGCTATGAGAAAGCAAGACATGTGGCGCTACCCGCAACTTGAAGCGCAGGTGCAAGACGGTGTAAGCGGTGGGGCTCTGCTCTGACATTTCGTTTCTCCAGTGTTTGTCTCTGCATGTGTGGCAGATGTGGTGAGTGTAGGAGGCGCGAAACGTTCGGAGATGAGAGCAAGATGAGAAGATGATGAGAATTGCGCCCGATGCAACCCCTTCTTCAAGGAGTTCCATTTATCGAGGATGTGCGAGAGGAGTCCAGAATATCTCTTCCGATTTGACGAAAGACTCCATCTCGGCCTGGTGCTCCGGCATTCCGACCACCGTTATGTTGTGAGCCTGGATTGACTTGAGTTTTCGCTGGGCCTGTTCCGGTGTGAGGGGGACGCGTCTGGGCGGGGGCCAAGGGAGACCGCGCGGAACAACTTCGCCGTCGACTTTCCGCGATTCAAATGGCTGGTTCGGCGTCACCCCGGTAGGAAAGGGCCAGGCTGGCAGTCCGTGAACGAGGAAGGTGTAGAAGGCACCTTTGTATCCGACCTTTTTTGCGGCATCGCGAAGGAACCAGAATGCCGCGCGATGGTCGATGTGGCCATCGGTTTCGTCGGTGACGTAGATTTCGGTGGGCTGGAGGGTAGTCAACAGTTCGGCGAGATCTGCGAGGACAGAGCTTCGTTTGTAAGGCGCCGGTGTACCGTGAACCGAACTGTGATAATCCTTCTGGATCAGGGCGTAGGTCTCGTTCTTCTTCGTAAATTGTTGGCGGATTACCTTGTCATCAGTGCTGTTGTACAAGTTGCCCAACTCGCCATCGGGGTAGCCGAGGATAATCAGGTCATCGGGTTTGCCTCCGAGAATCTGAAGGGCGTCGCGACTCTGGGTCTGGCGCAGGCGAGAAAGCGCGAAGAAATCATCGGGACCGACCTGATTTACGGCTTTGTGGGTGACACCGGCTGCGGCGGCATCGAAACCGTCTCCGCTGGTGATATCAACGACCGTCACTCGCGCGCCGCGCGCCAGCGCCTGCATCATGATGCCGGCACAGCCGATGACTTCGTCATCGGGATGGGGCGCAAATACCACGATCGATTCAGGGCGAGCCGGCCTGGGCTGCGCAAACGCCGGTAAGAGGCTGATCACGATCGCGAACAGGAACGTGAGTTTCATGCAAGAGCGGATTGGATTGTGGATCATTTGGGTGGCCGAGATGGATCTGACGAGACATGGTACATCGCAAGAGATGTCGTTGGAACGTCATTTCGCTCGTTGAGCTGTTCCCGGGAAAGACGATGCGAAGAATAGCGCCAACCCGTCCGCTGCGTTCACATCCAAATGCCATGGAAGAAACAACGAAACGTGCAGCGGACCGCGTGAACAAGCATCGGGAAGATGGAGAAGAGGCGATCAAGAGGACCGGGAAGGTTGTACCGATCGACTCCGGGAAAAATAACGAAAGCGTGCAGGTCACGCCGGATTCGAAATCTTCATCGCGAAGAAAACAACCTGGCCCGAGTAAGGGCGACTGAACCTCGTGCGGCAACGACGCGAGGAAACCAATCGCCCGATGACGGTTGCAACCCAAACCTTCGGCCCCCTACTGACAAGTGAGCGAGGCAGTCCCGCTTACGGTGGCCGATGTGTTCTGAATTCCGTTGTTGACCGTGAACTGCAAGTTCTCTGGAGCAGTCGCGGTAATCGTGATCGTGCCCGGTGCTGAGCAGGTAGCTTCGCCAGTCGAGCCGATGGTGGCTGCTACAGCACCCGCGTTGGTAGGCGAGGTTTTCCAGGAAAGACCATCGACCTGCGATAATTCCCGACTCTTGCCGTTGGCGAAATGTCCCGTCGCCGTGTAGGTAGCTTGTCCTTGATTACTTGCGGCCGTCGCGGACTGTGGACTAACCGTGATGGTAGTCAGATTTGAGTGACCCGCACCGCAGCCCACGAGGCCAACTGCCGCTAGCAGAAGCAATAAACCCGAGTGTCTCATAGTGGCATTCGGATGCCTCAGCTTTGTGGGAAGGTTGCTGTTTGGCCTTTGGGGTGTTCCATCCGATGATTGGCATGCGGTGTTTACAGTAGAGGCGAACCCTGATCCGCTCGCGCGGTTGAGGTGGCGGATCGATGGCAACTTAGACTCCAGTCCCAAAGTCCCGGTCCTTCCCGGCTTGCAAACGCGTAGGGACAGGCCATCGCAAATTCAGAACACTCTCAAGTGCTTAGGTCAGGTGAATGGGGCGAGGTTTCTAGGGTATGGCCCTAGTGCAGGAGCCGCCCCTCCTTAACTGACAGTTCGGCATTATCTACATCCTCCAATTGATAGTTGGAAAGGGCGGCTCGCTCCACTATTGCAGATGGGTTCAATCGCCCATGGGGTCGATCACATATGCTCAGGAGGAATCACTGAATGAAGTCACTTATCGGAATGATGATGGGAGTTGCATTGGCGGTGACGCTGGGTTGTACGACGAACAGCAAAGCTCCTGACGTGACAGACAACGTTCGTAACGCGCTGGACAGCGCAGGTCTGAGCGACGTGCACGTCAGCGACGACCGTGACAAGAATGTTGTGACGCTGAGCGGGACGGTGCCGGCCGATGATGATAAGGGCCGCGCTGAATCGATTGCCAAGTCGCAAGCCGGATCGGCGGTAGTGGCAGATGAAATCGCTGTTCGTCCGAAGGGAGATGAAAGCACAGCGAAGAAAGTGGATTCGGACGTGGATGCCGGAATAGAAAAGAATTTGGACGCGATGCTTGTGGCACACAAGATGAATCACGATGTACATTACGACGTGAACAACGGTGTGGTGACCCTGAAAGGCAATGTTGTCTCGCAGGGACAGCGGTCGAGCGTTGAGAAGCTTGCAGAGAATGTGCCCAATGTGAAGCAGGTGGTGAACGAGATCGATGTGAAGAACCAGAGAGCGACGTCGAACAAGTAAACGTCGTTTGTGGCGTTGTGAAGGGGAACTCTGCTGAGAAGAGTTTCCCTTTTTTGTTTAGACGCAGAAATCCATTCGACTGTTCCCTACCTAGGCTGGCACGCGGAAATCACATCTTAATGGCGCTCGCTGCGCGTATGATTTGCGCGAGCAGACACCTCGCTTCGCTCGGGGGCGGACGAAGGAGTCCGCCCCTATATGAGGAATGTGGAGAATGGCAATGAATCGCAGGAACTTTCTTACGAGAGTTGCTTCCGCTGCGTTGGCTTCCAGCGCATTGACCAAGAACTTATCTGCGAGTTCATCCGCTCAGGCGCAGGCTCCTCAGCAGCCGTCGATCACGCTGGACACGGGCCCGTCTGCGACCAAGCACCCGCGGGCGATCACGATGTGGGAATTTTCGTGGATCGAGCGGCGATGGCCCGGGGCTGGATACGAGGACTGGAATCTGGCCCTCGACGAGTTAGTGGTGCGCGGATATAACGCGGTGAGGATCGACCCATTTCCGCATTTGCTCGCGGCTGATCCGCACAAAACATGGACGCTCCAGCCGGAATGGAATACGCAAGTGTGGGGATCACCGGATGTGAACCGCATCGTGCTGCTGCCAGGGCTATTTGAATTTCTGGGCAAGTGCCACGAGCGCGGTGTGATGGTGGGCCTTTCGACGTGGTATCGACAGGACGATGCCGATACGCGAATGACCATCACCGGGCCGGAGGTGATGGCGGCGAACTGGCTCAAAACGCTGGATTTGATCGCGCAGGCCGGGTATTTCGATTGCATTCTTTATACCGATTTGTGCAACGAATGGCCCGGCGTCGACTGGGCTCCGTTTGTGAAGCCGAAGATGTCGTACGGCGACTGGAGCACACCGGCATCGCTGGACTACATGCACAAAGCGATTTCGCTGGTGCGCGAAAAGTATCCGCAGATGCCGCTGCTATTTTCGTGTGCGGAGGGGAGTCCGGAAAATTATGCGGCGCATGATCTGAGCGATTTTGATTTGCTCGATCCGCACATATGGATGGTGCAGCAGAACGATGGCGAGTTTTACAAGCTGACGGAATACAACTACGAACGATTTGACGCCAAGGGATACACGAATTTGAGTCTGAAGGCGGAGGACACGTACCGCGCGCGTCCGGAGTATTGGCAGAATGCGCTGGCTGGAGCCGTTGACCGGCATGCGCAGGTGTCGCGGAAGATGAAAATGCCGCTGATCACGACGGAGTGCTGGGGGATTGTCGATTACAAGGATTGGCCTCTGCTGAAGTGGGATTGGGTGAAGGACTTGTGCGCGCTCGGGGCTCAGCGGGCGGCGGCGAGCGGGCAATGGATGGCAGTGGCGACGAGCAATTTCTGCGGTCCGCAGTTTGTGGGGATGTGGCGGGACAAGGAGTGGCATCAGGAGTTGACGCACTCCATCAAAACAGCCGAGATTGCGCCGGAACTACGGCAGGGACGGCTGTATGGGAGGCTGTGAGGCAAGGCGCTCGACCGGCCAACACTCGTCGCTTCGCGACTGGGGGCGGACGAAGCTTCCGCCCCCTACACGAATGTTGGGTCCATGGCCGGATTCCATCGTGGAGTGGAAAACGGACCATCCCGTCGGTGATCTCTTGCTGCGGCACGAGTGGGAGGATACTAATCAGCAACGTGGTTTCATTCCCCCAAGGCGAGCGCGAGCGACGCGCTCCCCGGTTGCATCCGGCGGAGTTCACTCCGATTGTGATTCGCTGCCGGGACGGGCGGCGGATTTCCGGAAAACTCAACTGCGTTTCGGTTACGGGCGGATTGGTCTCTCCCTCGGCACTGCTTCCGCCCGGTTCGCTGGTCAATTTGCTGTTTGTCACGTCGAAGGGGCCAGTGACAGGAACTGTGGAGATGTTGCATCCTGTATCGTGGACCGAGCAACCTTTTAAATTTGCTGCCATCCCTGAGGCGCACCAGTCACGTCTGCGAGCGATGATTCAGACGGCGTAGAACGACCAACCTCCCTGCCCGAAGTTTTCCCGCGGAAATCCGAGCTGAATTCCGCTTTCCAGGCGCGTGGGCGAGACGCCAGCGCTACCGGGAAGCTAATCTTGCCACGGGATGAACTTTTCCCATTCTCTTGCGATTTCTATTGCGAACTGGCATCTGAATCTCAGGTATCTGATGAAGGGACAGCAACAAGGCGGAGCAAATTGGCGGGTGATGCTGCGTACACTGCAGTACCGCAATTATCGGCTGTTCTATGGCGGGCAGGGGATTTCACTCATCGGGACGTGGATGACGCGCGTGGCGACCGGGTGGCTGGTGTATCGGCTGACGCACTCGGCGTTTCTGCTGGGACTGGTGAGTTTTGCCGGACAGATCCCCATTCTGTTCCTTGGCCCGCTGGCGGGAGTTTGGGTAGACCGTTTGAACCGGCACCGGGTGCTGGTGGTGACGCAGGTGTTGTCAATGCTGGAGTCGTTCGCGCTGGCTGGCCTAGCGCTCGGGGGAGTGATCACGGTCACGGAGGTGATCCTGCTGAACCTGTTTCAGGGAGCAGTCAACGCGTTCGATATGCCGGCGCGGCAGGCGTTTATGGTTGAGATGGTGGAATCGCGCGAAGATCTGCCGAACGCGATTGTGCTGAATTCGTCACTTGTGAATGCGGCGCGGCTGGTGGGACCGTCGGTAGCCGGATTGCTGACCGCTGTGGTGGGCGAGGGATATTGCTTTCTGCTAGACGGATTCAGTTACATGGCCGTGATTGCATCGCTTTTGGCGATGGCGCTGGTGCCGTGGAAGCCGCGGGAACACGAGAGCGTGGGAACTGAGTTGCGCGAAGGGTGGAACTACATTCGAGGATTTCATCCGATCTGGGCGATTCTGCTGTTGCTGTCATTGATCAGCCTGGTGGGCATGCCGTACACGGCTCTGATGCCGATCTTTGCAGGAACCATTCTGCATGGCGGCGCTCATACATTCGGATTTTTGATGGGGGCGGTCGGCGTAGGCGCGTTAGTGGGCGCCGTATCGCTGGCGGCGCGACGCAGCGTGCTCGGATTGGGGCGTCGGATTGCCTTCACGGCTGCGGGGTTCGGGGCGTCACTGATGGCTTTTGCGGCATCGCACCAGCTGTGGTTGTCGTTGCTGTTGCTGATGGTGACTGGATTCTGCTTCATGCAGCAGATGGCGTCGAGCAATACGGTACTGCAGACCATTTCCGAGGACGATAAGCGCGGGCGGGTGATGAGTTTTTATTCCATGGCGTTTCAGGGGGTGGCGCCGTTTGGCAGCCTGATCGCTGGAGCGGTTGCCGCCCGGATTGGGGCGCCGCGGACGTTGATGTTTGGCGGCGCGTTTTGCGTTATTGGCGCAGCAGTGTTTGCCAGGCAACTGCCTCGGCTGCGTCAACTGGTGCGGCCGATTTACATGGAGATGGGAATTCTTCCGGAACTGGCGGCTGGCATTAATGCCGCGTCGGTTCTACAGGAACCTCCGGAGGAATGACCACCTGGATGGAGACGGGGAACTTGAGCGCGTCTAGGGACTCGTTCACGCTGGGCGGCTCGGTGCAGGCGGCGTGCGTGGCGATGGAGAAGGATTGGAAGCGCGGTGGGGTGAAGTGAGACCGTTCCACGCACGACCGCTGTTCGAGACATTTACGCCGTGGTCGAAACACTTTGCATTTGTAGCGATTTCCGGTGCGAGGGCGAGACGCCCTCACGACAGTCGGCGGATCGCCGGCTCTACGGTTCGGTTATTTGTCAGGGTATTCGTAGACGCCGCGGCCGGATTTGCGGCCTAGCCTGCCGGCTTTGACATATTGGACCAGCAGCGGGGCTGGACGATATTTATCGCCCAGAGATTTGTGCAGGTATTCGAGGATGCTGAGGCGCGTGTCGAGACCTACCAGGTCGACAAGTTCAAAGGGGCCCATGGGGTGATTCAGGCCGAGCTTCAGAGCTTTGTCGATGTCGGCGGCTGAGGCGACGCCTTCCTGCAGCATGTAAAACGCTTCATTGCCGATCATGGCGTTGATGCGGCTAGTGATAAACCCCGGGCTCTCTTTGATCACGACTACTTCTTTGCGCATGCGCGTGCCAACTTCGACAGCGGTAGCAAGAGTGTCTTCATCGGTTTCGAGCGCACGAACGACTTCGAGTAGCTTCATCTTGTGCACGGGATTGAAGAAGTGCATTCCGACACACTTCTTGGGACGGTAGGTCACGCTGGCGATTTCGGTAACGCTGAGAGAGGAAGTATTCGAAGCGAGGATCGTTGTGGGCCGGCAGATTTTGTCGAGAAGCGTAAAGATCTCGATCTTCGACTCCATCTCCTCGGGGACGGCCTCGATGACCAGGTCGGCTTCACGCGCGGCTTCTTCGACTGAGCCAGCGTATTCGAGGCGGCGGAAGGCGGCATCGGCGTCGGCAGCCGTGACTTTGTTCAGTTCAACAGCTTTGTCGAGATTGGCACGGATTTCAGTTTCCGCTTTGCGAAGGGCCGCAGGAAGAAGGTCCTCGAGGATGGTGCGGTATCCGCCGAGGGCGGCGGCGTGAGCAATCCCGCGACCCATGATGCCAGCGCCGATGACTGCAATGGTTTGTACGCCGGGCACCTACTTCTCCGCCTTTTCGAGCTCGGCGATGGAGGAATTGATAGCGGAGGCGGCTCCGCGCATGGCCTCCGCGAGGCGCTTGCGCTCGTCGGGACTCATGCTGGGTATGTAGATCTGGATGCGGCGCAGGGTTGCGGTAATGTCATCTACGTAGTTCATCGCGCGAATCAGTTCACCAGTCGCTACTGCCATGAGGCTCCTCTTTCCGTCGAGTTGAGTCGAACTTTCTATTTTGGACGCGGAGTGGGGATTTAGTAAAGCTGGAGGGCAGTATAGATTTGCGACCTCCCTCCCGTCTTAACCGTAAAGTTCGCGAAGAACAACCTCTAAGGTCGCGAAGAGAACCACGACTCGTTCACGGCTTTCGGGTCAGTTCGTCCGCGATGAAGTTGACCCGACCTTCGACCGTGGAACGCGGGATTTCCAGCAGATGATAGCCGAGTGCATTGTAGGTTGAGACCTGTGCGTCGTATGTCCGCTGCGCTTCGGTGAAGTCCTGTTTGCGTTCGACGTCAGGATGGAAGATCTCTTGCCACGGCGGAGTCATAAAAACTTTGCGGTTGTAGCGGAACGTTTTCGCGGCTCGGAGCATATGGTCCGGCTGGGGAATCTTCATCAGGCGCAAGTAGCCGAGCACATCGGGTACACCGCGGTCGAAAAAGACCGGTCCGTGGTACTCCTCGGCCATGTGGTACGAACGCATCTCCCAGGAGAGCATCTCTTCGGCGAAGAGAAGTGGATCGCACCACGGGAGAGCACGACCCTGAATCGCGACCTGATCCTGGATGATGCCGCGTCCGGCCTCGAGGCTTGTGGAATATCCACGCATGCGAAGCGCGTTGATCAACGTTGTTTTGCCGGAGCCAGGGCCTCCGGTAATGATGTAAAAACAATCTGAGCTGTTCAATTCTTGGATCCTCGTGGTTTGGTGTCTGCGGCCCAATCGCGGGTACGTCGGCCGAGTCGACATCCCGCTTTGGCCGGCTTTTGTTGGAAAGATAGGGATGCTTCGACTGCGGTCGAGCTTCGCATTTGCGGAGTTCAATCCTTGCTCAGCATGACAGAAAAGCGGATCTCAACAAAGCGAGTTAACATCAGAAAAACAGAAGGATATATTCCTAGTTATGCTTCGTGACAAAAATCTGGTACCGCTATCGCGGCAGCATCAGCATGCGCTGGCGCTGTGCGTACGGATTGAGCGCGCGTCTCCGCTACCCGAGGCGAATCTGGGTGCCTGGCAGGATGAGATTGCTCAGCACTTCCATGCAGAGATTCAGGTTCATTTTGTGGCAGAAGAGCAGGTCGTTTTTCCTCTAGCTCGGCGGTATGACGGGCTGAGTTCGCTTGTCGAAGAGCTTTTGACAGAGCACCAATCGCTGCGTGTTTACTTTCAGAAAGCGGAAGCGCGGCAGCTTTCTGCGGAGGAAATTGTGGAATTTGCGCGAAAGCTTTCGGAGCACATCCGGAAAGAAGAGCGGGGATTGTTCGAGAGCATGCAGGAGTTGGTGAAACCAGAAGAACTTGCGACGCTGGGGCGAGAATTGGATCGGGCGCTCGAGAATGCCGCGCAGAGTTGTTCTCTTCCCGCGCCTAAGAAGTGAGATCCATCGATTCTGGCGGGAGTGTGAAGGCTCTCGCACAGACTGCATAGGTCCGTCGGCGCAAAGAACGCGCCTCAGGATGACAAGAGCTAGACCAGCTTCACTAAAGCTGAATGCTTTAGTCCATGCACTTCGCGGAATTTGGCTGCAGCGTCCTTTCCCATATAGCGTTCGAGGACCGCGGGGTCAGTCTGGCGAAGGTCGACTACGACCAGGCCGTCGAGGACATTGGAAAATTTCCGATCGACATTGAAGCCGAGCAGCTTGCCTCCGACCTTTGCGTATTGACGGAGGAGGATGGGAAGGCCCTTGCCATCGGACTCTACGTCGGTAATCGGTTCGGAAAGCTCGTCGATGTCGCGCAGGGCGCGGCACATGGCCTGACAGTCCCACTGACGCAGAAAGGCAGGACGGAACTTGCGGCGAGGCTCGATCAGCCCGGCGAGATTGTCGTCGTGCATCCGCGATTCGAAGAAGCGATAGATCATCTCGCGCGAAGCCCGATTGTAGTCGTTGCTGATGCTGACGGGGCCGAACAGTACCGGAATGTCGGGATGTGTCGCGATCACGCGGGCGATTCCCTTCCACAGCAAAAGCAGGGGAGCATATTGACGCTGATATTCAGGGCGAACGAACGAGCGCCCGAGTTCGAGGGCGGGACCGAGCTTTTCAAAGAGGCACTCGTCATATCGGAAGAGCGTGCTGGTATACAGGCCGCTAACACCGCGTTGGGCGATAATCTCGGCGGTGTTGCCGGCGCGGTAAGCTCCGACCACTTCCCGTTTATTCTTTTGCCAGAGCAGAATATGCCAGTAGTACTCGTCGAAGGAGTCGAGGTCGAGGGATTTGCCTGTGCCTTCTCCAGCGCGACGGAAGGTGAATTCGCGCAGGCGTCCGATCTCTTTCAGAAGCTGGGGGATTTCGTGAGCTTTGGCGAGATAAACGGAGAAATCGCTGGTCTCGGCCAAGCAGCGATCTGAGGCCAGCCTGGCGATGTCACTTGCCAATTCGTCCGCCGGAACTGCGGGGGCGACAGCTTCCTGGATTTTCGAGATGAATTTGGTACGCAAAGTGGCGGGCCAAGACGTTTCCGGCTTTCGGCGCCGTGAAAGGAGATAGGTGCGCCAGCGGAGATATTCGATCGCCTGGCGGTCATCGGGGATCTGGATAACAGTATCGGCTGCGATCGGACTGCCCACACGGACCTCGACCGACTTCCCTTCCTGTTTGAGAAACTCCTGCAATAGGAATGCAGTGCGCAGCTTCGGATGGATCATTCCGAGCAACTGGAATCCGACGCTGTTGTGGCCACAGAAATAGATGGGGAGCGCGGTGGCGCCGGTTCTTCGGATGAGACGGACGGCAGTGTCGTTCCAAGCGGGGTCCTCGACTTGGGCTGCCGGCATCTGCCACTGAGAAACTTCGCCCGAAGGGAAGATGGCAAGCATGCCTCCGTGCTGCAGCCACGAGAGGGCGTCGCGCATGGCTTTCCGGTTGGATTCAATGGAGCGGTCGGTCTCAAACGGATCGACGAAAATGCAATGCTCGTGCAGTTCGGGAACGTCAGCGAGCAGGAAATTGGTCAGCACTCTTACATCAGGACGAACCTTGGTGAGAAGGACTGTCAGCAGGGCGCCGTCGAGGACGCCATAAGGATGATTGGCGACTACGATCGTTGGTCCGGCGGAAGGGATGCGTTCCCGATCGGAGGGATCGATGCGGAGATCGATCCGCATCTCCGCCAGCAAGCTTTCGAGCCGAAATCCATGAGGCGAATGCTGCGCCCGGCGATACAGATTTCTTACCCTGCCGAGTGGCGCCAACTTTCCGGCCAGACCCGGAAACCGGGCGACGCGCGAAAAGACTTCCGCCTGCGACTGATCTGTCTGCAGCTGGTTTGATGGCATGGTATAGGGATACCGCGAGCGCGTTGCGTGAGGATGACGCGCAAGTTAAAAGTTGATGAAATGAACGGGATGAAGAAGCAGGAGAGTAACCAACCGTAACGACTAAGGATGAATGACCGTACAGCTTGAATTATGTTTCGAGACGGTAGCGCGTCTCGGCTAGCGCGTACATTCGGCGCCAGACGAGGCGATTGATGGTCACGACGGTGGCGGCCATCAGGATGGTCGCGGCTAACAGGAGATCGAAGTTGCCGGTATCGGTGGCCTGGCTGATGGTAGCGCCGAGTCCCACTGTCGTGTAAGTCTGTCCCTTGAAATGGAAGTATTCGGCGACGATGCTGGCATTCCATGCGCCACCGGATGCGGTGACGAGGCCCGTGACAAGGTAAGGGAAGATCCCGGGCAGGATCAGTTTTTTCCAGCGTGCGATTCCGGTGAGCCGAAAAACTGAGCAGCACTCCTTGAGGTCCGTCGGAATCGCGATCGCACCCGCGATGACGTTGAACAGGATGTACCACTGCGTCCCTAATAATAGTAGGGCGATGGAGCCGATGCCAAGTCCTCCGCCAACCCGGATGAGCAAGAGCAGGACCACGGGAAACAGGGCAGTAGCGGGGACGGAGGCGGCGATCTGGGCGAGCGGCTGGGCGATGCGGGCGAGGCGCGGATTGAAACCGATGGCGACGCCGGCTGGGATGGTCCAGAGAGCGCCGAGCAAAAGCGCAAGGTTGACGCGGACGAAGGTGGCAGCGAGGCCGATGCCGAGTTCGCTCATGTCTGGGCGATTGAGACCGCTGAGGAGCATGATCACGCGGACGACGCCGTAGCCGAGAGCAGCGAGCAAAACGACTGCGAGCAGACGCTGGAGCCAGAGCTTCCAAGAACCGGACTTTTGCGGCTCTTCAGCAGAATGCTGACGCGAGAAGAACATCATCAGGCGTTCGCTCAGAGGTCGGACGGTGCGATTGCGGAGCTGAGTAAGACCTCGAGAGTGACGAAACAGATTAAGTACCCAGGAGCGAGGAGCGTCGGTGCTTTCAACCTGCTCGACTTTGAACTTTTCCGCCCAGGCAATTACCGGACGCCAGACGAACTGATCGAGCAGGACGATGACGAGAATCATGGTTGCGATTCCCCATACAATCGCGGGCGTGTCACCGTTGCCGGCGGCGGTTTGTAGATAAGATCCGAGACCAGGTAGACGGAAATCGCGTGCGCCCAGCACGAACATTTCGCAGGCCATCAGGAAAAACCAGCCGCCGGCGACAGACATCATCGAATTCCAGACGAGGCCGATTGCGGCGAAGGGGAGTTCCATCTCGATGAACCGCTGCCACCAGTTGAAACCGTAGATCTTGGCGGCCTCACGCATTTCCTTGGGAATACTCTTTAGCGAGGCGTAGAAGCTGAAGGCCATGTTCCAGACTTGGCCTGTGAAGATCAGGAGGATTGCTCCGAATTCGACGCCGAGTTGACGTCCCGGAAAAAGCGCGACCATGGCTAGCATGACGCCGGGAAGGAAGCTGAGAACCGGGATGGATTGCAGGACGTCGAGCAGCGGAATCATAAAGCGCTCGGCGCGCGGGTTGTAGGCGGCGATGTATCCGTAAATGAGGGTGAAGGCGAGGCTCAGGATGTAGGCGATGGTGATGCGGAGAAGAGAATATCCCGCATAGGCGGGGAGAGCCCACGGGCTACGCGAGATTTCGACCTGAGGAGTGAAGGGGCCCAGCCAGGTGCGAGCGACCATCAGCACCGCATAAAAAAGAGAGATAGCGGCGGCGAACATCAGCAGGTCGGGGAGATAGGAGATCTCGACGCTCGGGAGTTGCGTCCAGAGTCGGTAGGCCGAGAATCCACGCAGGCTGATGGTCTTCTTCATGTTTCGTTACCTGCTAAAACCTTTAACCACTAAGATCGCCAAGAAAAAACGTAGAGATCGCGAAGAAAACCTTAACTAGTGGCGCCCGGCTGCCGGGCTCTCTGTGTTTGCTGGCGTTTCTGGACTGGGCGCCGGCGGTTCCGTCAGGATCAACAGATTTTTTTCGCGATCGTAGTCGAAGATTTCGGCGTAACGTCCCCAGTTCATGGCGGTCTCAAACTGACGCTGGACCTCGTCTTCGGAGAAATGTTCGTCGAGAATATCGTGGAAGAATTCGTCGGCGATCGAGTGATCGGATTTGCGCTTAAGGATGCTGTCGATCTGCTTCAGGATCGTGACGTGCGCAAGCGAAGCTTCGCGGAAGAGGATTTTGCGTTTTTGGATGTCGGCGTCGGCAAAGGCGATTCCTGCCGGAGTGATCTGGACATCGCCTTCCTTGAGCAAGGCGAATCCGAGAAGGACGCACCCTTCGAGAATGGGAAGGAGATCTTCCACGTCCATGACCAGTTCTTCCGAAAGACGGAAGAGGTCTTCGCGGCCACCGCGATCGCGGAGTAATTCGAGCAGGCCAGCGATTCCGCCGACGCGGGCGTGCGGAAGCATCTGATATCTGGCGGTGCGGACTGGCGCTTCCTGCTTCTTAATCGCTTCTTTGGTTATGCCGCCCTTGGGGAGGATGATTTCGGCAGTAGTTTCCGCGTCGGGCAAGGCGTGCTCGACCTCGGGCTCGGTCATCACTTTGTAGATGTAGTCGACGAGCTCGACAAAGCGGGCCGATTTGCGATCGCGGGGATGCTTCAGGCGGATATTGAAATCGGAGCGAACGCGCGCAGGATTGCGTCCGAGAACCATGACGCGATCGGCGAGCATGACGGCTTCTTCGATGTTGTGGGTGACGATGAAGATGGCACTGGTCGGCATCTTCTTGTTGAGCCACAGTTCCAGAAGTTCGTTGCGCAGGTTCTCGGCGGTGAGAACGTCGAGCGCGGAGAATGGCTCGTCCATGAAGAGGACTTCGGGTTCGACGACGAGGGCGCGGGCGAATCCGACGCGCTGCTTCATGCCTCCGGAGAGTTCTTTGGGATAAGCGGTCTCGAAGCCGTCGAGGCCGACGGTATCGAGAGCACGCAGCGCACGTTTGTGACGTTCGACTTCAGGAATTCCCTTCGCTTCCAGAGGAGCTTCGACGTTTTGAATGACCGTAAGCCAGGGGAATAAGGCAAAACTTTGGAAGACGATGGCAACATTGGGCGTTTGTCCGTTGAGCGGTTTGCCGTGCCAGAGGAGCGATCCCGAAGAAGGTTCAGAAAGTCCGGTGAGAATGCGGAGTAGTGTGGATTTGCCGCATCCAGAGGGGCCGAGCAGAGCGATGATCTTGCCTTGTTCGATGACAAGGTCGGTGGATCCGACAACCTGGATGCGGGTGCCGTCCGGCTGCGGGTACGATTTTTCGACCGCAACGGCTTCGATGATGGCTTCGGACACGGTGGAAATTCCCCGATCTTTTCTATACACGATTCGCGGACAAACGGCGAGTTTGTAATGATTCGTTCACAAAGCCTGAGTTTCGCCCCTGCGGGGCTCCATGCAAATTTCCGCATTGCACCCAGGACTTACGTCCTGGGCTAACGCATTCCGCCGCTCCGCGGCTGGGGGCTTGTGGGCGTTGAGAACGGTACGCAGTTGGTTTGGTGGCTTGCTTTGAGAAATCTCGTCATGCGAAGAAGTTTTCGTTTGAATGATTGGGGAACGGTTTGGGGAGGCGATCGCTTACTTCGGCGAGATGGGACAGCTTCGCGGCAACATCGGCACTGAGTTGACTCTGATCGAAGCGCCACTGCCAGTTGCCGTTGTCGAGGCTGGGAGTATTCATGCGCGCGTCGCTGCCCAGACCGAGGATGTCTTGTAGCGGGACCACGGCCAAAGATGCTGGCGAACTCTGGGCAGCACGAATGAAGGCCCAGTGTATTCCGTCATCGCAGCGACCGAGATAGGCTTCGGCGTTGCGGCGTTCGTGATCGGCAGCAGCGGAGTTCCACCATCCGAGGACCGTATCGTTATCGTGTGTGCCGGTATACATCACCTTCCCTGCGGAACGGTGCGGCAGGTACATGTGAGCGCCTTCGTCTCCGAAACCGAATTGCAGGACGCACATCCCCGGAATTTGCAGACGATCCCGTAATGCGTGAACCTCTGGCGTGATGAAGCCCAAATCCTCCGCAAAAAATGGGAGCCCACCGAGCGCCTGGCGGAGGTGTGTAAAAAGATCGTCGCGAGGGCCGTCGACCCAGTGACCGTTCACAGCGGTTTCATCGTGGGCAGGAATCTCCCAGAACTGATCGAATCCACGGAAGTGATCGAGACGGATGTAGTCGCAATTCTGGGTGGCCCAGCGGAGGCGCTGGATCCACCATTCGTATCCCTTCTGCTTCATCACATCCCAGCGATACAGTGGATTTCCCCAGCGCTGGCCGGTCTTGCTGAAGAAATCAGGAGGAACGCCGGAGACCACATCCGGCTCAAGATTTTCGTTGAGACGGAAGAGGTCGCGATGGGTCCAGACATCGGCGCTGTCGTAATTGACGAAGATAGCGACGTCGCCGACGATCCGGATGGAGCGATCCGCGGCGTATTTCCTGAGAGCTCGCCACTGCTCGTAGAAGGCGAACTGCAAAGCTGCGCGGATGCGGAGGTCATCGGCCAATTCCTTGCGCGCTTTTTCGAGGGTACCGGGATCACGGAAAGCCAAAGCATGAGGCCAACGATTCCAAGCTTCGAGTTTGTTGTGGGCGCGTAATGAGTCGAAGAGCACGAAATCATCGAGCCACCAGGAATTTTCAGCGCAAAAGGACTCGAAGCGATGCAATGCCTCACCGGAAGCAGTCCGTAGAAAATTGCGACCGGCTTCAAACAGAACCGGCAGCTTGTGCGCGAAAACCTGGTTGTATTGAACCGGCGCGGAATGATTGGTGAGCGAATCGAGTTTCGAGCGATGGATCCAACCGTGATCTGCGAGACGCTCCGCGCTGATCAGCAGCGGATTGCCCGCGAAGGCCGAGGTGGAGGAATACGGAGAGTTGCCGTAGCCCAGAGGACCAAGCGGCAGAACCTGCCAGACTCCCTGGCGCGCGGAAGCGAGGAAGTCTAGGAATTGGTACGCGGCGGGACCGAAGTCACCGATTCCACCGCGGGAAGGCAACGACGTAGGATGCAGAAGAATGCCAGCAGCACGTGCAAAGGACATGACAGCGCCGCTTACATTCCTGATTCGGTGCCTGTGCGAGTCAGGGCTTTCATTTCTTCTTCGTTGCGCTTGATCTTGCCTTGCTTGGTCATCTCGTCCACGAGGTTCGAGACGAAGAGAGCGAAGCGCTCTTGCTGCTTGCCCTGCAATAACTGATCGCGGATCTGGTCTCGCTTCGCCGCGAAATCGGACTCCTGGGGTTGTTGATTCTCGAGAACGGAAAGCACCACGGCATCGGCACCGTTGTTGATGGGGCCGCTGATCTCGCCAGGCTTCATGTTGAAGGCCACGGCTGCCTGACCGGACATGGAGCCAACGTCGGGGACCTGTGCATCGGGCAGAACGAGATCGCTGGTCTTCAGGGTGGCGCCCAGTTCTTTGGCGGCACGCTTCAGGTCGTGCTCGGCTTTGGCGCGATCCGAGAGTTCCTGAACCTTCTGCGCCAGGAGATTGCGCGACTGCTCGTTCTTGAATTCGTCCTCAATCTTGCTGCGGATCTCTTCAAAGGTCGGCGTCGAGGCGGGCTTTACGGCGAGCAACTGGAAAACGACGTCTCCTGTCGAGGACGGAGCCACATCGGGAGGCGCATTTTCAGACTCGGAGAAGACCGCGTCCATAAACTGTGGCGAAGGCCCGAGGCCCGGTAGCATATCTTTGCGGGCAAAGAAGTCCGATGTGATGACTGGAACGCCCTGCTTGGCAGCGGCTGCATCGATTCCCTGTTTGCGGGCATCCGCGAGCAAGGTCTCGGCCTGACGCTGCGCAATTTGCTGGGCTTTCTGTTGCTTGATGAGAGGCTCGATTTCCGACTTCACCTCGTCGAGCGACTTCATGTGAGCATCCTGCTTATCGTCGACCCGGATGATGTGGAACCCGTAACTGCTTTTTACCAGGCCGCTCATCTGGCCCTTAGGGAGCGAAAATGCTGTTTTCTCGAACTCAGGAACGGTTTGTCCACGGCCGATCCAGCCCAGGGATCCGCCCTGCTTGGCGCTTCCCGGGTCTTCCGAATATTTCTCGGCCAGGGTTTCAAACTTCGCGCCGTTCTTCAACTGATTGAGTAAATCTTCGGCGCGGCGCTGGGCCTCCGCCGTACCCTTCTCGTCGATCTTGCCATCGGGACCGGGGAGCGGTGTCTTGATCAGAATATGGCTGACCTTCACCTGCTCGGGAACGCGGTACTGGTCGCGGTGCTGGTCGTAATAGTTCTGGAGATCGCTTTGTGTAACCTGAACGTTCGCCTCGGTCTTTGACGTATCAATGACGGCGTACTTCACCTTACGTTTCTCGGGTATGGAGTTAGCGTAGGCGGCCTTGTGGCTGTCATAGTACGATTTGAGTTCGGCGTCGGTCGGATGCAAGCCTTTCTTCAGGTCGTCTTGCCTGAGGACGGCATATTCGAACTTAACCTTGGAATTCTGCTTGATGAACTGCTCGTGGATCTCTGACTCCGTGACGCCGGCCGTCCCAGATACCAGAGCCTGTAATTTTGTCAGCAGGATGTCTTTGCCCACGTCTTCTTCAAACTTCGCAGGAGTAAGGTTGGCGCGCTGCAGCATGTCTTCATATTCCTGCTGGCCAATGAAAGTGCCGCCAGGGAAGAAGGTAGCGGCATAGCGTCCGTGCTGGAGTTCGTCGCGAATTTCGTCCGGATTGACGCGAAGGCCGATGCGGGTTGCCTCGGCAATCAGGGCCTGGCGGGTGATGAGCTGCTCGGCTGCGCGCTGGGAGAAGAAAGGCAGTAGCATGCTCGTGTTGGCGCCGCCCTGGGGCATTTGCTGCTGAAGCATCTGGCGGGCAGTAGTCCGGACTTCGTCGGCGGTAATGTCGGCGCCGCCCACCTGGGCGACGACGCCCTGCTTGGCGCCACCAAAGTTGTAGCCGGAATTTCCGGCGCTTGGCACCAGATACCAGCACATCGCAACCGTCATCAGCACCAGAAGGCCGCCGAGGACATACTTCTTCACTGGGCCAGGGGTCTGTAGAAAGCGAATCATGTTCTTATCACTCCAGAGAAAGGGAGGAGAATTACTAATTATAAACCAGCCGGTTGTACCGGCGCGGTGGGAAAGGAGACAAATTGGGTAGAGGACCACGTTAAGACGCTCGGAATGCGGCATTCCTAAAACTCCTGGAATTGGCGTTTCGAGAGCAGGAGAAAATGCGCTATTGAAACGAATTAATAGAAGTGTTATCCATTGGCGGAGCAATTTTCCGACGATACGTGTGCCGATCTACCACCCATGTCCAAAGGAGCACCATGAGATCAGGTAAGCCGTTGGCCGCAGTGTTTCTCGTATTCCTAGTTCAATGCCTTCTTTCCACTTCGTTGATTGCGCAGGAGAAGTCCGCTGTCAAACACGAATCCGGGGCAAAGCTGGCTTTACACGAGGGCTGGATGTTGCAGAGTTCCGCCAAGGTCGAGGCGCAGGGTGAGGTGATCTCGACTCCGAAGTTCACCCCGAAGGGATGGCATGAGGTTACGGTGCCGACGACCGTAGTCGCGGCGCTGGTGAAGGATAAGACGCTTCCGGATCCCTTCCCCGGCATGACCCTCCGCAGCTTCGCGGGGGTGACCTACCCGATTGGGGCCAATTTCTCGAATATTCCGATGCAGCCCGATAGTCCCTATGCGGTGTCGTGGTGGTATCGCAAGGCGTTCACGGTTCCCGCTTCCTACAAGGGCAAGACCGTTTGGCTGAAATTCGACGGCATTAACTACCGCGCGAACATCTGGCTCAACGGGAAACAAGTCGCAACATCCGACGATGTTGCCGGCGCCTGGCGGACGTACGAGTTCAATGTCACCGCTGCCGCAAAGCCTGGAGCGGAAAATGTGCTGGCGGTACAGACATGGGCTCCAACCGAGCATGATTTGGCAATCACATTCGTGGATTGGAACCCGGCGCCGCCTGACAAGGACATGGGTTTGTGGCGCGAGGTTTACCTGACGACGAGCGGACCGGTGGCGTTACGGTATCCGACAGTCGTGTCGAAAGTAAGCTCTCCGGCCAACGACAGCGCACAGTTGACCGTCACGGCCCAAGTGAAGAACGGTACGGATCAGCCGGTCAAGGGCAAACTCAAAGGGCAGATCGAGAGCATCAGCTTCGAGCAGGATGTAGAGCTGGGACCGAACGAAGCCAAGGACGTAACGTTCACGCCCGACAAGTTCTCGCAGCTCGTGTTTACCAGTCCGCGTCTGTGGTGGCCGGCTCAGATGGGTACTCCCAACCTCTACAAGCTCACCATGCAATTCGAAGTGAATGGCGCCATCAGCGATCAATCGAATAGCGAGTTCGGAATCCGGGAGATTACGTCGGAGGTGAACTCGGTTGGCGGGCGGGTGTTCTCGATCAATGGCAAGAAGATTCTGATTCGTGGTGCCGGGTACACGCCCGACATGATGCTGCGCGAGAATTCGCAGAACCTGAAGGATCAATTCCGGTACGTGCAGGATATGGGGCTGAACACGGTGCGTCTGGAAGGCAAGCTGGAGACGCAAGAGTTTTTTGATATCGCCGATAAGCAGGGCACTCTGGTGATGGCCGGCTGGTGTTGCTGCGACTTTTGGGAGCGCTGGCCGCGCTGGCAGCCGAAGGATTTCGACATTGCGAAAGAATCGTTGCGCGATCAGATCTATCGTCTGCGCAGCCATCCCAGCCTCGTGATGTGGCTGAATGGAAGCGACAATCCTCCGCCGCCGGATGTCGAGCAGATGTATCTCGGTGTGGAGAAGGATCTGCTCTGGCCGAACCCGGTCGTTTCGTCAGCAACGGGAAAGAAGACCACCGTCACGGGCGACAGCGGGATGAAGATGAGCGGGCCGTATGAATATGTCGCGCCCAGCTATTGGGAGGTCGATACGCCGGAGGGCCAACCGGGCCGCAAGATGTGTAATCCCGGCGGCTGCGGGGGTGGATACGGATTCGACAGCGAAACCAGCATGGGACCAGCGGTCCCGCCAGTCGAGAGCATCCGCGAGATGGTCGGCAAGGATCACATGTGGCCGATCGACGATGTGTGGAACTATCACGCGGGCGGGGGTGAGTTCAAAACGATCAACGTATTCAGCGAAGCACTGGCGAATCGCTACGGCAAGTCGGATAACGTAGACGACTTCGCGATCAAGTCGCAGATGCAGACCTACGAGGGCGTGCGTGCGATGTACGAGGCGTATAGCCGTAACAAGTATCAGTCAGCGGGCGTGATTCAGTGGATGCTGAACAATGCGTGGCCTTCAATGATCTGGCACTTGTATGACTACTATCTGCGTCCGGCTGGCGGATATTTCGGCGCCAAACGGGCGACCGAAGCTCTGCATCCGCTCTATGGATACGACGACCATTCGATTTGGGTCGTCAGCAGCCAGTACACCGACGCGAAGGGGCTGAAGCTGATCACGAAGATTTACAATCTCGACGCGACGGAGAAATTCACGCAAGAAAATCCGGTCGATGCTGCGGCCGACAGCACGGCGAAAATCTTTACGCTGCCGGATGTCTCCGGCTTGAGCAACACGTATTTCCTGGTGCTGCGGCTGGAGGACTCGGCGGGCAAGCAGGTGGGTTCGAATTTCTACTGGCTTTCGACCAAGCCGGAAACTATCGATTGGGCGAAGAGCACATGGTGGATGACTCCGACGGCCCAGTTCGCCGACTTCACGGCGATCTCACAGCTGCCGAAAGTGAAGCTGAAGTTTACCGACCATACCGAGCGAAAAGGCGAGGATTCGATCACGCACGTGATGATCCAGAATCCGAGCAAGAACCTAGCGTTCTTTATTCGACTGAAGGTTGATAAGGGGCCCAAGGGGGAGGAAATCCTGCCAGTGGTCTGGGAGGACAACTACATTTCTTTGCTGCCCGGCGAAAAGCGAGAGATTACCGCGAGCTATCGCACGAGCGAGTTGGGCGCGGCGAAGCCAGTGGTGGAAATTAGCGGATGGAACGTGGAGTGACTGAGCGATTGGGCGATTGAGTCATTGAGTGATTGAGAGATACAACGATTGAGTAATTGGGAAATTCAGCAATTAGAGTTTGAGATCCCCACTTTCCTGCGTTTAGGAAAGTGGGGATTCTTGCGTGTGGCTCGAGATGCATTGAGGTTACGAGTCGCTGAAGTCGATCATGACCGGGGCGGAGCGGAACCAGTTAGTCTTGTAGCCGACGTAGAGGATGCCGATCGCGAACCAGATCCCGCCGACCGTCTTCGCCAGACTGTTCAGGTTCCACCAGATGTAGCCGCAAACGAGAAAACCGATCAGCGGCAACACAGCATCTTGCAGCAATCGCCACTTTGCTCCGTTCTTCTGTGCGTGCACGGTGAATTGCCAGAAGCAAGCAAGATTCACACCGCTGAAGGCAAGAAATGCACCGAAATTCAGCAACTCGCCTGCGTGCTCGTACGCGTTGCCGATGTGATAAAGCAATTCCGCTCCGGCGAAAGCGAGGCCCCCGATGAGGAGGATGTTGTTCGTAGGAGTGCTGCTGCCGGGTTTCAGGTGACCGAAAAATTTCCTGGGCAAGACACCATCACGGCCCATGCCAAACAGTAACCGGGCTGCGCCCAAGGTTCCAGTCAATCCGCTTCCGAAAGCAGCTACGATCAGGATGAAGCCCATGGCATTGAAGAGCACTACACCGCCAACCCGGCTGCAGATGTCCATGTAGGCCGTTTCAAGATTCGGGAACGAGTGCCAGTTGGGCCACACGCGAGCTCCCAGATATGCTTCGAAGGCGCTGCTCGTGCCCGCGAAGATGCAGGTGAGCACAACCGCGAGCAGCACGTTGCGCTTGGGATTCTCAACGTCTTCGGCGAGAGTGGTTACTCCATCGAAGCCGATGTACGTCAGCGCTGCGAATGAAGTCGCAACTTTGATTTTTCCCCAATTGAACGTCTGCGGGTCATAAATAGGTTGCAACGAGAAAAGGCCGCCCCATCCCTGTCCACCATAAAGATATTTCACAGCCAGCACCACGAACGCGGCCACAACAACAGTCATAATCGCGAGCAGCACTTTGTTGGCGTTTGCTGATGCTTTCACTCCGATCAGGTTCAGCACCGTCATCACGCCTGCTATCAGCAACGCCCAGAAGACGTATGGAACCTGATGAACGTAGCGCTCGTGCAGCGCGGTGGCAATCCAGACGGTGTTGATGAGGGGCTGCAGCAGGTAGTCGAGAATCATCGCCCATCCGGCGAGGAAACCGAGATGCGGGTTGAGTCCCTTGCCGACGTAGGTGTAGGCGGATCCTGCGGTCGGGTAGAGGGCTCCCATGCGCCCATAGCTAACTGCGGTAATGAGCATCGCGAAAAGTGCGATCAGGATGATGGTGACGAAGTGCCCGTCGGAAAGTTTCTGGGCGACGCCATACAACGGCACTGGCGCGATGGGCTGGATGAGAACGATTCCGTAGAAGATGAGGTCCCAAAGCGTAAGCGTGCGGCGCAGTCTGGGAACGGCGGCCGGGGCGGCGGTAGAGGTTTCCATGGGAATCGCTATTGGATTATGGAAGCGGCTGGAATGTCAAATATTAAAACGATTCTGCGCCCGAACAGAATTCCGGGATCGGGTGTCAGCAAGAAGCAGATTCCTCGCGCAAAGAGCGCGTCGGAATGACAAACTTCGTGCTGCCCGATGTCATTCTGAGGAGAATGAAAGGTCTCTGAAGAACTCACGGAGCCTTGAAACTGATTTAGAGGTGGGCAGGTTTCTCCAAGTTGTTGACTGCGCATCGATCTTATTGGCTGTAGGTTCAGCTCACGCTTTCGTACGGTCCCTCGATTCGGCTTTGCCAAATCTCAAGATGACATCGGAAAGAGCTGATCGCATCGTCACGTTCACCGCTGCGCTGGGCCGTAGTCAAACCAGTATCCCCTCTGCTCGTGGCCAGACATGTGGCGCGTGTTGTATTCGAGCAAATAGTTCACGTGCTGGTCATCTAACGGAAACGACTTCTTCGGCGGATAAGGATACTCGCCCATGCTCAGGAAGGGGAGCGGGGCGACATAGTTCCCTTCTGCGGCGTAGAAGTCCATATCTTTTTCGTAGCCGTTGGCAGCGAAGAAGTAGTCGCGCACCCAACCTTTGGGAAGCTGCGGGAGATTTGAAGGATCGAAGTCGAGACGGACTTCGTCTCCCGAGCCGAAGACGGCAAGCTTGTCGTCGAGTTTTGTCAGTAGCGGGAGAACGTCGCCATAGCGCGTATAGGTTCCGACGGGACGCGTGTAGGGGCCGGTGGAGCTCGTCTTTTCATAGATGTATTGCACGTTGCCCGGCGGCAGGCCTTCAATTTTGTACGGATACCCGTGGAACTCGAGGTCGGCGCGTACAAGTGATATCGGCGTGAGACGGTAGAGCCCGCTTCCGGCCGGCTGTCCTGAGGGCGTCCCGCCCTCAGCTCCTGTGGTGATACCGACAACTTCTTTTTTGCTCCATGCGGGGGCGAGACGCCCCCGAGACAGCCGCTGGGACGGCGGCGCTACCTGTTCGGTGCGATTCACGAGGATGCTGTCCCAGTAGATTTGCAGATTGGTCGTGATGCGGATCTGCCGGGTGCCTTTCGGCAGCTTGCCCGTGAGGTCGGCCGTCATCGTTCGTGGGCCGCCGGCGGGGAATCCCATGTCGTCCATGACGCGCTTCCACTTGCCATTTTGGCCGAGTGCTTCGACATAGGGAGAAATTGGCTCGAGACCGGCCTGCGATGCGGCGTACATACTGTTGGCGGTGAAGTATTCAATTTCGCCGTGAGCCATCAGCCAGAGCGGACCGCCATCGTATGGCTTGCCGAGATCCAGAATCAGGGAGTGCGGCTTTGCGAATCCGGCAAATTGGGTAAGACCGAAGTCGCCGAAAAACTTATGCGCTAGCAGATCGGGCAGAACATTGTGGCCGTGCTCGTCCCATGCGCCCGCGGGAGGCTGCGCGTGACGGCTCACGACTACCTTGAACTCCGGATACGGCGGATTCGAAGCGAAGTACTCGTTCGGATACACGTCTTCGTCGGCGGGATGATCGACCGCCATCAGGCGCACCTGATCGAGGTAGACGGCTTCTTCGAGGGGCTCCATGAAGCGGAAACTCAACAAACCGGCGTCGGGCCTTGGACCTTGGACCTTGGGCAACCCAGAGTCATGCGCTTTTGAGGTCCGAGGACCGAGGTCTGCGGTCGGTTTTGTTTTCACAAGTCCCCTTGGGAGCTTGATGTACTCGACTGGGCGCGGGATGTCGCGCTGGTTGGGACCGATCCAGTGGCCGACTACTGCGGCTCCGAGCATGTCGGCGACGAATTGGTAACGCTCGCCGTTCCAGGCAAACAGCGTGGGGCAGGAACTGCCGCGGCGGTCGATTTCCAGCATCTCGTGCCGCTTGTCTCCGGCAACCTGGTCTTTATCGATTTCGTCCTGCAACACGCCGGTGGGCCAGAGCATGCGGACGATGTCGGCGTCTTTGGATTGGCCAAGGCCGACGACGAGGTCAGTAGAGTTCTGGCCGAGATATCCGTTGGATCCGTAGATTTCGAATTTCTGGCGATTGCCCCCGGAGAACACTTCGACTTTCGTGCCGATGGCGGACTTGTTATCGTTGAGTCCCTTGAGCGAGAGCTTCAGCCAGTGATTCTGAGTCGCTCCCTCGTTGCGCAGGAGCACGGCGGGACCGTGATTCTGGGTGATGAGCAGGTCGGTGGCGCCGTCGTTGTCGTAGTCGCCCGTGATGATGGCGCGCGGGCTTTCGAGATGAATTTTGTCGAGGCCGACGTCGGTGGTGACGTCTTTCCAACCGTCGGGTCCGAGATTGCGGAAGAGGCGGATTTCCCCCTTTCCGTCTTTGGTTTCGCCGACGGCGACTAGATCGACCCAGCCGTCGTTGTCGTAGTCGAAGGCGGCGACGCCGAAAGCTGCGCTCCAGTCAGGGATCGGAAATGCCTTTCGCTGAAAGCTCTTACCTTGATCGTTTCTCCAGAGAGTAAGGGATGGAACTCCCTCAGCCGTGAGCGCTGCATCCATCCATCCGTCGTGATCAAAATCGAGCACGGCGATGCCCGATTTTGGCACGACGCCATCATCACCGGTAAATGGATAGAGGTCAGCAAATCTTCCTTCCTTGCGATTTAGATAGACCATCGCGTTTGGTTTGGCGGGAGGTGGGGCATTCAGTCGTGCGATCGAGGCCAGTAGGTCGACCGCTCGGTCGTTGTTATAGTCTGTTCCGATTGCGGTTACGTAGGGACCGGCTCCTTTGAGGCCTGTCTGCTCAGTGACGTCTGTGAACTTCCCATCACCGTTGTTGCGGAACATAATGTTCCCGGACCAATCGCTTTCGAAGGCCGGACGAACGGCGCTGGCCGGGCTTGGCTTGCCGCGCGTTATATATAGATCCAGATCGCCATCGTGGTCGTAGTCCACAAAAGTGGCACCGATATTATTACCTTCGCTCTTGATTCCTGCCGGCTGCGAAACATCCTTGAAAATTCCGTTTTTCTCGTTGTGAAAAATCTTGACCTCAGCAGTAGTGATCACGACCAAGTCGGTTGCGCCATCATTGTCGTAATCACCGGCCGCACACCCGACAGCATGAAGCGTTGGATCTAGTCCGGCTTTCTTCGTTACGTCCTCGAACTTGCCGTTCCCCAGATTGCGATATAGGGCCAGGCCGCTCATTGGTCCTTCATCAGCTAGAAGGATGTCAATCTCGCCGTGTGCGTCATAGTCTAAGAAACAGGCACCCGAACCAAGAGACCGTTCCATCCGCCCCGAATACCCGGTCGAGTTAGATTTGGTCACCAGTCCCGCTTCCTTGGTCACATCCACGAACTGCACCTTGATCTGTGGAGGCGGCTTTAACGGCATCAGCGGCGATTCCACCGCGCGCGAGTACTGGCCCTGTTCGCCGTAGGCGAGGCTCATCGGGGCGCCGTATTTGTTTTGCGTGATGTATTGAAAACGTTTCAGGTGCTCGCGGGCGTGCTCGGTGTCTCCGGATTGCTGGTAGGCGCGGGACAATCCAAACTCTGCCGACGCGTGCAGCGGATTGATTTTGATGGCGTGGTCGAAGGCTTCGATCGCCTGTGGAAACTGCTTGGCTTGCGCATATGAAGTGCCGAGAAAATACCAGGTGTCAGCGTTGTCGGGATCGATTTCTGTGACGCGCTTAAATGCATCGATGGCGGCCGGTGCGTCGCCCGTGTTTTTGGCGAGCAGACCCAAGCTATACCAGGCATTGGGATTTTTCGGATCCTGCTTGATGGCATCGTCAAGCGCGGCCTTGGCTTCATCGATCTTTTGCAGATTTAAATAGGCAACGCCCTCGTTCAGGCGCGCGATCGAGAACTTGGGATCGGTCGCCTGCGCCTGCTGAAATTCTTTCAGCGCTTTCTCGAAGAGTTGCTGATTCATGTAGGCCACGCCGATGTTGTTCAAGCGTGAGGCCTCGACAGGATCAGATTTTGGAGCCGACGAAAATAGGCCAAGGCCCGCGAGAACTGCGGTGAAAATGACGGCGGAGATTTTCGGATTCATTCCATAGGAATTTTAACCACAAAGGACACGAAGATACACGAAGGAAAAGATCAACGGGTTCGGTCCTGAGCCTTCACGTTCCTGGCGGTTAGAGATTTTGGCGAGCTTTTCTGATAAGGGCGGTTGGCGATGATCCCCTTCCCTTCTTGCGCGGTTATGGTCTGGCCTGCGGCAACGTTCGACAATTTGTCGACTTGTCCGCTGGGCCATTGGATTTCGATCTGGTCGGCTTTCGACTGCTTGCCGAGACCGAAGGTCAGGACAAGTTCATTGGCCGCAAGATAGCTCGATCCCGAGCGAAGCATCTTCCACTGACGGTCGTTGCCTGAGTAGAGCCGCACGACTGCGCCGATTCCATCGTGATTCGATCTGGTTCCGACCAGCTTGATCCGCAAGCTTTGGTTGGTGCCGCCCTCGCTGTGATACAGGTAGGCCGGCCCTGCGTTGGTGGTGATCAGGAGGTCGGGGAAGCCGTCGTTATCGATGTCACCGTATGCGGCGGAACGACCGACTTTCGGAGCAGCGAACGATTTCCCCATCTGATCGGTGACTTCGGTGAATTTGCCGTGGCCCTGATTGCGGAACAGGTGCGGAGGCTCGGCATAGCTCACACGCTTTTGCACGCGCTCGATCTCGTTCTCGATATGCCCGTCGGCGACGAAGATGTCGGGCCAACCGTCGTTGTCGTAGTCGAAGAAAAAGCAGGCAAAACCGAGCGTGACGAGCGTGTCGCGCCCGATCTCGGATTGCGGTGCTTCGTCGACGAAGAGACCGTTTCCTTCATTGTGAAATAACGAAACCATCTGGTTGGCGAAGTTGCTGATGAGCACGCTGGCGTATCCGCTGCGATCATAGTCGGCGGCATCGGTACCCATGCCGGCGCGTGCGACTCCGTCTTCGCTGAAACCGATTCCGGCCGCAACGCCGCGCTCTTCGAAAGTGCCGTTCTTCTTATTGACGTAGAGTTTGTTGGGTTGCGTGTCGTTGGCGATCAGGATGTCGGGCCATCCGTCGACGTTGTAGTCGAGAATGGTGATACCCAGGCTCTTGGAGGTCGGATCCTGCAATCCGGCGTTCTGCGTTGCATCTTCGAATCGGCCTCCGCCGAGATTGTGCCAGAGGCGCACCGAAGTTCCCTTGTAGGATTCGGGCGTGCAGTAAGACTTGTGCGCGCCATCGAGCGTGCAGTAGAGATCTGTCTGTGTAGTCCACTGGACGTAGTTCGCGACGACGAGGTCGAGTTTGCCATCGCGATCGTAGTCCACCCAGGCTGCGCTCGTGGAGAACTCATTGGGACCCCACATGCCAGCGGACTTGGTGGCATCGGTGAAGGTTCCGTTGCCGTTGTTGTGGAACAGATGGCTCTGTCCTAGCGCCGAAACGAAAATGTCGTCGTAGCCATCGTTGTCGTAGTCTCCGATGGCTACGCCGAAACCGTACATCGGGATGGCGAGTCCGGACTGGCGGGTCACGTCGGTGAAGGTGCCGTCGTGATTGTTGTGGTAGAGCTTCAGCGTGGTCGCACCCCCGCGCGGGTGGCCGGGAAAATCTTCTCCATTAATCAGAATAATGTCGGGGTATCCGTCATTGTCGTAATCGATGAACGCGCAACCGGGGCCCATGGTTTCCGGGAGCCACTTCTTTCCGAAAGCGCCGTTGTTGTGGGTGAAGCGGATCCCGGCCTGGGTGGTGATGTCGCGGAAATGGATTTGGGCCTGCGTGCTAACGACAAAACAAACAGCGACTAACCACGGAGACACGGAGGCACGGAGGAGTTTCAAGAAAAAAGAAAAAGATTCTTCTCGGTGACTCTGTGACTCCGTGGTGGCTTGGGCTTTGAACATTTATCGAGAGGCTCCGGCGGAAGACGCTGCCGGGCTTTGTCCGGCCGGACGGCCGAGGGTAGCCGTCCCAACATGGTTGGTGCTGGCTATCGGCAGCGGTACGGAGATGTGTTCGTGGATGGATTGGCGCTCGTTGTTGTCCTCGGGATGAAGCTGCCGATATGGGCCGGTGATTGCTTGCGCCGACTCATCAGCTTTGAAACGCATGTAGCGGGCCTGGTGCTCTTTTGCCAGCTTCTCGTTGCCGAGGCCGTTGTAGCAGAGCATCAAGTTGTAGTGCGCCTGGAGATCTTCGGGATCTATCGCAAGCACCGAAGTCAGAACCTTTACGGCTTCGTCGTATTTGCGCTGCAAAAAAAGAATGCGGCCAAGATCGTTGAGGGCAACACGATCCCGCGGGTATTGGGCAAGCACGCTGCGCAGTCGGGAAGCTGCGCCGTCGTAATTTCCATCGGAACGAAGGACTTTGGCGTAGAAGAAATTCGCGCGGGCGAGATTGGGAGATAGCGTGAGTGCTTTCTCCAGGACTGTGCGTGCGCGAGACATGTCGCCTTCCTGCACGGCGCAGCGTCCTATGTTCACCCAGCCGTCGGGATTATTGGGATCGGCCTCGGTCACTCTCTGAAATGCGGCGGCAGCGCCCTTCAGGTCTCCCTGGAGCAGTAGGCCAATGCCGTAGTCGTTCCAGCGCTGCCACTCGTCTTTGAGAGTGATGGTCTTCGGCTGCTCCTCGGGGGCATTATGCGCAACGACGGGAAGAGTCACTTCATCCTCGGCCATGGGCACGATGGGTAAATCCGGAATCTTCTCTTCCTTCGCCGAAACGCCATTCAACGAAGCTGTGAACAAAGTCTGGCGGTCATCGAAATCCGGGGCAACCGCATTCGGCTTCGATGGATCGGGTACGCCCGCGAAGGCCTCATGCGTGCCATACCAAGAGAACTTGCGGTAGCAGAGGCGGGCGTGCAGGGTGATTTTGTTTCCGGCATTTCCCGGGATGTGCACGCGGTAGTGCACCGTATCGGCAGCGCCGGGAGGAATCAGCCGCACGTAGACGACGGCTCGCGTGGCCCATGCATTGCGCTTGTTAATGGGATTACCATGCGCATCGATCTGCAGTGAACGATAGAAGTGCGCTCCTTTTTCCACGGGACCGTGGCCATTGTCTTCGACCATGCCACTCCAGAAGATCGTCTGATCTTTGTCGTCGGTGCCCTTGAGTTCGAGCCAGGTGTCGTAGGCGTCGACAGTGCCGCCCGGGAAAAAGTGCCCGATCTTCTTTGTGCGAACGACGACGTCGATGCGAACCGTATCGCCGCGGCGCAAAGAAGGCTGCACGCGATTCAAAGGAGCTGTAACCGGAGCGGTTTCGCCTCCACCTTGTGAAGTCACTTTGCTTTCTGCTTCTTCACCCACGGCAAAAGTTGTAGAGAGCTCCGACTGCGTGTTCGCGCCAGGCTTGAGTGCGGCTTGAGCAGGCGACAGCGCAAAGATGTCGACTGTCAACGCGCCGCTTTTCAGAAAGTCTTCGGTGAGCTTTAACTGAGCGGCGTCTTCATTGGCTGTCGGTACGGCGGTGTTCGCGGCCGGGAAGCGATGCGAGTGCACGAATCCGTTGACGTTGCCCTGATCTTTCGACGACTCCATGGGCATGTGGCAGTCGGCGCACTGGGCGGGTTTTGGCGGATAGTAGAACGAGCGCGCGCCCTGCCCTGATACTCCGCTGGCCTGCCAGTTGTCGTATTCGTTGAAACCCCGGAACCACCGGTAGCCGTTCACCGGAACATCGAGGTGCACTTTGTGACAGGACGAGCAGAACTCGGCCGTCTGGTCGCGCATGAACGGTTTCAGGAATACGCGACGGTGTGGCTCGGGATTGAGTTTGATCAGGAAATCGTGCAACTCGCGCATGACGGGATTCTTGGTCGCGGCGAGTTCGTGGAGCTTGGGATATTCGAGATAAAAGTCTGCCTGGCCCATCGTGCTTTTCACGTTTGCGATGGAGTGGCACATCATGCAGCCCAATCCGGCCTGCGACTCGGGGCGGTGCACGATTTGCTTGATTGGCGTATCCATCATGCCCGCATAGAGCACGGCCGGGTCGTGGCATCCACCGCACCATTTGGAGGGCTTGGTGCCGATCGTGTCCTGCATGTACTCAATCGACTTGCGGTACCACTGGTTATTGAACGAGGAAAAATGGTGCGCCGAGCTGTACCACTGGTTGTAGATGTCTTCATGGCAGCGCTTGCAGGAGTCGGACTCCATGAAGAACTTGCTGGGAATTTTTTGATTCCCGTAGACCTGGGCAGAACTTGGAAAGAAGGAACCTTGGGGGCCGTCGCCCTCGCCGTTCATGGTTTCAGGCGGCATGGTGGGATTCTGGATACGGTTTCGAGCTTCCCAGCGGTCACGGATGTAATGCGCTCTAAAACCGAGAACCGCGAAAACAGCAAGGCATGCGACGGTTCGCACTGCAGAAGTGGTGAACTGCGGCCGAGCGGGGACCAGGTCACCTGTGCGCCGGATGAGCCAACCCGCAGCGAGCAGCGCGACTCCAGCCACAGAAACGACAATGTGAGCGTAAAGCTTGTTCCACTCGCTGCGCGGTGTGCCGGTCTTGATCAAAACAACGCCGACAACTGCGCTAACTGCGATCAGCAACCATCCGGCACGGGAGGCAATGCTTCCGGTTCGAAGGAGGCGAACCAGCAAGGGGATCAGGAGAATCGCTGCCAGGACGCCGCCGAGAGCGTGCAGCAGAACGACCACGGCATAGAGGATATTCGCTTGAGGAAAGGTGTAGAGATAGCCCGCCGAGATGGCCAGAAAGACTACTAGCCACAATAAAAGACGACCGGTGATTCCCCCAAGACCAGGCATTCCGAGTTGCTCAATCAGGACGGAGACGAACTGCCGACCCCACAGTGGTCGACGACCGCAGTCACAAAAGTATCGATCCGATGAAGCAGGCGAAATAATGGAAACATATTATTCAGCTTTTGGGCTCGAGTTTTAGTGAATTGGCGGAATTCGCCACGAACCGCACTCTTTTTCGAGTGCGGCTGCGACCGCGAGACCTTGCTCCTCTTCCCAAGGCCTGCTTACGATCTGCACGCCGATCGGCAAGCCCTCCTGCGACTGGCTCACCGGAACAACGATACCGGGATTACCGAGGAGGTTGAACCATTCGCAGTAGCTCCAGGCATCGAGGTAGTGCACGTTCTTGCCTTCGATCAGCCAATTACGCTCGCCGTGACGAAATGCCGGAATGGCCGCTGCGGGGCAAAGCAGGATGGGATACTTTTGCATTTGCGCGAAGAAACTGGCGCGCAGCACATCGCGGCGAATCCAGGCATCGATGACAGCGGGACCAGACAGGGTCGGCTCCGTTGCCGACCACTCCAGGTATTGCTTCAGCATGGGATTGGCATTCTGCTGGGCTTGGTCAAACATTGGACCGATCATCATGCCGCCCATTTTCACGAAGAATTTTTTCCAGAGGACGCGGGCTTCTTCCAGGCCCTCGGGGCGAAAAAGTTCGACCCGGAAGCCAGCGCGGGAGAGAGCGTCGGCGGCGCTCCGAACAGCCTGGCGAATTTCCGGTGTCACCGGTGTGCGGCCATCGTCCTCAAAGAAGCCAACACGCAATTGCTTGATTTCTGATTCGCTGGGCCAGCGAATCGGAACCGGCGCGGCACACGTATCGGCGACGTCAGGGCCTTGCATGATCTCAAACAGGACTCTGAGATCGGCCACACTGCGCGCCATCGGGCCGACGACTCCCGTGAGCGCAAAGGGTCCGCCCGATTCCGGATAATGGCCGGTCGCAGGGATGCGTCCGGGAGTCGGTTTGAGGCCACAGATACCGCTGAAGTGCGCGGGGACTCGAATGGATCCACCACCGTCACTTCCTACGCCACCTGCCGACATGCCCGAGGCAATGGCCGCGGCTTCGCCTCCACTGGACCCTCCGGGCGTGCGTTCGAGATCCCATGGACTGTTAGTACGGCCATAAAGAAGATTGTTGGTTTCCCAAGCCATCAGCATCTCGGGGGTATTGGTCACTCCGAGGACAATAGCTCCCGCGTGCCGCAAGCGTGCGACCAACGGCGCATCTGAGATAGCAACGTGCTCGGCTCGAAGACGAGTTCCGGCCTCGCATTTCATGCCAGCTACATCGATTGAGCTTTTTATGCTGATCGGCACGCCGTGCAGAAAGCCGAGAGATTCACTTTTCATTACAGCGGCTTCGGCGTTGCGAGCCTCTTTACGGACGTGCTCGGGATAGATCTGCACGAAGGCGTTGAGCTTCGGATTGAGGCGTTCGATTTTTGCGAGGTGTGCGTCAGCCAATTCAACCGGAGAGATTTTCTTCTCGCAGATCTGTCGGGCCATTTCAACGGCAGATAAAAATGTCAGATCGTTCATGTTCATGAGCTAGTCGGAGTGTGCTAAGTGGCGTGCCTCTGGGGTGGTGATTTTCGTTGTTTTCGGTAAATCATTGCGTCGTCCAAATTTCGTTTTTCGTCTGGAGTGAGCCGACGGCATGTTCCTTTTGCCAACGTTCCAAGCTGCAGAGGTCCAATGGCGACGCGCACCAGTCTGAGAATTTCCACGCCGAGTGTCTCCAATATTCTGCGGATCTGCCGGTTCTTCCCTTCATGGAGGGTGATCTCAAGCCAGCAATTCTTTCCTCCGGAACGGAGCAGCCGACAGCGGGAGACATTTAGAAATTCCTCACCGTTAGTTCTCACTCCTTTTTCGATCTGCCGAATGAAGTCTTCGTCTGCCAGCCTGGCGATCTGCACGTGATAGGTCTTCTCCAAATGTGTCTCCGGCGCAGCGACACGCGATCCCCATTCCGAGTCGTTGGTCAGCAGAAGTAATCCTTCGCTGGCTTTATCGAGCCGTCCCACCGGAGATATCCAAGGCAGAGACTCACCGCAACCGTCAAGAACTGAATAGACCGTCTCGCGACCTTTCTCATCCGACGCAGTCGTGACAATGCCGCGAGGCTTGTTCATGATGAGATAGACTTTCTGCTCCCCGGCGAGGGCTTGCCCGTCCACTTCGATCTTGTCGCACTCAAGATGAACTGGTGTTTCGGGATCTCGACAGAGTTTGGTATTCAACCGGACGCGTCCGGCGCGAATCAGTTTCGCGCCCTGCGAACGCGAGCAGTAGCCCAGCTTTGAAAGGGCGCGGGCGAGGCCGACTTTACGGGATGTCGGAGGGAGAGGCAAACGTTCATGCTACTCGAAGCCCCAGCTGGCGTGCACAAGCGGCAAAACGATTGATACCATGGTGAGAAGACCAAATTGCGAAGGAGATCGGTATGGCCCACCAACATCCTCCCAGGTTTCTGAAGATTGTTGACGACGCAAAGTCGCGCGTGCGGGAGACCAACGTTGATGAGGTGAAGAAGCGAATGGATCGTGGTGACAAGTTCCTGCTCGTCGATGTGCGCGAGGAAAGTGAGTTTGCCAAAGATCATCTGCCGGGCGCGATTCATCTTGGCAGAGGCATCCTCGAACGCGATATCGAAGCTCGTGTGCCGGACCTGACGGCGGAAATGATTCTTTATTGCGGGGGTGGATTTCGCTCGGCGCTTGCAGCTGACAATCTGCAAAAAATGGGCTATACCAACGTGATATCGATGGATGGTGGAATTCGCGGTTGGCGGGAAAAGAATTTTCCGCTGACGAACAAATAGACCGCTCCCAGTCACGGGCTGGAGCACGGATTCTGTGATAAGCTGCGCGCGTCCCAACTATGAACGCGCGCATTTTTTTCTGGTCGCTCACCTCGGCTCTGGCCGGATTCCTTTTTGGATTCGATACAGTCGTCATTTCTGGCGCCGAAAAAACCATCCAGACACTTTGGGGTCTGAGCCCGGGCGTACATGGTATTGCCATGGCGTCAGCTCTCTACGGCACGGTCGTTGGTTCGCTGATTGGAGGCTGGCCAGCCGATCGTTTCGGACGCAAGGCAACGCTGTTGTGGATTGGCGTTCTGTACTTCATTGGGGCGGTAGGATCGGCACTCGCCACCGATGTAGGAATTTTCATTGCGGCACGGGTGGTTGGAGGGCTAGGGATTGGAATATCAACCGTTGTGGCGCCGATGTACATCTCGGAGATCGCGCCAGCAAAACAGCGTGGGCGGCTGGCTGGGATGTTCCAGTTCAATATCGTGTTCGGAATTCTGATTGCCTTCGTTTCGAATGCTCTGCTCGCGGGTGTCGGCGAAGATGCCTGGCGGTGGATGCTGGGAGTTGCCGCCTTCCCGTCTCTGCTCTACGCATTGTTCTGCCTTGGGCTGCCCGAGAGCCCGCGATGGCTGCTCAGTAAGAAGGGTGATCGCGAACGGGCGGTGAAAGTGCTGCACCTGATCGAACCGGGAGCGTCCGAAAGAGAGATCGCGGCAGATGCCGACGAGATCGCCGCTGCTTCCACTGAACAAGTTTCCTCCGGAAATTTCTGGACCAGCCGTCTTCGCAAACCAATTTTGCTGGCGTTTCTGATCGCATTCTTCAACCAGATGTCGGGTATCAATGCGATTCTTTATTTTGCGCCGCGAATTTTCGAACTCACTGGGCTGGCGGCAAAAGCGGCGTTGCTGCAGTCAATAGGAATCGGCATCACGAATCTCATCTTTACGTTTGTTGGATTGTGGCTGATCGATCAACTGGGACGACGGACACTGCTTTATATCGGCTCTTTCGGTTACATCGGTTCACTCGGTTTGACAGCCTGGGCCTTTTTCACCGCGCACTATTCAATTGTCCCGGTTTGTATTTTTGCGTTCATTGCCGCCCATGCGATCGGTCAGGGAGCAGTGATCTGGGTATTTATCTCCGAGATCTTCCCCAATCGCCATCGGGCCGAAGGGCAGACACTGGGCAGCTTCACGCACTGGATTTTTGCCGCGCTGCTGACGACGTTCTTCCCCAAGATGGTCACAGCCTTCCAACCGGGTTACATCTTCTCGTTCTTCACCGGCATGATGATTCTGCAACTTCTCTGGGTTCGAATGATGGTGCCAGAGACCAAGGGAGTACCGCTGGAACAGATCCAGAAGCAATTGGGCATCGAGCTATAAAGAGAGTCGGCGAATTTTCGATTAGTTGAGCCCGTAGATATTCAGGAATCCCTGAGTTGTCCCGCTGCCGCCGGTGGTACCGAGGAAAACTTTCCCATTCGCTACGCTCGGGACCGTGAACTTGATCGCTGCGCCAGAAGGAACATCGCTGCTCGGTCCCTTGCGGGTGCAGCCTCCCTTCGCGACACCCTGATCGGTGGTGTAAAGGCATTTCAGCGTGGTAGCGTCCAAGGCGAACAATGAAGCTACGCCTCCGGTGGCTCCCTTCTGGGTATCGATCGCCCAAACAATGGCCTGGGTCGACGTGGTGCTTGGAGCGGTGACGACTGGCGTAGGCCCAGGCCAGCCGAACTGATGAACTGTCTGCGCCGAGGGCTGCGTACAAAATCCAGCCTCATCCCCGGTTCCAGTGCACGAATTCCCGTTGGGATAAAACTTGAACTGCATGAGTGGAAGGCTTTGCCCTCCGAAGTAGGCGTATCCAGTGGAACCTCCTCCACCCGAAGTCGTCGACCACCACGCAGGGGCACCCCAGACTCCACACTCTTCGTTCACGTTGTAGCAAAGCACTTGCGGTATGGACTGAGCGACTGTATCGGAGGAACCGTTGCCGGTGTATCCGCCGAGCGACCCGATCGGGTATGTCTGAGCGAGATAAATATTCCCCTCCTTACCGGCTTGGACTAACAAACTGGCGGGATTTCCTCCCGGCTGATTCGGTAATAACAGGATGCCCCCGGACCCCAGATCAACGTCATTGGCGATCCTGGTGGCCCAATCATAGGGCGTAAAGAAATCGAGGACGGTGAAGGAGTTTCCCGAGAGCTGCAGTTCTACGATGGAATCGCCGTAATCGCAGGGCGAGGTCGTACACGATGTGGGGAGATCCGTTGGAGGCGTACTTGGCCTGACGCTTGTATCGCCATTTCCTGTAGCGAGGAATAGGTGACCGCTGCTGTCGGCGGCAGGACCGGAGCCTCCTTGCCAAATCCCGCCTTCATAGCTGTGTTTGGCCGGGACGGTGGCCCAAATCGCGGTCTGGGTGAGCGTATTCTGAGCGGAATTGAGTTGGTAGGCCATCACCCAGCCGTTGTAGGGAAAGTTCTCGTGGTCGCAGTGTGCACCCCAGGTGATGATGATTTGTGGATTCTGTCCTGGCACCGGAGCAGCGAGCAGGGCGCCGCGTTGATTCTGCGTCTTCGCATACGGCGAGGTGGTGCCGACAAAACCTGAGCTAAATGTGATCCCGTTAAAAGTTCCACCGATATCGATGGTTGCGTAGGTACTTCCATCGATCACGCTGAGCGCATAGAGAGTCTGCTTGTAGCTGTAGGGTGTCGCCGAAGTCTTCAGCTTGGCCACTGCGTAGAGCACACCGGAGGTGATCACTTGCCCCTGATTTGCACTGATATCGATGACCGGTGTCCCGGTGACACCCACATCACCGGGCGCCGGCAAGATGTTTAGACAGCCATTGAGATCGATTGACGATTGCAGAAACGTGTATCCGCTTGGGGCGAGATTGATTTGCCACAGGATCTTTCCTGTGGCGCCATCGATGGCATAAACCCAATCCTGCTCGGTGGCGACATATACGACATTCGCGTAGGTCTTGCCGATGATTCTCACATTTGGAAGAACCAGTGGCTGCGCGTAGATCGCACCGTTCACCTGCACCGAGTATTCTTTGCGGAACTTCCGGGATCCCGTCGCTGTGATGGCTGCTTGCGTCAGAATGCTTTCATCCGGGTTGAAGCCAAGCCGGCTAGCGCCGCCTTGGTAGGACGTCAGACACACTACATTTTTGGAAGTGACCGGACAGCCAGGAACAATGTCCTGCGCCGCAACGGGTTGGCTCGCGACGATGACGACGGGAACAGACAGAAGTAAGAAGGAAAATCGCCCGATCGAGGGCAAGAACTGAAACAATACCGCCTCCTCGTTGGGGGAGAGGCGTTAGCACTCTACCTTTTGGGTTTTGGAGGGTCAAGAGTGAAAGTTTTCGCAGACCGTTGGCGATGCGGGGAGTTGAGGCGGGATGAGGCAAGTACCCGTCAGGCTTCAAATCTGGATCAGGCAGCGCTCCAGTCCCTAGTCTCACGCTGGTACCATAACAATCTAAGCCCAAATGCAGACGGAATATAAAAAGGTCCGAATCATTGATTCCCATACGGGTGGCGAGCCGACCAGGTTGGTCATCGAAGGTGGGCCTGACCTGGGATCGGGGCCGCTTTCCGAGCGACTGGAGCGCTTCCGCCTCGATCACGATCCTTTTCGTTTTGCCGTGGTTGCTGAACCGCGAGGATCTGATGTGGTCGTAGGAGCTTTGCTGTGCGAACCCGTAAATCCCGCCTGTGCCGCTGGAGTAATCTTCTTCAATAATGTCGGCTACCTCGGCATGTGCGGCCACGGGACGATCGGACTGGTCGCCACTCTAGCCTATATGAAGCGGATCTCAGCAGGCACGCATAGAATCGAGACGCCCGTCGGAGAGGTCGGTGCCATTCTGCACGACAGTGGCGAGGTGACCGTCAATAACGTGCCGAGCCGCCGTTCTGCGGCGAACGTCAGCGTGGATGTACGTGACTACGGAACCGTCACCGGTGATGTTGCGTGGGGTGGAAACTGGTTCTTCCTCGTGCACAACCACCAGCTCGAGTTGTCGCTCAAGAATATCGATGTGTTGACTTCCTTTACCTGGGCGGTCCGGCAGGCTCTGACGAGATCTGGAATCACCGGCGATGACGGTAAAGAAATCGATCACATCGAACTGTATGGCACATCGAGTCTCGCGGGAGTGAACAGCAAGAATTTTGTGTTGTGTCCAGGCAAGGCCTATGACCGATCGCCATGCGGCACCGGAACTAGCGCGAAACTGGCGTGTCTTTATGCCGACGGAAAACTTCGCGAAGGCGAAATCTGGAGGCAGGAGAGCATTGTGGGCAGCGTATTCGAAGGCAATGTAAGGGTGCGGGATGGAAGGATCTATCCCAGCATCAAGGGACGCGCCTTCGTCAATTCCGAAGCCGAGTTGGTGTTCGATCCGCAAGATCCTTTCTGCATGGGCATCCGCCCCTGAGGTCTGATGAGGAGCACCGCATACGACGCCGCAATCATCGGAGCCGGTATTGTTGGCGCCGCGTGCGCGTACGAATGCGCACGCATCGGGATGCAGGTGCTAGTCATCGATCGTGACATCGTCGGCGGCGGCACGACCGGCGCGGGGATGGGCCACATCGTCGTGATGGACGATTCCGACGCCCAATTCGCTCTCACGCGATATTCGCAAAAACTGTGGCAGGATCTACTTCCGAAACTACCCGATGACGTCGAATACGAGCCATGTGGCACGATCTGGGTCGCGGCGGACGACGAAGAGATGACCGAAGTCGAGCGCAAGCACGAGTACTACGGCGACCGAGGAGTTCGCACGGAAGTTCTTGATGCCGGGACACTGAAACAACACGAGCCTCACCTGCGCGACGGAATGGTTGGTGGGCTCCTGGTTCCCGAAGATGCCGTGCTCTATCCGCCGTGCGCGGCGGGATTCCTTCTCAGGCAAGCACAGCAATTTGGTGCCAAACTGCAAATGGGTTCCACCGTGACTCAGGTCGGTCAGGGAAGAATCTGCACGGCAGACGGCTCAGAAGTCAGTGCCAAAATCATCATCAATGCCGCAGGGACTGCTTCGCCACACCTGACCCCCGGAATCGAGGTCAAGAAGCGCAAGGGACATTTGGTGATCACCGATCGATATCTGGGATTTCTGCATCATCAACTGGTGGAACTCGGCTATCTCAAGAGCGCGCATTCGGTGAGCAGCGATTCTGTCGCTTTCAATCTTCAGCCGAGGAGAACGGGGCAAATCCTGATTGGTTCTTCACGGCAGTACGGCGCCGAGCATAGTGAAGTTGATAATGACATTCTGGTGCGGATGTTAAGGCGCGCGCAGGAATACATGCCGGAACTGGCCGCAATGTCGGCGATTCGCACATGGACCGGATTCCGTCCAGCCACACCTGACAAGCTGCCGTTGATTGGGCCAGTGCAGTCCGACGAATCTGTTCTTCTTGCGACCGGTCACGAAGGCCTGGGGATCACGACATCGCTGGGAACCGCCAGAGTCCTCGTCGATCACATCACAGGCAAGAAGCCGGAGATCTCCATCGAGCCATACTTGCCATCGCGCGCGGCGAAGGAGCATGCGCATGCCTAGCCAGGTGACCCTCAGGGTAAATGGATCAACGGTTTCCGTGCCCGCAGGCGCGACGGTCGCGGTCGCCGTGGCTCTCGCGGAGGCCGTGTGTCGTATGTCAGTAACGGGAGAACCACGCGGGCCTCTGTGCGGAATGGGCATCTGCTTTGAATGCCGCGTTTCGATCAACGGACGACTCCACTGCCGGAGTTGTCAGACCGTTTGTGAACCGGGCATGGATGTACGAACGAATGAATAGGCATCCGCAAACAGACTTCGACGTGCTCGTAGTCGGTGGCGGTCCGGCCGGCATTGCAGCGGCCGTGCGTGCGGCGGAGTGCGGAGGCCAGGTCGGCCTCGTAGACGATAACCCTGCCTTGGGCGGGCAAATCTGGCGGAGCTCGTCGGCACAGGACATCCCGGCGGAAGCCGCCACGTGGTATTCCCGCCTCCAGAAAACGAACGTCACCTTGCTTTGTGGAATGCGAGTGTTTCACCAACCGGCGACTGGCGTTTTGCTGGCAGAAGACGCCGACAATCAGGTGGAATTGCGATATCGGAACCTCATTCTGGCAACCGGAGCACGGGAACGATTTCTTCCTTTTCCGGGATGGACTTTACCCAACGTCATGGGCGCCGGTGGATTGCAGGCCATGGTAAAAAGCGGGTTGCCGATTCGCGGCAAGCGCGTAGTCATCGCAGGAACGGGTCCGCTGCTGCTCGCGGTCGCTGCCTATCTGAAAGAACACGGCGCCGAAATTCCGATGATCTGCGAGCAGGTTTCCCTGAGAAGCTTGGTTCGATTTGGGCTGGCATTGTCGAGCCATCCGGGAAAAATAGCCCAAGGACTGCGGCTGAAGCGAACTCTTGCTGGAGTCCCTTTCCTCACGAGTTGCTGGCCGGTTGCGGCTCACGGCGAACGAGTGCTCAATGCTGTGACTCTTTCCAGGGGTGGAAAATCGCAGACGATCGAATGCGATTATCTTGGTTGCGGATTCCATCTCGTTCCCAACACCGAATTGCCGCAATTGCTCGGCTGCGCTATCTGCGACGGCTACGTGCAGGTCGATGAGTTCCAGCGTACAAATGTGAAAGACGTTTTCTGCGCAGGAGAACCGACGAGCATTGGCGGGGTGGATCTAGCGCTGGTCGAAGGACAAATAGCGGGCCTCGCTGCGGCAGGCCACCCGCAAGATGCGCGGCAACTATTCAGAGGCCGTGCGGCGGCGTGGCGCTTTGCGCGGGTTCTGGAGCAGACATTCCGGCTCCGGGCCGAACTGAGGAACTTGCCTTCAGCCGATACGGTCGTTTGCCGGTGTGAAGACGTGTCTTACGCACGACTTCGTGAGCACACACGCTGGAAATCGGCCAAATTGCACACTCGGTGCGGGATGGGGCCGTGCCAGGGCCGAGTCTGCGGTCCGGCCACGCAACTTCTTTTTGACTGGAACCCTGAATCCGTTCGTCCGCCGGTTTACCCTGTACGGGTAGGGAGTCTGGCAAACGCATCGATGGAACCGGCGCAGGTCGCGGGAGGTACGAAATGAAGTGGAAAGGCGTAATGCCGGCAATTACCACCAGCTTCAACCAAGATCTCAGTGTGGATCATGGCTTTGTCGCTAGGCACTGCCAGTGGCTGCTCGATAACGGGTGCACTGGCGTAGTCGCTCTCGGATCGCTTGGCGAGGGAGCGACTCTGTCGTTCGACGAGAAGTTGCACGTGCTGCGCACCTGCGTCGAGGCGGTGCATGGGCGTGCGCCCGTGGTGGCAGCTATTTCAGCGCTCTCGACATCTGAGGCCGTCGCCATCGCTCAGGCAGCAACCGATTTGGGATGCGAGGGACTCATGGTACTGCCGCCTTATGTCTACCTCGGCGATTGGAGGGAAATGAAGGCACACGTCGCTGCTGTTTTCAAGGCGACTCCGCTTCCCTGCATGCTCTACAACAATCCCGTCGCTTACGGCACAGATTTCGTGCCGGAGCAGATCGCTGAACTCGCTTCCGAGTTTTCAAATCTCGCTGCAGTCAAAGAGTCGAGCACCGATGCCCGACGAGTTTCTGGAATTCGCGCCTTGCTGGGTCGCCGCATCGAAATTTGCGTGGGCGTCGACGACGCAATTCTGGAATCCATTGGCGTCGGGGCTACCGGATGGATTGCAGGTCTTGCCAATGCCCTGCCCCGCGAATCGGTAGACCTGTTCAACTACGGTCTGAGCGGCGAGACTGACAAGGCGTTCGAGATCTATCGCTGGTTCTTGCCCCTTCTCCGAATGGATACCGTTCCGCATTTTGTACAGCTCATCAAACTGGTGCAGGCGGAACTCGGCACGGGCTGTGCACGTGTCCGACCGCCACGCCTCGAACTGGCGGGGAGTGAACTTGAAGAAGCCAAAAGGACCATTCACCAAGCGATGCGTTCGCGGCCACAGCAGGTCGGCGCCTACGCGTTGCCCAACACGAATTGAAGAATCGGAAGTGAAATCATGTTAGCGTCCATGGCAAAAATCTCAGGTCGATCTCTGATCGGATTTCGCGAGGGAACCGGTACGGACACCAGACTGCACGCATTCAACCCCACGACGGGCCAGCAATTGGAACCGGGATTCATCCCAGCCACTGCCGAAGAAGTTGACTTAGCGGTTCGCCTTGCAGCCGAAGCCTTCGATACATTTCGCGGCACGACGGGCAAAGAGCGAGCGGCGCTCCTGCGCAGGATCGCTTCCAACATCGAATCGATTGCCGAAGACATTATTGATCGCGCCGCGCTGGAAACGGCCCTGCCTCGAGCCCGGCTGCAAGGAGAAACCGCGCGCACATGCGCTCAGCTGCGCCTCTTCGCGCAAGTCGCAGAAGAAGGATCGTGGCTAAACGCACGCATCGATCTTGCCGATCCCAATCGAAAGCCTCTCCCTAAACCCGACATTCGTTCGATGCTGCGGCCATTGGGGCCGGTGGTCGTTTTCGGTGCCAGCAATTTTCCTCTGGCTTTCTCGGTAGCTGGGGGCGACACGGCGTCAGCGCTCGCTGGCGGGAATACTGTTATCGTGAAAGCGCATGCGGCGCATCCCGGCACGGGTGAACTCGTCGCACGTGCGGTGCAAGAGGCGGTGCGCGAGTGTAGTCTGCCGGAAGGTGTGTTCTCGCTGCTGTTTGGTGCTGGATCGCAGATCGGCACGGCGTTGATGAAACATGCTCTCGTGAAAGCTGGCGGATTTACGGGATCGCGCACCGCGGGACGCATTCTGATGGACATTGCGGCGTCGCGTCCCGAGCCGATTCCTTTCTATGCGGAAATGAGCAGCACAAACCCCGTTTTCATTCTGCCCGGAGCGCTGCGCGAGCGTGGAGAACAGATCGCTGCCGGACTACACGGTTCATTCACTCTGGGTGCTGGGCAGTTTTGCACGAAGCCGGGGATGGTGTTTCTGCCGAAAGGTCAGGGTGCCACGCTGTTCCAAAATAAGTTGCGCCAATTAGTAACGGATTCGACGCCGTTTCACCTTTTGACGAAGACAATTCATTCCGCCTATGGCTCGGCCGTTGCAGGGCGGAAGAAGAATTCGGCGGTCGAAGTCGGGGCAGAAGCGGAAAAGTCGCAAGCTGCAGGTTTCGGCGCAAGTCCCATCCTGTTCGAAACCGATGTCGACTCTTTCCTCGGATCCGATCTGGATGAAGAAATCTTTGGCCCCTCGACCATCCTTGTTGAGCACTCGAAACACGATCAGGTGCTTGCAATTGCTCGCAGTCTGGAAGGTCAACTGACGGCCACGATTCATGGTACCGATCAGGACCTGAGAGATTTTGCCGATCTGATTTCTATTCTTGAGACCAAGGTCGGTCGTATCGTATTCAACGGATTCCCCACTGGGGTAGAGGTCACGCACGCGATGGTGCATGGAGGCCCGTATCCCTCGACGTCCGACGGACGCTCCACATCAGTTGGCACGCACGCCATTTTCCGCTTTACGCGCTTGGTTTGTTACCAGGATTTTCCTGACACGGCGCTGCCGGATGCGCTGAAGAATGACAATCCTTTGGGAATCTGGCGGATGATTAACGGCGAGATGACGCGCGACCGTGTATCCGGGTAAAAACACCTCAAACGTTCGGAATCTGGACGCCACGAAACGCTACACTGGTAGCGCCCTTGAGCTCTCTGTAGATGACCGCGTATTTATCCCTACCGGGACCGGCGTCAGCGCCGAGAGCGGAATTCCTACTTTTCGCGGCAGTGGAGAAGTTTGGCGCAACTACCGCATCGAAGAAGTTGCATCGCCCGAAAACCTGGCGCCGCTATCCGCGGCTCGTATGGGAGGGCAAATTCAATTTCATTCGCGGAATGCCACGTCTGCAAAGCTGGGGAAGTCACACACCGGCTTCTATACCTCGCGTGATGGCAGACTCAGCTCACGAACGGCTCGCGCATACTCGTCGGTCGCGTTCTTCAATTCCAAATGCAGATCAGCGGGCTCGTCATCTCCGAAGTGCTTAAGGGCACAGATGACGTCCCGCACCTTCTTCTCGGCAGCTCTCACTTCTTCAATTGTCGACATGGGCGAGACACTCTTTTGCCGTGTTATGTCGATGCTGCGCGAGGCAAAGTACTGCGTCAATGATTTCGGTCACGGAACCAGCGAATACCGCGTTTTGGCGTACCTTGGCGCGTTCTATGGGGCAATTTGGATCGACAATGAGCGAGAATTGGTGGACTGCAGGTCGATTACGTCATCCTTGTGGCGCCATTGGAACAGGCGGTGGCACAAGCTCCGAAGGTTACGCACACAGTTCCAATTGGAACTGTCTGGTATGGCGGCGTTGCAAGGTTCAGCGGTTATGGGTGGAGAGTTGCTTCCGCACATATCGCTGCAGAGCGAAGAGGTTGCACACGGAGAACTGGCGCTAATCCGCAATGGGGAACTCTGGGTTTCGTTCATACGATCGGTTGAACCACTGGCTCAGATACCGGCGTACCAGGCATAACCTTGTTCAGGAGAAACGGATCCCAAGCCTTTGCCAAACTTCTTCACATTGTCGGTAACGATGATCCGGTTGATGAATTTCACGCTCTTATAGCCGAGTTGGCGAGGCAACTTCATACGGACAGGGCCGCCAAATCCAACTGGAAGCTCATCGCCATTTATTCCGTACGTGATGAACGTCTGCGGATGGTGCGCATCGGCCATGTCCATGCTCTCCCACCAATCGGGCTCAATCGAGAAATAGAATACGTACTTAGCGTCGGAATGAACTCCAACCAGATCCAAAACATGCGACAAACGTACGCCGTTCCACTCTGCAACGTACGACCAGCCCTCTTCGCATACTGTCTCGGTGATCTGGCTATGAGCTGGATACGCTTTCAACTGCTCCACCGAAAATGCGGTGGGCCGTTCGACCATTCCATCGACTACGAGTCGCCAATTCCTAAAGCCTTCTTGCTGATGGCGCTTAAATTCGTCTCCGAAAGGCGCAAGTTCGTTGGCCAGCGGTCGCTTGGAAATCTGGCTGCGCGAGAATTCGCGAGCCAACGAATGTCTCGTCAGCAACCGCATGGACCCGTAGGTCAGAATTTCGCCCGGACCGTAAAGCCCGCCATGGTCAGGAGGTACCAAGCCGTATTTTTGCGCCAGACGTGCAGCGACGCCCAAACCCGCTACGCCAGCCGTCGCGGCAACTCCCGTCACAATCAGTTTTCGGCGTGAAAGCTTACTCATGGACGCTCCTTCTGTGTACCAACTCGCCCCGTCGTCATTGCTCGCATGCGGTTCAGGAACCCGGCGCGCCAGACTAACCCAACATGAACCAGCAGGAAGAGCAAAAGAGCCAATGTGATGAAGAAGTGCAAAGTACGCGCCGACTGCCGTCCACCTAATACATTGACCGTGGCTGGAAACGCTGAGTCAAAGGCCGGCGAGAGAGCCAAACCTGTCCAGATCACCATCGGAAACAAAATGAAAATCACAAATAGATAGGTGATTCGTTGCAGCACGTTATAGGACCAGGCATCCTCCTCGCCGGGGCTTTCGAAGCGAAGGTGATGCCGGACCACATTCGTAAAGCCCCTCAGCGACAAATCGCCCTTCATAGGCAGCAAGTCTCTCCGGAAATGTCCCGAGAACATCCCGAAGATTAAATACAGCAGCCCGGTCAGCACGAGAATCCAGGCGGTCTGAAAGTGAAGCGCGCGGCTCCAGCCGTTCTGATCGGGCATCACGTATGCATAACCGGTCGGAACAAGCTTCCGCGATGCGGGGATCGGGATCCTAAATAGCGGTTCGTCCACTACCGTCCCGGTTTCCCCCCAGTAGAAGCGCGGATGAGAAATCACAATCTCTCCTCCGGTGACGACTAGAGCAATGAAGCACAAGGTAGTGATCCAGTGAGTGACGCGCACGAGGGCAGAGTGTCTGGGAGCAGTGGCCGCCAGCAGGGAAGAACTTACCACCGCATCTTCGGGCAACGCCTGATCTAATCTCACCGTCGTGGACATGCTGGATCTCCTGTTCTGCCATCGGGGCAGTTCCGCCTAGATTACATCCCCGGCGCAACTGCGATCATGTAAAAAGTTACGGGCGTAAATTCTGGAAGAGTACCGGAAGGCCACGCCTTCTGTCCCGGCTTGCTTTCCTCAGTTGGCAAGAACAGTCGGCGGCTGACTAGATCGAGAGCCACCGTCCTGGCCTCCCTTTCTGTACTAATGTTCTCGAGAACGGTGTGCTTGTCAGGATTTTCTTGCCTTACGACCGTGAGTTTGCGGTCGCAATTGGATGCGAGCGCTGTGTTCGAGAATCTTCACATTCAGTATAAAAGGCGAGAGTATGGGGCACTCGAAACGTCTGATCGCTTACGGTAAGGGAGCTTCTGTCATTTCCAGTTCCCAGTGGTCCGGAGTAGCCAGATGGCAGTCGTAGCCGTAGAAGCGGTTGTTGAAGATGTGCTGGAAGAGGCAGGCGCGCTGTCCGCGAAGGATAGGATCGCCCTGCACGGGTTTGAAGTTGCCATCGGGAGCGTCTGCGTAAAAGACTTTGACCTGCCACTCTCCTTCGGGATTATCGGTGTAGCGATGGGGGTAAATCTCGGTTGCGAGATAGTAGACGTCTTTTTTCCCGCCGGGAGCCTTCTTTAGATAAAGGAGCGTGGGGGCGGCGACGGTTTCGGTGCTCTGGAGCAGCTGCTTTTCGGGAGCTTTGTCGAGATCTTCTACCCGCGTTGCACTCTTGCTGATGATTTCGAAGTGGTCCTGGTCGTTGCCGCGGTAGAAGGTGAGATAGAAACGGCCGGAGCGGGGATCGCGGAACAAGTTGGGATTCTGATTGCGCTGATTCGGGACGGCGGCTACTAACGTTTTCTGCTGGGTGAGGTGGATGCCGTCTTCGGTGGTGGCAAGCACGATGTAGCTGCTGGGCGTGTCATAGTCGCGCGTGATGGCGAAATAAAGCAACTCCGGATGCTTGCGATCGACGTGCTCGAGGACGGTGGGCCAGCGGGCGTTCGTCCACAGAGGATTCTTTTCGTATTTTGTCCAGTTCACCAGATCGTTGCTGCGCGTGAGGCCGATGCCGCCGCCTTCGTTGAGGCCATACCATCCCCAGTAGCGGTATCCGTCGCGGTTGAGTTCGAGGACGGAGAGGGTGTGAGGAAATTCCTTGGCTTCCCACGGCTGAGCGTCAGGCATGACGTGACGCGGAGTTGACAGCTGGAGGTAGGGGATGGCGGAGTCCGGAGTTGTTTGAGTCCAGGCGTGAGGAAGGAACGCCAGAGCAAAGATTACTAGCGCGCATTTAAGGAGTGCCCGAGAGAGAACCCCAGCGGCTAAAGCCGCAGCAGTTTTGCCCCTTAACGACACGGCTGAAGCCATGCCCCACCCAAAAGCAGTGCGCTCGAAAAAAGCTGTGCCCTTCCCAAAAACAAAACCTGAGATCCGCTTTGAGCAAGAAAGGTATGAATTATGCATGAAGCCTCCGAATTTAGTTCTTATGTTGTAGGTTCGGGCACTGCCTTCTTCAAATTGACGGTAGCGTTTGTGATCAACGGCTTTGCCCAGAAGCCGACGCTGAGCACACATCCAAACGTCAGGTAGAGAAATGCGACGCCGGTGCGAAGTCCGAAGTGGTCTCCGATACGGCCGATGATGAGGGGGACGATGGCGCCTCCCATGATGCCGGTGCTGAGGATGCCGGAGAACGGGCCATGGTGCTCAGCGACTGAGTTTAATCCCAGAGAAACCAGGATGGGCCACATCACCGAGGCGAAGAGGCCGATGACTGGAAAGGCGATCAGGGAGATGCGCGCGGGGCCGAATAACGCCGCGGTCAAAGAGAGAAGAGCTCCAATGCAGGAGCCGCGGAGAACATACCGGCTGTCGAAGATTTTCAACAGAAACATTCCGATAAAACAACCGGCGGTTAGCAGACCCCAGAAGGCTGAAACAGCTGCTGCGCCAGTGGTGTGAGGATCGTACCCGTGATACTGGGAAAGGAATTTCGAGATCCAGTCTCCGGTTCCCTGTTCACAGCCAACGTAGGCGAAGATACACAGGAAGAATCCCCAGACCAGCGGTTTTCGAAAGAGACTGCGGTACATATGCCAGGAGCCTGCCTGCTCGTCACTGGCGCGCTGGACACGCGGGTAGGTACTGAAGTAGATCACGATCACCATCACGATGGTGGCTACGGCAAATATCCAGTAGAGCGAGGTCCAGGGCAGGGCTATGGGAGTGATCCGAGCCAGCAGTTTGAGCAGCGGATCGGATTTTGAACTGGCCTTCGGAAGATTGAGAACCAAATACGAGTACATGTACGGACTCAGGAATGATGCTGAGCCGAAAATCAGTTGTCCGAAGGCGGCATTGAAAGCGAAGTGTTCCTCGCCACCAGAGACCCTTAGCAAGGGGTTGATGGCAGTTTGCAGGATCGCCATTCCGGATCCCATGATGAAGAACGAGACCATGGCAACGTGATAGGAGGGATGCGAGGCGAAGGTCAGCGAGCCTGCCGCGCCAGCAAGGAAGGCGGCAATCATGACCGGCTTTTCTCCGAAGCGTTCCACGTAGAAGCCGGCTGGGATGGAAAGCACTCCGTAAGCGATAAAGAAAGAAGCAGGGAGTAATGCGGCAGCACCCAATCCGACATGAAAGCTGCTGATGATATCGGGCACGATGGAATTGAGGATGTTGGTCAAAAGCGACATGACGAAGAACGTCAGGAAGACCAACGAGATCATGTAGCGGCTTCGCGCCATCGCTTGATTACTCCGTCGTGGTGATTTTGGCAGCTCGTTCGAATTTGCCTGCTTCGCGATTGGCGAGTGCGGCCAAGGCGATGGTGATCATTTGCACGGGAAGGATCTCGAGGATCGGACGGATGCTGTCGGCATGGTCCGCGAGGCGGAACGGCGCGAGTGAGGAATTCTCTCCGATGAATTCTGCATGGCCGCCAGCTTGCTGGATGTCATCGAGCAGACGGCGATTGAGATCGCGCGTCTTCTCGTCTCCGGAAAAAACGACGATAAAGGTGTCCTCGCTCAGCATTTCGAAGGGACCATGACGAAAGGCGGCGCTGCTCATGCCTTCGGCGTGGAAGTGATCGGACTCTTTCGTAATGAGAGCGCCTGTGCCGACAGCAGCCAGCGAGGCGCCACGCCCAACGAAGAACAGGTGGCGGATACGGTGCAGCTTTCTGGCCAGCAGTTCGACATGCTCCTTCCAGTGACTGAGATATTCGGAGACTGCCGAAGGCGCGTTGCTGAGATCCCGGCGGCTTTGCTTGGGGTCGCGCTGGCAGAGAATGTCGCTGAGAAATTTCAAGACCATCAACGCGGTGACGTACGTTTTGCAGGAGACGGAGAATTCGGTTCCAGCATGGGTAAGAAGAGCGGCCGTTGAATGTTTCACCAGCGGACTCTGCGGTGTGTTGGTGACCGCCAGCACGGCAGAACGCTTGCGATTCACCTCGGCGAGACGGATCATCTCGGCGCTTTGGCCGGATTGGGAGACGGCGATGATCAGAGTCTTCGGATCGAAAAAGCGCGACTTGTAATGTACCAACTCGGATGTCTCGACCATCAGCGCAGTGAAGCCATGACTGATCAACTGCAGATTCAAGGGATGGAGTGCGTGAAACGAAGATCCCATGCCGGTCAGGACAATACGATGGAACTTTCCTTCGGCGAGGCGGTGAGCCAAGTCGGCCAGGGCCTGTGAGGTGTCGAGATGATCGAGAGTGGCTTCCAGGGCTCGGGGCTCGTCGAGGATGTCTGCGAGATATTTGCCTTCGATGATGGGGAGATCAGGTACCGCGAGATCAGGATTCACCTTGAACTCCATTTTTCTGAATGTCGTTCTGAAATCGGTGATACCAGGTTCTGGCTGCACCGACGAGGTTTGCATTCTCACCCAGCGAGGCCAGGGTAATTTCAGTTTTGTCGAACGGAACGAGGGTGCAGCTGCGGCGAATGACGTCTTTGATCTGTTCCATGAATAGTGCAGCGCTGTTCATGACGCTGCCGCCAAGCACGATGCAGTCGGGGCAGAAGATGGTGACGAGATTGGCCAGACCGAGACCGAGGTAGAGACCTTCACGATCGACGGCGCGCTTGGCAAGAGCGTCTCCGGCGACTGCCAGTTCGCAGATGCATTTTCCGGAGAGATCGCGTCCGTGAGGATAATCCGGCGGGGCTTGCTCGTTCATCCAGGCGGTCATGGCCGGGCCGGCCGCAAGAGATTCCCAGCATCCACGAAAGCCGCAGACACATGGGGGCCCGGAGAGATCGACGAGATGGTGACCGATTTCGGGATGGGAGTAGTCGACGCCGCGATATAGATGTCCGTCGATGATGAGTCCGGTACCGATACCGGTGCCGATGGTGACGTACATCAAGCGCTTCTTGTGCTTGCCTGCTCCCCAGGCGGCTTCGCCGAGAGCGGCAGCGTCGCCGTCGTTTTCGAGGGCAACGTTGACGTGGAAGGCAGAGGACAGATCGCGGACGAGGTTCTCGCCCTTCCAGTTGGGGAAAAAATTGACGTCGCCGAACTCACCGGTGAGAGGAAGGACCGGTCCGGTGGAACCGATGCCAATGCCGGTGATCTTGGCATTGGCTTCGCGCGAGGTGGCCTCGAGCATTTGACGAATGTTGTTGAGGGCGTTCGCATAGCCTTTGGGCGGGTCCGTGGCGCATTGGCGACGAGCGAGGACGTTGCCGGCATCGTCGACCATGCCCACTGCTATTTTTGTTCCCCCGATATCAACGCCTGCAATCAAGCGCACCTCCCGATGTCGCCAGGTGTTTCTATTTCCATTCGAAGACGGCACCATCGTAGGCGCCGAGATCAAACTTGAATGTCGTTTTTAACACTTCCAGCTGGGTTTTGCCTTGCGGGGTGAGTCGGGAGACCGCATGAAGCAGTTGAGAGGACGTCACGGTGACGGTCTGCCTGGAGCCGCTGTGGTTCGTCACGATGGCGTAGCCGCGAGAGTCACTACTCAGGGAAACAACTTCCACGGGCGGCTGGTTTGTCTGGAAGCGCGGCGTGAGGGCTGAGAATTTACGAAACGCCTGATAGATGGCGTACGTCGGTTCGGGCCTATCGAAAACCGCGGGCGTGTTGGCCAGATAGGTTTCGATTGGGTATGCGCTCAGCAGAGTGTGACCCGAACCGAGTTTGTTGGCGACGAGGGCGGGGCGTCCGTCTTGATCGATGGCGATCACGATGCCGCCCTTCACATCGAGAATCGATCCCCAGGTGCGCGGGCCGGGACTTGGGACGGAGTAATGGAATGTGTCGCCCGGCTTCAAATCTCCGAAGGGGACGATGACTTTGATGGTGACGTCGTCTTTAGGATTGGAGTCGACCATGCGCGCGCCGAAGAGAGCGTCCATCTCAGGGATGGCGGCATCGGCTGCAACCGAAGCATAGAGCGCTCCACCTTGGAAGACGTATTGCTTCGCTTTTTCCCAAAAATCGGAGTGGACGTGGACCACGAAACTGTCGGTGCTCGTTAAGGGCGAGGGCATCAAGGTGAGCGGACGCTTTTGCCAATCGTCATACTCTCGGGGAAAGTCGGCCTTGAGGCCGGCACGGCGCGCCAGGATGAATGAAGAGAGCCAGGATCCGGTGATCCAAGTGTTTTCTTCGCTGAAGTTTGGCTGCGATTGGCCGCTGACGTTCGCGCCTTCATCGGTGCTGGTGTAGGGAACGATTTCGGGTCCAGTCAGGCCGTAGTGAGAGAAATCTCCGTGGGGCTTGGACCATTCGTAAGGAACGATGATGCCGCCGTCGGCTGGAGCAGGCTCAATGCCGGTAAGGTCCAACTGAGCGACCGTCTTTTCAAATTCTTCAAACATTTGCGCGGAGGGGCGATCTTTGCCATCCCAAGTCGTCAGGCCGAACTGCGTCTCGTGCGGAGAACGCAGATACGGAACTTTGTGCCACTGCTGCGGTGCTGCGTCGGTATAGCACCAGATGAGAAATCCATTGGCTCCGGCACCGAGGCCGGAGTAGAGGCTGGCGCGGAGAAATTGAGCTATCTGTTCGGGATCGTACTGCGCAGATGAAGCGCCGATTTCCTGCACCATAACGGGATGTCCGGCGCTGCCCGAGAGAGCGGTTTCGAACGCTGATCCGTAGGTACCGCGCTCGGAGAGCATGGCGTCGGGAAATAGCTTGGGAGCGTAGATGGAATACGGATGAACGCTGAAGAAATCGACCTCTTGCCGAATGTTGTCGGGGCGGAACGGGCCGCGGCCGACATCCTCCATACTGACGCCGACGACAATCGGGTGAAGCTTGTCGTAGCGGCGCATGGACCAGGAGAGCAGGCGTGTCCAATTGATCGCCATGGCGTCGGTGGTCTCGGGGGAAATCCAGAAGGGAGGCTCGTCGGTCAGATCCCAGCCGAGGATAGCGGGCTCGTTTGCGTAGCGACGGGCGAGTTCCGCGACGTGGTCGGTCTGGATGCGCAGCATGTCCGGATCGGAATGTGGATGACGTCCCTGGCGATAGGGGACATCCCAGAAAGCTTCGCCGACTTCACCACCGATCAAGAGTTCGGGATGCAGGTAGATTCCGTAGCGGTGCGCGAGCGAGATGAGGAAATCAATGGCACGGAACGCCTCGGGATTGTAGTCGCCGGGTCGGGGCTCGATCCACGCCCAGACAAAATCCAGGCGGATGGTGTTGAATCCGAGCTCGTGCATGCGGGCGAAGTCGGCTTCGATAGCCTTGGGATCCCATCCGGTGGGCCACTGCATCGCATGGACGGCCGGAACCCAGTTCGCACCCACAGGGATGAAGCGATGGCCATTGTGCGAGAAATAATTTCCGTCGAGATGGACTGCGGGCAAGCGGGATTGATCAGGTGGCGATTTCGGCAATTGCTGTCCTGGGGATGACGCAAGAAGTAAGCAGATCAATGCGAACACCAAGAAAAGAATTTTTGCGCTCTGGGTAGCGACAGCCTGCATGCTTTTAGTCCTCGAAACGCTCCCAATCAAGCCAACGGCGGAATAAAGTGGGTTCAGCCCGCAAACCCCGTCTGCGTGAGGGGATTGGGAACACGCATAGGAACCGCATATGCATATATGGTGTCAAGGCAAAATTCAAGGGGCAAGAATCACGCAGAAGGAAGTCTGTTGACTATAACGTTTATTTTCAGCAATTTACTTCGATTACGAGCCCTTTTCAAACAGTTTGGCAGAAAGTCAGTGTGCGCTTCATACCCACGTTGTATGATATGTTGCTGTTCCTGGTTTGGAGGTCTTCTCCTTGGCGACTGCTCCTGAGATTCCTTCGATTTCGATTCCAGAACTCGGTCTGGTGATTGACGGCGATAGCTTCGTTCCTTATTACGTGCAGATCGTCGATCAAGTGCGGGAACTGATCAAGAAAAACAAGCTAAGGCAAGGTCAGACTTTTTGTTCCGAGGGCGAAATTGCGCGGGCGTTAGCCATCAGCAAAATGCCGGTGCGACAGGCTTTTCAAAAGCTGAAATCCGAAGGACTGCTGGTGATCGCAAAGGGCAAGCGCCCGGTGGTGGGCTCGGGGCGGGTTCCGTGGAATTTTCAGCAACTGCGCGGTTTCAGCGAAGAGATGCGGAGACGCGGGCTGACGCCATCGGCAAGGGTGTTGAACGTCAGCCTCGACGAGCCGGACATCGAAGTCGCACAAGCGCTGAAGCTGAGTCCGGGGGAACGAGTCTATCGCGTGCAGCGGCTGCGCTCAGTGAACGGGGAGCCGGTTGCGGTGGTGACCAGCCATCTGCCGGCGCGAATCTTTGCCGGAATCGATAAACAGGACATGGAAAAGCAATCGTTGTACGCCATCTTCGAGAATGTCTACAAACGCAAACTCCAGTGGGCCGAGGAAGTGATCGGGGCCATGGTGGCGGGAGAAGAAGAGGCAGCGGAGTTGCATACGTCGGTGGGAAGCGCGCTGCTGGTGATCCGGGAAACAACCTACGATCTGCAAAATGTGGCGATCGAGTACAGCTTGTCGTTTTTGCGAGGGGATCGGTATACGGCTTCGGTGATATCTGTCCGGAAGAATTAGGCGCTCTTACGCCCGAGGGGCAAACTTTAGCCGTAGAGAAGAACCGCGGAGATCGCGGAGAAATTCCAAGTACCTGGGTTTCAAAGTTTCAAGGTTTCAAAGTTTCAAGCCTTTGAAAGTTTTGATGCTCCGAGCCGTCACGTTCCTGTTGCTTGAGCCGTCCCTAGAAGCGCGAGGATTGCGGGCTCTAGCGCTACGGAGATTGCGCCGCGCAACACGGCGGAAGGTCCAAGGCTTCCCAAGCTGACTTGCCCCACCGCAAATTCGCTGCCCTGAAGCTGGGCATTTACTTCGTGCAACAGCGCGGGATGGTTCCCTACCTCTCCTCCGAGGAGGATTAGATTCGGATTGAGAATCAGGGCGAGGTCGAGGATGACATCGGCCAGAATCGTGGCGCGATGATCGAGAATGCGTTTGGCGGCAGCATTGCCAGTAGACGCGAGATCCCAAACGTCGGCGACCCGATTCACTCGGGAGCGGGCCTTCGATTTTTGCGTGGTCGCGCGCCAGGCCTTCAGGATTCCTGAGGCCGAAAGGGCCGTTTCGAGCTTGCCATATTTACGAATGGCGGGATGCTCCCTGGAAATACTGGGAACTCGCAGATAGCCGATTTCCCCCGCCGACCATTGGGAGCCGCGATAGATGCTGCCATTCAGAAAGATGCCGGAACCGACTCCTTCGCCGATGGTGATAAAGACGAAGTTCTTCTCTCCTTGAGCGGCACCGGAATGGAATTCTCCTTCGGCGGCCAGGTTAGTGTCGTTGTCGACGAGGACTTTGCAATTCAGCTCACGCGCAAGCATTGGACCCAGGGAAACGTCGCTCCAGCTCTGGAGAGCGGTGAGAGCGAGGACCTTGCCCTTTTCCGCGTTCACAATAGCAGGAACGCCGACGGTCAAGCGAAGGAGATGCTTGTTTGTGACCTTTCTTTGATGGAGTAGTTGGCGAATTCCATTTCCGACTTGCCGGCAAATCTGCGAAGGGGTGCTTTTGGATTTCTGAATGAGCGTTTCCGAGTGTGCCAGTTCCCTGCCGTTCAAATCTGCCAGGACGAACCGGAGCAGATGATGGGTGATCTCCACACCTGCTACGCAGCCGTGTTCGGCGTTGAAGCAGAGAATTTCGGGGGGACGGCCTCCGGTGGAATTTCCTTCTCCGAGCATTTGAACCAGGCCGGTAGAAATGAGAGTGGCAACGACATTGGTCACGGAGGGAGCACTGAGGCCAGAGGCGCGTACCAGGTCGGCTTTGGAGCACGGACCGGACTCACGCAACAGGCGGAGCAGGATTTCAGCGTTGGTTTGGCGGATGAGTGGAGGACGCCCGATCAAGATGGGTTTTCGAGTCACTCGATGATCACCGTAGATTGTCTAGCAGGAACGCTGTGAAGCATGCATGATCGTAATGCATAAGTCGAAGTTTCTGCACGATTCGCCCGAGCCGCCTTCAAGCGCACATCTGAAGTGCCTCGTCTACCTTCATCAAACATTCTAATGATTATTTACAATGTTTGGCATAGAATGATCGCGGCGAGCGGAAGGGTGCCGAAGGTATCACTCTATGTCTTCATCCTGCCTAAATTGTTTGCTGAAATACGCGCATCGCGTTTGGCCTCTCGTAGCGCTAACAGTTGTGACCGGCTTTGGCAACGCCCAAACGTCGTCATCGAAGTTCAGCGTCATTGCGCTGACTGAGGCCAACAGCATTCACCGGCCGTTTGTCGAGGCGGCGAAGGTCTGGCTGCAGAAGGAAGCCGCCGCGGATCACTTCTCCATCGACTACATCGAGAACACGGACAAGATCGACGACGCGTTTCTGTCGCACTATCAACTCTTCATACAGTTGGACTTTCCGCCATATGCGTGGAAGCCCAACGCCGTCGCGGCATTCACAAAATACATTGAGGAGGGTCGCGGAGGATGGATCGGATTTCACCACGCCACATTGCTCGGCGAGTTCGATGGATATCCCATGTGGCCGTGGTTTTCGCAATTCATGGGAGGGATCCGGTTCACCGATTACATTCCGAAATTCTCCACTGCCACGGTCGTTGTCGAGGATCGGGCTCATCCTGTGCTGAAGAACGTGCCGCCGTCATTCGTGGTGGAGAACGAGGAGTGGTACACGTGGGACAAATCTCCGCGGCCGAATGTTCACGTGCTGGCACATGTGGATGAAGCGACGTATTCGCCGGATACGAAGACAAAGATGGGCGACCATCCGGTGATCTGGACGAATGAGCACATGAAGGCACGGAACGTGTACGTGTTCATGGGACACCATCCCGAGTTATTCGGGAATCCAGCGTTTACCACGATTTTTCATAATTCCATTTTGTGGGCGGCGCACCAATGAGAATTGGGAGAGTTGCCCTATGGCTGTGGATCGCGACACAGCTGATTGCGGTTTCATTTGGCCAGCAGGCTCGATTCAAAGTGCTGGCGTTTTATTCGGACAAAACGGAACCCGATCATGTTCGTTTTGCACAGGATGCGGTGAACTTCCTGAGCGAGCGTGCAGCCAGCGATCACTTCGCCTTTGAGGCGACGACGCGGTGGGAGGATCTGAACGACCAGCGCTTGAAGGATTGTCAACTCGTCGTGTGGCTGAATGAGTCTCCTTCAAACGCCGAACAGCGAAGCGCCTTTGAACGGTATATCGAGCACGGCGGTGCTTGGCTTGGTTTCCATGCTGCGGGCTACAACGACAAGGACACGAATTGGCCCTGGTTCGTCGATTTCCTGGGGGGAGCGGTTTTCGACATTAATAGCTGGCCTCCGCTGCCGGCGCGAGTGGTGATCGATGACCGGATGAATCCGGTCATGGCGGGCCTTCCGACTGAGTTCGAATCGCCGTCGAACGAGTGGTACATCTGGAAGCCAAGTCCTCGAGTCAACAAAGATGTGCGAGTGCTGGCCACGTTCGACGCGTCGAACTATCCCATCGGATTCAAAGACGTTCTCACCAGCGGCGACCTGCCGGTGGTGTGGAGCAACACGAAATACAAGATGCTCTACATGAATATGGGGCATGGAGACAAGATCTTCACCAGTCCCGTGCAGAACCAACTCATCGTGAATGCCGTTAACTGGTTGGGATCAGGCGCCCCGCAGCCGCCAATGGCGGGGCCGGTTGGAATCCGGATCAGCACTCATGGAATTGCAGTGAATTCGAAGAACGGCAAGTTTTATGCCGTGAATACACGTGAAGGGAGCGTGGCGGTGCTCGATGGCGACGGGCGATTTCTGACGCGTGTGGCTGTGGGCATGCAACCGGAGTCGATCGCAATCAATCCCGAAACAAATCGCGTCTACATCACAAATGGCGGTAGCGGGAGGGTGAGCGTGATCGATGGAGCGACGGACAAGCTCGCCGCAACCGTGCCAGTGGGAGATCTTCCTTACACGATCACGGTCAATCAGGCGACGAACAAGGTGTATGTATCCCGCACGTTCAGCGATGTCACGGTGATCATCGACGGAAAGACAAACACGGCCGACACCGTGAAAGCTGGCGTGGGCGATGCGGTGGACGCGGCGTCTCTCGATAACGACACGTACATGTTCAGCTATGAGACGCGGCAGGTGACGGTGTTCGATGGGACGAATGACCACGTTTCCACGATATCGAGTCCAGATCATCTCTGGACGATTGTCGCGAATCCGAGGACGAAGAAGCTTTATGCCGCGAGTGTGGGAAATGGGAATGTGATGGTCATCGACGGCAAATCGCACACAGCGAAAACCGTGAATACCGGCGGGATTCCTGGCGCAGTAGCTATTGATTCCGCCGCCAATAAAGTCTTCGTCGCGAACTACGCGGCCAACAATGTCGCAGTGATCGACGGCGCCATCGATGCGGTGATCGCTACGGTTGATGTGGGCGCGGGCCCGCAGGCGGTTACGGTGGATACGAGTAATCACAGAGTTTACGTCTCAAGCCTGCATTCGGGCACGGTGAGTGTTCTAGATGGGACAGGCAATTCGCTGGTGCGAACGATTGAAATTGGGAAAGCTCCTTTCGCACTGGCCGTAAACAGTAAGACGCACAAAGCGGTGGCGCTCGGACTGCAGGGCCAGTTGACGGTTATCGATGGGACGAGTTTGACGACGTCGTCACCTTTCATTCCGTAAGTAGAGGAGTTGTCGTGAAAAGTTCAGTAGTTCATCTTCGCCAGCTCGGCGTGATCGCCATCCTCTCGGTGGCGGCGTGGGCGCAGCAAACGCATCCGATTCTTGCCATTGGTTCGCCTGCGCCGAAGTTTGAACTGCCGGGAATCGATGGCGCGATGCATAAGCTCTCCGATTATTCCGCCAGCCCGGTGCTGGTCGTGATCTTCACCTGCAATCACTGCCCGATCGCGCAGATGTACGAGCAGCGGATTGCGCAGCTTGCGGCCGATTATAAGGACCGCGGAGTGAGTGTGGTCGCGATCGAGCCGAACGATCCGAAGGCGATCACGATTGACGAACTGGATTCATCGGACATGAGCGACAGCCTGGAGGAGATGAAGCTCCGCGCGCAGTACAAGCATTTGACGTATCCATATCTGTATGACGGTGAGACGCAGGGCGTGACGGAGGCGTACGGGCCGCAAGCGACTCCGCATGCATTTGTGTTCGACAGCGAGCGCCGGCTTCGGTATGAAGGCCGCGTGGACAACAGCTACCGTGCGGAACTCGTCAAGACTCACGAGGTGCGCGATGCGATTGACGCGCTGTTAGCGCATCGAGAAGTTGCTTTGAAGCACACCGGCGTGTTTGGGTGTTCGACCAAGTGGAAGGAGACGCACGCGGCGCAGGTGGAAGCGCTGCGCAAGATCGAATCACAGCCGGTGGAGTTGGATATGGTGTCAGCCGCAGATTTGAAAAAGCTGCATAGCAATCCGGAGAAGAAGATGCTGCTGCTGAGTTTCTGGGCGACGTGGTGCGGATCGTGCATCCACGAATTCCCGGAGATGGAAGACACTCTCCGCATGTATAGCTTGCGAGATTTCGAGCTGGTGACTGTCGCGGCTAACATGCCGGACGAGAAGCCGTCGGTGATGCGCGTGTTGCGGAAGATGCATGCTACGAGCAGGAATTTGCTGTTTGACTCGAGCGACACGGCGGCGCTGCAGGCGGCCTTTGATCCGACGTGGGAATCGGCCGTGCCTTATACCGTGCTGATCGCGCCGGACGGCAAAGTCTTGTACCAGAAGCAGGGATCGGTGGACATCCTGGAATTGCGGCGAACTATCCTGGCGAACTTGCCTTCCGACTATGAAGGATTCAACCGGTACTGGTTAGAGCATTGAGAGGCATCAAGGAATTCTCTTCGTTTATTTGTGGGAGTCGAGTAGCTGGGCTCGGAGACGTGTCGAATGAAACGGCTTTTTTATTTCTCATCTATTTTCTTGCTTTTCGCTTTTGCGGCGCAGTCGTGGGCTGGAGATTCCATTCCCAAAGCGGCTTGGCGGCGGCCGCTCGGATTGCCGCTCGATAAACCGGGAGTGGCGCGAGTTCCGGGCATGATCGACGACGGCTACTGGCAAGGAGCTCCCGTCGGCGGATTTGGGTCGGGCACGTTCTCGAGAAGCTATCGCGGGGATTTTGCGCGGTGGCACATCAAGGCCGGCGTTCACAAGTATGTGCCGGTTTACTCGAACCAGTTCGCGATGTTCCAGCAGGGGGAGGGTGAGACGCAGGGAACGGCGCGCGTTTTGATGACGGATCATCCGTCGGACAAAACGTTGGGTAGTTGGCGGTGGGATTATCCGGTGGGCGCTGGTGAATATGCAGCGCTGTATCCGAAGTCGTGGTACGACTACAAGTGGGACCAGTTCCCTGCCCACGTTGTACTTGAACAATTCTCGCCAGTGCTTCCGGATAATTATCGCGAGTCCAGTTATCCGGTGGCCGTGTATCGCTGGCATGCGGAAAATCCGACGAATAAGGCTGTCACCGTTTCTGTCCTGCTTTCGTGGACAAACATGGTGGGATGGTTTCGGACGTTCACCCGGGATTTTCAGGGCGCGCCGAACCAGGGCAACCACAATGAATTTGTGAGCGAGAAAGTCCCGCCTGGACTGATGAAGGGGATTGTCTTCGACCGGAATCGCGCTGGGTCGAAGCCTCGCGAGGCGGACGGTCAATTTGCCATCGCTGCCATCGAGGTGCCGGGAGTTGAAGTGAGCTACCACGCGTCATTTGCAGCAGATGGGGATGGAAAAGCGATCTGGACCCGATTCGCAAAAGACGGACGATTGGCGAATAACGCTACGTCGTGGGTCAGCGACGGCGAAAAACTGGCGGGCGCGATCGCGGTTCGCTTCACTCTGCAGCCGGGAGAGAAGAAGGTGATCCCGATGGTAATTGCCTGGGACTTCCCTGTCGTGCAGTTTGGCGAAGGCCGCGAATGGAATCGGCGCTATACCGACTTTTATGGCACCAGCGGGATGAACGCCTGGGCGATCGCGCGTGACGGTCTGAAGGATGCTACGGCCTGGAGCGATGCGATCGATGCGTGGCAGGCTCCCTACATTAATGATGAGACGAAGCCGCTGTGGTATCGCGGCATGTTGTTCAACGAACTGTATGTCCTGACGGATGGCGGGACATTTTGGGGCCGTCCGGTCGGGTCTGATCCAAAGAGTGCTCCGTCGTTTGCGCTGCTCGAATGCTTTGACTACGCGTATTACGGGACCCTGGATGTGCGGTTTTATGCGTCGATGCCGGTGTTGAAGTTCTGGCCTGACATCGACAAGCAGGTGCTGCGCGAATTCGGCCGCACGGTCGCGCACGAGTGGCCGGAAAAAGGGCAATGGGTGTGGAAGTCGCAACAGCAGGATGAGCCGAGCCTGCACATGCGAAAGAAGAAGGGCGCGGTGCCGCACGATCTTGGCGTGCCGGAGGGCGATCCGTTCATTGCGGTGAATGAACCGGGATGGCAGGACACCAACGACTGGAAAGATTTGAACTCGAAGTTCGTGCTGATGGTCTATCGCGACTACGTGCTGGGGAAGAGCAAGGATCAGCCGTTCTTGCGCGAGATGTTTCCGGCGGTGAAGGAGGCAATGATCTACCTGCGGCAGTTCGATCATGGCGCAGGAATTCCGGAGAACAGCGGGTATCCTGATCAAACCTATGACTCGTGGGTAGTGCGAGGGGTGAGCGCTTATTGCGGTGGCTTGTGGCTTGCGGCAGTGCGCGCGACGGAGGAGATGGCTAAGATTATCGGCGATCAGCCAACGGAAGCGGAATACCATCAACTCTTTGTGAAAGCCCAAAAAAGCTATATCGACAAGCTTTGGAATGGGAAATATTTCCGCTACGACACGGAGAGCGAGTCCCGCGATAGCGTGCAGGCGGATCAACTCGCCGGGCAATGGTACGCCAATCTCACTGGGCTTGGGGACCTGGTGCCTCGCGAAATGCAATTGTCGGCAACCAAGAAGATTTTCGAATTCAATGTGATGAATTTCGGTGGGGGCGAGATGGGAGCGGCGAACGGGATGACCGCCGATGGAGCGATCATCCGAGACAACGACCAGGCGCCTGAAGTTTGGGTGGGAACAACCTGCGGCTTTGCCGCGCTGCTGCTCAGCGAAGGCCAGAGAGACGAAGCGTTCCACACCGCGCATGGGCTGTACCACGTAATTTACGAGACAAAAGGATACTGGTTCCGAACTCCGGAAGCCTGGGACATCGATGGAAACTTCCGCGCTTCGATGTACATGCGTCCTGCGGCGGTCTGGGCGATGGAGATGATGCCGCAGTCGGCTGCAACGAAACAATAAGATGAGCGTGTGGATGACTCGCCTCGAGTAATTTTATGAAGTCTTCATCAAATACGAAATCGTTGACCGCGGTGAAGAAAGAGCGGACGAACAAAGCCATTCACGGGAACTCCACGAGTGGGCGGCGGGAGGCCAGGCTTGCGAGTAAAGACAAAAACCTCGTGGTTGGAGTGGATATTGGGGGAAGCAACCTGCGCATCGCCTTGGCTGATATCCGGGGAGAAGTGCTGGGGAGGTGGAAGGCATCGACGAAGGAAACATCGTCAGCCGAGATGGTGATCGTGCAGATTGAGCAGGGAGTGGATGCTTTGCTCGCGCAGTGCTCGTCATCACGTCGCGCGTTGTTGTCTATTGCTGCGGGAACTCCCGGCGTGACGGATTCAGAAGCTGGCGTCGTGTTGGCCACCTCCTTTCTGCGGGGATGGAAGGATGTCCCCTTTCGATGGTTGTTGGAATCGAGATTCGCTGTGCCGGCGGCAATCGAGAATGATGTAAGGATGGCGGCGATTGGAGAGCACTGGATCGGGGCAGCTCGCAATGTGGATGATTTTGTGTTTCTGGGGCTCGGAACAGGAATCGCGGCGGGAATCTTCGCGAATGGAAAGCTCATCCGGGGTGTCAACTGCACGGCCGGAGAGGTGGGTTACATGCACGTGCCAGGAAGCCCGGAAGATCCCGCAAAAGCCGGCGCTCCCGGGTCTCTGGAGAGCGTGCTCGGCGGGGGTGGCATCCATGAGCAGTGGGCCAAGAACCGTGCTGATTCGCATTTGCGCGACCTTCGTGCTACCGAAATCTTCGCGCGGGCTGCCAGGGGAGATGAACTCGCCCAGAAGATTTTGGATCGGTCGGCGCAGTTGTTGGCTTATGCGATTTACAACATTTCGCTGGTGCTGAACAGTTCCCTGTTTGTGCTGGGTGGAGGCGTTGGCGTGAGCGTTCCGCTGCGTGATGCGACTGAGCGCGTTCTGGCGCAGTACACAGAGCCGTCTAGTCCGAAATTGGCCGTCAGCAGCCTGGGAAAGGACGCGCAGATTATGGGGGCGATCCGGCTTGCTATGACGACAGCGGAAGTGCGCGGGAAAGCTACAGTCTGAAGAACTTGCGGTCTCGGGGAAATTTCCTCTTCTCGCCCAAACTGCGCGCCAGAAATGGGGTACCCATCACTTTTCAGATTCCGCCCTTTCCTTATTCCCTTTCCAGGTTCCCATTCCCAGGCCAAAACTCTTCCCAGATGCCCGACTGCTTTTCAAGCGATCTAGGCCTCTTTAATGATGCTGATGCTTTCGAGGTCACGGCCGCAAGTTTCGGGTACTACGAAGCGGACGAAGATCAGCGTGACGATGCTCATGGCTCCGTAGATCGCAAAGGTGCGGGCACTGCCAATCGCCTCGATCAGAGAAAGAAACGTGAGCGAGACGATGAAATTCGAAATGCCGGAGCCGAGCGTTGCGGCGGCAACGCCGCGTCCCCGCACGCGCAGGGGAAACACCTCAGCAACTAGAATCCAGGCAATGGCTCCGAGGCTCAATGCAAAGAAGGCGATGTAAACGATCAAGCTCGTGATCGCAATCGTTCCAAGCGAGGAGCCGAGAGTTGCCTGGTGGCTGAATCCGAATGCGAGTGCGAATAGAGCGAGAGCCATCCCGGTCACGCCAACGTAGAGCAATGGTTTGCGACCAACCTTGTCGACCAACACAATTCCCACCACAGTCGCAATCACATTGACGATCGCAACCACGAAGGTGGCGAAAATAGCGCTGCTGTGCGACGCGCTGCCTGCCAGCGAAAAGATCTGCGGGCCGTAATAAATGATGGTGTTGATCCCGGTGACCTGTTGCAGGACGGTCATTCCTACGGCCACGAACAACGAACCGCGGACTACTGGGCTCCAAAGCGCGCTCCATTTCTGTTCTACGGGTGTCTTGAGTCCTTCTTGAATATCGGCGATGAACTGATCGGCCCCTGCTGCGTCCGTGTAACTCAAGAGCACCTTCTGTGCGTCGTTCTCGCGGGCATGAGCAAACAGCCAGCGTGGACTCTCCGGTACTGTCAGAATTACAGCCAGGAACAAGACTGTTGGCACCACGGCGAGACCGAACATCAATCGCCATGCCTCTTGGTTGGCGAGAAAGTAGCCGACGAGGTCGGCTAGAGCAATTCCGACGGTCAATGCGAACTGGTAGAGGCCGATGAGCATGCCGCGCGATTGCGGTGGAGCTAATTCAGAGACATAGACCGGCGCTGTGACGGAGGTGAAGCCAATTCCAAATCCGATGATGGCGCGCGCAATGATCAGGATGGTAACGTTTGGCGCCAGTGGAGCGAGGAGGGAGCCAACGATGAAAATACCCGCTGCCCAGACCAGCGTGGCACGTCGGCCGATCCGGTCGGCGACGGCACCTCCGACGATTGCGCCGATCATTGCGCCGATCAGGACAACGCTAACGACTAATTCTTCGAGAAAGGTGGATAGGGCGAAGGTGCGTTTGACGAAGATGGCGGCAGCGGCGATGATTCCCATGTCGTAGCCATAGAGCACGCCGCCCAAAGCTGCGATAAATGAAACGCGCAAGATAAAGGCGCGATTTACATGCGGGACAGAAGTAGAGCGAGGATCGGCCACGTGTCCACCTCGCCCACATGATAGCTCAGTTTATAATGATTCATTAAAAACTTTGTTGGCGCGTGTTGTTGGCGAGGAGAGATGGAAGAAAAGAAGCAGTCTGGGTCGCCTTGGATTAGCGGGGTGCAACCACCGGAGGGGTTGCGCACCAAGAGCATGCTCGAGATTTACGAGATGGAATGCCGCGAGCAGCCGGAGAAGCTTGCTCAGATGCTGCGCGCGTACCAGGATGATTCCGAGATCAGAAAAGAGCTCGACGCTTTGCGCGATATGTCACGCTCGCCGGGGGCGATTCTGTTTGTCGGGATGGGAGCGTCCTATTGTTCTTCCGTTTCTGGAGTTTCTTGTCTGCAGTCGGGTGGCCGTGCTGCGTTCGCGGTCGATGCGAGCGAATGGCTGCATTACTCCGCGGCATGGGATGAGGCTGCGCTTTCTTTGCTGGTGACCACTTCGGGGGAAAGCGCGGAGTTGGTGAAGTTGTGTGAGAAAGGAGCGGACAAGCGGCTCGCACTGCTTTGCAACAATGAGCACAGCGCTTGCTGGTCGATGGTGCGAAACAGGCTGCCGATCCTCGCCGGGCCAGAGTACGGGAACGCGACCAAGACGTACACGAACGCAACCGCCGCTTGTGTTGTGTTTGCCTCTCATATCTTAGGTCGCGCCTGGCAGAAGGATGTCGGGCAAGTCATGCAGGCCGTCTCGGCAACACTTGAGTCAGTCTTCAGCCGGCGCAACGAAATGGAAGAATTCTGCCGTGGAGCGGCGAATATTGAGGTTGTCGGACGCGGACCGGCTTATGGCGGCGCCATCATGGGCGCGTTGTGCATCCGCGAGATGACCGGGCAGCGCGCCGCTGCTCAGTCCGGTGGAGGGTTCCGGCATGGGCCCATCCTGGACGTGACCGGGACTCACGTGGCAATGATCTTCGCCCTGGGACGGACGGCCAGTCTCGGAGTTTCTCTCGCGCAAGATTGCATGGCCCGTGGAGGGAAAGTCATCCTGGTTGGAACTGAGGAGCATACACATGCGGAGCAGTTGTTGCCGATCAGGATTGAGGCCGTGCCGGAACCATGGGAAGGGATCACATCCGTACTGGTTCCTCAAGCCCTCACGCTGGCGATCGCAGAGCGGGTCGGGGCCAATCTGAAACCGCGTTTCAGTTACGGAGAGATGAAGGAATAGGCGGTCAACGTCGGTTATCGCTGGCGCTTGGGCTTCAGGTTCAGCGTGCGAATCAAGCGGAACAGGTGGTTGGCGTGCACGCCGAGGATTTTGGCGGCTTCCGTGTAATTTCCTTGTGCCTGCTCGATGGCACGCTCAATCAAAACCTTCTTCGCCTGGCGGATGCCCTCGGCCAGAGCGTTGACGGGCTCTCCTTCTGCGATCGTTTCCTCGAGGATAGAGTCGGGCAGATCCTCGGCGAGAATTAGTTCGGTCGATCCCAGTACAACCGCTCTTTCAATCGCGTTATCGAGTTCGCGGACGTTGCCGGGCCAATCGTAGCGCATCAGGCAAGTGCGCGCCTCAGGGGTGATGCCCGCCACGCGCCGCTTCACCTTCTCGCCATGTTGCACGGCAAAAAACGCTGCCAGCAGAGGAATGTCTTCGCGGCGTTCGCGCAGCGGTGGCATGTGCAGCGACACGACATTCAGGCGATAGTAGAGATCCGGACGGAATGATCCGGTGCGGGAGGCTTCTTTCAGATCGCGATTGGTTGCGGCGACGAGGCGGACGTCGAGTTTGATTGGGCGAGTACCCCCAACACGCTCGAACTCGCGCTCTTGCAGAACGCGCAGGAGTTTCGCCTGCATGGGAGGCGCGAGTTCACCGATTTCGTCGAGGAAGACTGTGCCGCCGTCCGCGACTTCCAGCTTCCCTTTCTTTTGAGAGACCGCGCCGGTAAATGATCCGCGTTCATGACCGAAAAGCTCGCTTTCGAGCAAAGTCTCCGTGATCGCGGCACAGTTGATGGCGACAAATGGCTTCTCTGCCCTGGCGCTGTTGGTGTGAATGGCCCGGGCAACCAACTCTTTGCCGGTCCCGCTCTCTCCGGAGATCAGGACGGTGGAATCGCGCCCTGCCACCCGGGAAACGAATTCGTAGACCTCGCGCATGGGCTTGCTCTCGCCGACCATGCTGTGATGGATATTCAGTTCCTCGTGGAGGCGCCGGTTTTCACCGTCGAGACTCTCCAAATAGCGTGCGTTCTCGAGGGCGAGAGCGGTGATATTGCCGAGCGTGGTCACGAGTTGCAGAAGATCGGAGTCGAAGCGGGCTCCGGCGGAGCTTTTCTCGAGGTACATCACTCCGAGAACTTTCCCGCGTACTTCCAGAGGAACCGCCAGCACTGAGTGCACTCTGCGTTCGAGCAGGCTTTCCGCCTCTCGGTAGGCGTCGTCGCTCTGAACGTCGCTCGAGAGGACGGCGACATTCTCCTGGAGAACGCGGTTAAGGATGGTTTGGCTGGCTGAAACCGGCTGGTTGGCTCCGAATTTCCGGTCACGTCCCGTGATTGAAGAGAATCCCTCGCCGCCTTCGGTCAGAAGGATGGCGGCTCGATCGGCGGGGACCGCATCGAGAACGGACTTCAGTGCTTCCTCCTGAAGAGCGGCCAGACCCCGCACGGAGTTCAGTGTGCGGCTGAAGTCGAGCAAGACATTCAGGTCGCGGACGGTTCGAGGCGTAGCGGGGATACTTTCAGACCGTTGGGGCTGAAGGTATAAAACATCTTCTTTTCGCAGGACGACCGTGGCAGCGCCGGCAACGGGAGTGGCGTCAAGCTGCAACGGAACATTGGTGGTGGATTCGCTGCCAGGGATTTGGAAGACGAGGACGGAGTTGCCGACGCGGATCTGATCTCCAGCGGTTAAAACCCGCTCACGAACGGGGACTCCGCTCACGAAGGTATTGTTGCGGCTCTCCAGATCGACGAGGCGGAAGGCCTCGGATTCCTTCCGAATAAGGCAGTGGCGGCGCGAGACCAGTGAATCGAGCAGGGAGATCTGGTTGGAGGGATCGCGGCCAATTGAGACCTCGGCCTCGTCGAGCGTAAAGATCTTGCCCTTGAGGGGGCCGCTGACCGCTTCCAGACGTGCGGCCTGGTCAGGAATGACGTCTGGGCCAGAGGAATCCATGACGCCATGAGTATACCCGGAGGTTGTGGAGATGTAGCGCGCGATCGGCGAATCTAACAGAAATGTTAGGTCCCAGCATTTCTGTTTGGTTCTTAATGGCCCACTCAGCAAAAGGGCATTCCTGAAACGGCACCGTAGTCGCGATTAGTCCTTATTTTTCATGGGGTCTCGCGGTTCGCTGGTACCTCCCGTGGACGGCAGGAGCTTTGGCACAGCGGTTGCTTTCTATAAAGGCACTTGCGACGGTTGATCCGAGCAAGAATTCCCCAGGTGGCTTTTAAGGAGCAAGATCATGAAGGTAAAGATGAATGCAAAGCTGGTAGCCAAAATCGTGGTTCTGACCGTGGTAACGATCGGTGCTTTCGTTGCGTCCAGCTTTCAGCCGGTGCCTTCCGCGGACGGAGGCCCCCTCATTCTGTGCCCCCCCGGACAGAAGAACTGCCAGTCGACACTGCCGACACTGCGGAGCTAGTGAGGGGCGAACTCCGAGCATAAACGATAAAATCTGTGGTGGTTGATCTTGAGATTGGGTCGGCAGCGATGGGCTAGCCGACCCTTAAATTTTGCTTGTTCCGATTCTGTAACCTTCGTTGAATTTCTCACCTTTTTGTCCACTCTCTGTTACTCTCGCATGGCTATAATTCGCTGGAGGAATGGCATGGATCCGATCGGGTCGTCCATGCCGACCACCGCTCCACGGGACCATGATCGGGAAATCACTGCGCTCGTACCGCATTGAGGCCAAGTTAGGGGCCGGCGGGATGGGTGTGGTCTACAAGGCAGTCGATTCCCGCCTGGGACGGACGGCAGCGATCAAGATCCTTTCCACCGCTGCGGTGAATGCAGAACGCGAACGGCGCTTCGTCCAGGAAGCTAAAGCCGCTTCTTCCCTGAACCATCCGAATATCGTCACGATTTACGACATCGACGCGCAGGAAGTCGACGGAAAGCCGCTGCAGTACATCGCAATGGAATATGTGGCGGGAGAAACTCTCGACCACCTGATTGGGAAGAAAGCGCTGCGTATTCGCGATCTATTGAAATATGCAATTCAGATTGCGGACGCGCTGGCAGCAGCTCATGCGGCTGGAATTGTGCATCGTGACCTAAAGCCGTCCAATGTGATCGTCACGCCTCAGGGGGTTGTGAAGATCCTTGACTTCGGTTTGGCGAAGCTGAGTGAAACGAGTCAGGTGGATGCCTATGCCGAAACCATGCATGGCGAGGCATCGCCGCTCACCGAGGAAGGGATGATCCTGGGGACTGTCGCCTACATGTCTCCAGAACAGGCGGATGGAAAGCCTGTCGACAGCCGATCTGATGTTTTTTCGTTCGGATCGGTCCTCTACGAAATGGCAACCGGGCAGCGCGCATTTTCCGGCGGTTCCAAGCTGTCATCGCTCTCGGCGGTGCTCTACAAAGACCCGCAGCCTGCATCGCAGACGGCAACAGACCTTCCACCGGAACTTGACCGGATTATCAGCCGCTGTCTGAAAAAAGATCCGGAGCGGCGGTGGCAGTCGATGTCGGACGTGAGAGTGGCACTGGAGGAACTGCGGGACGAGTTGGAGTCCAGCCACATCTCGCAAGTGTTGCCAGCGGCGAAAGTGCGGCGCACTGGACGAGGCCGAGTCTGGGCCGGACTTGGGGTTCTAGCTGGAGTGCTACTAGGCGTTGCGTTGCGCATCACGTACGAGCAGAGATATCTTCCGCCAGCGACGCCGCCATCATTTCAACGATTGACCTTCCGGCGGGGAGATGTTACTTCGGCGAAGTTCGCTCCCGGGGAAAACGTTGTGTACAGCGCCGAGTGGGACGGAGCTTCGTCGACATTGTTCGCCGCCCAGCCCGGGAACCACGAAGCACGAACTCTGGCATTGCCAAGCGCACGAGTGCTGGCGATTTCGCAGCGTGGAGAGATGGCGATCCTGCTCGGCGGAGAAGATGTGGGCACGCTGGCCCGCGTGCCATTCGGTGGCGGTTCACCCCGAGAGGTATTGGAAGGCGTGAGTGGCGCAGACTGGGGACCGGACGGAGACTCGCTCGCGGTGGTGCGAGCGGTGGGCGGAAAGTTCCGGCTGGAGTACCCCATCGGGACTGCTTTGTACGAAACCGAGAAGCGTCCGCCGATGATGCCGCACGTTTCCGCAGATGGCAAACTGGTGGCTTTTTTCGATTTCGATGTGGAAGTCGGGGACTACGCGCTTTGCATCATCGGGCCGAATCACCCGAAGCAGGTTTTGTCGCGCGGATGGCGAGCGATTGGGGCGTTGAACTGGTCTCCAGATGGCCGCGAGATCTGGTTCTCGGGGGGACAGCTTGGAGGCGATCCGGCGCTTTACGCGGTCACGCTTTCTGGTGTGCAGCGGTTGGTAACCCAGACGGGCGGAATCATCGTGATGCAAGACGTTGCCCGTGACGGGCGCGTTCTGCTGAGCACGGTCAATTCGCGTCTTGGGATTGTGTTTTCGCCGCCGAACGGAGCGCCACAGCGGGATTTGTCTTGGCTTGACACGTCTCTGGTTTACGAACTTTCGAACGATGGCCAAGCAATCGTGTTTGTGGAACTTTCGAACGGGCAGGGGCGCAACTCGGCCATTTATTTGAGGAAGACCGACGGCTCTCCGGCAATTCAGCTTGGATATGGGAACCGGCCTTCGCTCTCGCCCGACGGGAAGTGGGTGGCGTGCATTCACCACGAGGGGGACCGATCGTCGCTGATGCTGCTTCCGACGGGGCCGGGCGAGTCGCAGTTCCCGAAGATTGATGGCATGCACTTCGATGGAGTCGAGTGGTTCCCGGACAATAGACGAATTCTATTCACCGGGAATGAAACCGGGCACGAGATGCGTACGTGGATCTATGACCTGAACACGAACAAGACAACGCCGGTTACGCCTGAAAAGACGCGAGGGACGCGCGTTTCCCCCGATGGACAGTCGTTTATCACGGTAGATTCGCACAAACTGTTGCTGACGCCGGTAAGTGGAGGGAGTCCGAAAGCCATTGCTGACCTGCAGTCTGGAGAAAGCGTTGTGCGCTGGAGCGGGGATGGCCGCTACATTTTCCTGCAGCAGCGCGATGCGGCCAGCATCAAGATCAGCCGATTCGAAGTTGCGACGCTTCGGAAAGAGCCATGGCTGGTGGTGAAGGTTCCGGAACCCGGAGCACAATTCTTTGGGCCTCTGGCCATGTCTGCCGACGGAAGAGCGTGCGCTGCAACCTTCCAGCGCGACCTTGCGAACTTGTTCTTGGTGAGGGGACTGAAGTAGAGAGTTTCAACGTTTCAAAGTCAAACCCCTGCGGCTTCGGATTTCTCTTTGGAACCTCAAAACATTGACATGCCGTATGCAGTAGCGGGAGTGGGGGCTCCAGAAAAGGCCTGACGATTACTGCGACTGTTCTTCCACCTTTAGGATTTGATCGGCAGGTACGTTTCTTAGCACCTGCTTTGTGCCGCCGGGCCATTTGATATCGATTTCGCGGATCGTTCGTGAACTGCCAAGACCGAAGTGCACACGTGAGTCGCTAGCGCACGCGTAGCCGACCGCGGTTGTGGCCTCGTTGTACTGAACTTTGCTGTCCTCACCCGTAATGCGCACCTGCGCGCCCAAGCCCATACGATTGCTCTTGTTGCCAACAAGTTTCAGCAGGATCCAGTGATTATTGTTCTTCGAAATGTTATGGAAATACTCTAGAGAGCCGTTGAGGACCGTGACCATGGCATCGATTCGCCCGTCATTATCGATGTCTCCGAAAGCGACGCCTCGATGCGCAGCCGCTATTTGAAAGTCCGGGCCGGCTTCATGGCTAACATCCTGGAATTTGCCATTGCCGAGATTTCGGAAAACCGAGTTGGGTTCTTCGTATTTGCGGTTGGAGAACTGGGCGATGTTATCCAGAACATTGGCGCGGGCAACGAAAAGATCTTTCCATCCATCGTTATCGAAATCAAAGATTCCATTTCCCCATCCGGACATGGTGCGAGTCACGGCCAGTTGCGCGGGAAGAGTTTGCTCCACAAACTGACCGCCACCGACATTGTGAAATAAGGGGAACGATTCGTTCTCGACAGCCGTGTGCCAAAGATCAGGCCGACCATCGTTATCGACGTCTTTGAAATCCACGCCCATGCCGGAAAGCGCGCTGCCGCTCTGCGCGTAGGCGACACCGGATTCCAACGCGACTTCTTCGAACTTCCTGCCGCCGAGATTGTGAAAAAGGAAGTTGGGGTGATTATCGTTGGCAACGAAGATGTCCATGAATCCGTCACCGTCGTAGTCCGCGATGGCTACGCCCATTCCCTTCCCGGGATACTTCGCGATCCCAGTTTCGTCAGAGACATCGGTGAAGGTCCCGTCACCGTTATTGCGGTAGAGCGTGTTCGGCAGATTCGCGTAATTGTTGGGATGACAATAGGCGCGCAGCTTTGGAGTGGGACCGCAGTACGGGTCTTTGTTGACTTCCCACTTGCAGTAATTCGAGACAAACAGGTCGAGCAGGCCGTCGTTGTTGTAGTCGACCCAGACTGCCGATACGGACCACATCTTCTTGCCGTCGAGGATGCCGCCAGCAACACCGGATTTGTCCGTAACGTCGGTAAAAGTACCGTCGCGGTTGTTGTGCAGCAACTGGTTCTTGCCGACGTTCACGACGTAGATGTCGGGCCAGCCATCGTTGTCGTAGTCACCGACAGCTACGCCCATGCCATAGCCGATGCCAGCCACACCGGCTTTCTCGGTTACGTCGGTAAATGTTCCGTCATGGTTGTTGTGGTAAAGACGGTTCCAGTACGACGGATTTTCTTTTTGAAGTGACGGAATGGCTGCGCCGTTTACGACCAGAACATCCAGATAGCCGTCGTTGTCGTAATCCAGCAGCCCTACGCCCGCGACCATGGTTTCGGGCTGGTTCTTGTTTGGCGTGGGACTGCTCTCGGTGACGAACGCAAGGCCCGAGCGTTGCGCGATCTCCTCAAAGACAATAGGGCCGGCAGTGGACGCAGCGATGAGAACGCCCGTCCCGAGCAGAATTCCAGATAGAATGCAGAGATAGGACCTCATGCCCAGAAGTCAGTCTAGCATCTGGCAAACGCTGGCCAGCGGCTTTTGCTTGGCCATTGCTTGCCTGTTTCTTTTGGCTTCGGGATCCGCACCCGCCAACAAACGGCCGGGCTTCGTGGATGTGGCGCCGCGCTCCAAATTCTCCTACATCAGCAATAACAGTCCCGGCGGCCACAAGTATTTTCCTCAGCCCATGTGCGGCGGCGTGGCGATTTTCGACTTCGATAACGACGGCAAGCTGGATATTTTCTTCACTAACGGCGCAAAGATGCCGGAGATGAAGAAGATAGACCCTTCCTACTACAACTGCCTCCTGCATCAAAAAGCCGATGGGACGTTTGAAGACGTTACCGCAAAGGCGGGCTTGCTGGGCGAGTCGCTGGATTTCAACTTTGGCGTGGCAGTCGGCGATTATGACAACGACGGCTACGAGGACCTGTTTATCTGCGCTGCAGGCCGAAATACGCTCTACCACAACAATGGCGATGGCACTTTTACTGACGTGACTGAGAAGTCTGGAATCGGAACGAAGCCTCCCGACACGCTTAGCGTTGTTGCCGCCTGGTTTGATTACGACAATGACGGACTTCTCGACCTGATCGTTTCCAACTACACCTTTTGGACGCCACAGACGGATCTACGCTGCACGATGGGGAGCACGGAATATTACTGCGATCCCCGGCGCTATAAGAGCGTGCCGCATCGTCTCTACCATAATCTGGGCCACGGAAAGTTCGAGGACGTGACGGAAAAATCGGGCCTGGTGAAGTATCCCGGCAAGGGGATGGGCATTTCCATTGCCGACTTCAACAATGATGGCTGGCCCGATGTATTCATTGCCAACGATACCGAGCCCAACTCTCTATTCATCAACATGAAAAATGGAACATTCGAGGAACGTGGGCTCGAACTCGGAGTCGGGTACGACGACAATGCGCGGACCGGTTCGTCGATGGGGTCGGACGCAAAGGATTTCGACAATGACGGAAACGTAGATATTTTTTACAACAACCTGCGGCAGCAGGTCTGGCAACTGCTGCGAAACGATGGCCATTTATTCAGCTATTTCTACTCGTCAAAAATCCCATCCCTGAGCATGCTTCATTCCGGATGGAGCAACGGATTTATCGATTACAACAACGATGGCTGGAAGGATATTTACTCTTCGAACGGTGACGTCGATCAGGTGAACGAAACATCGCCTGAGCACGACACCATGTTCGAGAATGTCGATGGAAAAACGTTCGTCGACGTTTCCGACGAGATGGGCAAGGACTTTCTCCGCAAGGGCTACCAGCGGGGATCTGCATTTGGCGACCTCAACAATGACGGCGCGATGGATATTGTGGTGACGTCGCTCAATGACCGGCCCAGAATTCTGATGAACACCGGCGACAGCGGCAATCACTGGCTGATGCTCAATTTGATCGGACACAAGAGCGCGCGAGATGCCATTGGAGCGAAAGTGAAGGTCACTACAGCGTCAGGACGGACACTCTACAATCACGTCTCGATCAGCAGCGGGTTTATGTCTTCCAGCGATAAACGGGTTCACTTTGGTCTGGGACAAGAGACCAAGATTGCCTCGGTTGAGATCCGCTGGCCGAGCGGAATTCAGCAGGTTTTGAAGGACGTGAATGCGGATCAGTTTGTCACGGTAGACGAACCCAGCAAATAGCGGAGGTAGTGCACTGGGTGGGATGCTTCGACTGCTCAGCATGACAAAGCTTCTCACGGTCTCTGCTGGGCTTGGCCTTTTACTTTTGACTGGGCTGCGTCCTGCTCTGCTTTGAGCTTCTGCACGATTTCCCGCTCGCGGTCCCCATCTTCTTTACGCCGTAACCGGTAATAGACCTGCGCGAGAGAGACGTGCGGCTCAAGGAAGTCCGGATATTCCTTTACCAGCGCTTCCAGGGAGGTAAGAGCACGATTCATGTCCCCGGCTGCGAGGTAAGTCGCTCCGACTTGATAGAGAGCGCCGGGATCCTTGGGACGAACCAGCAGAGCGCGATTCAGCAGTTCCCGTGCGCGGTCGTAATTGCCGTCCTGCTTCAACAGGACCGCCAGCCGCACGTTCGACTCGAAGTCGTTTGGATTCGACTTGAGCTCCTTCTCAAATGCATCGCGGGCGGCGTTCATATCGCCGCTGGCCATCTGTGCCTGGCCTAGATAGGAATATACGTCGGGCAGGCTCGGATCAATTGCCGCTGCCTTGCTGAGATCGGCAATGGCCTCCGGGTACTGCATGGCCTCGTACTTACTCATTCCCAGAAGCAGATGCGTTTCTGGAGAATCGCTATCTTTCAGAATACGGTTCAGCACAACCGCACCTTCGTCGGGCTGCTTGTTTCGAAGCAAGGCCGTTCCCAGCATGTAAGCAGTCGCAAGGTCTTCCGGGTGATCTTTGGCGATCGGCTGAAGCAGGTCAATCGTCTTCTTGTTCTCGCCCATGCGCAGAAAGCAATCGCCCAACAGCTGAACGACTTGCAGGTTGTTTGGTTCTTCGCGATGCACACGGACTAACTGGGTCGATGCTTCGGAGATATAGCCCATCTTGTAATAGGCGAGCGCGAGATTCAGTCGTGCCGCTGGAAACGCCGGAGATTGCTTGAGGGCGATCTTGTACTCCGAAACTGCTTCCTCATAACGTCCGAGGCCCGCCAGGGCTACGCCGAGATTGGTGTGGATCGGAGTGGCTTCAGGATGGATCTTGAGAAACTGCTTGTACCCAGCGATCGCGCCCGCAAGATCGCCCGCCTTCTGCTTCTGCATGGCATCGTCGACGAGTTGCTGCGCTGCCAGCGGAAATTGCGGGGATTGCGCCTGAAGGAGAGCGCTGAACAACAGAAGAATGAAGAGAGTGCAGGATCGACGCATACAACCATTCCAAGTCTACAGGAAAAAGAATGGGATGGCCGAGGCCATCCCATTCGAAGGTTGAAACAGGGTCGAGATTAGAACGTATACTTCATTCCCATCTCGATGATGCGGTGTCCCTGTTTCTGGGTGGTGATACCGAAGTTTGAATTGTTCTGAGTCACTGTGCCCGCCGCTGCGTCCTGAGTGTAGCTCAGATTGAGATTACCTCCGTTGAACGACCACAGGGGATGGTTCATCCAGTTATACAAGTTGAAACGGAACTGGAGGTTTTGTCTCTCGGTGATGTTGAAGTTCTTGAACAAGCCCATATCCCAATTGAAATAGGCTGGTCCGTAGATTGCCGGCAGAATGATCGGACCGTTCTGGCCAACCGCGGTCGGAGGAGCAAAACAGTTCGGGTTGATGTATTGATGTGCTTTCAGCCCCGACGCTGGATTGCACGTCACAACAGGGTTGAGCTGGATATCCGGAGTGCCAAGCAACGATACGTTGGTGATGGCAATACCATCCGGATTCTGCGCACTCTTGGAACCCGGGATAATGGCGCTGCTGCCGCTAGTGCCGTTGGCACCGGCGTAGCTCATCCCAAAGTTCTGGTTCTGGTAGCCGGTCAGGTTGGGCCCGCTCTGAACTTGAATAATGCCCGTCACCTGCCAGCCGTTGATCACTCCGCCTGCCCACTTGTTGATATTGGCTTTGGGCAGATCCACAGAGTACACAGCGTTGAAGAGATGCTTGCGGCTATTAGGCGCCACGCCGAAGTTGCGATTGACGTCCAGCTGATCGATGAGATTACCGTTATTCCCAAGGATCTGCTCGGACTTGCTGAACGTGTAGTTCAGGTTCATCGAATAGCGGCCCTTGGTGCGTGCCCAAATCGCCTGCAATCCATTGTAGTTGGCATGACCGTTGTTGCTGGCCACGTACAGGTCTCCGTAACCCTGGATGGGACGGAAAGCGGCACTGTTAAGCGTGTTGGGATCAACCCCGCCATTGGCCGAGGCAAGCATCGCGCCCACCGGGATTGGATTGATATTCAACGTGTTGATGCCCACGCTGCCACCGTTCCCGGAACTGGCAAGATCTTGCGACCGATTGCCAATGTAGGAGAGCTCAAACATGCTCGACCACGGCAACTGGTGGGAGACGGTAAGGTTCCAGGTATCCGTATACCCCATCTCGTTGTCGCTGCCATCCACTGCCGAAGGAGTGGCTGGGGTCGCGCTGAACCATGTCTGGTTAGAGACATTGCTAACCCCAACGTTGGACGACGATGTGTTCCACGGAGCCATGCCCGCCAAAGCTGCGGGCAGCGGATTTACCAGGATCGGCTGCGAGGCGGTCGTACTGGTGGAAATCTTCCCGTCGTATCCGATCGATTTGACACCGGCGGATGCATCCAGGCCGTTTGTAAACTGACCGACGTGGAAGTAGTAGCGGCCCCACCCTCCACGGACTATGGTCTTGCCATTTCCGAAGAGGTCGTAGGCAGCCCCCAGGCGCGGTTGGTAGAAGAGGGAACGCGTCGGATAGCCACCCAATGGAACCGAGCTGTTCTTGGTATGCCACTCGTACCCGCAGAAGGTTGGCGCGCCCGTACACGAGGCACCACCGCCCGCGGTATAGGCCGCTTGATTGAAGACGGAGAAACCGAAGCCTAGCCGGTCGTACCAAGGCTGGATGTGGCTGAAGCGGAGGCCGAGGTTAACGGTTAGCCGCTTGGTCGCCTTCCAGTCGTCCTGCACGAAGAATTCGTAGGTGTTGTAGGCAATGTCATTGATACGGTTCTTCGTGGCTTCGTCATAGTGGCTGGCGATACCCAGGATCTCATCGGAGTAGGAATCACCAGTACTGTAGAGCGAGTTGTTTCCGGCCACGAACTGCCACTGGCCGTTGGTGTCATTATTGGCGGGCTGAGCGTTTCGGATCCATTCCCAGAAGAAGCCGCCTTTGAGCGTGTGGGTGCCTATCACCTTGGTGACTGTGTCACTGATTTCGGGCATGTATTTATTGGCATACAAGCCCTGGGAGGCTCCACCGGCTTCGAATCCACCCGGATTGAAAATCAGGGCAGTTTCACCGCCGAAACTTCCGAAGGATGGGATCTGCGTCACGCCGTTGTTGAATATTCCTTGAACGTTATACCCAACATTGCCGCGGTTGACCTTCGCAGGATTGGCGAAGACGTTCGGGAACAGCACCTCAGTGTAGGCGACGACCGTTTCGTTGGTCATGGTCGGGCTGAACACGTGCGTCAGGGACCCCGATACCGACTGGGATCTGTTCTTGCCTTCAATCGCTGTCGGATAAGGCACCTGAGCCCCGTTGCGCCACCAGAGGCCGACCGGGAACTGCTGGGTCTCCTTCTGATAGTTGTAACGGACGAACAGCTTGGTGCTGTCGCTGATGTTGTAATCTTCGCGCGTGTTGAACTGAGTATTGTTCTGGTTGAAGATTTCGGACTGAACGTAGTTGTATCCCTGGGTCGCGTTTGGATCAGCATTGGCCGCGGGATACAGCTTCATCAAGGCCAGCATGTTCTGATTGAGGTACCCTGTCGGAATTTGGACGTTGTACCCGCCTCTTCCGTCGGGAGTGCCTCCGAATGCGGCCAAAGCCGCCGGGCTCAGACATGGAATGTTGACTGCATTTGGGTCGGCGGCATTGCAATCCGAACCCACCGGTCCGCCAGAAGCGGTCGACCAATGGCCTTTCGTCGTCGCGCTCGGGTTTTGCCAACCGATCTTTTCGAGCTCAGAGGTCGAAAAATTCCCGCCCAACATTCCGGCTGTGGGAACAGTTGCGCGCAACAGGCCCGTATCGAGCACCTGGTAGAAGTACTCAAAACCGGCGAAAAAGAACAACTTGTTGTGCGTCTTGGGCACTGGGCCGCCGATCGTGCCGCCCGGATAGTAATACTTATTCGCGGGCTTCGGCTGGTTATTGAAGTTATTGAGCCAGTCGTTGGCATTCAGTTCATAGTTTCGAGCAGAGAAAAAACCACTGCCGTGAAACTGTGTGCCGCCGGCCTTGGTGACCGAGGTGATGACGATCGGTCCCTTTTGGTTCTCGGCACTGAAGTTCCCCGCCAGCACCCGGAACTCCTGCAAGAAATCAGAGTTGGGATTCACTGGCGTATCGCAGTTGCAACCCGGGTCAGCGACGTGCGCGCCGTCCATGGTGATGTCCAGCGAATTGCTGGGCAGTCCATTGTAGGTAGACGCGTTGTTGAGCGGGCTCTGGCTGCCGGCATCGCCGTTGGCATTGATGCCGATGACTTCACCGGTATAGTTCGCCTTATTGGAAGTGCCGTTCTGAACGGCAAATCCCGGCATGACCTTGATGTACTCGGCGGCATCGCTGCCGACCTGAATCATTTTTTGCAGCGCGTCTGTATTCAGCGTGTACGACTTTTCGGCGGAGTCAGTGGTTACCAACTGCGCCGCTTCCGCGCTGACTTCGACGGTTTGGCTCGTCGAGCCAACGAGCAGTGTGACGTTCAGGTTGCGCTTTTCAGCTCCGCCCAAATCAAACCCGCTCGCTTTGTAATTTTGAAATCCCTGTGCTTCGATGGTGATGTTGTATTTGCCTACTGGGACTGAGGCAAATGTGTAATAGCCATCACCGTTTGTCTCCGTATCACGCACTGATCCGGAAACGGCATCTGTAAGTGTGACTTTTGCGCCTTTCACGATGGCTCCCGTGGGATCGGAAACCACTCCTGTAAGGGTGGCGAAGATTCCTTGCCCCCACAGGTTGACGCCGATGAGCAGCGCCAAGGCGCATCCTAGAGCCCATCTAACTTTGAAGCTCTTCAACATAGGTTTATCTCCAATTGTGAACAGCTGTAATGCGACCGTCCCGAGTTTCGGCCGAGGAATGGAAACGCCCGAATCCATCCCAGTAACTGAAGGGAATTAGAGAGTAACGTTTTTGTACTACGACCGAGATTACGCACCGTACCGTAGACCGTTGTCAAGAAAAAAATCGTTATTGTTGTGGATTTTGGCGGATTCCGGTCACCCCAGAGGGTGACGGTGGTCACCGATGGGCTCGGAGCTTCTAGGGTAAGGAGAAAGCTTCCTTCTCGTCGTCGCAGGCTGTCGCGCGTGACGATGACAATGATATGTTCTGCTAACTGGAGGAGCCCAAGGCATTTATGAAGAAGATCTTCCGATTACTGATGGTCGCTTGTATCGGCCTTGTTTTTCTTCAACCTGCGCAGTCAGAGCAGCCTGCGGCTCACCCCGTTGCCGGCTGGATCAAGTCTGCCGTTGTTTATGAAGTGAATCCTCGTACCTTCTCGGCGACCGGCGACTTTCGCGGCGTGGAGCAGCGGTTGGATTACCTGAAAGACCTGGGCGTGACCGTGATCTGGATCATGCCCATCCATCCGGTGGGACAGGCCAAGAGGAAAGGAAGCCTCGGCAGCGCTTATTCGGTACAGGATTACTACGCGATCAACCCTTCTTACGGCACAAAAGACGACCTCAAACATCTCGTGACCGAAGCGCACCGGCGGGGGCTCAAGGTCATCATCGATATTGTTGCGAACCACACCGCTTGGGACAGCGTGCTGATGAAGCACCCTGAGTTTTATAAGAAAGACACCCAAGGCAATATCATTCCGCCAAATCCGGATTGGTCCGATGTTGCCGGACTTGATTACCGTAATCCGCAACTGCGCGTGTACATGACCGACATGCTGAAGTACTGGCTGAAAGACTTCGATCTTGACGGATTCCGTTGCGACGTTGCCGGAGAAGTGCCGACCGACTTCTGGGAGAACGCTCGCGCGGAACTTGTGAAGATCAAACCAGACATCATCATGATTGCGGAAGCGAATAAGCCGGAGTTGCTGGTGAAGGCCTTTGACTTGGATTATGCGTGGCCATTTCACAGCACCATGACCGACGTGCTGGAGAACGGAGCGCCCGCACAGACTATCATTGCGAATTGGCAGAAGGAGCAGGAACGCTATCCCAGGGGCGCTCTGGAGATGCGCTTCTCGGACAACCACGACGAGAAACGAGCCATCGCCCGCTTTGGGGAGCGCGGAACTCTGGCCGCTTCGGCGCTCGTATTTACCATGGACGGCGTGCCCATGCTTTACAACGGCATGGAGGTTGGAGACACGACCGAGTCTGGTGCGCCGGCTCTGTTCGAAAAGCTGCCGGTTTTCTGGCCGATCGCCGAGCGACGATCGAACTTTCTGCCCTTCTACAAGCAACTGATCGCGTTGCGAAGGACGCATCCTGCGTTGCAACAAGGTGAAACCGAATGGGTAGCGAATGGTGCGCCCGAGCGTGTGTTGACGTTTTTCCGGCGCCTTGCGGGAGAAGAATATTTCGTCGCGATCAATGTCTCGAATCAACCCTACGCCGGAGTCGTTGGCGCTCCGAACGGCGAATATGTGGATGAGACGCCGGGACTCGATGAAGCCGCTCACAAGAAAGTAAGCTTACCCGCACTCCTTCTTGGTGCGTGGGATTTCCGCATCTATCGCAAGGTGCACTGATATGGGACGCTTGCGTGGTGCGCCGCAAGTGGTTATGGTTCTCGCATGAAATTTCCCCGGTCGAGCGGTGTGTTGCTGCATCCAACGTCCTTGCCGGGGGGACACGGGATCGGCGATTTCGGTCCCGAGGCATACCGCTTTGTCGACTTTCTGCATTCTTCTGGCCAAAAACTCTGGCAGGTCCTTCCTCTCAATCCGACCGGTTACGCTGATTCGCCATTCCAGTGTTTCTCCGCAAGTGCGGGAAATTCTCTGCTGATTAGTCTTGATCAACTGGCGGAGCAAGGAATTTTGAGTAGGAACGATCTCGGCTCCGCGCCCGCATTCCCAGTGGAAACCGCCGATTACGGAGCTGTTGCCGACTTTAAGAAGCCGTTGCTGCATAAGGCGGCAAAGAACTTCCTCTCCAGCGCTCCTGCAGAGAAGAGGCGCGAGTTCGAGGAATTCTCGCGAACTCATGCTGCGTGGCTCGAGGATTTCGCCCTGTTCATGGCAGTGAAGGAAGAGAACCATCTCGTAACCTGGACGAAGTGGCCGGTCGATATCGCTACACGCCAACCGGAAGTCATCAAACGCAAGAAAGAAGAATTGGCGTCTGCCATCAACGCACAGAAATTTCTTCAGTTCGAATTTTTCCAGCAGTGGCAGAAGCTGCGGGCCTATGGGCGCGAACGCGACATCCGCATCGTCGGAGATGTACCGATTTACGTTGCGCACGACAGCGCCGACGTCTGGGCGAGTCCTCAGTTCTTTCTGCTCGACGAGCGTGGCAAGCCGCTCAAGATTGCCGGAGTGCCGCCCGACTACTTCAGCGCAACGGGACAATGCTGGGGCAATCCCATTTACAACTGGCCGCTGCTCAAAGAGACCGGATTTCAATGGTGGGTCGAGCGAGTACGTGCCGCGCTGCGTCTCTACGACTTTATCCGCATTGATCATTTCCGCGGTTTCGAAGCGTACTGGGAAGTGCCCGGCAATGAAACAACTGCGGTCAACGGCCGCTGGGTGAAAGGTCCGGGCGCAAACCTATTCTCTGTGCTGCGAAAAGAACTCGGCGATTTGCCGATCATTGCGGAGAATCTTGGTGTCATCACGCCAGAGGTCGAAGCGCTTCGGCACGAATTCGGGCTGCCGGGCATGGCGATACTGCAATTCGCCTTCGGCAACGATCCGCAAGCTCCCAGTTTCAAACCGCACAACTACGTGCGCGATCTGGTCGCCTATACCGGCACACACGACAACGACACTGTGGTCGGCTGGTGGACGAGCACCGGAACGGGCGATAGTACGCGCACGGCGGAAGACGTTCTCAAAGAGCATGCTTATGCCCGAGCCTATCTCGGATTCAAGGATGAGCCGATTCATTGGGTTTTGATCCGCGCGATTCTGGCATCGGTGGCGAATACCGCGATCGCGCCGATGCAGGATCTTCTCGGTTTAGGCACCGAAGCGCGAATGAATCTGCCGGGGGTCCCGAGCGGCTATTGGAAGTGGAGAATGAAGCCGGGGGCAGCCAGCAAAGAGATTGCAGTCAGGCTGAAGGAATTGGTTACGCTGTACGACCGTTGAGTGAACGCGGAAGTTAGAAGTAAGAATGCAGAAGCAAACAACTGTCGCTGGAATTAGGTCTTCCACTTCTGCATTCGAACTTCTGAGTTCTGCCTCCTCCCGCGTCGAGGTGACGCACATGGAAAAACCAAGTAAGTCGTTCTGGCAGATCTGGAACATGAGTTTCGGATTCTTCGGCATTCAGTTCGGCTGGGGGTTGCAGATGGCCAACATGAGCGCCATCTACGAATACCTCGGCGCGCGGGCGGATCAGATTCCCATTCTGTGGCTCGCCGCGCCGCTGACTGGCCTGATCGTACAGCCCATCATCGGCCACGCCAGCGACCACACGTGGGGACTCCTCGGGCGCCGGCGGCCCTATTTCCTCGGCGGGGCAATTCTCAGTTCGATCGCCCTCATCCTGATGCCGCGTTCGTCGGTGCTGTGGATGGCTGCAGGTCTGCTGTGGATTCTCGATGCATCCATCAACATCAGCATGGAGCCATTTCGCGCGTTCGTCGCCGATCTGTTGCCGGAGGCGCAGCGAACGCGCGGCTTCGCTATGCAGAGTTTGTTTATCGGACTCGGCGCGGTGATCGCATCGGCTTTGCCATGGATACTGACGAACTGGTTCCATCTGGGCAATGGCGCAGCCGGACACGCGATTCCGCTGACAGTTCGTCTCTCTTTTTATTTGGGAGCTGCGGTATTTTTGGGAGCTGTTCTTTGGACGATCATCACGACCAAGGAATATCCGCCGGATGACCTTGACGCTTTCCGACGCATGAAGGGCGAGAAGCGCGGACTCGCGACGAATGCAAAGGAGATCCTCGATTCCATCGCCGGGATGCCAAAAACAATGCGGCAACTGGCGCCGGTACAAATTCTGACTTGGCTTGGACTGTTTTGCATGTGGCTGTACTTTCCGGTGGCCGTTGCGCGCAATGTCTTTGCGGCGCCTGATACGGCTTCACCTATGTATTCAGAAGGGGTCGAGTGGGGCGGAATTTGCTTCGGCCTGTATTCGGCGGTCTGCTTTGCTTTCTCTTTTTTCCTTCCTCTGATGGCCCGCATAATCGGACGCAAACACACTCACAGCCTCTGCCTGATTGCGGGCGGCCTTGGATTGATTTCTGTTGCGTTCATCCACAATAAATATGTTCTGCTGCTGACCATGGTGGGCGTCGGCATCGCATGGGCGAGCACACTCGCGATGCCGTACTCGGTACTCGCGGGATCGCTGCCCAAAGAAAAAACCGGCGTATATATGGGCATTTTCAACTTCTTCATCGTCACGCCGGAAATCATCGCTTCCCTGTTCTTCGGCTGGGTGATGAACCACCTGCTGGGTAACAATCGCCTGACTGCTGTCGTGGCCGGAGGATGCTTCATGCTGATCGCGGCGATCCTCATGCAGAGAGTATTCGATCCGGGAGAACAGCAGCAGCGCGTGGAAGAGAAAAAAGATTCCAATCAGCTCGCCACCGAAGTTGCGAGATAGATTTCTCCCACCCACTCGAGAGCTGACGATTTTCGGCCGAGCCAACTCGCCGTGATTTGAATCACAGCGCCTCCTTTCCCTGGCACGACATACTTTCCCCACTGCGGCGTTTCCGCTCCGGACTGACTCTGGAGACAGGAGTGTCGCCGGATACACGGGCTTATAAAGCTTTCTGTCAAACGGGAGTACATGTGCGCGTAGAACATCGTGAGGACTGTATTTCAGCCATAGTTCGCGCACGCTTGCCACGCCTTGTGGTTGCATTAAAACTCCCTTTGATGGCGGCTGCGATCGCGCTGATTGCGTTCTGCGGCGCAGGAAAGGTGAACGCCAAGCACTCGGAGAGGGACGATAAACCGAACGCTAATCTTGCGGCGATTACGGTTGACTATCCCTTTAATCACACGTTATTCCCTCCAGACCTTGCGCCGCCGACTTTTCAGTGGCGCGACGCGGATCCTGCCGCTACCGTGTGGCGCATCAGTGTTTCGTTTGCAGAACATGCCTCCGAGATCGAGGTCAAATCGAACGGCGAACGGATGCAGATTGGCCCAATCGACGAACGCTGCGCCAAAGCCGGCGCAGTGCCGCCTACGCTCACACCGGAACAGGCTGCGGGCCACAGTTGGAAACCCGATGTCGCAACTTGGGAAGCGATACTCCGCCATTCCACCAGGAAGCCCGCGGCCATCAGCATCGCCGGGTATTCCGACGAGAGCATGACCAGGCCGCTGTCTCGGGGCGAGATCACGATTCAGACGTCCAAAGATCCGGTCGGAGCGCCGATCTTCTTCCGCGATGTCCCGCTGATCTCTGTTCCTACGGGCGAGAAAGGCGTAATCATGCCGATCCCCACCGCGGCTGTGCCGTTCATCGCGTGGCGCTTGCGGTACGTGGGGGAGACGCAGAGCCGTCTGATGATGCAAGGATTGCCCACGTGCATCAACTGCCACTCCTTCTCACGAAACGGCGCGACCATGGGACTGGACGTGGACGGCCCCGGCAATGACAAGGGACTGTACGGCATCGTCCCGGTTAAGAAGGAAACGTCGATCCGAAATGAAGATGTGATTCGCTGGAGTTCTTTCGCGGAAGAGAAGGCCAGCAAGCGCTTCGGATTCATGTCCCAGATCTCTCCGGACGGTCAGTACGTGATTACATCGATCGAGAATCCTGGCTCGCACATGAAGAATTTTGATAGCCGGTTCTACAACGGCTTCTATCGCGACTATGGCTTCGGTCAGGTGTTCTATCCGACCAAAGGGGTTCTCGCGTGGTACAGCAAAGCCAGTGGTAAGTTAAAGCCCCTGCCTGGGGCAGACGACCGGGCTTACGTGCAGGCCGCCGCGTTCTGGAGTCCTGATGGGAAATACCTGATTTATTCCAAAGCCCCCGCAAAGGAGCCTTATCACGAGGGACAGGGAGTGGCGGAGTACGCGAACTCTCCAGACGAAACTCAAATTCAGTACGATCTCTATCGCATCCCGTTCAATGAAGGCCGTGGTGGAACGCCCGAACGCATCGAGGGCGCTTCACAGAACGGGATGAGCAACAATTTTCCGAAAGTTTCACCGGACGGCCGCTGGATCGTGTTCGTTCAGAATCGCAATGGCTTGCTCATGCGCCCGGACAGCCAGCTTTACATCGTTCCGTTCAAGGGAGGCACTCCGCGCCGCCTGGATTGCAACTTCTCACGCATGAATTCGTGGCACACGTTTTCTCCAAATGGGCGCTGGCTCGCGTTCTCGTCCAAAGGCCGCTCGTTTTACACGCAGCTTTTCCTGACGCATATTGATGAGAATGGCCAGGATTCCCCCGCGATTTTGATCGAGAACGCGACGGCCGCGAATCGCGGGGTGAACATTCCTGAATTCGTCAACATTCCGCCCGACACATTGGTCAAGATGGAGGCGCCTGCGACAGAGTTCTATCGCCTGTCTGATGAAGCCGGAGAATTGGCCCGCAAAGGCGATTACGCCTCGGCCGCGGTCGAATGGGCCAAGGCCGTCGAGGTTGATCCAGACGACGGCAAGGCTCGATATCATCTCGCCTACGCTCTCGACAAGCAAGGTCAGGTGCAACAGGCGATAGAGCAGTACCGTAAATCGGTTGAACTCGACAGCTCGAATGCGGCCGCTTTCGCCAGCCTCTCCACGGAACTGACTCGTGCCGGCAATTTGAACGAATCGATCGAGGCGGCAAAGAAGGCGCTTGCGCTCAATCCAAAAGATGTCTTAACCGAAGGGAACCTCGCGGCGAGCTTATTGGAACTTGGACACACGGACGAAGCGATCGAGCACATTCGCAAGGCGCTGGAGCTTGATCCGGAGTTCGCTGACGGCCACAATATGCTCGGCATCATTCTCGCCCGTGCCGGTAACCTGGATGAGGGAATCAGCCATCTGCAGCAGGCCGTTACGCTTGTACCGGATTCTCCCGAGTACCACTTCAACTTCTGTCGTCTGCTGGCCGCGGGGCATCGTTTCCCGGAGGCAATTCCGCAATGCGAAAAAGCCGTAGTACTTTGGGGCGGGAACGAACCGCAGAGTTTGACGATGCTGGCGGCGATGTACTCGGAGGTCAGTCGTTTTTCCGATGCAGAACAGACGGCGCGCCGGGCGCTTGCGCTGGCATCGGCCCAGAATGATTTCACCCTTTCCCAGAAACTTCGCGCTAAAATCGCCTACTATGAGTCGCAAGTGAGCGCCAGTCCCGCTCAGCCATGATCTCCGGCTCTCAGCCGGGTGGGGAGTCCAAATAATCTGCGCTTTATCGCGTCGTTACTGATTCTGTTCTCTTTTGTGCCTGCCACCTCTGCGGCCCAAGAGGGCAACATGGGCGGGAAGGCCTGCGCTTCGTGCCATTCCCAAGGCTCGACTCAGCCTCATACCTCGATGGGGCAGGCGCTGGAGTCGGTCGAGGACTGCAAAGTGTTGATCGATCGCCCACTTCTGGCTGTTACGGTCGGGAGATATTCCTATCGAATCGAACGCAAGGGCAATCAGAGCGAGTATTCGGTGACTGACGGCGTGGAGACGATCACCGCGCCGATTCGCTGGGCGATGGGAGCCAGCTCTGCGATTGGTCAGACATACATTCTGGAAAAAGGCGGCGAATTGTTTGAGAGCCGCGTCAGCTATTACCGCGAGCTAAAGGCCCTGGCGCCGACCATGGGCTCGGAAAATTCTACGCCAGCCAGCTTGCATGAGGCCTTAGGGCGGTTGATGAGTCACGAAGACAAGCTGAGCTGTTTTGGTTGCCATTCCACAAATGCGGTGTCTGGGACCCAGTTCACGCCGGAGAAACTGAGGCCGGGAGTGCAATGCAATCACTGTCATGAAGGCAGCGATTCACATTTGTTGACCATACTTCAGTTCGGGGAGGGCGCGGCCTCGGCGGTGCCAAAGTCAATGGCGGGCGGGCTTGCGGCTGAGAAAGTCTCGGATTTCTGCGGGCAATGTCATCGCACGTGGGCGGAAATCGTGATGCAGACGAACCTCGGAATCGGGAATGTACGTTTTCAGCCATATCGGCTGGCGGGCAGCAAGTGCTACGACGCGGACGATCCGCGCATTAGTTGTTTGGCCTGCCACGATCCGCATCAGGAACTTGTTGCCGACACGGCAACCTACGACAGCAGATGTCTGGCTTGCCATGGCGGAGGGAAGCGCGGCGCAAAAGCATGCCGGGTAGCGAAGTCAAATTGTGCATCCTGCCACATGCCTAAGACCGAACTGCCCGGAGCGCACTACAAATTCTCGGACCATCGGATTCGAATTGTGAAACGAAACGAAAAATATCCAGAGTAGCGCCGTCTCGCCCGACGCGACGCTTGGAGATCCGAGACCCTACAATTCATTTCTGCGTCGCGTTGATGAGATCCACCAGTCCGTCAACGATCGCCGTTTCCGCGCAGCCCGGCTTCAAGTTCGATCCCAGCACCTGAAACGTACTCGCCCCGAAGGTAGCGTCATTGGGAATGTATCCGGAATTTGCTCTGCCATTGGCTAATGTCACCATTACCGTGTTGGCCATCGGAGATTCACGCTTCATCCGTATCCCGATCGCGCTGTAAATTTCCGCATCGACCGAGGTCAGCGCGATGTTGCCGATGCGCAGCGCCCCGAGACGGATCTCGACCGGATCTCCGTCGACGTAGGTGCCAGGTTTGCCTTCGCGGCCGGTATCGGTGCGCTTGCGTCCCGGACAAGTCACCGTCTTCTGCGCTGCGGTGATCGTCGGGCTGGCATCGAGCCGCTTCGTGTTCGTCATGACGCGAATCACTTCTTCGCCGAGCAACACGCCTTCGCTGTCCATGACGCGCTCGAGTTGATCGCGCACTTGCGGATCGAGCGGCCCAGCCTGGACGCCGCCATCCCGGATTGGCGCCTCGATTTTCTCGCGAGTCATCACGTATCCAGTAATTGGCGTGTGGCTGCGCGAGGCCAACGCGTTTGTCGACGCGCGCAGATACAGCGGATTCTGATCTCCGCTGGCACCTTGCACGAAGACCGCGACTGTCTTGTCGCCGAATGCCTGCTCGACGTAGCGGGAGGCTGCTCCGGCGAAATCTGCGCTGGTGAGTCCCGTAAGGAATCCGTTCACCGGATGCATGGCGTAATCCATATAGACGGCGATCGGTTCGCCGTTAGCTGCAAGGAATTCGACAACAGCGACAGTCTTGTCCGAAGGCGCATCGAGGTTGGGAGCTTGCGTCCAGAGATGGGTGTCGACGTCGATGGCATCGCGATTCACGTTGAGGTAAGAGCGTCCGGTGCCAAATCCAACGCGGGCCAGTTGGAGCTTTGCTTTGGCCTGGCGGACGGCATTGACCATCTGGCCGATGATCGGTGGCAGCGGAGCTTTTGGATCCATCAGCGCACGGAATCCGCCCGGTCCCAGCCACTGTGAGTATGAGTGGCCGACATAATGATGTTCGCGACAGGACATTGCAGTTCGCTGGCGATTTGTTTCGACGCGGCATTCCAGATGGCGTCGGAGAGTCCGCCCTGGTCAGCCCCGATGAGAGCGGCACGCGTTGTGCCATTGTCGAGCACGATCGCGCGAACATAGAGCTTTTCGTGCTCATACTTGCTCGACGGAGGATTGGCTGGATCGGAAGCCGGGGTGATATCGATTCGCGCGGCTCCTACGCGAAGCGCGCCTTGGGCAAGAAGTTGCGCTGCGGAGAACAAGCTGAGCACGAGCAGAAGGATGAAAGAAGATCGTTTGCGCATCGATAGCGCTCCTGATGAGAATAAACTGCAATGACCGGCAATTTTACAGAGCGAGGTTTCGAAGTTTCAAAGACAAGAGCAAAGTTTCAAGGTTCAAAGGTTCAGGTTTTCAAAGACAAAATCGCAAGTTGCGGGGGTTCACCTTGAAACTTTGAAACCTGCTACCTTTGCGTTGCCCTTACGTACCCCTGCGCCGCGCTGCCGGATTCCTCAGCAATCCTTCCCTTTGGTCACTTGTGAGGACTTCCGGACGGCAGCACAATCGCTCTAATCAGGAGGCTCCCCCTTATGACTCGGGCATTCAAAACCATTCAGAGAGTTGCGCTGAGCGCATTCCTCATGAGTGCGATCGCGGCGGCACAGGCCCCGGCGAACAACTCCGATAATACGAAGAGCACGCAGCATCACAGCAAGCTTTCGAAAGCTGCATTCTGGCGCCACAACAAAGACGCCTCTAAGAACGCGAAGCAGGAACCGGCCAAGCCGGCGGCATCGAAACAGACGCCAGTAGCGAAGCAGGATACCGCCAAAGCCACAACATCGAAACCGGCGCAGCCGTCAAAGCAGAATACGCCGAAGGCGGCGACTGCGAAAAAGGCTCAGCCGTCGAAGCAGGAAGCAGCGAAAGCAAAGACATCAAAACCGGCGGCACCTTCAAAGCAGAGCACGGCCAAGGCAACGACCCCGAAATCCGCGCAGCCATCAAAGCAGGCTCAAGCCAAGAAAGCTGAAGCCAAGAAGCCTCACGTAAAACCCGCTACGGCCAAACAGTTTCAAACGAGCAAGGCGCAGGTAAAACCGGTCTCAGCAAAACAGACGAACAGCACGAACACGCATAAACAGACGCCGGCAAAGAGCACTCAGAAGCCAAAAGTTAGCAAGGCATCTACTTCCGCCAAGAAGGCAACGACCAAGCCGGTCGCACCCTCTACTAATGAAGACGACGGCGAAGGGAAAATCCGCGCAGCCCAAGAAGTCCCAAGAGAAGTCGACCACGGCGAAGAATACGCCGCCCGCGCAGAAGGACTCCTCGAAGCAGTAGCGTTCACGCAGCCAACAACCAAGACGAACGCGAAGGATCTATGGGCAGTGCATAGATCCTTTTTTCTTTCGGGATGATGCCTCGCTGTAAACTGTGACGGGAGCTATCTGTCGCTGTGAATCGCAGCGCTCGCATGACGAAGCACGGACTTTGTTCGTTAGTCGCCCGCCTTCTCCTGAGTCTCTCCACTGCCCTCGCCCAAACCGCAGAAAACCCACAAGACTCTGCGGCGCGCGAAGCTCGAACCGGAACCATCCAGCTGCAGCAGGGCAATTATGCAGACGCCAAGGAGCATTTCGAGAAAGCCCAGTCATTGCTCGGCAAACCTACAGCGGAGACCAGCGCTGGCATCGGATTGGCCGAGTTGCAGATGGGGCACTATGCATCGGCTCGCGAGATGTTCAAGGTGGAACTGCAGCTTCTCACCAACGATCATGCGCGCGCCCAGGCGCATTACATGATCGGATCGGCGTGGCTTCGTGAGGCTGGGAACTTCGCTTCCGACAAAGACAAACTGCAAGCCGCCGAACAATCATTTCGCGAGGCGGTGAAGTTCGATCCGGTCTACGACCTCGCGTATTTCAACCTCGGTTATGCGTTGCTTGCGCAGGACAAACGGGCGGAAAGTGATGCCGCGTTCAAAGATTTCGTACGCACCGCTGCCGAGAACCCCGAATCGGCCAGAAATCTTCCAGTAAGCTCCAACACTCGAGCCCCGCAATTCAGCGTTCTCGATAGCGGAGGCCGTCCGCTGTCTTCAGAATCACTGCGCGGAAGATTCGTGCTACTCGATTTCTGGGCGACGTGGTGCCCTCCGTGCATTCGCGCGCTTCCCGCGATGCGGCAGCTTTCACAGTTTTTTCACGAGAATCAGTTCCTCCTTGTCAGCGTCAATGAGGACGTCAACGATCGGGACGCATGGCGTCGATTCAGCCGTGCACACGACATGGACTGGGCCCAAACCTGGGATGAGCATTCGAGTCTGTATCACGCGTTCGGGCTCGCAGCCAGCTCAGACCTTAGCCTTCCGCGATATGTGCTGGTAGACAAAGATGGATATGTCCGACACGTTTACAGCGGCACCGACCAGCTCGGGTTGGTGGTGGGCCAGGTGGTCAGGACCGTCCGAACCGAACTGCACATGGCAGCCACGAAATAAAGCCCAGCCCGAGGTCCCACAGAGAATCTGTGAATCTCCCCAAAACTGGGCTTGAACGATTGCGATTTCTCTTCGCGAATCAGGCGACGTCGAAGCGATCCGCGTTCATCACTTTGTTCCAGGCCGCGATGAAGTCGTGCACAAACTTCTGTTTCGAGTCCTGGCACGCGTAGACTTCCGCGAGCGCGCGCAGCTGCGAATGCGAACCGAAGATTAAGTCGACGCGGCTAGCGGTCCACTTGAGTTCGTTCGTCTTGCGGTCGCGGCCTTCATAGATCGCCCCAGAACCGTTGGACTGATTCGAGGGCTGCCACTGCGTGCCCATATCGAGCAGGTTGACGAAGAAATCGTTGGTTAGCACCTCTGGCCTCTTCGTGAAAACGCCATGCTTGGACTTGTCGTAATTCGCGCCAAGCACGCGCAGGCCACCAACAAGAACGGTCATCTCGGGAGCGGTCAGCTTCAGCAATTGCGCCTTGTCGACCAGGAGTTCTTCGGGCGAAAGTCGCTGCTTGCCATTGATGTAGTTGCGGAATCCATCGGCTTTAGGCTCGAGCGGCGCGAAAGATTCCACCTCGGTTTGTTCTTGCGAAGCATCCATGCGCCCCGGCGTGAAAGGAACCTTCACGTCGAAACCGGCATCCTTGGCGGCTTTCTTGATCGCGGCGCATCCGCCGAGAACGATCAAGTCCGCGAGCGAAACCCTCTTGCCCTTGCTGCCGTTAGTCTGGGCACTGTTGAACTCTTTTTGAATGCCTTCGAGAGTCTGCAGCACCTTCGCGAGTTGAGCCGGCTGATTGACGGCCCAGTCCTTCTGCGGCGCAAGACGAATGCGTGCGCCATTGGCTCCGCCGCGTTTGTCAGAACCGCGGAACGTCGATGCCGATGCCCACGCTGCTGAGACCAACTGCGAAACCGTCAGTCCTGATGCCAGGATCTTTGCCGCAAGGGCAGCCATATCCTGTTCCCCGATGACCGTGTGATCGACAGCGGGAATTGGATCTTGCCAGATCAACTGTTCTTTCGGAACGAGCGGTCCGAGATAGCGTTGGATTGGACCCATATCGCGGTGCGTGAGCTTGAACCACGCGCGTGCAAATGCGTCCGCGAGTTGATCCGGATGCTCGTAGAAGCGGCGCGAGATTTTTTCATAGGCAGGATCGAACCGCAGCGCAAGATCGGTGGTCAACATGGATGGTGCGTGGCTCTTGGACGGGATGTGAGCGTCCGGCACAGTGCCGGCCCCCGCACCATTCTTCGGCGTCCACTGATGCGCGCCCGCCGGGCTCTTGGTCAGTTCCCATTCGTAATCGAACAGGTTGTGGAAGAAGTTGTTGCTCCACTTGGTCGGTGTCTGGGTCCAGATGACTTCCAGGCCGCTGCCAATCGTGTCCGCACCAAAGCCCTTGCCGAGTTTGTTTTTCCAACCAAGACCTTGCTGTTCAATGTCGGCACCCTCTGGCTCGGCGCCAACGTATTCGGTGGGGACACCAGCGCCATGCGTTTTGCCGAAGGTGTGACCGCCAGCGATCAGCGCAACTGTTTCTTCATCGTTCATCGCCATTCGGGCGAAGGTTTCACGAATATCTCTGCCGGCCGCGACTGGATCAGGCTTGCCGTTCGGGCCCTCAGGATTCACATAAATCAGACCCATCTGAACCGCGGCGAGAGGATTGTCAAGATCACGGTCACCGGTGTAGCGCTCGTCGGCAAGCCACGTGCCCTCAGGTCCCCAAAAAATATCGTCTTCGGGTTCCCAAGTATCGGCGCGGCCTCCGCCAAATCCGAAGGTCTTGAAGCCCATCGACTCCAGTGCGACGTTGCCGGCAAGGATCATCAAGTCGGCCCATGAAATCTTCCGTCCATATTTCTGCTTAATCGGCCAGAGCAACCGGCGAGCCTTGTCGAGGTTCACGTTGTCGGGCCAGCTATTGAGTGGAGCGAAGCGCTGCTGACCACCTCCGGCACCACCGCGGCCGTCGCCGATGCGGTACGTACCAGCGCTATGCCACGCCATACGAATGAACAGCGGTCCATAGTGTCCGAAGTCGGCAGGCCACCACGGTTGCGAGTCTGTCATCAACGCATGAAGATCTTTGACGACCGCATTGAGATCGAGGGTCTTGAATTCTTCGGCGTAGTTGAATTCTTCCCCCATCGGATCGGACAGATTGGAATGGTGATGCAAGATGCTTACGTCTACCTGGTTCGGCCACCAGTCAGTGTTGGTGCGTGGCCGATTGCCGCTATGCGCGACCGGGCATTTGGATTCGATTGTGGTCTTTTGTTCAGTTTCGGGCGAAACCGTTCCCGAAGATGCAGCACGTGTATTTTCCATAGTCATATTCCTCTGAATGATTCAAAAGCTGGGACGAACCCTAAGTCCCACGGACTTTCAGGTTCGCGAATTGATTTGCAGAACGCGTTTATTGGGACGCGCCCTTCATCCGATATTCCGTACTTGCCAAACTAACGAGAAAGATGGCGCCGGGCACACTTCATACAGAGCCCTCGAAAAATTAGTTCGCACTCGCGAACGATCCGCTTGCCGAGCAAGCCCGAGGCAGGTCTCGGCACGTCATACCAATCCATATCTTCAACATTGCCACACCGATCGCAGATGAAATGATGATGCCGCATGCCTCTGGCCTCGAATCGTGCCGCGCGGCCCTCGACGGCCACTTCCCGCACCAAACCCGCTTCGACCAGGTCTCGCAGATTGTTGTAAGTGGTGGCCCTCGACGAGCGCGGATCGACGCGGTTCACGGCGTCGAAAATTTCGGCAGCCGTGGAATGGCGGTTGCACTCCATCAGGAATGCCATCACCGCATAGCGCTGCGGAGTACACCGTAAGCCGCTATCCTCCAGGGATCGTTTAATCGATGCGCCATCCATGCAATGTTTGGAATGCCCTTCATTTGGAATATATCTAATCTGATAATTTGTCAAGACTGGACCTGTTATGGTCCAGTGCCGCGCGTGGCCTCGACTGTAGCTGACAGCATCTTACGGGAGTGCAAACGAAAACAGGTCGCCTCCGGCAGCAATGGCAAAATATTGTTTTCCATTGATGGCGTAAGACATAGGAGAGGCGTGGATCAGTTGACCGACATGGAAATGCCACAGAGCTTTGCCTGAGCGTTCATCGAGAATGACGAAATTCTGGGCATCGTCTCCGTAGGCAATCAGCCCTGTCGCCGTAGACATCAATCCACCCCAGCCCTTGCTTCTGCCAATCTGCAGCTCACGCCACGAGAAATCGAGCGTGTCGAGATTGAAGGCATTGATGTACGCTTTGCCAGTCTCATCCGCGTTTCGCAATCCAGTGGCGTAATAGGCGGTGCCTTCTTCGAAGGGCTTGGGGTTCGATTGAATCGTTGCGCACGCTTCATAGGAGCGGAAGTAGAAGACATGACTGGACGGATCGTAGGTTGGCGAGTACCAGTTCGTCGCTCCACCGTTTGACGGACAGACGTGAACACCTTTCTCGTCGGGGATAAGCCCCGCGGGAATTGGCCGGCCATTTTCGTCGATTCCTTTCGCCCAGTTCTGTGTGCTCATGAAGGGCTTGGCAAAAAGAAACTTTCCATTCGTCCGGTCGAGAATGTAGAGGAACCCGTTGCGATTCGCAGCCACGATTAGTTTGCGGGGCTGACCTTTGAATTCGGCATCGACGATCACCGGCGTCTGCACCGCATCGTAGTCGTACAAATCATGGGGACTGAACTGGAAGTACCATTTCAGGGCACCAGTATCGGGATCCAAGGCGAGCAAGCAACTGGTATAGAGATCGTCACCGGGGCGGACGCTGCCATCATAGTCTGGAGCCGGATTGCCCGTGCCCCAGTAAAGCGTGTTGAACTCAGGGTCATATGTGCCAGGCAGCCACGTCGCCCCGCCACCGTGCAGGTAGCTGTCACCCGGCCAGCTTTCGCTTCCCTTCTCTCCAGGTCCGGGGATTGTCCAGAACCGCCATTTCTCCTCGCCGGTCGCCGCATCGAAAGCAGCGAGGAATCCCCGCGCTCCCGCATCGCCACCCGAAATGCCGACGATGACTTTATCCTTCACAATCAGTGGCGCGCTTGTGGAACCGTAATTCCGGTTGCCGGTTGCGTACGCAACTTCCCAGATCAGGTGGCCTGAACGCGCGTCGAGGCAAAGCAAGTGGGCGTTGTCGGTCACCATATAAATGCGCGTGCCAAGAATTGCGACACCACGATTGCGATGCTGGGCAGGATCATCGACCAGCCCCTCCGAAAGCCCTCGCATGTGATGCCACAGTACCTTGCCGGTCCTTGCGTCGAGCGCGTATGCATCATTCGCGCTTGTGACGAACATGACCCCTGCAACAACTACCGGCGTGACTTCCAAGGGGCTCACGACTCGCGGATGAAAGACCCACTGGGCGGTCAGTCGGGCCACGTTAGTGGGTGAAATCTGGTTCAAGGTGCTGTGGCGAGCACCGCTGTAGTCGCCGTTGTAAGAGACCCAGTTCTGCGCAGGCTGCTTCTGCAGCAGGTCGCGCTGTTGAACGTCGATCAGGCCGTTGCTCCCATCCTCAGCCGAGGCCTGTTGAACAGCCGCGTGCGTTCGCTGTCTCGAGGCTTGCCCGTATCCAGAGCTCCAAAACGCCAGAATCAGCAGGCAGGCGGCAGCTTCGAATCGGAAAAGATGATCACTCAACTGGGTGCTTATTGGTTGCTGTCTCGACATGGCGAGTTCTGGCGCGCATCTCGGCTCGTTCATTGGCCCGCCGACCCATTTGGACTTTGAGTTCTGCTCTCCGCAATCAGGAAACTGATGATATCGTTCAATTCCTTCGATGTAAGTCGCTTGCCGTAGTCGCGCGGCATCAGCGATTGCCCGGTATACCGCACATCGCTAACGTCGTTCCTCGCCAACGAATGAAACCGGCCGTCTTCTGTCTGCAACTCGACCGTGAAGGCGTCTTCGTTTCGCAACACCCCTGTGATCTTCTGCCCAGTGCTGGTGGTGACGACGACAACCTGAGACGAGGGCACCAAGGGAGTATCAGGATCGGTGATCGCTTCGAGAATCGCCGTCGAGCCGTGGGTTCGGCCATAGTTAGTCAAATTTCTGGCGATGAATCCGCCCTTCCCCCGCATCAGATGGCAGTTGGAACACTGCCCTTTTCCGAAGTACAGAGCGCGACCGGCATCAACATCTCCGGCGACCGGAGTTTCCGCGGAGCTCTCGGTTGAGGGCGAACTTCCCGCGAGGCGGCGTACGTACTGCAATATCGCTGCGATATTCGTGTCGCCGATCTGGGCGAAAGGCGGCATGCCACCCCTGGTTCCATCATGCACAATCCGAAAGAGTTCCGAGTCAGAACGTCTGGCTGCGTGAGGCGGTTTGATTAACGACGGCGCCTTAGTGCCTCCGCGGGCGTCGGCGCCATGACAGCCTGCGCAATACTCCATGAAGCGCTGCGCTCCCGTCCCGGTGTCGCTTCGTTGCGCCTCAACGGTCAGGGATGCACACCCTGCAATGAAGATTGTGCCCACAATGAATAGGAGTTCAGGCCGGCGAGGCCTCATGCTGCACTCCCCCAAGATAGATGTGTTTGAGTCGAAACCTTGGGTCCACCCCAGTGGTAACGCACCCATATTACCCGGGAATGCTGGGAAAGGATGCCGCATACCTACAAATCTTTAGCTTCGAACAGAACTTTTCAACCTCATTGCTGCATCCAACGGGTTGTAGGATGTTACAAAGGTCCGGCGGAGGGTGGATATGCGAATCTCTTTGCTGCTCGGTCTTCTCTCCCTCTGTGTTACCTTCACGAGTGCCCCAGCAGTTTGTCAGGACGACAATGCGGTGGGCGGCGTTCGCGCCCATATCGAAGGTATCGAGATACCTCCCATTGCGAATGCTCCATTCACGGCGAGAGTTCTCGTCACGTGGAATGAGCCCCTGATCGGCGGCGGTACCGTTTCGCGCAAATACTACACAGAAGTGGCCCGTGACTCCCAGGGACGCGTGCGTCGCGAGACGCGCGGATTCATACCTGCCGACTCAACGGCAGAGCCTCCTCTTCGCACGTTCACGATCATGGACCCCGTGTCGAACACTCGCACGACTTGCACCAGGACGACGATGAATTGCGCCACCAGTCCTTACGAACCGCGCGTGAACCTGTCTGCAGATGGCGGCGCTGTTTCCGGGGCTGGATCGAATGTAACGAGGGAAAACCTTGGACAGCAAACAATGAACGATCTACCGGTGGTCGGAACGCGCGAGACAGTCACTTCACAGGACCGGACCCGGGTGGCACTCGCTCATACCGAAGTGTGGTACTCCGCGGACTTACAGATGAATCTGTCGGTTGAGCGCGTGAACCCGCAATTGGGAGACGTAACTCTCAAGGTCACGCAGCTTGTGCGGGGAGAACCCGATCGTTCGTGGTTCACAATTCCCTCTGGCTATCGAGTCATTGGCGCTCGAAGCCAGTAACCCAGAAGGCGATTTATGCACAGAGATACTATGCGTCACTTGGCTTATCTCACTTCCGGCGCTGTTGTGACGGCTTTTCTCCTGTTTTTTCTAAGCGGCTGCGGATCCCCCCAGGGTGAGACCGTGATTACGTCGGGCGGCGTTGGTTCAGGAGGAGGCTCGGGTGGTATCTCTGGCGGCACCTCCGGGGGAACATCTGGCGGTACATCGGGTGGTACCTCCGGAGGGACGTCTGGTGGAACGGGCGGTATATCGGGTGGCACCTCGGGCGGCGGTGGCGGTTCAGGCGGAGGATCCGGCGGAGGCTCTGGCGGATCGGGCGCCATTGTCGTTCCTGGCTCGGAACACTTCGAAATGTCCAACTCGCAGAACGCTGCCCTGTTTCCGCCCGCACCATATCAGGGCGTAGTAAATGGCGGTCAATCGCGCGCTGTGGCGGGAGCCAAGGTTTATGTGCTTCAAGTCAACTCTGGAGAGTACGGCGACTCGGCCGTTTCTTTACTAACTTCGGCGACCGGTAGTCCGGCAGACTCTGTTGGTCACTACGTCATGAGCGGCGAGCACGGCGGCTTCTCGGTCGCTGGCAACTACACATGCACGGCAGGTCACCAAGTCTATGTCTACGCGCGAGGTGGCAACAGCGGCGATGATGGATCAAACCCGGCCATCGGCCTGATGGCGTCGCTGGGCGCATGCCCCGCCACAGGACACTTCGACGACGCGGTGCCTTTCATTTTCGTGAACGAAGTAACAACCGTGGCCGCTGCTTATGGAATGGCCGGAATCGCGAAGGATGCGACTCACGTCGCTGGCCCTTCGGTGACTCGCAGCGGCGTTGCTAACGCCGGAGACTTAGCCAGCATTACTACAGGTTTCGCCAGCGACGGTGTGCCGCAGGCGAAGATTCACACCATTGCAAACATTCTTTCAGCCTGCATCAACTCTGATTCACCGGCATCCACTGGCTGCAAGACTTTGTTCGCCAACGCGCGAAGCAATGGTTCGGGGGGAACCTTGCCCGAAGACACAGCCACTGCTGCAATCAACATTGCACGAAATCCGCGGGCGAACATCGCTGCGCTCTATAGAATTCAGCCGAAACTTTCGGCCCCATTCCAGCCGACTTTGCAGTCTGCACCAGCGGATTTCGAACTCATGGTTGCACCCCAGGAGGCGACGTCGTCAATCGCGTCGGCATCGGCCCATCCCTAGAAATACAGGCGCACGAGAATACTGACGTGAATTTGATGAAGCCAGATTCGCCCTCAGTGTTTTCAAGCGTCAAAGTGCGCCGCGATCTCCGCAACCCTTCGAAGTCGTCCAGCAACTAAATTGCTGGAATCGAATCAGGGTGCGCTTCGTTGCGCACTCATGGAGGAAATTCATGGCAGACGATATGGAAAAGAACCGCCAAGGCGGGCAATTTGGTCAACAGAGCGGCCAACAGTCGAATCAGCAGAGTGGCCAGTCGGGCCAGCACGACCAACAGCGCAACCAGACCGGACAGGCTGGTCAGCAGGGCAATCAGAGCGGGCAGAAAAAGGGTGGCCAGAACGAGAATGAGAACGAGAACCTCGATCAGCAACGCCGTGCATCCTAGTTGGATTGTGAGGTGATTTGATCCCGGCTTCGGCCGGGATTTTTTATTGCTGCCGGCCGGTTACGAGAAAGATTCGACGAGATTTATTATTCGCAAGATGGGCGGACAGACACGCTCTAATGTCAGGCTTGCGGCATGACTGATGTCGTCCCGTTGCGAAGCTCATGGACGAGATAGGTTCTAAGGAGACGTTTCCCCCAATCAAAAGGAGGTTCAGACCATGGCATGTCGGATTCGAATTGCTCTCCTGTTGTTCGTTTTTGGGATCGTTCCTTTGACAGTGTTTTCACAAGACTCCGTTGAGAAGAAACCTGCCGAACGTGATGCACCGGACCAGTCAGCCGAGCACAACTACTCGGGGACGCATTGTGAAGTGCCTGCGTGCGCGACGAAGGTGATCTATTTTTCCAATATCTCGCAGGTAGTCGATATGCAGGATGCGGTGAACGTCATGCGGGCCATTGTCGAAATGCCGCGGGTACAAATGATAATGGCCGCGCGAGTGATCGTTGTCGAAGGCACCCCGGAGCAAGTGGCTATGGGCGAGAAACTTGCCGCGGAAATTGACAAGGCCAAGAGACGGTTCGGTGGGCTTGGGTATCACTTCGACGTCAAAGTATCCGAGTCGGACGGCAGCAAGAGCGTACATACGCGAGTGTACTCGTTTGTGAATGACGGACACGAGCCCGCGAGACTCAGCACAGGAAGGCCAGTCCCGCCACCCGCTCCGAACGAAGCTGGTTCAGAAAAACAGGCCGTGGATTCCGGGAACACGCACAGCATCGAATGCCGCATCCTCGCAGAGAATGAGCGAACATTGGAATTGATTTTCGATGCTGGATTGGCGAGCGAAACTGGACGTGAGCTGGGTGCACCGCTGGTGCGAATCAGGCAGCATGTCACCGTGGAACTGGACAGACCGACGCTCATCAGCAAGGTGGATAATCCGGAAACCGGTCACAGTTTTACGGTCGAATTGACTGCCAGCCGGATTAAAGAAAAGCCGTAGATTCGGCTTCCGGATTTCAATTTCCGGCTTCCGAAGAAAGCGCTCACCATAGAGCTGCGGGAGTCTTCTGCGAAACGTTTTTACCGGCAAGAGGGTACACAAGAAGCTAACTCAAAGAATCGCCTGCAAAACCGGGTGGCGGCGAGACGCCGGCGCTACGCTCGCCCTTAGCAGCCCCATTCGGCTTCGCCAGGTTTAGCGAAGTAGCGGCGGCGCTCTTCTTCTTCGCGCACTGTGGTGGCCAATTCAAGTAACGCCAGACGGGCCGCTGTAACAAAGCGGTTTCTTTCCTGCTGGGGCGCATCCTGCCAGGAATGTGTGTCTGGTTCGGCAACGGCCTCCGCCGCGAGAACCTGATGGTAGTGATGGAAAAGCTTGGCGAGATGTTCCGGCGATACTTCTCGAATCGACATGAGCCTACATCCTTTCTTTCTGCGGTGCCCTGAATCCTGCTTCCCCTAGGCGGCGTGCCTGATTTTTTTTTCATCCACCGGGATCGTGATAACGCTCTCAGGCTGGGGAATCGTGCGAAGGAGCATCCAGTAGCCGCTGGAACGTCGCCAGCATTCCCGGCACAGAGCAAAAGCAAAACGGATATAGAAGACCACTCCCGCCGCGCAACACGTAATCAGGACCGGTGTCCACATCGCATTTCCCTTCCTTCGGCCGGACTCGAAGATGTCCTTCGTTTCCCATACTTATTGGACAAGACCGTGCGTAAGTTGCGAATAAAAGGTTCGTAAAACATTCGTAAGGCGGGAGCACACAGAACGCTCGGGTTGCGGCTACTTGCGGGAGTTCCTCTGCCAAAAACATCTACCAGCGACGAACGGGAAGCGGCGGCTGAGGACGCGAAGAGAGATGCTTGATTACTTCGATTTCTTTTTCCGCAAAGGCACAGAGATCAAAGACGATGACCGCCGACCGAGGTGCAAAAATTCCCCACCCTTTCGCCAACTAGCCCGAAAAGATGGGGATTCCGCGAAGGCGCGCGTATCAGATCGATTTTTGGAGCGTTGAGAGCTGATCGACCAGGGCAGAGATTTTAGCCCTTCGCTCATCATATTGCCTGGCTTGTTCGGGGCTCATCCCGACGAAGATGGCGGATTGCAAAGCTTCGGCTTGACGTTGGGTGAGTTCATCAATCTGCGATCTGAGGCGAAGAATGTTTTCGTTGGTTTCTTCATGTGAGGGATGTTTACCATGCATCAGGCGAGGCCTGCTCCTTTCCACGGTTACGTTGTCAAGGGCAGAACTGATTTGCAGCGGCGCCAATTTGCGGCTTGGGCGAAATATAGCGCTCGACGGAAGAGCCTGTCTATCAGGAGAAACCTGAGGTCCCCCGGGTTCAACGAAGCTCGGAATACCTTGAACCTTTTACCGCTAAAAAGGCGAAGAAAAGCTGGTGAAGAACGGATGGAGAACTTAGGCGCCTGAGTGCAAAGGGCACGAAGAAGGAAACCCTTATTTGCAGGAACGCCGAGGCGCAGGACGGCAGGGAAAGCAACGGGTTCTTTGACTGCTCCGCGAAGCCCCTGATAAACTTTGAGTTTGTCCAGCCACTGTTAACCTAGAAGGGAAGTCCGTGCGCGCAGAAACCCGCCATCAACTTAAGCAGGATGCATTTAGCCGTGTGACCATCGGGGCCGCCGAAAGGACCGCCGATTGGACGGTGGAGCATCGTCAAACTCTCATTATCTCGGCCATCGTGGTCATAGTGCTGATTGCCGGCGTCATCGGCGGCTGGTATTACCTCAACGCGCAGGACGAGAAGGCGAGTTTTGACCTGTCGGTCGCGGTGCGGACGATGGACACGCAGTTGCGTCCCGTGGGCCAGCCGGAGCAGCCGGATTTTCCGACCTTTACCTCGGCCAAAGAGCGCGCAGAAGCGGCAACCAAGCAGTTTCAGGCCATCGTTGATAAATATCCGCATACCCGGACCGCCGATATGGCGAAGTATTTTCTGGGCGTAAACGCCGTGACCCTGGGCGACAATGCAAAGGCGGAGCAGGATTTCAAGAAGGTTGCATCGGCGGGAAACCGGGCGGTAGCCGCCCTGGCGAAGGATGCGCTGGCGGATTTGTATCGAGATATCAACCGTCCCAAGGATGCCATGCCTCTGTACCAGGAATTGATTAACAAGCCGACCGCGACCGTCAGCAAAGTGACGGCGCAACTGCAACTTGCCGACCTCTATCAGAACAACAATCAGCCGCTCGATGCCAAACGGATTTATGAGCAGATAAAGAAAGAGAATCCAGGCAGCGAGGCGGGACAGTTGGCCACGCAGAAGTTGACGGAATTGAAATAGCGGACGCCAGACTTCAGACCTTGGACCTCAGACCTTCGACCTTGGCTCTAGCTTCCCTTAGCGATTCTTCAGAACGGCAATCGACGCTAAAGTCCGCTCTTGCATTCTCGGCGGCGGCGAAGGGCCGCTCTTCCACCGTTGCGGGGCCTTCTCGATAACGACGGCACTGAACGCCAATCTTGCACGCGTGCTGCGGCTCTCAAGTTAGGATTTTCCCAATATTTTCAATAACATACAGAACAACTTCCTACAATTACCTTCGTAAGCGTTCGCGGAGGTTTTTGCCGTGAGCGGCTGGCTGTCTTCTAAGACAATCTAGCAGTCCCCACTTTTGTTTTTAGAAGAGGCCGCACGATGCGTTTCGTAAGCCCGCGCCTGTACCTTGTCTTGTCGATTATTGCGCTCCTGCCTGCTTTGGTTTTTGGCCAGGACGACTCATCGCCGAGCCTAGGGGACGTCGCGCGCAAACTGCGGAAAGACGTGTCGGACGATGTCCGGATGACGGACGCCGATACCAAGAAACTGTTCAACTCGGTCGATGAGATCTTTACGTTCGCGTCTGAGGACTCGGGCATGCCGAAGCACGCTTCGGTGCAGCGCCGCATGGTCAGCAAGGCGGATGTGGAAGCGTATGCGAGGGGACATCTGGCGAAGGAGGAGTACACCCAGCATTTCGCGCAGGCTGAGTTGACGATGAAAAAGCTGGGATTCTTGCCGCGCGAATTCGATCTGAAGGAATTTCTGGTGAAATCCACGGGCAAGGAGATCGCCGGATACTACGACGACGAGACCAAGACGATTTCACTGCTGAACTGGGTACCGGCGGATCGGCAGGAACCAATCCTTGCTCATGAACTCACCCACGCCCTGCAGGATCAAAATTACGACCTCGCGAAGTGGATGAAGGAAGCGTCTACGGGCGGCAAAGACGACGAGAACGCCGATAGTGCCATCGCGCGCAAAGCGGTTGTGGAAGGTCAGGCAATGGTGGTGTATGTCGATTACGTCCTGAAACCGTTTGGCAGAAACATGATCGACACACCGGGACTCATCTATCAGATGGAAGAACCGGCCGTGAAAGCGGTCCAGGATTCGCAAATCATGCACGATGCTCCGATGATCCTGCGCGAAGCGGGCTCGTTTGCGTACAACGAGGGGCTGATTTTTGAGGGCGAGCTGCTGCAGAAGGGCGGCAGAAAGATGGCATTCCAGGGTGCGTTTGCACGGCCTCCGAGGAACTCGCACGAGGTATTGCAGCCGGAAGCCTATATCAACGCGGAGAAGCTGCCGGCAACCTTAGTCCCGGATTTGAAACAATTGATCGGCGAGGAGTACGAGGTATTTGATTCGGGAGGAATTGGACAGCTCGATGTACGCGCCTACCTGAAGCAGTACGGTGAACGTCGTAACGCAGACGAAGTGTCGTCGGCATGGCAAGGCGGAGCATACGCTGCGTATCGCCGAAAGAAAGCGGGGACTGAGGCAACGCCGACAACGTCGGATTTGGCAACGATTTATGTTTCCCGCTGGAAAACTTCGCAGGCAGCGGCGCGGTTTGCGCGATTCTATGCCTCGACGGTGGCGAAGAGATATCAGACGGTCACGGCGCAGACGCCGACGGCCTGCAGCGCACAAAAATGTCCTCTGGCGGTTGCGCAGTATGTAACGGAAGAAGGGCCGGTAGTCGTCGAGCAATGGGCCGACAATAGCGTAGTCGTGTCGGAGAGTTTCGACATGAATACCGCCCTGAAGATTCAGGATGCGGTGCAGGAGACCGACGCGAGCGCGCATGCGTCGAGTGTGCCGGAGGAAGAGATTGGGCTGCGGCTGTATGAATTCCCGGCGTTCCAGCGATTCGCGGAACAGATCGGCGCAGAGATCGCGCTCGGGATGCAAGGGCGGTAGGCAAAGGCCTTGCCGGATTCTGCGGGCACAAATGCGACCACGAGAGCCAAGGCGCACTTTTTCATGCGATAACGCAGCCCTAAAGGGCCGCTCTTCAACCTTTCTAACCGGCGTTGAAGTGCTGCTCTTCGACGATCACATACCACGGCCCCGCGCGTCATCTATGGGCGACGAGATTTCCCTTTTTCCTCGACTTGAGTACCATGTTGTGCAGCGTTCAAACCAAATCCCTGGATCAACATGGCCGACATCACACTCCGCGTCAACGGAAGTGAAAAGAAAGTAAGCGTTCCGCCCGAAACACCTCTGCTCTGGGTTCTTCGCGACACACTCGAACTGACCGGAACTAAATTCGGTTGCGGCGCCGGGCTATGCGGCGCATGCACGGTGCACGTCGATGGCAAAGCGGTGCGGTCGTGCTCGACGCCGATCTCGCAAGTGGGCGGAAAGAGTGTCATCACGATCGAGGGCCTCAGCGCCAACGGGTTGCACGTGCTGCAGCAAGCGTGGATCGCGGAAGAAGTTCCGCAGTGCGGATATTGCCAGACTGGGCAGATCATGCAGGCAGCGGAGTTGTTGGCTAAGACGCCGAATCCAACCGACGATCAGATCACGCAGGCGATGAATGGGAACCTTTGCCGGTGCGGAACGTACGAGAGAATCCGCAAAGCAATTCACCGGGCTGCCGTAAACGGAGGAGCGCGATGAGCCCACTTTCCCGCCGTGAGTTCGTTGGAGCCGGTGTTGCTGGAGCAGCCGGGTTGGTGATCGGGTTTTGCTTGCCGCACAAGGGGGCGTCAGAGAAAGATTCGTTTTCGCCGAATGCGTATTTGCGGATCACGCCGGACAACAAGATCACAGTGGTGGTGGCGCGATCAGAGATGGGTCAAGGCGTGCGCACCGCCTTGCCTCAGATCCTCGCGGAAGAGCTCGAAGCAGATTGGAAGCAGATCGAGATCGAGCAGGCCGGAGCGAGCACGCTGTTTGGCGATCAGACGACCGGTGGAAGCGCGAGTATCCGGACGACGTGGGATCCGATGCGGAAAGCGGGAGCGACCGCGCGCGAGATGCTGATCTCGGCGGCTGCGCTGACGTGGGGAGTTCCGCGTTCGGCATGCACGGCGGAGATGGGACACATCAAGCATGCGGCCTCGAATCGGACGTTGAATTACGGAGATCTGGTGGGAAAAGCTTCGACGTTGCCGATTCCGAGCGATGTACCGCTGAAGCAGAGCAAGGATTACAAAATCGTCGGCCAGCGGCTGGCCCGCGTCGATACGCCGGCGAAGGTGAAGGGCGAGGCGCTATTCGGCATGGACTTCCGCTTGCCCGGGATGAAATACGCAGTTCTGTCGCGATCTCCCATTATCGGGGGGAAGGTGGCGAGCTTTGACGACAAGGATTCGAAGAAAATTGCGGGCGTGAGCTACGTCGGCAAAATCGGGGATTCGGCGGTCGCCGTGGTAGCGGATTCCGTTTGGGGCGCGATGGAAGGTCGGCGCGTGCTGAATGTGAATTGGGATGAAGGTGCGAATAAAGATTTGAATACTGCTGCGATTTTCGCGGCGATGAAACAGGCGGCCTCGAAAAAGGGCGCGAACATGTATGCGGCGGGTGATCCCGCGAAGGTGGGTGGAAGAAAGATTTCCGCCGAGTACATATTGCCGTTTATGGCACATGCGCCGATGGAGCCGGGAAATTGCACGGCGAATTATCAGGGATCGAAGTGCGAGTTGTGGGCACCGACACAGGTTCCTCAGGACTGCCGCGACTCCGTGGCGACAGCTGTTGCGCTTGATCCGGACCAGGTAAAGGTGAACGTCACGCTGATGGGTGGAGGATTCGGGCGGCGGCTCGAACATGATTACGCGGTCGAGGCGGCGCTCGTGTCGAAGGCGATCAATGCGCCGGTGAAGGTGGTCTGGACGCGGGAAGATGATATGCGGTTCTCGACGTATCGTCCAGCCAGCATTCATCAGCTTTCGGCGACGCTGGATGGATCTGGGTATCCAGTGGGGTTGACGCATCGGATTATTGCGCCGTCGATCAGTGGGCAGAAGGGACAACCTGTCCCTGGTGGCGTGGATCCGGATCTTCCGGACGAGGCCGGTCCGGTGTACGGAATTCCCAATTACCTGATCGAGTATGTGCAGACGGAAACGCCAGTGCCGTTGGGATGGATGCGATCGGTATATGCGCTGCAGGCCGGGTTTGCTCTGGAAAGCTTTATCGATGAACTGGCAGTCGCGGCGGGAAAAGATCCTCTGAAATACCGGCTGCAACTGCTGTCGAAAGATCAGGACCTGTCTTACTTCACGACGGTATGGCATACAGCACGGATGCGGGGTGTGCTGCAGCTTGCCGGAGAGAAAGCTGGCTGGGACAAGCCCCTTTCTGCAGGGCGTTATCGCGGTGTCGCGTGCTTCGGCTGCTTCCAGTCGTACATGGCGGAAGTGGTCGAGCTCAGCATGGAAAACGAACAGCCGCGCGTGCATCGCGTGGTGGCGGCTGTCGATTGCGGGCAGGTGGTGAACCCGAGCATTCTCGAACAGCAGATTCAGGGCGGGATTGTGTACGCCTTGGCGAATGCACTGCGAGCGAAGATCACGATCGATAAGGGGCGCGTGGTGCAGGGCAACTTTGACGATTACGCCCCGTTGCGGATGGAGGAGTCTCCAGTGGTCGAGGTCTACGCCGTACCGAGTCAGGAATCTCCGACCGGGATTGGAGAACCCGCGGTGCCGCCGGTTGCGCCTGCGCTGTGCAATGCGATGTATGCAGCGACGAAAAAGAGGGTTCGGAGTTTGCCGGTCTTCAGCTAGACCACGGCGGCTGAAACCATTTCATCCCTTTCGATAGCTCACATGCCCTTGAAGGGCGACTCTTCCACCTTCGACAGTCTGCAGCGAAAATCCCTACTTCTCGTGCGCAAATCACGCGAGAGACAGGGTACTCATTCGACGCACTTTTGACGTGCTCTTACATTTATGAAGATCGATGCTGCGGGGCGAGACGTCGCCGCCACAGCCGGCGAGTCGCCGGTGCTACGATCACAGACCTCGATCATCCTTTGCTTGTATGCTGTATGACATTTCATGGAGGTGGATCTTGTTTTCTGCTCGCGCTGCGATCGTTCTTATTCTTGCTTTGTCTGCCATAGGATCAGTTGCTCAGAATGTCCCAGTTTCTTCAGTTCCGGCATCGCGATTGGCGCATTTGCGGCACGGGATCAATCTGAGCGAGTGGTTTGCGCAGGTTTACGATCCGAAGGGATATACCAAAGAACATTTTGAGAGTTGGACTACGGCGCCGGATATCGCGCTGATCAAGGCGGCGGGATTCGATCATGTGCGATTGAGCGTGAATCCCGGCCCAATGATGGAATCGGAGAACCGCAGGAACGGAATGGCGGAGTATTTCGGGTATCTCGATGCGGCGATGAAAATGATCCTGGATGCGGGCCTAGCGGTGGAGTTGGATATGCATCCGGATTCGGATTTCAAGGCGCGGTTGAATGATGACGAGTTCGTGGAGCGGTACGCCGAGTTCTGGCGAATTGTAGCGAAGCATTATTCGTCGTCGCCATGGGATGCGGAGCGCGTGTTCTTCGAGATTCTGAATGAGCCCGAGATGAAGGATGCGTATCGATGGTACGGAGTGGAGACGAAGCTGGCGGCGGCGATCCGACCAGCGGCTCCGTCAAATACAATCCTCGCTCCCGGCGCGAAATGGGATGACGATTACGACATGGTAATGCTCGAGCCGTTGCGCGATCCGAATGTGATTTATGTTTTCCATTTTTATGAGCCGCACATTTTTACGCATCAGGGTGCTGGATGGGGTGCGTACTATTGGCATTGGCTGAAGAATTTGCATTATCCGTCCGATCCAAAGAATGCGGCAGAGGTCGCGGAGACAGTGCCTGAGGCAGAGCATCGAATGGATGTGGTTCGCTACGGGCAGGATCATTGGGATGCAGCGCGCATTGAGGCGGAGATTGGGCAGGCGGCGGATTGGGCGTCGCGTAATGGAGTACCGCTGGTGTGCAATGAGTTCGGCGCGTACCGGTATGGAGTCAATCCGGAGGATCGCGAACGCTGGATTCGGGATACACGAACCGCTTTGGAGAAAAACGGGATCGGTTGGGCGATGTGGGATTACTCTGGGAGCTTTTCTGTGGTGGTGAAGAAAGACGGGAAGAATGTGTTGGATCCGCAGACAGTGCGGGCGTTGGGGTTGAAGATGCCGTAGCGGGGAGCGACCAGCAGGTCTGGAGGCCCGACCTCTAACGTATGTACGCGGCGCTGAAGCGCCGCTCTCTCCCGACTATGCACACGGCGTGGAATCATGGTCCGTTTGAATCCCCATCGAACTCTTGCACTGGTGATTCTCGTTATTAAGGCGGTACACCGCCGGCGAGTCGCCGGTGCTACTTTTCCTTGGAGCGTTTTTTGTTTTCTGGTGTCTAACTAGCCAGAGTTCTCTCCGCTTTCTGGGCTCTCGTAGACCGTCCGTTACTTCGCCTCTGGAGGTCGGCCCATGCTAAAAGCTGTGCAGCTTACCAAACGATACTCGTCGATTCCCGCGGTACAAGATCTATCGTTCACGTTGCGTCCCGGGCAGGTGCTTGGATGCCTCGGTCCGAATGGATCGGGCAAAAGCACGACCGTAAAGATGCTTACCGGGTTGCTGCAGCCGACACGCGGGATCGTGCAGTTTGATGGCCGCAATATTCAGGACAATCTGACTTCGTATCGGGCGCGCCTCGGGTATGTGCCCGAGGAGGCGCATCTGTATCCGTATCTTTCGGGCTGGGAGTACCTGGACATGGTCGGGACGCTGCGCGGAATCCCGCACCCGCTGATGGAGTCCAAGATGGAGGCGCTGCTGGACTTGTTTTCGATGCGAGCAGCGCGGCACGCAGCCATCGCTACATACTCGAAGGGCATGCGTCAGAGAATTCTGCTCATTGCGGCAGTGATGCATGATCCGGAGATTTTTATTTTCGATGAACCGCTTTCCGGATTGGATGTCACGTCGGCATTGATCTTCAAAAATCTGGTGCAAGCTCTTGGGCGTGCGGGGAAATTGGTTTTCTATTGTTCGCACGTCCTGGAAGTCGTGGAGAAGGTTTGTACCGATGTGCTGATTCTGCGCAAAGGTGTGGTGATTGCGCATGATTCGGTGGCCAACGTGGGGAAGATCCTTGGACAGTCGCTGGAAAATACTTTCCTGCATCTGGTCGAGGATCTCGATACGCAGCGCGTCGCTGACGACATCGTGGACGTAATGAGGGCCGCATGAGTTTGCGCGAGCGATGGGAGCGATCTCGCGAACGGCCATTCGGGCGCTTGGTCGAGCTGTTTATCGAGCGCATCTTTCGGGGCGGAGGAGACTCGGACACAGAGGGGCTCGATCTTGGGATTGGGCTGGTGCTCACGTTGCTGGCCATCCCCGGAGGCTTTGTTTCGGTATTTCTGTTCGATAAATACGGATCGCTGCTGCAATGGCTGCGCGGGCAATCGCATATCGACACGCTGATGATCGCACTGCCGGATGAGTACTTCTTTATCGTCCTGTCGATGACCGTGACCGGCATGGTCGCAGTGTGGCGCTGGGATGCGATCTTTCCCGACCGGCGGGATTACATGAACCTGGCGCATCTACCAGTTTCGTTGCGAACGATTTTTCAAGCCAACCTCGTTGCCGTCTTATTCCTGATCGGGCTGGTTGCGGTGGATGTGAATGGCGCGTCTTGCGTGCTGTTTCCGATGGTTGTCTCTGCCGCACAGGGGACGCTTCCCTTCTTTCTGAAATTCGCATTCGTCCATGCAGGCGCGGTGCTGCTGGCCAGCGTCTTCGCGTTCTTTGCAGTATTTTCGGTGCTGGGATGCTTGATGGCGGTGCTGTCTGCTCCGGTCTTCAGGCGCGTATCGAGTTACGCTCGCGGGCTGGTGGTCGTGTATTTCGTGACTTTGTTGTGCACGAGCTTTGCCGTTCCGGGGATGTTGCAGCGTGCAAAAGGAATGGCGCCGGTCTGGACTTTCTTCTTTCCCTCGTGCTGGTTTGTGAGTGCTTGCCAACTGCTGCGGGGACGAGTAAATCCGGCAATGGCGCAACTAGCGCGACTTTGCCTGCCGGGCATTGTTGTCGTGATTGTCGTTGCGTTCGGAGCCTATGCGATTGGTTATCGGAGACACTTTGTTCGCATTGCGGAGATCGTGGAGGGGGTCAGCGGTTCGCGGAATCCTGTGCGTGTCGATTTCGGCTGGGTGGGACGGGTTCTGCTGCCAACTCCATTCTTGCAAGGATGCTTCCGATTCGTTTCGAAGACGCTGGTGCGGAGCGAGGCGCACCGGCTGCTTCTAACGGCAGTGGCTGGATTGGCGCTGGTGCTGGCTTCGCAATCCTGGATGAATGCCGTTCAAGGCACAGCTTCATTACGAGCCGCGGCGTTCACGACGGATGCGCTGTCGATTCCGTACATCCTGACATTTCTGCTGATCGTTGGATTGAGAATTGTGTTTGAGATTCCGGTGGAGATCCGGGCGAACTGGATTTTCCAGTTCCTGGCGGGCGGAGATGGACAAGAGAGCGAGCCGCTAGCCAGACGGGTGATCCTGCTCGGAGTGCTGCCCTGGCTTTTTGCGGGGACGATGGCGGTCTACGTTTATCTCGAAGGCCCGAAGATCGCGCTGCTTCACACGTTCGTGGTGATGCTATGGGCAGTGCTGCTGACGAATCTTCTGCTGATTCGATTTCGCAAGCTGCCGTTTACGTGCAGCCTGCCAGTGTTCAAGCAGCATTCGATCGTGATCCTGATCTCATTTTGCTTTGGATTTCTCATTTATGCGGGATCGATCCCGGAGTTTGAATCCTCGGCATTGCGGGAACCGCAGCGCTTCTTGGGGATGCTGCCTTTCGCACTCATCGCTTGGTATGTGCCGAGGTACTTCGGGAAGACCACAATGGAGTTGGAACGGAAGTTGATCTTCGAGGAGTCGGCGGCGCGAACGGTGGAACAGCTGCGATTAAGCGAGTGAGTTCAAATCGCACCTAGCCATTTAATCGGAAACCGCGCCGCCAAGGCGTTTGCCAGACGTTCATCAGCAGTGATGAGATCGTTCTTCGTCACGGCAGCAAGAGCCACGTAAAGCGAGTCGTATACCGGGCGGTTGAAGTTAACGGCGATCGAAAGAGCCTGTGATAGAACCTCGCTCGAGGGAAGGGTAGGAATTTTTCGGCGGACCAGAAGCAGGAGGGCAAGTTCGGCGTCAGCACGGGGACAACGATTTTGGCGAACGGCCTTCCAAAGGAGATTTCCGCACTCGGGCCAAAAGATATCAGGCACAACCAGGTTGATTTCCCCCGCTTCGTACGCATCCAGCAATCGAAACGCTTCCGTACGAAGCAGCTCGTCTTTTGCGGGCAGCATCCACTTCGCGGCGACGCTGGCGTCCAGGACGAAGGATCTCACCGCTCACGATCCTCACGCAGCATCTCCTCGGTCGACGGAAAAGGCCCGGGCCCCAGAGGTTCACGGGAAGCGAATTCCCGCATTTTCCGCGCGAACTCTCGTCGTGAACGCAATTCGTCCGCCGTAGGGATATTGCGTTCGAGCATCTCGATAATTTCTGCCGCCATCGATCTCCGGTTTTTGCGAGCCCGTTCGCGAAGTGCCTTATAAACAGCGTCGGGAACATTTTCCACGTATAGGGTTGGCATAGGAAACTCCTAGGATAATTCTAGCATGATCCAAGGCACTTCAGGTGCTCAGTTTCTTGACACTTTCGGCCCCTGCCTTATATCCTAAGTCTTGCTCCTTGCGGTACTTACGCCTCTTGGCGTGCTTCCGCGGGCTGATCCGGCTAAGCGGGTCCGGCGCGATTGCCGCGGAGGTTTCGCCATGTTCCTCGACATCAGAGATTTGGAACTTCATCCGCTGGATTTTACGGAGATGCTTGCGCCCGGTGCGATCGATTTCGGGCAGGAAGCGCGGCAGCGGGGACCACTTGAAACCTCGGGTCGAGCCGAAGTCGTCGAGGAACATCAGGGCAAACACGAGGTCATCAAGGACATACGGTTGCGCGGGAAGCTTTCCACGCAACTGGAGTTGCAATGTGCTCGGTGTCTGGAGCCGGTTCCCCAGGACATCAAGCGAGAGTTCGAGCTGCTGTATCGTCCACTCGGTGCCGACGCCGGCCGGGACGAGCTTTCGGTGACCGATGCGGAAGCTGAGATCGGATATTATCAGGGCGACGGACTGCTGCTTGAAGATGTGCTGCGGGAGCAGGTGCTGCTGGCACTGCCGTTGAAGGTAACATGCCGCGAAGACTGCAGGGGCCTGTGTCCGCAGTGCGGCAAGAATTTGAATCAGGAACAGTGTTCGTGCTCGACCGAGTTGGAAGATCCGCGATGGGCGGCGTTGAAGGACGTGCGCGGTCGGCTGGAACACTGAAGAGCAGCACTTAGCAATTGGCACTTAGCATTCAGCCCTGCAAGGTTCGCAACGGAACTTGAGTGGCTGAATGCTGACTGCTAAGTGCTAATTGCGATTTCGGGGCCCTGCCCCGTAGAAGGAAGCGTCACGATGCCTAATCCGAAACGAAGACATTCACAGAAGCGAACGTCGACACGGCGTGCGCACGACTCTCTGAAGGGCCACAGCCTGGCAGAGTGTCCAAACTGCCACGAGAAGAAGATGCCGCACCGCGCTTGCCCGAAGTGCGGGTACTATAAGGGACGCGAAGTTCTCGACGTCGAAGAAGCCAGCTAACTTTTCACCATGCCTAGCGTCATCGCGCTGGATGCAATGGGTTCAGACCGCGCGCCCAAACCGGAAGTAGAGGGCGCGATACAGGCGGCACGCCAATTTGGCGTGCGTGTGCTGTTGGTCGGGCCGGAAGCGATCGTGAAGCCGGAGCTACACCGGCATCTCGCGGCGCGGCGCCTGCCCATTGAGGTTGTCCACGCCAGCGAATACATCACCATGGACGATAAGGTGGAGGCGGTCCGCGCCAAGCGGGACAACTCCATGCGCGTCGGTCTGCGCCTGGTGCGCGAAGGCAAGGCGAATGGCTTTGTCACGGCCGGAAACACCGGCGCAGCGATGGCCACTGCCAAGATTGTGTTGGGCGCTGTGCCAGGAGTGGACCGCCCAGCTCTGGCTGCAGTATTTCCGACGGCGCCGGGAAACCCGGCCATGCTGCTCGACGTTGGAGCGAACGTCGATTGCACACCCAAGAATCTCGAACAGTTCGCGGTGATGGGAGATGTTTATTTCCGCGCCATGTATGGGAAACGTCCGGGATCTCCGGGGCCGCGCGTGGGCCTGCTCTCGATTGGCGAAGAAGAGACCAAGGGTAACGATCTGACGCGCGAGTCGTTCCAGTTGCTGAAGCAGCTCCCATTGAATTTCGTCGGAAATGTTGAAGGACGGGATTTGTACAACGGGCAAGTGGACGTCATTGTGGCCGACGGGTTCGTTGGCAACGTCGCGCTCAAGATTTCCGAAGGCGTGGCGAACCTCGTACGGACTGCGCTCAAGGAATCATTGAAGGCCACGATTACACGGCAAGTCGGCGCATTGCTTTCGCGCAGTGCATTTACGGATTTCAAGAAGCGGCTGGATCATACCGAGTACGGCGGAGCCCCGTTGCTCGGAGTGCGAGGCGTTTGCATCATCACGCATGGATCGTCGAATGCGAACGCCATGAAAAATGCGGTGCGAGTGGCGGCTGAATTCTCTCAGAGCGGCGTGAACGATTCGATCGAACGTAGCCTGGCGGCGCTGCGTCCGGTGGAAGCGGCAGCCCAAACGACTTAGCTTGTCGATAAACCAATCCCATCGAACGCATTTTAAAGAGAAAGCATATATCCAATGACAGATAGCAAGATCGCATTTATTTTCCCGGGACAAGGTTCGCAGGTGGTCGGCATGGGCAAGGACCTGGTCGAGAAGTATCCCGTCGCCCGGCAGACGTTTGAAGAAGCGGACGAAGCGCTTGGCTACAAGCTCTCGCACGTATGTTTCGAAGGCCCCGAGGATCAGCTTCGCCTGACGGAGATTACGCAGCCGGCCATTCTCACAGCGTCAATTGCGGCGTTGCGCGTGCTGGAAGGGCAAATCCCGCGGCCCTGTTACGTTGCGGGACACAGCCTCGGAGAATATTCGGCGCATGTAGCGTCCGGGACCTTCAGCTTCGCCGACGCGGTGCGCACGGTGCGGAATCGCGGGAAGTACATGCAAGAAGCCGTGCCCGTTGGGGTGGGCGCAATGGCTGCGATCCTGGGCATGGATTTGGAGAAGGTCGCGGTCGTTTGCTCGGAAGCCGCGCAGGGCGAAGTCTGCTCTCCGGCGAATATTAATTCTCCGGAGCAGATCGTGATCTCAGGGAATACTGCTGCGGTGGAACGGGCGGCGAAGCTGGCCGATGAACGCGGCGCGAAGCGTGCGAAGCTGCTGCCCGTGAGCGCTCCCTTCCATTGTTCGCTCATGAGACCTGCGCAGGATCGGCTGGAAGGCGACCTGAAGAAACTCGAGATGCAAAAACCGGTGTATCCGGTGGCGTGCAACGTAGATGCGGAGTTGGTAACCAATGTTCAGCGCGCGTTGAACACGCTCGTGCGGCAGGTGACCGGATCAGTGAAGTGGGAACAATGTGTGCGGTTGTTGATCTCCGAGGGTGTGGAGACGTTCATTGAAGTGGGCCCGGGCAAGGTTCTCACCGGGTTGATGCGGCAGATTGACCGGTCAAAGACTTGCTTGAATGTCGGCGATGAGCCGTCGTTGACGAAGACGCTCGAAGCCCTGTCGCAGACCGCATAGAGCTACCAAAACTCGATTGTTCAGCCCATCCCGCGATCAGCAGGGGCGTTTTGATTCCCTTATTCCACTTAGAATGTCGCCATGAAGCGAATCTGCGTTTTCTGCGGCTCCAGTTCGGGGAGCCAGTCCGAATATCGCGCATGTGCGGAAGAACTCGGCACGGAATTGACGCGACGCAATATTGGACTCGTCTATGGCGGTGGCAACGTCGGTTTAATGGGAGCCATCGCTGATTCGGTTCTGGAAGCTGGGGGCGAGGCCATCGGTGTGATCCCCGAGCACCTGATGAGCCGCGAGATCGAACACAAGCAGCTCACCCAGCTCCATGTTGTTCACTCGATGCATGAGCGCAAGGCCCTGATGGCCGATCTCTCCGACGCTTTCATCGCCCTGCCCGGTGGATTTGGCACCTTCGAGGAATTTTTGGAAGTCCTGACATGGAGCCAACTCGGACTCCATCTGAAGCCCTGCGGCATTATCAACGTCCTCGATTACTACACACCGTTGCTGCGGATGCTCGATCATGCTGTAGAAGAACGATTCCTGAAACCGCAGAATCGGGCACTGGTTCTTTCCCGCAACACGCCGACGGAATTGTTGCAAGCCCTGGAGGAATGGCGACCGGTTCACGTCGAAAAATGGCTCGATCGAAGCACGCTTTGAAGCAGTTCCTTGTGAAACCCTGTAATCCCTGTGGTGGACGCTTTTCACGGTTTGACCCGCGGAAAATCAACGTGTTACGGTAATCAGTCCGACATGGATGTCCACATCTTCTGGCAGCCAGCCACTGCCTCGCTGATTGAGGTTGATTTTGTCTTCTGTTGAGGCGCCCGCCGTTCGCAAAACCGCACTGAATGCCGTCCATCGCCAGATGGGCGCGAAGATGGTGGAGTTCAACGGTTGGGACATGCCCGTCGAATATCCCGCTTCGATCGGTGGCGGAATCATCAACGAGCACACGGCAGTTCGCACGGGCGTAGGGATTTTTGATGTCAGCCACATGGGCGACATCCACCTCGTCGGTCCGCAGGCTCTCGCCGCCGTTCAGCATATTTCGATGAACGATGCTTCGAAGCTGGCGATCGGTCAGGCGCAATATTCCGCCCTGCTCTACCCACAGGGCACGTTCGTCGACGACGTCATCGTGCATCGGCTCGCCGAAGACGAGTACTTACTGGTCATCAACGCCGGCACGCGGGAAAAAGATTTCAACTGGGTCCGCGATAACACTCGTCAGTTCAACTGCAGGGTTGAAAATCTTTCGGACGACTTCACCCAGATCGCGATTCAGGGGCCGAAGGGCGTCAGTCTTCTTCAGAAACTGACGGACACCGATCTGAGCAAGGTGAAGTTCTACTGGGTAACGCGCGGCAAACTCTGCGGGCTGCCGGATATCCTCATGGGACGCACCGGCTATACCTCCGAAGACGGCTTCGAAATCTACATCCCAGCCGATGAATCCACGAGTGCTCGGGTTTGGAATGAAGTTTTGACGGCGGGCAAAGAATTCGGCGTGGTGCCTTGCGGCCTCGGCGCACGCAATACATTACGACTCGAGGGCAAGCTTCCCCTCTACGGACACGAGATTTCCGATACGATTAACGTTTGGGAAGCCGGACTCGACCGCTTCTGCAAGATGGAGAAGCCCGAGTTCGTCGGCCGTGACGCGCTGGAGAAAGTGAAAGCTACCGGCATTAGGCGAACGCTGGTCGGGCTGGAGATGACCGAGCGGGGTATCGCCCGCGATGGCTACAAAGTGCAAAACGAATCCGGACACGAGATTGGCTACGTTACCAGCGGATCGCCAGCGCCGTACTTGAAGAAAAACATTGCGTTGGCTTATGTGCCAATCGACCGATCAGCCATCGGCACGAAGGTCAAAGTAGAAATAAGAGGCCAGGGCGTGGGAGCGGTGGTCGTCCCAACACCGTTCTATAAGCGCCCGAAGAAGTGATTGGAAAGTAAGCCAATGCTGTCATCCTGAGCGAAGCGAAGGACCCATGCAGTTTGCCTGAGGCGAGGCTGCCACATGGATTCGTCACCGAACTCAAGATCAGCCAGGAGCTAGAAGCCTTATGTCCTATCCCACAGATCGCAAATACACCAAAGAGCACGAATGGATTCAGGTCAACGGCAACAACGCAACCGTCGGAATCACCGACTACGCGCAACAATCGCTCGGTGACATCGTCTTCGTGGAGACTCCCAAAGTCGGTGCGGAACTGACCGCCGGCAAGACCTTCGGGACTGTCGAGTCGGTCAAAGCCGTTTCTGACCTGTTCGCTCCCGCTTCGGGTAAGGTCACCGATGTGAATGCGGACCTGGCGACTTCCCCGGAGAAGGTGAACAAAGACGCCCATGGTTCCTGGATGATCAAAATGACTCTGAAAGATCCGGGAGAACTCAGCGCCCTTCTCTCCGCTGCAGACTACGAAAAGTTCGTAGCCGAAGAAGCGGGACACTAAGGTCGTCCTTCGTGTCCTTTGTGGTTGAGGTGTTTTAACGCAATCATACCGATGAAATGTAATCGACATTCAAACGACAGCCGCAGCCGAAAAATCCAACCGACCCCGAGCCTCATCTATATAACTTCCTATGCGCTATTTACCTAAATCTCCTGCCGACCGCGAAGCCATGCTGAAAGCCATTGGCATGCGCTCGGTTGACGACCTGTTCGCGCCGATACCGGCTGAGTACCGTCTAAGTCGCGACCTCAATATCCCGCGCCAGATGGCCGAATCCGAGATCGTCGATTTCTTCCGCCAGCGCTCGCGCGAAAACGGCGACGGATACACCAGCTTCCTCGGCGCCGGAGCCTACTTCCACTACCGCCCGGTGATCATCGACAGCCTGATTTCCCGCGGTGAGTTCCTGACCGCCTACACGCCGTATCAGGCCGAGATCTCGCAAGGTACGCTGCAGTCGATCTTCGAATTTCAGACGATGATCTGCGAGCTTACGGGCATGGAAGTCGCGAATGCCTCGATGTACGACGGTTCCACGGGTGCAGCCGAAGCCGTCATGATGGCCGTTCGCCTTACCGGACGCCGATCTGTGGTGGTGGCCAGTAACCTGCATCCGGAGTATCGCGAGGTCCTCGCCACGTACGCTACGCATCAAGGCATGCCGCTTTCGACGGTCGCTTGCGGCGAGGATGGCCGCCTGAACCTGAAAGAACTCGAGCAGTCCATCACGCCCGAGACTGCCTGCGTGCTGATACAGTCTCCAAACTTCTTCGGCACGATCGAAGACGTCGACGCAATTGGCGAAATCGCCCACAAACATGGAGCGTTGCTGGTTGTCTCGATCGCCGAAGCAGTTTCACTCGGCATCATTGAGCCGCCACGGCAGGCCGATATAATCGCCATGGAAGCCCAGTCGTTCGGGGTGCCTCTCGGCTTCGGAGGCCCATACTGCGGCGTCATCGCCACGCGCGACAAGTACGTTCGCCAGATGCCCGGGCGTCTCGTCGGCCAGACCGTCGACAAGCAAGGCAGGCGTGGATTCGTCCTCACGCTGGCTACTCGCGAGCAGCACATCCGCCGCGAGAAGGCGACCTCGAACATCTGCACGAACCAGGCCCTAGTCGCGCTGATGGTCAACATCTTTATGACCGTTTACGGCAAAATCGGCCTGAAAGAACTCGCGAAACAGAACCTCGCCAAAACCGCTTACGCGGCGAATCAGTTTTCAAAGCACGGCAAAGTCCTGTTTGCGAATTCGCCGCGCTTCAACGAATTTGTAGTGCAGACCAGCGAAGATCCTTACGCCATTAACGGACGCCTGCTGGGACACAAAATTGTTGGTGGCCTTCCACTGAAAAAGTTCTATCCCGAACTTGGCAATGCGGCACTCTGGTGCTGCACCGAGATGACAACACGCAGCGCGATTGACACTGCCGTCGGCTTCATCGCCGAGAGCGAGCGCTCCGTGCGCTCTGCCAAAGAAGAAGTTGAGGAAGAGGTGACGCGGTGAAGCACGCAACCCCCAAAGCCACGACTCACGTGAATCAGAATGAAGGACTGATTTTTGAAAAGTCCTCGCCCGGCAAAGCCGCCTGGAAGCTGCCGCCCCTCGATGTTCCGGAAGTCGACACCGGGAAACTTCTCGGCTCCGCCGAACGAAAAGAACTCGGCAACATGCCCGAAGTCAGCGAGATCGAAATCATCCGCCACTTCACCCGCATGTCGACTTGGAATTACGCGATCGATCTCGGTATGTACCCGCTCGGCTCCTGCACCATGAAGTACAACCCGCGCGTGAATGAAGCCGTCGCCCGCGTGGAAGGCATCGCCAACGGACATCCCTACCAGCCCGAAAAGATTTCGCAAGGCGCGCTGCGCATCATCAAGACACTCAGCGAATGCCTCATCGAAATTACTGGCATGGATGCCATCACGCTGCAGCCGGCCGCCGGAGCTCACGGTGAAATGACCGGCCTGCTCATGGTCCGCGCCTACCACGAGTCGAAAGGTAACGCCCGCAAGAAAATCCTGATTCCTGATTCCGCTCACGGCACCAATCCCGCCACGGCAGCCATGGTCGGATACGCGGTTGAGAACCTGAAGTCCGATTCCCGCGGCATGGTCGACGTCGCCTCGCTCCAAGCGCAGATGAATGAGGATGTCGCCGCGCTGATGCTCACGAACCCAAATACGCTGGGCGTCTTCGAGCAGCGTATCCACGAAATCGCCGATATTCTCCATGCCAAAGGCGGCCTCCTCTATATGGACGGCGCGAACATGAACGCACTCGTCGGCAAAGTCCGTCCGGGAGATTTTGGCGTCGACGTGATGCACCTGAACTTACACAAGACATTTTCGACTCCCCACGGTGGCGGAGGGCCCGGCTCCGGCCCGGTCGCGATCAAGAAAATTCTGGAACCGTTCCTTCCCAAGCCTGTCGTGATCACGCACTCCGACGGAACGCTCGGCTTCGAATACAACCGCCCTCAATCCGTCGGACGCGTACGCGCCTTCTACGGTAATTTCGGCATGTTCGTCCGCGCCCTCGCTTACATTCAGGCGAACGGTCCCGATGGACTTCGGCAGACCACCGAAGATGCGGTTCTCAACGCCAACTATATTCGCAAAGGACTTGAAGGCATCTACGATCTGCCCTACAACACGCCGAGCATGCACGAGGTCGTCTTCAGTGACAAAGTGCAGGCCAAGAAAGGTGTGCGCACCATGGACATTGCGAAACGCCTCATCGACTACGGATTCCACCCCTACACGACGGCCTTTCCGCTGATCGTCCCCGGCGCACTCATGATCGAGCCCACAGAGAGCGAGTCCGTTGAAGAGATGGACCTCTTCATCGACGCGATGAAATCGATTGCACAGGAAGTAGAAGAAGATCCGCAGACGATTCTCGACGCTCCGCACACGACCAGAGTCAAACGCCTCGACGAAACCGCGGCAGCCAGGAAACCCATTCTGCGGTGGAAACCGGCGCAGTAATTTGTTGATTGTTGAAATTTGAGCTTGTTGATTGAAAAATCTCACGTCGCGCTGAGGGATTTTCAATCAACAATCAGAAATCAACAATTCCAGATGTGACTTCGGTGCTTCCCGCACCCGGTGTTCCTCTGTGTTCCCTGTGGTCCCTGTGGTTAAATCTTTTCATTGCCCGCAAAAGCTAAACCTGCTCCGGCTGAGAAACCGGCCGCGATATTTACGTCCGCTGAAAAGCGCATGCCGATCGTGTGTCTTCTGCTGGCGGTTGTCACGCTGGCACTGTACAACCCAGTCAACCGTCATCCCTTCGTGAACTACGACGACGACCGCTACGTCACAGAGAATCCCCACATCCGGCAGGGTCTCACCGGAGACACAATCACCTGGGCCCTGACCTCCACCGAGCAAGCCAACTGGCATCCGCTCACCTGGATGTCCCACGCCCTGGACATCTCCCTGTTCCGCCTCAATCCCGCCGGACATCACTTCACCAGCGTTATCATTCACATCGCGAACGCAATTCTTCTGTTCCTGCTCCTGATGTGGGCAACAAATCGCCTGGGCCCTAGCCTCTTTGTTGCTGCGCTATTCGCGCTGCACCCGGTCAACGTCGAGTCCGTTGCCTGGATCGCCGAACGCAAAAACGTTCTCTGCACATTCTTCTTCTTTCTTTCTATCTGGGGGTACGGCTGGTACGCCAAAAAGCCGGACTGGAAGCGCTATCTGGTAGTCGCCGCAGCTTTCGCTGCTGGACTCGCCGCGAAGCCGATGGTGATTACCCTCCCATTCGTGCTTATGCTGCTCGATTACTGGCCGATTGAAAGAACGCAGGAAAGTAATGCCCGCAGAGCCGAGCCTTGGACCAAACTCGTCATCGAAAAGATCCCGCTGTTAGCGCTTTCGACGGCGAGTGCAGTCATCACGATGCACGCGCAGCAGATCGGAGGCGCGGTCCGCAGCACTCAACAGTTCCCTCTCGGCGTCCGCCTCGCGAATGCTGTCAATGCCTGCGCGACGTATTTGTGGAAGATGATCTGGCCAACCCGTCTCGCCCCGCTCTATCCACATCCGGGCGACTCGCTTTCAGTCTGGCAGGTCGCAACCGCCTCGCTCGTCCTGCTGGCAATCACCGCCGCAGTCGTGAAATTTCGTCGTCACCGCTATTTGCCGGTGGGATGGTTCTTCTTCCTCGGCAACCTCGTTCCTGTCATCGGCCTCGTCCAGGTCGGAGAAGCGGCAATGGCCGACCGCTACTCCTATGTACCGCTGATCGGGGTTTTTGTAATGATTTCCTTTGGCCTCGCGGACGTAGCTCAGGCTACCAATCAGAAACTCGTTCCCGTGCTGGCGGCCGCCGCAGCCCTGATCGCACTCTCATTCGCGACGAATCGCCAAATCAGCTATTGGCAATCCAACGAAGACCTCTGGTCCCACACGCTCGCGGTCACGCAGAACAATTTCGTTGCCGAAGACAATCTCGGGGGAGCGCTGATCCTGCAAGGAAAGGAAGAAGAGGCTCACGCCCACTTCGAGTCCGCTGCGCTCATCAATCCGAAAGATGCCATGAGTCACAGTAATGTCGGCACCTATGATCTTCAGCACGGCCATATGCAGGAAGCGATCCAGCAATACCAGACCGCAATCGCACTGACCTCTGATGCCGGTTTACTCGCTCAAACCTACGCGAACCTAGGAGCAGCGTACCGCGCAGTCGGCGATAACGAGCAAGCGAAGGAAAACTACAATCACGCATTGCGCCTCAACCCCAACCAGTTCAACGCGTTGCTGGGGCTTGGACTTGTCGCGCAGAAGCAGGGCAATCTTACCGAGGCAATCACCAATCTTTCGCGCTCCGTGGAACTCCAGCCCACCGCACAGGGATATCTTTCGCTGGGTCGCGCTCTTGCCCAGAGCGGGCGCAACGACGACGCGTTAGCAGCTTTCAATCAGGCGATAAAAATCTCTCCCGATCTGACCGAAGCGCAGCAAGCCGCCGCCGCACTGCGCCAGCAACCCGTCAGCCTCAATTCGCACTAGCTTTTCCTGGAGGTCACAGCGAAAAATGCTGCAGCCTCCTGCTCCACATTCTTGCTCCCGCAATGCGGGCACTTCGGAGCATCTTTATCGTGTTCGCTGAGGGTAAGAACCGTCTCGAAGGACTTATGGCAATCCAGGCAAACATAGTCGTATACGGGCATGGGAACCTCCCGCAAAATTCCGTTGCCAGAATTCTACGCCCACGTAACGCCGGAGTCCCGTCGGCTGTAGCGGGGGCGACTCGCCCCTGCAGCATCCATCCTCAGTAATGTACGGAGCTTTAGAACGCGCATTCTGAACTCGGAAAGCCTGGCCAGAGCCAGCCGGAGGATAAGTCTTTGTTACACGAGCGGTGGACGCCGTCGTCCGCCAGTTTGTCGGCGACTCGGGCAGCTTGGATAGGCTTCATGCACGACCGTGGAAGAGGGCCCTCCAGGGCCGCATCAGTTGGCCCCGAAATGCTGCTTTAGCCGATGTGGTCGCAATTGCGTCTTCGGGAACTTTTGTCTTACCCGCGATGTCCGTTATGCTAGAGAGGTATGACGCTGCTAGACGCCCAACAATACGATCCGCAAAAAGCTCGCCGGAAACGAATGGCCATCAGCGTCGCGATCGTGGCGCTTCTCGTGGTTGCCTTCCTCGTCTGGCGTTTCCCTTACTGGCGCGCCGAATGGACCGTCGGCCACTTCTTCGACGCTCTCCGAAGGCAGGATTACAACACCGCCTATGCCATCTGGATGCACGATCCCAAATGGCAGCAGCATCCCGGAGAGCATCCGAAGTATCCCTTCAATGAGTTTTACCAGGACTGGGGACCGGGCGGAGAGTGGGGCCTGATCAAAACCACAAAAGTGAACGGAGCCGCCAGCTGTCCCGGCCCCAGCAGCGGACTCTTGGTCGATGTTATCGTCAACGATCGAGCCGAGCACGCTCAGGTCTGGATGGAGAACACCGATCACACGCTGGGCTTTCCGCCTTGCGAGCTACTTTTCCATTAATCCAGTTACCTGCCGAACTGGACGGTAACGCGCGATCCAGCGGCGACGTGGGTTCCTGCAATAGGCGATTGCTGGCGGCCTACGCCGCTGCCGACGGCTTCGAGTTCGAGGCCTGCATCTTGAGCGGCTTCCACTGCGCCTCGGAAGGTCTTCCCTACGAAAGACGGTACTTCGATTCCGCCTTGCTCTACATCGAGCACAACCGTGCCACTGGTTGGCAATTTCGGCTGCGCAACAGATTCGGGAACTTTCGCTGGGATCGAAGAAGGAGTTGCTCCTTCCGCTTCACGCATTGCCGCCTGGACTACGGTTGATCCGGCTTCTGCATTAGACGTGGGCGCCCGCCCCACATTTGTACTTGCACTCACACTCGCCGGCTTCGCTGCTTCGTTTACTTCGGCGGTTTCCAGCGGCTCACCTGGATGGTCTGGCGTACCCTCATCCAGATCTTTGTCTTTTACTCTCGCCATCAGCAACTGATGCTTTGGTGCTAGCGGGAGATCGTGCGGGACGTGCAGATATTCGAGCACCTGCTGGGTGACTCGACGAAAAACTGGCGCGGAGACTTGTCCTCCCTGGTGAAGGCCTACTGCCGAATCGAGAATCACTGCGACGACAATTTGCGGATTGTTGACCGGAGCAAACCCGGCAAAGGAGCCGATATACTTCGTCTTCGAATAGGCCCCGGTTGCGGGATCAACTTTCTGGGCTGTGCCCGTCTTCCCTGCCGAACTGTAGCCTTCGAGGATCGCTTTCCGCCCCGTGCCTTCGAGGACGACCTTCTGCATCATCGAGCGCATTTCGGCAGCTGTATAAGAAGAGATCACACGGTGCGAGGCGCCTGGATGGAACGCCACCGTTTGTGGCGTGGACTGCGGCTCGACTGTTCCTGCGACGATGCGCGGTGCAACCCAGACGCCATCGTTGGCAAAAGTCGAGACCAGGCCTGCGAGTTGAAGTGGCGAGATTCCGATTTCCTGTCCCATGGAAATTGCGGCGATCGAAACTTTTGACCAGCGGCTTGGCGGCTTGGTCAGTCCTCGCGTCTCCCCGGGAAGTTCGATTCCCGTTTGCTGCCCGAATCCGTACGCCCGAATATATTTGTAAAAGCGATCTTCTCCCAAGCGCAGAGCGATCTTGATCGAACCCACGTCGCTCGATTCAGCCAGCACGCCCCACACTGGGAGAATTCCGTGCGGCTTCGAGTCGCGGATACGCATCCCGTTGTAGACGATCGCGCCCATCTGGCAATCGAAGAGTTCGTCGGGATTGGTGACCTTTTCCTCAAGCGCGGCAGAGATGGTAACAAGCTTGAACGTCGATCCGGGCTCGTAAACGTAACTCACCGCGCGGTTGGTGAGCGTGTCGGGCTTGATCTGCTTGCGAAGATTTGGATTGAACGTCGGGCGGTTCGCAAGAGCGAGGATCTCTCCGGTATGTGGATTCTCGACGATCACCGTCCCGGCGATTGCCTGCGTATCATGCATCGCCTGATCCAGTTCTTTTTCGGCGATGTACTGAATATTTTTATCGATCGTCAGGACGATGTTCTCGCCGGGATCGGGCTGGGTCTCGACATCGGAGAACCACTGTTTTCGGGCGTCGACCGAGATGAACATTTTTCCGGGACGTCCGCGAAGCTGATCGTCGAACTCATGCTCGATGCCGCTGAGGCCCGTATCTTCCATGCCAACGGATCCGAGGACTTGGGCCGCCAAGTCGCGCGCTGGATAGAAGCGCTTCGGCTCTTTCTGAAAGTGAATGCCTTGCAGGTGCAGCGAGTTGATGCGTTCAATGGTGTCGTCGTTAGCTTTGCGCGCCACCCAGCAGAAGGTCTTGTGTGCGCGGCAGTCGGCGAGTACCACGTTGTAGTCGTCGCCGGTGATGCGAGTAATGAGCGCAACTGCCGTGGGAAGATCCTTTACTTCGGTAGGAACGGCGAACGCGGAGTCGACCACGACCGACATGGCGAGCTCCCGCCCGTAACGGTCGTAGATGACGCCCCGCTTGGCCGCGAGCGGAATCGCGCGTTGCTGCTGGTGTCCGGCTTGCTTTACGAATTTTCCGTAGCTGAAAACCTGCAGATAAACGAGGCGCGCACAAATCGCCACGCACCAGAAGAGCATGACGGCGCCGAGCAGGTAAAGCCGGGAGTTGCGGGCGGCAGTGGTATTGGCGGGCGCCATATCGAATCACGCACTGTCATTCCGACGATACGCGTAGCGCAGAGGAGGAATCTGCTTCTCGTCCCCGCACCGGCGAACAGCAGGTTCCTCGTCGCTTCGTTTCTCGGAATGACAAAGAGCTGTTAGAAAAACTTTGGCGGCCGTACTGATTGGCCGCCTCAAACCCAGCCGAACTCTGTACGGCAGAGCCGATGGCGGCTTTGCCTACACGAGCATCTTCTCGACAGAAACTTTATTGCGCGACTACCATCACTGGCGCATTGCTGGCCATGACCGGGCCTTGTGACTCCGCTGCGGCGCCTTCCATGCGGATGACCTGTCCCGGCTCCGGTGGAACCAAACCCATGCGGCGGGCCAGCAGATCAATCCTCTCCGGATCGCGCAGCGACGCATCTTCGAGTCGCAGCGCGCGATTCATCTCCGTCATATTGGCGAGTTCGCGCTTCGAAGATTCGATCTGGTATCCGTATTCGATGGCCTTGAAGTGCTGCCAGGCGTAGGTAAAGACGAGCAGAAACAGCATCGCCAGCGCGGTGCCGAACTGCTTCATCTCACGGTTGCGCCGGGGATCTTCGACCTTCACCAAACGTGAGTTGTCGATCGCCTTAGAGAAGTAAATCTCAGGCGTGCCGGTCCAGAACGAACGGCGCTCTGCTGTCGGAACCGCACCATGAATTGTTGCCACCGCCGCTGCTGCCGCCATTTATGCCGCTCCCTGGTAAGCCCGTTCCCCATCCGTGACGGGAACCTGCATCGTGAAGATTTCGTGCAGTTCTTCGTTCATGCGCTGCTGGTCTGCCAACATCGCGGCGCGTTCTGCCGCCATCATCAGATCCCGAATTAGTGTGCCCGTGTACATTGTTGCTACCTCAAATTTGGATTCCTACCACGGAACCCGGTACTGCCGACCCCGGACCTCAGACGTCAGCCCTCAGCCGATTTTGCTGAGGTCCGACGCCTGAGGTCCGACGTCGCCTTTGACGCTTCTGCGGATCTTTGTCCGCTTGTCGAACCTGAACTGTTGGCCCGGCACTGCTTTTTACAGCTCGTGCCGGGGCTCCGGCAGGTTTTCCGGAGCTAAACTCTTTTTGCGGCGCCCGACTTCGGACCTCCGACTTCAGCGAACCCGATCCCGGTCAGATTGACTGAAGTCTGAGGGCCGAGGTCCGACGCCGCTTCTAAATTCTTTCCGCCGCCCGCAATTTCGCGCTGCGGGCCCGCGGGTTACGATCGCTTTCCTCTTCCGATGCCACTACCGGTTTTTTCGTCAGGATGCGGTAGTACCTGTCCTGATTACTGCCCTCGCGGAAGGCATCCTTGACGATGCGGTCTTCCAGCGAGTGAAAACTGATAATCACCACGCGTCCACCGGGCTTCAGAATCCGAGGCGTCGCAGCAAGCAGCGCCTGCAGTTCGTCCAGTTCGCGGTTTACGAAAATTCGCAGAGCCTGAAAAGTTCGCGTCGCGGGATGAATTCTTCTTTCCGCCTGGTTCATTGGCCGGGCCGCGGCTGATATCACGTCCGCAAGTTGTGCGGTAGTACGTATCGGCCGCGACCGGCAAATGGCTCTGGCGATTCTCCGCGACCTCCTTTCCTCTCCGAATTCGTAAATCACATCGGCAAGCTGTCGCTCGTCGAGGTGGTTTACCACTTGTTCGGCGGTGCGCTCCGATTGCGGGTCCATTCGCATATCAAGAGGCCCTTCCGCCTGAAAACTGAATCCGCGTGCGGCATCGTCGAGCTGCAGGCTGCTGACGCCGATGTCGGCCAGAATGCCGTCGATGGATCCGGGCTGCACTCCCTCAGCAATTTCTGCGAAAGAGCGATGCAGCAAAGTGATCTCGGGCCAGTCGAACTTCGGACCTTGGACCTCTGACCTTGGACCTTGGCCAGTTTTGCTAAGGTCCGAGGTCTGCGGTCGAAGGTCAGCCGTCAGTTTCCTGCGTGCGATTTCTAAAGCTGCCGGGTCCTTATCGAGCCCAATCAAATGTCCCGGTGCGCCGAGGCGTTTTGCGATTTCGTAACTGTGCCCGCCAAGGCCCACCGTGGCGTCGATATAGGTCCCGCCACGCCGCACGTGTAAAAAGTCGATCGCTTCTTTTAAAAGAACCGGAACATGGCTCAGTTCCCTTCCACCACCATGTCCAACCCCCTGAGGGGTGTCTGTTGATCCCTCGCCCATATGCGGGCTGCTTAGATGCCCAGTTCGTCGAGCGTCTTTGCATCTTCAGGCGTGATCTTGTCTTCCAGTACCTGCTTGCGATACGCCTCGAGGTTGCGAACTTCCAGATACTTCTGGTATCCAACCACCGCGACATCGCCTTTGAGTTGAGCCGCATCGCGCAGCAACTGCGGCAGAAGCAAGCGTCCTTGCCCGTCCATCTCTACTTCCTGGCCCCAATAACCGGTCGCGCCCAAGAATTTTTTCTTCGTCGGATTGAATGTCGAAAGCCCCGCAAGCTTTTGCTCGATCACTTCCCATTCCTCGAAGGGATACACTTGAGCAATAGTCCCGTCCAAACTCGTGATGTAGAATTTCTGCCCATACTTCTCGTCGATCACCCGCTTGAACTCGACCGGGACCTTGAGACGGCCTTTCTCGTCGACCCGGGTTGGATGATTGCCGCGAAACATGGCGCGTAATGTCGGTTAAGAAGGAGAAAGCAGCGAAAGATTCGGTCAAATCAGGGCGATTTAGGCTGTTTGTCTTACTGTTGGGTCGGATTCCCACCGGCTCCACGTTTTCAGCTCCTCGCTCCCACCAAGCTACCGAACTCACCACTTTCTACCACTTTGTACCACATCTTAGCCGTAAGTCTTTTATTGTCAAGAAGAAACTTCGAGGTGCACGTCCCACTTGTGCATGATCTTCGGAAATCGCGAATCCTTGTGGTTAATCAATTCGACGACCACAACCCCTTGGGTTGACGTCTGAGGTTCTTTCGCTATTCTTTCGCTGCGATTTTTCTTGACCTCCGCGACTGGTGCGGAATCTCTTGTGGAAAATCGGATATACCGCCAGGAAATGGACCCGACGAACCGCCGCACTCGCCACCATCCATACTGGATTCGAGGTAGCCATTTTCTCGTAGAAATTTGAAGGTTCGGCCTTAGTGACGATTGCTCTTAGGGCTGCTGGAATCTCTTTCATGAAGACATTTCCCGCGGTCGAGGGCCGAGCATGAACAAAACATATTTGTCGTTCATTACCATCCTTCTTTCTACCTCCGTTTACGGACAGCAGCAGAACCCGGCTCCACCGATCTATCCCGCACCCGGGAGCCAGGCGGAACAGGTTTCGAAGCAGAACACTGCCGAGCAACAGAATGGGCAAATGCCGGTCTTTCGTGTCAACGTGTACGCCCGCAGCGCCCAGGCCGTGAATTATCGCAACCGTGGAGGGTCGACGACCCTGGACATTAAAGGAACCGATCTGGAGCCACAGATCACTGGCCGGGCGAAAGTCGACGGGAAAGCCGGTCGATTGGTCATCGACGTTGACCTCGACCATATGGAGCGCCCCAACGTGAAGTTCGGTGGACAGTACCTGACCTATGTATTGTGGGCCGTCACACCAGAAGGACGCGCGGTGAATCTTGGAGAAGTGCTGCCGAGCGGGAACGGAAAAGACAAGCTGACGGTCACCACCGATCTGCAGGCCTTCGGATTGATCGTCACAGCCGAGCCATACTTTGCTGTGACCCATCCGAGCGATGTGGTGGTGGCGCAAAACGTCGTCCTTCCGAATACGAAAGGGTTCGAGGAACCGATCGACGCGAAGTTCGATGTACTCGAAGGCAGGGAGTACACGATTGACGTTCCCGTGGAACAATTGCCCTCCTCGCAAGCAAGCCCGAATGTTCCGCTGGATCTGCTCGAGGCGCGGAATGCTGTAGCCATCGCGAAAGCCGCGGGCGCGGAGCAATATGCCAATGGCAGCATCATGAAAGCGGAAGATATGCTGCAGCGGGCGGAAGATTACTACCAACGGAAGCAGGGACGGACTCCGATCGGGACCGCCGCGCGTGGTGCTACGCAGATGGCAGAAGATGCCCGCGTGCTGACCCTGCGCAAGAAAGAGCAGGAGCGCGAAGAAGCAGCGCGGAAAGCGGCGGCCGATGCTCAGGCGAAGGCTCAAGCGGATGCGGAAGCCGCAAAGCGAGATGCCGAGCAGGCTCAGCAACAAGCCAATGAAGACGCACGCCGCCGAGCCGAGGCTGAACAGGCGCGAGCTCAAGCCGAGCAGCAGGCAGCCGCTCTTCAGCAGCAGCAACAACAAGCGGCCGCCCAGGCTGCTGCGGCTCAGGAGCAAGCGGAAGACGCGCAGCGCAAAATGCAAGAGGCACAGAATCAGTTAGCGCTCGCTGAACAGCAGGCACAGCAAGCTCAGTTGGCTACGCAGCAAGCCGAGCAAGCTCGGGATGAAGCGGTCCAACAGAAAGAGCAGATGCGGCAGCGGTTGCAGGCTCAGTTAAATCAGGTTCTGCAAACGCGTGACACCGCACGTGGTTTGATCGTCAGCATGCCCGATGTGCTTTTTGACTTCAACAAGTTCACTCTCAAACCGGAGGCGCGCGAAAAACTGGCGAAGATCTCGGGAATCGTGCTCGCATATCCGGATCTGAAGCTGCATATCGAGGGATATACGGACAGCATCGGCAGCGACCAATACAATATGGAGCTCTCGGAGAAGCGCGCTGACTCCGTTCGTGGATACCTGGTTTCGCAGGGAGTCAAGCCCGACAATGTAACGTCTGCTGGAATGGGCAAGGCCGATCCGGTAGCCGACAACAGCACCGCAGCCGGCCGCAAGTTGAACCGGCGGGTGGAGATGGTCGTTTCCGGTGACGTCATTGGAAACGAGCCGACTGGAACGCAGGGAGCGATCACGCCGGAGCCGCAACCACAGCCGTCGGGGCCGTCTTTGCGCTGATGGTAATGAACGTCCGGATCTCGGCTTCCGCAACGGATCGGACCTGTAGCGCAAGCCGGGAGCCGCACAGTTTGGCACTGATATTCCTTATCATTGGCGCAGGCATGACCGGCCATTTCGAGTTTGAACAATGGGTAGCTTTCCAACTAGGGCACGTATTCGCGTTCTTTTCGAATCCGGAAAATCTTCCGAGGATCATGCCGTCTGCGAGTGGAACGCGGCTGATCGCTGTGCATCGGGTGCCTGCTACGCCAGATTCAAAAACGCCCGACTCAGGTAAAGCGGCTGGCGCCGGTTCCGTCATCGTCACATCGGTTCGCGCGATTCCTTTCTTGCCCCTTCGCGCGCGGTGGATCGCACGCATCACGGAATTTGAGTGGAACCATCACTTCGCTGATGTACAGGAACAGGGTCCTTTCAAAAGCTGGCAGCATCGCCATGAATTTGAGGCAGTTGTGCGAGAGGAAGTGGAAGGCACACTCATTCGCGATTTAATCGATTACGAGATAGGGTGGGGATTTCTCGGTATGCTTGCCGATTCGTTGTTTGTGCGGGAGCAGATCGAAAGCACATTCGCCGAGCGGCAAAAGAAGCTTCCCGACTTGCTGAGCACGCTTCACTTCACGGGCTCAACGAAGACCGCTGTACCATAGGCAAGCACTTCAGTCACGCCCTGCATGATTTCGGTGGCGTCGTAACGCGCACCGACGACTGCGTTGGCTCCGAGTTCGGCAGCGTGTTGCAGCATCAGGTCAAAGGCTTCCTGCCGCGTCTTTTCGCAGAGATTGGTCAGCAGCGTGATGTTTCCTCCAACGAGCGTTTGCAAGCCTGCACCAATCGTGCCGAAGATGGAACGCGAGCGAACTACGATTCCGCGAACAACTCCAAGTGTCCGGCTTACCCGAAATCCGTCAAGTTCGAACTGCGTGGTCACCATGTTGTGGCTGACCATTCTGCTTGAGGTATACCCTGTAGCCATTGGATATTCTCCTGCCAGTTCCCTGCTGCAAACGCCGTTAATATAGCGCATCTGCTGAACCTGTGAAGACTATTTCGGTTGCTGCCGTTCTTGAGCAGCTCAGAGTTGCTTCGCGATCTTTGGAGATCCTTCGTGTTCTTGTTGCGCTTTTCCTCCACCAACCGTTGCAGCTCATTCCAATTCTGCTGAGATGAAGAATTCTGCGGCGGCATTGTCGTACTCGATATGCAGAACATTGGGCTTACAGCAGACTTGGCAATCTTCGACGTAGGATTGGCGCCTTCCCGCAGATTCGTCGACCGTAGTGACATTCCACTCTCCGCAGGAGGCGCACTGGAATCCGGATTCCATGGTTCTAGGGTACAGTGATCAGGGCCATGGATCAGCGGCCAGAGATCAGAGTCAGTATTCAGGAGGAATTCATGATTTCACGGCGGCAATTATTGCAATTCGGCAGTGTGGCGGCAGGAGCGACGATTGCTGCTCCAAGACTCGCCCATGCGACAAAGCCGCCCGAAGGCGACGCGCTCCCGTCCTCGATCGCTCGCCTGAAATCACGCAAGAACGAAGCGACTCCTATCTCGGTTGACGAGCGCCGCGAGCGTATCGAAAAAGCCCGACGACTGATGACTGAAAATGGTCTCGAGGCCATCGTGCTCATGGAGGGCACTTCCCTGCGCTACTTCACCGGCATCCATTGGTGGGGCGGCGAGCGAATGTTTGCGATGGTGCTGCCGGCTAAAGGAAATCCGTTTTACGTGTGCCCGGGCTTTGAAGAAGGACGCGCACGCGAGCAGATCGCCAATTCTCCGGATGGAGCTCAGGCAGACGTGCGGATCTGGCAGGAAGATGAGAGTCCGTACCAGCGTGTCGCACAAGGATTGAAAGATCTCGGGATCGCAACCGGAAAACTGGGAATTGAAGAAACTATCAAGTTCATGTTCGTGGATGGCATCGCGAAGGCCTCGACACAGACTGCCATCATCAGCGCCACTCCGGTGACTGCCGGATGCCGAATGATCAAAAGTCCGCATGAGATTGCCCTGATGCGGTTGGCGGCCCACGTCACGCTTGCCGCATATCAAGCCGCTTACGAAGCCGTAAAAGTTGGGATGACGCAATCCCAGCTGGAAGATCTGGTGCAGAAGGCCCATCAGCAACAAGGATTCAACGGCTATGCCGATGTGCAGGTTGGAAAGTTCTCGGCATTCCCGCATGGATCCGTCACGCCGCAACTAGTGCATGAGGGCATGATCGTGCTCATGGATGGCGGATGTGTCGTCGAGGGATATCAATCGGACATCACGCGCACCTTCGTCCTTGGAAAAGCTTCCGACAAGATGAATCAGGTGTTCGATATCGTTCACCGCGCACAGTCGGCAGCTCTGTCGGCGGCGCGACCAGGCGTCGAGTGCGGATCAATCGATGCGGCAGCCCGTAAGGTGGTCATCGACAGCGGGTATGGTCCCGATTACAAATACTTCACACACCGGCTCGGGCACGGCCTTGGCATGGACGGGCATGAATGGCCTTACCTGGTGCGAGGAAATCCGGCAAAGCTCCAAGCGAACGTCACCACCAGCAACGAGCCAGGAATTTATATACGGGGAGAGTTCGGCATCCGCCTTGAAGACGACATGCACATCACGGAGAATGGAGCGGAATTATTCACCGCACAAAGCCCGTCGCTCGAAAAGCCGTTCACAGCGTAGGCCGAAGCACGAATGAAGAAGCCGTACGAAGAAATTCCTTCGTGTACCTTGGTGTCCTTCGTGGTTGTAAGGTTTTGTTCTTGCGCTTTGAACGGCCAGAATCACGTCTTGATCGACCGGCGCCACTTGGCATGGAGCCACAGCAGAATTCCCACGGCCCCGACTTCCACCGGCCCCAGAGGCATGAGGGTCATCTGCCACACGTGGTTCAGATCGGTCGTTGCGACATAAACGAGCCACGCCATGCCGGTCGCCGCGATCAAGCTGCCCATACGCTCTTCCGCTTGAATGCTCAGCAGATTCCCTTCGCCTTTCGGCTTTTTGCCGGGCTTCGATACGTCAACGACAGGAACGAATTTCGATCGCGTTTCGATGTACCCTTCGCGCCCGTTATCCCAGTCGATAAATCCGTTTTGGTCAGACTTCGCCATTACAATTAAATTGCCATAATTTCCGCTGATTGTACTGGTTACGTACGTACCTGTACTGCCCGTTACCCCCCCAAATAGAAGAACCCGATTCGGCCGTGATCTGCCGAATCGGGTTCTGGGTTTTGATCAACTTACCAGGTCAGCGTGCTCAGGTACTCGTAGCTCTTCTTAATGTCCTCGAGAGGTTCCTTTGGATGATCGTGCTCGACGATGTAGTGCTTGATGCCGGCCTTCTGGGAGTAGCGGAAGATCCGTTTCCAATCGATGATCCCGCTGCCGACTGAGGTCAAGTCCACAGTGTCGCCCCAATTTTGCGAGCCGCCCGTCGACACCTTGGGTAGCGTCTTTAGATCCTTTACGTGAACGAGCGGAAAGCGTCCCGGATATTCGTTGAAATACTTGACCGGATCGGCGCCCGCCGCCGTAATCCAGCAAAGATCCATCTCCATTTTCACCAGGTTGGGATCGCACATCTTCAATAGTTCGTCGTAAGGCAGTTTGCCATTCGTGGGAAGGAATTCGAACCAGTGGTTGTGATAAGCGAATCCCATGCCCGCTTTCTTGGTCTGTTCACCGCACTTGTTGAATTTCTCCGACGCCTGCTTCCAGATATCCGGCGATTTGCGCAGATCTTCAGGAATCCAGGGACAGATAATGTATTCAAGACCGATCGCTTTCGAGAACTCGATGACGGATGGGAATTTCTCGTCAAGTTCGTCGTACTGCACGTGGGTTGAAGGAGCGGTCAGACCATTTTTGTTGAGAACATCTTTAACTTGCTGGGCGGTACGGCCGAAGTATCCAGCGAACTCCACTTCCTTGTAGCCGATCTGAGCGACCTTGGCGATGGTCCCTTCAAAATCATCTTTCATCAGGTCGCGCACAGTGTAGAGCTGTACCCCGACTTTCTTGATTCTGTGCTCGCCGGCCGCCCAACTGAAACGGGGGCTGAATAGACCGGCGGCAGTTGCGGTGCCAGCTATTTTGAGAAACTTACGTCGGTTCATGGCATGAAAACTCATGATTGCGTTTCCTCCGAGGGATCCGCTGGGGCGGAAGTCAATTCGGGAGAATTATACGCGGGCTGACAAGGATCACACCCACCAGAGAGGCCCACACCAGTGCGGGATATCCCGAAACCGGAATCGCCCAGCGAAAGACAAGACTTGCCCGCCCTCTCGATGCACCAATCACTATGCTTTTTGCACCTGCAGGTTGTTGGTGACGGAAAAAAGTCCGGGAACACTGTTCGCTCGCACACCCACGAGATTCTTGTCGGAGTCGCTATCGACGACGCCTTCCAGAGTCGCCCGGCCGTTTTTCACGATAATCCGAATCGGTTTTTGGACTCCAAGTTCATACCGTTGCAGCGCCGGATACTGATAGATGGCACGAAACAGTGACAGACGAAGGCCGTCGTCCTGCGAAGAAGGAGGCAGTACCTCAATCTGATTGTTGACCTTGTCGACCCCTTCAATGTGTTTCACGGCATTCTCGGCGTCGGACTTCAGAACTGGCAGCACCACTTGGCCCAAAAGAGTAACCGTGCCCCCGTCAACCTTATAGGCGATGTTGTCGAAAACTCCGTAGTACGGGAGCATCAGTATTTCGTGACGTACTTCGCGGGCGATGCGCTCCTCCGATTTGGCTGTCGGCTGATTGCGCTGGCCCTCAGCGACTGCGATGAGACTGACAAGAGTGAGGAAACTGAGCACGAGACTGATGGATCTGGCTTTCATGTTTGACCTCGGATTGTGCTTACGGTTCTCGGGAAATGTGGATGCGATTTACTTGGCCCAGGTTGGTTTGATCTGTCTCTGTATGGCTACGAGGCCGACTATAGCGCCGGACGGGATAAGGAGGCGGGTTGCGGGGCAACAACCCGCCAGAGTCAACTGAACTAGGCGCTCACGTTAACAGCGCTGCCGGCAGGATTGGAAGTCGAACTGTTGAACAGATTCAGAACAATCTGCTGGTTGCTATTCGGTGCCAGATTCAGTGTGATCTGCTCAGGATTTTTCCCTTGCTGGTCGGCCGCGCTGATCGTCACCTGTTCGCTTCCGTCACTCGCGCTGCTTAGCCCAATCGTAATCTGCTCTCCCGCTGGCATATTTCCCAGGTTGAGGATGATCTCCGGCCCGCTTGCAGACATAGAGGAGGTCGCATTCGAACTGGAAGCCTCGCTCGGCGTAGTGTCGTCAGACCCCGAATGCACATGGGCATGACGGAAAGAGTCGGCAAGTTTTTGAAACGCCTGTTGCGCACTGGTCAAGTCGCCTGATTGCAGAGCTTTCCCGACTGCTTCGAATGCCTGCTCGCGCTGGCTCATCTTGAATGGGTCACCGCTCGCAAAAGGCCCGCTCTGCCCCAGTTGTTGAATCGCCTGGTATTCCTGCTGGGCCGCATTCAGATCGCCGGACTTCAGCGCCTGCCCCAGCTTCTGGAGATCGGAACTCCGCTCCTGAAAATATGTTCGCATTTCCTGGTAGATAGAACTGCTGGAAACCGCTGCTGTCGCCATAAATCTCTCCTCAGAAACCACTGCAATACAAAGACCACATCGGATTAAACGGTGACCTGCTTTAGGAGAGATTTTTCTGGATTGCGAGAAATGTGGGCCAACCATCAGGAGCTCTTCAGTTGCAAAATTAAATCGCTCTGATGACTCTGGACATGAACGTCCGCGCAGTTCTTCAGCACCCAATCCGCACCAGCTTCCTGGAGCGCTGCGGACTGAACGGTCGTCGTAAACGCGATGACTTTGGCGCCAGCTCCTTTTCCTGCCCTGACTCCCGCAGGAACATCTTCCATGACGATGCATCTTTCGCCAGGAAATCCCAGCGCCGCCGCACCTCTTAAGAACGGCTCAGGATGTGGCTTGCCATGCGTAATGTCATCCGAGGTAATTAGCTTTTTGGGAAGCGGCAGGCCCGCGGCTTTGATCCGCACCTGGGCAAGGGGGCGCGTACACGAAGTGACAATGATCCAGCGGTCGGCGGGAATGCTGGCAAGCAACTCGAGCGCGCCCGGCAACGGAACAATGCCTTCGAGATCCGCAATTTCGCGGCGCTCCACTTCGCGGTTCTCGGCCTCGTGATCGGCATCGGGAAGATATTCGCGAATAGTAGTTAGACTCGGGCGTCCGTGAGCACGCGCCACCACCTCATCGGGGTCGAAGCCATGTTCAATTCCCCAGTTGCGCCATACACGCGCGACCGCGGGAGTCGAGTTAATGAGTACTCCATCGAGATCGAACAGCATCGCAGCACATTCGACTTGATTCATCTTCAATAGAGTAACCCAGCAGCACACTGCAGAATGCGGCGCATACTCCGAAACACTTCATACCGTGATGACGGTCACCGAATCCAGTGCCAGAAGTCACCCGCAAGTTCCCAAAACAGGTGTACCATTCTTGCAGAAGTAAGGGGTGCACAGTGCTTTCCAAGTGCGCCAATCCCGCCTGCTCTGCGCAGTTCAAATATCTGCACCAAGGAAAGCTGTTTACTCTTTCCCCGACTCCGAACCTTCAGTCCTGCAAACACGGTTCGCTTGAGTTCCTCTACGAGCGTTTCTGGCTTTGCGATTCGTGCTGCAAGAAAATGACCGTGGTCTGGGGAGGCACAGGGGCGAAGATCGTACCTCTTCCGGAAAAAGAGACAAAACCTAAACCCGCGGGGTCGGCCGAAGCTGCCTCTGATCAGTTGGTGAAGAGTCGGGTTGCACACGTGGGATTCGACACTGATTAGATGTGGTGTGAGAGGTGCTTATGAACATCGCGGAAGCCGAACTCAAAGATACCCCGCCCAAATCCGGCAGTTTTCGTCACATTCTTGTTGCCACAGACTTCTCGCGCTGTTCGGAACGAGCACTCGCTGAGGCTCTCGCCCTTGCCATAGAAATCGGGGCTGAGTTGTCGCTGGTCCACGTGCTCAGGACGGATTGGCGCTACGAAATGCTCGAAAACCCGCCCGAGATTGACTTAGAACTCTCGGACGCACGCGAGCTCATGGACGCCTGCGTCAGGAAATTGCCGGGCCTCCTAAGAGTCCAGCCGGTTCTGATCACAAAGGGTCCCATAGCCAAATCCTTGCTGCGCGCGGCGATGGAGCAACCATCGGACCTGATCGTTGTCGGCACCCGGGGCCGCGGAGGCTTGCCGAAGCTCGCGCTCGGATCAGTCGCGGAAGAGTTACTTCGACTGGCTCCCTGCCCCGTGATGACCGTAGGACCCAGAGCAGAAATTCCGACTGATCCGACTCCAGTACATCCGATTCTGTTTGCGACCGACTTCGGCAAAGGCTCTGCGAAGGCTGTGAATCTGGCGCTTGACTTTGCCTATCGCAAAAACGCCCGTCTCATCCTGCTGCACATGACTCCCCCCATGCCAATGAGTTCCACCAACCTTTCCCCATATGCGCCGGTACCTGTAGCTGTCGAAGACTCGCTGCACTGGGAGGATTCGATGCGATCGCGGTGTCTCCTGCAACTGAAAGCATGTCTCCCTCGTGGCATCGCCCTTCAGCAGGAACCGGAATACATTGTCGGCACCGAGTTGTGTGCGGAGGGAATCCTCAGCTGTGCGGAGAGACTCAGTGCCAGCCTGATCGTGATGGGAGCAAACCAGGTAGGTTCGGCAAAAGTGCTGGCTCACCTTCCGTGGACGGCGGTGCATGAAGTCATACGACGTGCTCCGTGTCCGGTTCTGACCGTAGCGGGCTAAAAAGAAATGCGCCGCCGGGAATAAGTCCCCCGCGGCGCCGATGAAGAACCTTGGCCGCCCTTACGCGCAGCGCGTTCAGGATTGCACGATCTTCTCGAGCGCAGGCCGGTTGCGAATCACCAGCGTCGATCCCTTGAGTTGCAGCAGCTGTTTCTTCTTGAATTCGGAGAATAGCCGGCTCACCGTCTCCCGGGTCGTCCCGATAATCTCGGCAATCTCTTCATGCGTCAGCGTGAGCTTTACCTGCGCACCGCCATCATTCAGACCGTTTTTGGGCGACCATGAAAGCAAGAGCTTGGCGAATTTTTCCGACGGCGAAGTCGCCAGACCGAGTGTCCGGATCTCTTCGTAAGCGGTGTAGTAGTTGCGGCTCAATTGTTCCGCCACACGCAACGCGACTTCCCCGTGGTCCTTCAGGAATTGCAGAAGAGACTCTCGAGGAATAAAGTTCGCTTGTCCGGGCTCCATCATTTCGGCCGTGACTTCATACGGACGATTCGACATCACGGCATTGAGTCCCAGCACATCACCGGCATCGGACAATTTGGTGATGATGGTCTTGCCTTCTCGAGAAGAAGTCGAGAGCTTCGCTTTTCCAGCGCAGAGGACGAACACTCCGCGCGGCTGCTGGCCCTCGATGAACAGCATGGCACCTTTCGGATAGACCGCGGTGGATTTGATTTCGTTGAGGCGCTGTCCGGCATGGATCGAAAGATTACAAAACAAATGTTCTTCCCGCACCGAACAAGTCAGGCAATTATCAAGAATATTAAGGCCGTAAGGGGCGCGCATTTCGCTGCACCTCCTTGTCGATTAGAGTGCACACGCGCACTTTTGGGTGTGATCCTAGTCACAAGCCGTTGTGATCGCGAATATGGGTTTCTCGCCAATTAAATACAAAATTCTTGTGACCAGGAATACGCAAACACGATGAATTGCGCACAGACGAACGCTATGGTTATGAAAGAATGAGCTTTGGCGGAGGCAATCCGTGAGTCAGATGTCCAGCCTTTCTGCAACATCTGCTGTTGGGAAAATCTACACTGCGCCTCCGCCGGCGCGCGGCGCGCTTGAGCCATTATTCCTGCCTCGCTCCCTGGCTGTGATTGGAGCCACAGATCGTCCGGGAACCGTTGGGCGCGCTATCCTTTCAAACCTGCTGGAAAGCAAGTTCCCGCTGAAAATCTACGCAGTCAATCCTCGGCAAGAGCAAGTGCTGGGAATCCAGACGCACAAGAACGTCGCTGAAGTTCCCGGCCCTCTGGACCTCGCGATCGTCGTCACACCAGCGCAAACGGTTCCGCAAATCATCGGCGAGTGTGTCGACGCAGGCGTGAAATCCGCGGTTGTAATCTCCGCCGGATTTCGCGAGCAAGGGCACGACGGCACATTACTCGAGCAACAAATTGAGAAACACCTGAGCCGCGGTACGCTGCGGCTGATCGGGCCCAACTGCATGGGATTCATGAATCCCACCATCGGCCTCAACGCCACATTCGCGAAGTCGATGCCCAACAAAGGCAGCGTTGCGTTTCTCAGCCAGAGCGGAGCCCTGCAAACGGCCATTCTCGACTGGAGCCAGAAAGAGCATGTCGGATTCAGCGCGATCGTCTCCACCGGTTCGATGCTCGATGTCGGGTGGGGCGATCTCATCTACTACTTTGGTGACGACCCGCACACCAAAAGCATTCTGGTCTACATGGAATCGGTCGGAGATGCTCGCTCGTTTTTAGCCGCCGCGCGCGAAATTGCATTGAGCAAGCCCATCATCGTCATCAAAGCGGGACGCTCGGAGGCAGCCTCGCGGGCCGCCGCGTCCCACACCGGAGCGCTGACCGGCAGCGATGACGTACTGGAAGCCGCATTCCGCCGCTGCGGTGTGCTGCGGGTACAAAACCTCGCCGACCTCTTTTATATGGCCGAAGTGCTGAGCAAGCAGCCAAGGCCCCGAGGTCCACGCCTCAGTGTTGTCACCAACGCCGGTGGTCCCGGGGTTCTCGCCACCGACGCTCTCATGGCTACCGGAGGCGAACTCACGGTCCTTTCGCCCGACACGATTGGCGAACTCGACTCCTTCCTCTCTTCTAACTGGAGCCGCAGCAATCCCGTGGATGTTTTAGCGGACGCAGACGCGGAGCGTTTCGTAAAAGCTGTCAACATCGTGTCGAAAGATCGCGCCAGCGATGGACTACTCGCCATCATTGCCCCGCAAGGGATGGCTGATCCGACCAAAGTCGCGCAAGAGATGACGAAGCTCGCGCACACTTCGGGCAAGCCTCTGATCGCCAGCTGGATGGGTGGCGACGGCGTTGCGGAAGGCACCTCGATCCTGAACACCGTCGGCATTCCGACGTTCTCCTATCCCGACACCGCCGCGCGCGCTTTCACCTACATGTGGCGCTACACCTACAATCTTCGCGGATTGTATGAGACGCCGGCGCTGATCGAGGGTCCGGAAGTCCCGCTCGACGTAAAAAAGAAAGTTGCCGAGTCGGTGCAACAAGTCCGCAATAGCGGCCGCACCATGCTCAACGAATTCGAAGCCAAGCGGCTGCTCGCGCTTTATGGCATTCCGGTCGTCGATACGCGAGCGGCTGAAAACGAAAATCAGGCAGTTGCCCTTGCAGCGGAGATGGGATATCCCGTCGCACTGAAGCTTCTGTCTAACACGATCGCGCACAAGACCGATGTCGACGGTGTTCGCCTGAACGTTCGCGCAGAAGATCAAGTGCGCGATACCTTTCGCTCCATTCAGCACTCCGTAGCCGAAAGAGTTGGAGCTCAGCATTTCAATGGAGTCACTGTTCAGCCCATGGTGCGGCGAGATGGATACGAGTTGATCCTGGGGAGCACCATCGACGCCCAATTCGGCCCTGTGATCCTGTTCGGATCGGGTGGAGTAATGGTGGAAGTCTACAAGGATCGTGCTCTCGCCCTGCCGCCTCTCAACACCACGCTCGCGCAGCGCATGATGGAGCAGACAAAAATCTACTCTGCACTGCGGGGCGTTCGCGGCCGCAAGCCAGTCGACATGGAACGCCTGGAGCAGTTGCTGGTTCGCTTCAGCCAGCTTGTGCTCGAGCAGCCCTGGATCAAAGAAATTGACATCAATCCCCTGCTGGCCACTCCAGAGAATCTGGTCGCGCTGGACGCGCGCGTTGTCGTACACGATGAATCGGTCACGCCAGAACGCCTGCCGCGTGCTGCGATTCGTCCGTATCCTGCGCAATATACCTGGGACTTCAAGCTGAAAGATGGAACTCCCGTGACCATTCGCCCCATTCGCCCAGAGGACGAGCCTCTGATGGTGCAATTCCACCACACGCTCTCCGAGCGAAGCGTCTATCTGCGATATTTCTGTTCTCTGAGTTTGAGCACTCGCGTCGAACACGAGCGGCTGGTGCGCATCTGTTTCGCCAGTTACGATCGCGGATTCGCGCTGGTCGCTGACCGTACGAATCATGAAACCGGGCAACATGAGATCTTGGGCGTCGGTCGTTTTAGTGCGATTCATCGTGCAGAAGCAGAAGCGGCGGTGTTGGTTTCCGACAAATGGCAGGGCTTGGGGCTCGGCACGGAACTGCTGGCCGGCGTCGCGCGTGTCGCGCGCAACGAGAAGTTCCATCGGTTGTCAGGCGAAATTCTGCGCGATAACCTGGCGACCCAGGCCATCTTCCGGAAGGCTGGATTTAAAGTGCGCGCGACGGAAGATCCGTCATCAGTTTCAGCGCGGCTGGATTTATAGCGCAGCCGATTCAGCAACTGAGCGCCAAGGCCGACAATCCCGCCCAAAAAGCAAAGGGCTTCGGTCCATTCAGGACTGAAGCCCTATTCAGCAACCAATCAAGCGACGGGGGCAGGTTTGCTGATCTCAAGTTGCGGTTCGAACTTCAGATTCGTCCCCAGCGCGCGAGAAACGAGGCAGAGTTTTTCGGCGCGCTTTAGCAGTTCAAGCGCGCGATCCCGTTCTTCAGCGGATCCAATCTTCAGGTTGGGACGCACCACGATTTGCGAGAAGCTGTAGCCGGATTCTGCCTTGCGCACGGTTCCGCTGGCTTCCACCTGAAGGTCGGTGAAGTCGAATTGTGCTCCGCCCGCGATGGCCCGCAGCGTGGTCGTGTAACATCCGGCAACCGCAGCGAGCAGGAGTTCTTCCGGGGTCCAGCGTCCTTCCAGGCCGCCAAATTCCGTAGGCGCCGTGAAGTGTATGGCATTGGGCGCGGAATCGGACTTCGCCAGGCCGGTGCGGCCCGAAGTCCACCATGCTGCTACTCGATATGCGTGCTCTTCTGACATAGCTCGTTAGGTCTCCTTGGGAAATGGTTGAACCATCAAGCGGCAGAACGGAAATTCAAACGTCTTCGTTAGTGGGGAGGGGCGCCGCTTCAGGCTGCTCCTTCTTTTCGGGACAGCCCTCGCTCTCGTTCGATCCGCTCGATCTGCGCGCGCAGCCATTTGGCCAAAGCCTCTTCCGTTTCACTCTGGCTGCCCGTTCGATACAGGTCCTCGATCGTCTGCCCTGCATTCGTCAGCGGAATAAACCGGCAGGGAATGCTCTCTTTGCGCCGATTTTCCGGAACAAACTGCTCCAACCGGCAACTCTCGCAGGAATGCGGCCGCCCGGGGTCGCAGAAATTCGGGCAACTCGGGGAGTCCTCAAAAATCGCAGGCGCCCGCCACGGAGCCTGCGGAGAACGTCCATAGCCCCCATCTTCGAGAAAGCTCAGTTCGAATCGAAGTACATCCAGAATGTCGCGGTCGTCTTGGGCCATAGGTCACCTCAATTGGGAGTCAGAATGCCAGAGGAATGAGGAAAAGGCCGTATATTCCATCACGAGGAATAGTGATTCTGATCACAAAACAATGTTGCAGATCACATCACCAATGCCTCATTTGGCCTAATTTTGAAGGATTCCCGAAACTGGCTGTGTGATTTGAATCACTTGTCGCTGTGATCTCACGCGCGAAAAACAGGGGCGATCCGGGCCGGGTACCTGCGCCGGATCCGCAATCTCGACGGTGGTGAATCGCAAGCGCAGGCGCTTTCAATCACCTCTCCTGATAGTAGGTAAAGAAATGAGGACCACGACTCATCCGCAGAGTCGGTTTTGATTAGCTGGGTACTGGCAACTGGCCACTGGGCATGGCTTACGGTTCGAACGCGCAGCACGGATCCGACGCGAATAGATCGCCGGTCATCACGTAAGCCCGGGCGCGAGAACCTCCACACACCGTGCGCACCGGACAACGTCCGCACTTCCCTTTCAGTTTCGAGGTGTCGCGCATTGATACGAAAAGCGAAGAGTCCCGATAAATCTCAGTCAGCGACTGTTCCGTTACATTGCCACCGGAGATCGGCAGGAATCGGCTCGGATAAGCCTCGCCCCGGCAATTGACGAAGATGAATCCCTTTCCGTCGTTCACTCCTCGCGGAGCGTACGGAATCGCGCTGGTTTCCGTCAGCTGTCCCTTCGATTCCCGCACGCGCTGCTGTAACAGGTAGCGTTGGTAATGCTGGCCTTCCGTGGTTTTTATCTGGAAGTTGACGCGCCGTGAAGCCTGATACAGCTTGGCGAAGACTTGTTCATGTTGTTCGCCGTCGAGCATTTCGCCAGCTTCATCACGGTTGGGCGGAACGAAGAAGAAAACATTCCAGAGAATTACATCCAGGCGCGTCAGGAGCTCGATCATCGCATCCACGTCCTGAAAATTGCGTCGTGAAACAATCGTGTTAATCTGCACCGGCAGCTGCACTTCGTGGCACGTGCCGATGATTTCCATTGTCCGGCGATACCGCCCCGGCATCTTCCAATACCTGTCGCTCAATCCAGCAGTAGAGCCGTGCAGCCAGAAGCCGACCCGCATCAGTCCGCAAGCCTTCAATTCCGAGATTACCGACGCGTTCAGTCGCGGGGTGGGAAGCAGTGTCAACGAGGTACGCACAGCGTGCCGCGAAGCAAACTCGATGATGGGCAGCAGATCGGGGCGTAGCAAAGGATCTCCGCCAGTCAGAGCCAGCAGCGGCACACGCATCCCCGCAACCTCTTCGATCAGATGAAACCCTTCTGCCGTTGAAAACTGTTGGCAATCTTTTGGCAGGCGCGCCCGTGTGGCACTCGATTTCCACCCGCATGCCTGGGTCATCTCCCATGTGACCTGCAGTGGCCGCGAGCGGAATCCCAGTGATTTTGCTGGCTCGGAATGCTCGACATTCGCCGGCGTAAGCCCACCCGGCTCCTGGCCCGACACGTGTTCTGTACCTTCAGAAAGAGACGACATGGCGCGATGCTAGGGACGCCCCCGGTTTCGGGCAGTGCGGCATTTCACAGGAATCAGTGATAACCATCACAATTTGCTCGAAATGACCCTGTGATTCATGTCACAGGGGCGAGTGACTTCTGCCATAGGGCGTCATCCCACGGCGTGCGAACCTACGACTGCGAGTGAGTTCTCAGGGTACGGGACTTCAGCACGATTCACTGCAATCCTGTCATGCCAGCGGGATGGTGCAGTGAGGCTACGGGCGACCCCTGCTCTGTGATATCGTGCGAGCCATAAAAAATCTTCCTTAGGAGGAAGCATCTCAAATGAAACGCTCCTTTCAACTGGTTCTTTTGGTTGTTGTGGCTGTCGGCCTAGTTGCACTTTCCGTGTCGCCCGCATTTGCTGATGACGCAGCTGCGACGTTCAAGGCAAAGTGCGCCATGTGCCATGGACCGGAGGGTAAAGGTGGAAAGATGGGGACCCGTGATTTTGCGTCGCCGGAAGTAAAGGCCGAGACGGATGCCCAGCTGACCGAGATCATCACCAAGGGCAAAGGCAAGATGCCGGCGTACGGCGGCAAATTGAGCGATGCCGATGTTAAAGGCCTGGTTACCTATATCCGGGGGTTGGCGAAGTAAGTCGTCCCAGGGCGGCCTGTACACAGGCCGCCTTACAAAATCAATTATTTCCGAGGAAGAGGCGGGTGAGAGTATGTCCACGCGAATACGAAGGAGATTTTTTGCGTCTGGAGGTGCGCTTACTCTTCTCTTATTGACAGGCTCACTCCACGCGGCGGCCAAAAAAGATCCCCCAAAACCTACCGCAGACGAATGCCTGGCCTGCCACAGCGACTCCTCACTCTCACATGAGGTGAACGGCAAGACCGTCAGCCTGCACGTTGATCCGCAGAAGTTCAAAGATTCGATCCACGGCAGCATGTTCACGTGCGTCGATTGCCATACCGACGTAAAAACCGCGGCGCACGAAACCGCACCGCAGAAGGTCAGTTGCGCAACTTGTCACGCCGACGAGCAGGCGGCGTACGAAAAAAGTTTCCACGGAAAATCCGTCCAGGCCGGCAACAGCAATGCAGCTACCTGTGTGGATTGTCACGGCAGCCCCCACGAACTTCTGCCGGCCAGTGATCCTAAATCGCGTGTGGCCCACGCCAATATTCCTGCCACTTGCGGATCATGCCACGGTCAGCAGTTCGTGATGGAAAAAGATGGCCTCAGCGTCCAGATGGTCGCCTCCTACCAGCAGAGCGTTCACGGGCATGCGGTCGCCAACGGATCTGAGAAAGCAGCGGTATGCACCGACTGTCACGGCGCGCACGACATTCTTGACGCCAAAGATCCCAAGTCGCCGATCTTCAAGTTCAATGTTCCGCAGACGTGCGGAAAGTGCCACCAGCAGATTTCAGCCGAATTTCAGCAGAGCATTCACGGAACGGCAATCGCCCAAGGCAACTGGCTCGCCCCCGTTTGCACCGATTGCCACGGCATTCACTCCATCAAGGCGCATACCGATCCGAATTCGCCAGTCTCGGCGCAGAACGTGGCTCAGGCCACCTGTGCGCGCTGCCACGAAGGAGTGCGGCTGTCGCAGGAATTCGGCATCGAAGGACGTCGCGCCACCACTTACCTTGCCAGCTATCACGGACTCGCGGCGCGCCTCGGGTCCCAGGTGGTAGCAAACTGTGCAAGCTGTCACGGCACGCACAGCATCTTCCCCTCGAGCGATCCGCGTTCGACCATTAATCCCGCAAATCTGGCGCGCACTTGCGGCCAGTGCCATCCGGGAGTCACCGAGAAATTTACAGCCGCTAAAGTCCACGTAGATGCTCCCCTCTCCGCCGACATCGGCAGCAAGGCCGTGCGCTGGATTCGCAAGTTCTATCTCGGCATGATCTTCGCCGTGATCGGAGGCATGCTGCTGCACAACTTCATCATCTGGCGGTCGAAGGTGATCGCCCGCCGGAAACTGGAGCATCACTTTGTGATGCGCATGCCCCTGCGTTTCCGCTGGCAGCATGCCGCTCTGCTGAGCAGTTTCATTCTTCTCGTGCTTACCGGATTCGCCCTGAAGTTCCCGGATTCATGGTTCGCATCAATGTTGTCGCTGGGCGAGAAAGCCAGGCATTTCCTGCATCGAGTGGCCGCAGTTGTCCTGATTGCGGTTAGTGTCTATCACGCCTTCGACGTCATCTTCACCCGCGAGGGCCGCCGCTTGGCGAAGGATCTCTTCCCCACACTCGACGATATTCGCGGCGCATGGCAAAATCTCAGCTACTACCTGGGACTATCGAAGAACAAACCCGACTTCCCGCGTTTCAACTATGCGGAGAAAGCGGAATACTGGGCGTTGGTGTGGGGCATGTTCGTGATGGCCGGGACCGGAATCATGCTGTGGGCGAAGGTAGCGGTCGGCAATCACCTGCCGCGCTGGTGGCTGGATATCGCGACCGCGATTCACTTTTACGAAGCGGTCTTGGCCACATTGGCGATTGTGGTGTGGCACTTCTACCAGGTATTTCTTGATCCGGACACTTATCCGATGAACTGGGCCTGGTGGGACGGCAAGATGACGGTGCACCACTACCGCGAAGAACATGGGCTCGACTCGGCTACGCTGATGGAGAGCGCGAAGGCCGACGCCGAAGAAGTCGAAGAATCCGAGATGACTGGGGCAAAACATGGAGACTGATAAGACTCCGCCGCCCGGGTCAGTAGAGCCGTGGCACAAAATGCGCATGCTGTTGCGCAATCCCGTCAGCCTTGCAGGCGTGGCGCTGGCGATTGTAAGCCTGGCGAACATCTTCCTTTTCTTTTTGATTGATCAGATCGCCACCAAGCCTAGCCCATATATCGGCATTCTCGCGTACATGGTCTCGCCGGGGTTCCTGGTCCTCGGTCTTCTTTTGATGCTTGCCGGAATTTTGCTCGAGCGTCGCAAGCATGTCGCACCATCAGCCTTTTATCCCCGCATTGATCTCAACGATCCCACGCAGCGTGGCGCAGTCTTTTCTTTTGTTACCTTCCTCATCGTTTTTGCGCTCGTCAGCACGGCCGGCAGCTACAAAGCCTATGAGTTCACCGAGTCGGTTTCGTTTTGCGGACAGTTGTGCCACACGGTGATGAGCCCGGAGTACACGGCCTATCAGCTCTCCCCCCACGCGCGCGTTGCATGCGCCGATTGCCACGTTGGCCCCGGAGCGACCTGGTTTGTGAAATCGAAGTTGTCTGGAAGCCGCCAGGTATTTGCGACCATCTTCCACACCTTCCCGCGCCCGATCCCGACCCCGGTAGCAAACTTGCGCCCCGCGCAGGAGACCTGCGAGCAGTGCCACTGGCCGAAGAAGTTCTACGGTGGACAGCTGAAGGTCTTCTCGCATTTCGCCAACGACGAGAAGAACACCCTTCGCCAGATCCGCATGATCATCAAGACCGGCGGCGGAGATCCCGCGACCGGCGCCCCCGAAGGCATTCACTGGCACATGAACATCGCCAACAAGATCGAATACGTTGCCGCTGACGAAAAGCGCCAGATCATCCCTTACATCCACGTCGAAGATCAGCAGGGACGCGTCACCGAGTACTACGCCAAAGACTCGACACTGACCAAAGATCAGATCGCCAAAGCCGAGCGGCGCCGCATGGATTGCGTCGACTGCCACAACCGTCCGACGCACATTTACGTCTCGCCAGATCTCTCTGTGGATCAGTCATTATTAGCCCGCCGCATCGATACTTCTCTGCCATTCATCAAGCAGGAAGCGGTCACAGTTCTCACGGCCGACTACAAGACCACTGACGCCGCCATGCAGGGTATCGCCAGCGGCATGAATGACTATTACGAAAAGAAATATCCGGACGTTGCCAAGACCAAACAGCTCGAGCTTCGCAACGCCGTCGCTGAAGTCCAGCAGATTTTCAAGCGCACCACCTTCCCCGAAATGAAGCTCAACTGGCAAACCCATCCCAACAATCTCGGACACTTCTATTACCCGGGATGTTTCCGCTGTCACGACGGCCAGCATGTGAGCCCTGATGGAAAAGTTATCAGCCGCGACTGCAACCAGTGCCACACGCTTGTTGCCCAGACCGAAGGCGCAGCGAGTGTCACAGCGTCACCCGCGCCGAACTTTCAGCACCCAGTCGACATCGGCGATCTTACGCAAGTGAACTGCGCCGATTGCCACACCGGCGGCAACGGCCCGTAGCGGATACAACTCTGCCACTCTCGGAGCGACAACCTGGTTTCTCCCTCCGGAATAAACCGCGTATCTGAAAGATTGCGCCTCCGTCGATTAACTTCGGAAGATTTCGAGCGTCATCGTCCGGTTGTGAGCACTAACGCCCCAGGTGGAGATTTGCTACTATAACGGCACGACGAGGTGCCTATGCCTGAATTTGTAATCGAGCGCGACATTCCGGGGGCTGCAAATCTATCGGAGGCGCAACTCCAAGCGGCTGCCAGAAGATCAGTCGACGCTCTCCGTGACATGGGTCCGAAGATCAAATGGCTGCATAGTTACGTCACTGGCGACAAGATATATTGCGTGTACTTCGCCCCGGACGAGGAAACCATTCGTGAGCATGGACGACGTAGCGGGATTCCTGTGAATCGCGTGTCAGCGGTACGCCGAATGATCGACCCCAGCACGGCTGGTTGAGCAGAGGTGTTTTATAACGCCTTGGCGGTGTCTTTGTTGCCGAGCACTTCGTTAACCGCTTCCTCCAGTGACATCTCCCATCCAGAGGACCATGCTTCCAAACCTGCGGCATTCGTTAGCATGTTGCGCGCGGATTCCAGCTCTTTCTCTAAACTCGATTGCTCCGAGGGAATAAGAGAAGCACCGATGCGCTGACGCAAGGCAGCAGCAGTTCCTGCCAGGCGCAACGATTGTTCCGGTCGGAATTGGGCGGCTGCACTTACCGCGAAACGCTCCAGCACCCTCGCGACACCACGTTTATGTCCCAGATCCTGAAACATCCTGATGCTTTCGCCGTAAAGGAGCTCGGCATCCTGATGCCTACGCTCTGCCGCACTGAGCCTGGCTAGGTCACATAGAACGCTTGCGACCCCCCACCCGTCGCCCAACTGTCGAAATGCCGAGAGACTCTGCTCGTAATAAGAGCGAGCCGCAATGGAGTCGACCGAGTCTCGTACGAGGTCGCCCAGGTAGTTCAAAGTCCATGCCACTCCAGTGGCGTCACCGGCGGCGTGGAAAATTCCCAGACACTCGTCATACAGCTTGTGGGCGCGGGCGTAATCGCCCTGCAGCCCGACTACACTCGCTAGATTGCTGAGGGCACGAGCCGTGTCAATCGGACTGCCCAAGTCCTTCCAATTCGCGGCGCACTGTTCGAAGAGCGAACTTGCAGTTTCGATATCTCCACGCTCGCGGGCGTTTACCCCCAATGCGTTGAGGGCCACCGCCGCCCCGCGATGGTCTTGGAGTTCACGGCACGTTTCGAGACTCTCCTGCTGCAATTTCTGGGCAGAATCGAAATCCCCCTGTGCGCCCTCGAAAATCGAAGCGCAGAATAACAAGCGCGCCCGCATTGTAGGCTGGACCGCCCCCTTTAATTTGAGCAGCCTGTTCAATAATGCCCGGCCCTCGGCAAAGTGTTCGCGCAACTCCCAAAAATGAAACAGGGCGGCTCCGAGGCGCATCCCCCAATCTGCATCACCCTTATTGATCAGAAATTCCAACGCTGCACGGAAATTCTGGTGCTCGAGATCGAAACGCCCAAGCCATTCGGGATGAGTGCTCAGTTCTCCCCCCCACTCCTCCGCAAGCACAACATAGTAAGCGGCGTGGGCGCGGCGAGTGATGAACTCCTCCCCACTCTCTGTGAGACGCTCCAGCGCGTACTCCCGAATTGTCGAGAGCATCTGGAAACGGGTTTCTGCGCCTGGATGCTCCATCTGCTGGGTTAGGCTCTTGTCCACCATCGAGGCCATACCATCGAGCACATCCAGCCCAAGGTCGCATTTCGTGTCGCACACGGCCTCCACAGCTTCCAGCGTACAACCTCCAATGAACACCGAAAGCCGTCGAAAAAGACTTTGTTCCGCTGTATTAAGGAGGCTGTAACTCCAGTTGACTGTGCCGCGAAGGGTTTGCTGCCGCAGTGGCAGATCCCGCGCGCCTCCCGTTAACAGGTTCAATGAAGATTCCAAACGTGTCCGCAACGTCTCCGGCGAAAGTAGCTTGATCCGCGATGCCGCAAGCTCGATCGCAAGAGGTAGACCGTCCAGCCGGGCGCAGATGGCGGCTATGGCTCTCCCGTTTTCTTTCGTGAGTGTGAAGTCGTGCTTTACTGCCTTCGCGCGTTCCAGGAAAAGTGCCACTGCCGGGAAACGGGAAAGGGCTTCGGCCGACGTAGGAACGGACTTTAGATTGGGCGCCGCTAAAGGTGGCACTGGAAATTCATGTTCACCGTAGACATGAAGCAATGCTTGGCTGGTTACAACCACCCTCAGGTTCGGATTCAGAGTGAGCAATTCCGCAATCTCACCTCCAGCCGATATGAGGTGCTCAAAGTTATCGAGCAACAAAAGCAGAGGCTGCGACAAACCACGCACATACTCCTTCAAGGTTTCTCTCGGCGATTCACCGGGCACTTCCCGCAGTCCAATGGCCTGTCCGATCGCCGTATGGATCGCTTCGTTTCCACCAATAGCCGAAAGCGAAACGAAACAAACCGCGCCGGAAAACCAGTCCGACATTTCGGCGATGGCTTGTAATGCGAGCCGGGTCTTACCAATCCCGCCGGGCCCCGTCAGTGTGACCAGCCGTACATCTTCGCGACTAAGGAGTTGTCGAAGATCAGTCAATTCACGTTCGCGCCCGATGAAGGCTGTACGCTGTACGGGCATGTTGCCTACGCGATTGAGGCGGGTCCCGATCTCAATGCGCAGGTCGCGAATTGTGGCGAGATCGCGAGCCAAATCCCTGGTGGATGCATAACGCTGGTTCGGGTCCTTGGCCAGGCAACGCTCGAGGATCCAGAAGAAAGGTGCAGGCGCTTGCACTCTTGGCGAGGCCTGGCGTTCCGGCCGGTCGCGAAGAATGGCGGCCATGATTTCCGCTCTCCCTCTTCCTTGAAATGCAGGCTGCCCGTTGACCATTTCGTAAAGCACCGCGCCGAAAGAAAACTGATCGGACCGGAAATCCACTAAGCCGCCGTTGGCCTGCTCCGGCGACATGTAGCCGATCGTACCCATGATGGTTCCGGGGTCCGTGAGCGAACCCGCCAGCGTCGGCCCGTCCGAACCGGCAGGCTCCTCCCGGAGTTTTGCCAGGCCAAAATCCAGAATCTTGGCCGTGCCATCATGAGCAACCATCAGGTTCTCTGGTTTCAGATCACGATGCACGAGTCCGGTCTCATGCGCCTTGGCCAGAGCCTCAGCAATCTGTGCCGCGATCACGATGGCCTTGCGAAACGGGAGTGGCCCAGAGTTAATCAGAGCCCGCAGCGTTTCCCCGCCAATCATCTCCATCGCGATGTAGTGCGTGCCGTTCAGATGCCCAAGTTCGTAAATGGTCACGATGTTCGGGTGGTTCAGCGCCGACGCAGCCTTGGCTTCCCGCTGGAACCGGCTGAGAGCCTGCGAGTCATGCGCTATATCGTCGGGCAAGAACTTGAGCGCGACGAAGCGGCCTAGGTCGGTGTCTTCCGCCTTGTAAACCACCCCCATTCCTCCGCCACCCAACTTCTCAAGTACCCGGTAATGTGAAATGGTGGTACCGATCAGGTTCTTCCACGTCTCTCTGGGAGTTTGGTTCGCAAGGATTCTGCCAGCCACCTCCATTGCCGAAGATTCGATAAATTGCTCGGCCTTTTTTTGGTGCGCCAGCAGCGATTCGACTTCCTGGAGCAACTCGTAGTCCGTTCCACAAGCGGAGCGGACGAACTGAGCGCGGCGGCTTTCGCTTAGTTCCAAAGCTTGCTGACAAAGTTCTTCAACTCGGCGCCAAACCTCAGGATTCATCGTTCGCACTTCCCCGGCTCAGCTCGCGCAAAAGCCAAATTTTCGCCATTCGCCAATCTCGAACCACCGTATCGCTCGAAACATGTAAAACTTCAGCGGTTTCCTCGACACTCAACCCGCCAAAAAATTTCAACTCCACGACTTTGCTTTTCCTTTCGTCAATCGCGGATAACGTTTTCAGAGCATCATCGAGGGCCACCATGTTCACGTCGGGTTCCTCGCACACCGACGGTGCGTCTTCCAGAGAAATGTGAACAACAGCGCCCCCGCGTTTCAAATAACCGCGCGAGCGGGCAAAATCAATGAGAATGCGCCGCATCAACTGCGCCGATACCGCAAAGAAATGGGCCCGATCCTGCCAGTTCACTTGTCCGCAGTCCACCAGCCGGAGATAGGCTTCGTTGACCAAGGCGGTGGTTTGCAGGGTGTGCCCGGAACGCTCTCCCCACATATAGCGTTGCGCGATCTGGTGCAGTTGCCGATACACCAGTGGCGTCAGTTTTTCCAGCGCCTGTTCGTCTCCGGCACTCCAAGCCTTCAATAGCCAGGTGACTTCGTGATTGGAGGGTCCATCCAAGCGGCCTCCGAAGTTTCAATAAGTTACAACGAAAACCCAAAAAAGCCTAGTGTGTCGCGTGCTCTGATGCACATTGACCCTTTTTTTCTTTTGCGGTTTTTTCTGATCCATTCCCGCCTTACTAGACAGAGGCATGCGGCTTGGCTTCAGCAAGAAGCTTAGAAGACGCCTCCACAATGCATCGCAAAGGAGAAAACAAAAATGACGACGAGAAAGCAGGCCGCCACGCTACTCATCCTGACATTGGTTGGGTTGACAAGCTTTCTAAACGCGCAGACGCGCACCATTGCCAAAGCACAGGTCCCGTTCGCATTCATCGCGAATGGCACTGCGATGCCAGCGGGTGAGTGCACCATCGCAGTCGATGTGAAGGGACCCCTGATGTCGATCCGCAGCGGGGAGCAGAACGCTTTTGCCTTTCCCATTCCAGATAAGTCTCCAAAGGCGCCCAAACACACGGTTCTCGTGTTTCACCGCTACGACAACCGGTACTTCCTGGTCGCTCTCAAGCGCGAAGGAGGAACTGGTTACCGGTTGCGGATCAGTAAACTCGAACGTGAACTGCAGGCCCGGAATGTCACCGAGCAGGTTTTCACGCTTCTCGCATCCGCCGAATAGACGAGGAGGTTGCAGTTATTTGGGAAACGAATTTGACTGCGTTTCTCTTCGTAAGCCTTCCTGAAGACGCCCCATCGCTCGCAAAAAACGAACGGTGGGGCGAGCACATTCAGTGCCTCCTCGAACATGACCACCAGCAAGGAAGAGGAAATCTCAGGCCGGTAGCCACCATTCCGCTCTCTTGCTTGCGGTATTGCATGCCTCGTCGCCTCCTAATTTTTTTTCTGTGCTTGCGGTTTTTCTTCATCGATTCCCGCCTTACCAGGCAGAGGCAGAAAAACCTGGACAGCGAATCACGGGTCCCAACGTGACTTTTTTTCTTGGCATTTTCCTCACAAGAAACATAAGGAGAGCTAAAAATGAAGAACGCAGCGTTTCTCGGTTCCCGTACACCCTTCCTGCTCACGTTTCTGGCAGTTTCATCTTTGTTTGGTTCGGCTCAAATGAAAGTGCAGCCGGCCGCGCAGGCAGACCAAAGTAAGCTCGTACAGATGGTTCGGCAGGCCACGAAACAGTACGTTGACGTCAACAACGCCACCAGGGACGGATACGGTCCGTTCCTTGGCTGCGTCAGCGGTTCCGACCACGGCGCCATGGGCGTCCACTACGTCAACGGCAATTTGATTAACGGAACAATTGACGTCGAACATCCGCAGGCCCTGATCTACGAACCAGAGGCTAACGGTGCGATGAAGCTGGTCGGCGTGGAATTTATCACTTACGCGTCCACATGGCTGCAGACTAACTCGGGCCCTCCCGTTTTGGGGGGTCAGGTGTTTCTCTACGTCGATAGTCCAAACCGGTTCAACATTCCCGCCTTCTTTGAGCTTCACGTATGGGCGTGGCGGGACAATCCGCAGGGCGCCTACGTGGACTGGAACAATCACGTGACTTGCGAGCACCAGTAAGGCGTTCAGAAGCCTCAGTTCACTGCATGTGTCTCCCTCTCCGAGGCGCAGCGGCTTCGCCTGCGCCTCGGATTACTTTCGAATAGGACATTTATAATCCCTCGGAGTAAAGAGGACTTTATGGACATCCGATCGTTGCAGCGACCTTTGAAAGAGGCATATCGGCAGGCTCCGTCCAGTTCCCGGATCACTTTGGTCGCTCATGGCCGACAAACTGACGCGCCAATTTCTTGCTCCGTGGACATCGGGCGTGCGATCTATGGCGCTCAGGCACACAAAGGTGTTGGAGGGGCCGGCACGGGTGCCTGTTCTGGGGATCTGTTACTCGGGGCGTTGGCGGCGTGTGCACAGATCACTTGCCAAATGGTAGCCGCTTCGATGGGAATCGCGATCGATGACATCGCGGTCACCGTTGAAGGAGATCTGGACCTGCAAGGGACGCTGGGAATCTCAAAAACTGTGCCGGTTGGATTCGAATCTCTCAGAGTCAACTTCCATGTCCGTGCACCGCAAGCGACGCAGGAACAGTTGACTGCTCTTCAGCAAAAAACCGAGCAGTATTGCGTTGTCATGCAAACGCTGCTACATCCTCCTCAAATCAAAACCCTGTGGACAGGCGCACCATCGACGAACGGTTGATACAACCGCTTCGCGGGCTGCCCGGGGCCCATTTATACAGCAGTCCAGCCGCCATCAATGAGGAGGGTGTGTCCCGTAATCAATGACGCGGCTGGGGACGCGAGAAAGACGACCGCGCCTGCTACGTCCATGGGCTCACCAATCCGGTGCAGGGCCGCGATGCTCTCGATCACGTTGCTGCGGAATGCCGGGTCCGCTAACACCGATTCCGTACCAGGTGTACGTATGAATGTGGGGGCAACGGCATTGACTCGAATGTTGTGCTTGCCCCATTCGACTGCCAGGCATTTGGTCAAGTGCGCAATCGCGGCCTTCGTCATGCAATAAACCGATTCTGTCGGCAAGGCTATAAAGCCCGCCTGCGAACTCATGTTGACGATGCACCCACGCTTTTGGCGAATCATCACGCGCCCGGCGGCCTGGCTCGCGAAGAATGTCCCTTTCAGGTTCACCCGCAGAGTCAGGTCGAAATCTTCCACGCGTACGTTCTCGGCCAGGTTTTCCGGGGACAACCCTGCATTGTTTACCAGGACATCGAGCCGCCCGAAATGCCGGACCGTATCATCAACCGCACGGGAAATTTGATCGAGCTGGGTCATGTCCATCTGCAGCGGCAACACACGACGGCCCATCCCTTCAATCTCTCTGGCCAGTTCACCTCCGGTGGTTACATCTCTCAGCCCGAGCGCGACATCGGCACCAGCATGCGCAAGCGCCAAACAAATGCTGCGGCCAAGGCCGCGAGCGGCGCCCGTAACTAATGCGACATCGCCCTTCAGATCAAAGCGAGGAAAGTCATCGGCCATTTCGGCATCTCCACTGGGCTGTCGTTCACGTTCCATGCCAGAAGCGCCAGGCTTCGTGTTCTTCGACGCGTGAGGCATTCCTCAGGTCAGCCCTTTTCGTAAAACTTTAGCGCCATGGCTCCGTGCGTGGCCGCGCCTCCGGCACGCAGTGCTGCCGCCAAAAACGAGCTCTCAACGATTTCCTCTTTGGTGGCACCGACAGATTTCGCCGCCTTCGTATGTACCTCGATGCAATACGGACACTGCGTCGTGCACGCGACCGCCAGCGCGATCAATTCGCGGTATTTGCGCGGGATGGCTCCGTCCTCGCGGCCAACAATCTTGTCGAGGTTGAGCCAGGCAGTGAACTCCGCCGGCGCGGCCTTGCTCATTTCTTTCAACAATCGCAGATCGGCGGGGTCATGATAGTGATCGGACATTTCTTTTCTCCTGAAGGTAAGTCCTGAGTCCTGAGTCCTGAGTCCTGAGTCCTGAGTCCTAGGTCCTGAGTACCATAGCATCAGGCGCGAAGTTGTGGGCGAGCCTTCGGTTCGCTCACGCTGAAGCGGGTTTTCGTCGCTTTGGAACCCGGCAGCCTCGACTCCCCCCACTGTCGATTCTGTAGAATCATCGGGTTAGCGTGAAATCGAAAATAAACCCTTGCAGCTCAGTACTTTACAGGCAAAATCTTGAAAATGCTAGGCTTAGCGCGTTTGCTCGCGGAGAATTTTTTTCTCAGCAGTTATGCAAAATATTGGAAACATTGGGTTTGTTCGATTCAGATGGCGAGTTGTGCTCGCAAAATCTTGAGCCGATTGGACTTACTTGTAAAATCTTATTTTCAAAGAACTTAGCTGGGCCTGAGTCCCGAGTCTTGAGTCGCGAGTTTCGGGGTCAGTCCCAAGGCGCGAGTATCGCGCCCTTTGCCTCTCGGCGATGCCATGATCGGAGATAGGGGCTGTGGAAGGCAAGGTCAGATGTCACATCGTGGGCTGTGGAAAAATTCGGCGTTCAAATTGGAGGTTGGATTGTGGATCGGTTGCGTATAGGGTTTCGGGCGTCCGAGGTGAGTCGATCGCCCACCCTGTCGCAAAAGCGCGACGAGGGTAGGGCAACCGGTTTAGAGTCAGGCTCTTGTGATTCTGCTCACGCCGCCTTGTGAATGTATATCCCGACACTCTGAGGACGTTCCCTCATGCTGAAGGCGCGGCACGTGTCTGTTTGTGCGTGACCATTTCCGGCTGGCATGAATCCTGTCGATCCAGTTCTTGCGGTACTGCGCGGTCATCTGCTGGCAATTTGCCTGGGCTCCATCTTTTGCTTTCTTGGGGTATGCGCGTGCAGCGTGGCGGCGATCCGACACCGGCGCGAGTTCCTGGTTCTGCTTTGGTCGGGATGCTTCACCGGAATGTATGGCGTTCGATTGCTGGTGCAGTCGTTCAGTTCGCTCTCACTGCTGCCGAATTCCTCTTGGCCGACGCGCATTGATGTCTTCGTTACATATTTTCTATTGATACCCGGGATTCTTTTCTGGGTCGAGTTGAGCACCGGCAAGCTCCGCCGTTTTCTTTGGATCGTAACTTTCCTTGGCTTGATCGTAGGGATCGTCGGCCTTGGATACTTTGCGACCACCGGGTCGGTTGACAAGTTCGTGCCGCTGAACAATCTTCTGGCGATCGTCATGTTGGTGGTGGTCGGAGTGATCGTCGCGGTTCCGCGATGGTCGAAGAAGTTTCTGCTGATTCACAGCCGGATCGTGGCCTTATACGTACCGGTGGTTGTCGTGGTGTCGGTGTACTACAACTTGTCGGGGCTTCTGCGGTTTGAAGTGTCGCGAGACCTGGAACCGGCAGCCCTGATCGTGTGGACGCTTGCGCTGGGATACATTGCCGCGCAACACGTGTTCGCGAACGAGCGCCGGCTGATGACGATCGAGGGTGAATTGCAGACGGCACGGCAGATTCAGTTCTCCATTCTTCCCAGCAACGTGCCGGTGGTCAGGAACCTGCGGATCGCCGCGACCTACAAGCCGATGTCGGCAGTCGCCGGAGATTTCTATCACTTCCTCGAAATCGACGAGCACCGGCTGGGCGTGCTCGTCGCCGACGTTTCGGGACACGGTGTACCTGCCGCGCTCATCTCGTCGATGATCAAGGTGGCCATGCAATCCGTGGCCGAATTCGCCGCGGACCCTCCTCGAGTTCTGCACAGCCTCAACCGGATTCTCTCGCCGGAACTGAATGGGCAGCTTATTTCTGCCGCATATTTGTGGATCGACGCAGAACACCGTTGCGCGCGATATTCGGCGGCGGGGCATCCTCCACTGCTGTGCTGGCGTAACGCACGCGGCGAACTGGAGAAAGTCGAAAGCAATGGGTTGTTGTTTGGGATCTCGGAAGATGGAGAGTATCCGGTAACGGCTTTGAGGCTGGAAGGACGGGATCGGCTGCTGATCTACACCGACGGATTGATTGAGCCGGAGAACGCGACGGGCGAGGCTTTTGGCGAGCGGCAACTGGAGTTAGTTCTGCGAGAACAGAACTCGCATGGGGCACCAGAAGTCGTAGAACACATGTTGAGCGCGCTGCAGAAGTGGCAGGCGGCTCCGGTCACGCAGCAGGACGACATCACGCTGATCGCGGTTGACGTGGTCTAAACAAGAATCCGCTGACCGATCTGTGCAAAGCTTCGGCACACGAGGCACGGGCAGGGATCCTTCGCCTTCGGAAAGCGATTCACAAAACGAATCGAGCTCCTCCGCTCAGGATGACACAGGGGAGAGCGGATGACGCCGGGAGCGGCGGCGAGGCCCGGACAGAAAACCGCCAGTAAACCTTCCCGCAGTGACGCCGATAACTCATACGTTCCTTCTTGCGGGTCGTGAGACTTCTCTAACGGCCGCGATGGGATCTGGCCATTTTGGGGGCCAGGAAAGGATTGTCCCATGTCTTCGGTCCGGTCTCTTGCGGCGCTGGTTGCACTGGCGGTGCTGACGGGTTGCGGTGGAGTGAGCCGCAACGAGGGCGGTAATTACAATTCGCCGCCCGCGCCGGATCGCATCTCGGGGAGAGTCACATTCAAAGGAGCTCCGGTTGCCGGCGCGACCCTGACGGATTTCCTCACCAACAGCAACATCGTCTTCAAGACGACGACCACCGATGCGAATGGCGAGTACACGTTCACCGGGATGAGCGTGACCGGGGATGTTCCGGGCGATTACCAGATCTATGTCTTCAAGGATGGATATGGTTTTTATCCGTCCGTCGGCAGCGGAGCAACTGTGAAGCGAGCGGACTATACCGGGCAATTCGTGAGTACCGGCGTGGCTCCCTCCGGAATATTTTTCAACGTGATCGATTTCATCGCGCTGCCTGACTCGTCGGTGACGGGCGCGGACTTCGCGGCATATGACGGCACGAATCCTACGGTGACGCTGGCGGCAACGGGACAGCAGGTGAGCTATGCGGCGGGAGATGATGCGTCGGCGGGAAAGGGCGCGGCGTGGTCGGCGGCGACGCGATTCACCTCGAATCCAGATGGAACCGTGACTGACACTCTCACGGGACTAATCTGGTTGAAGGACGCAGGCTGTCTCGGGTCCGGTCCCTGGCAGGATGCATTCACAGAAGTCAATCAACTGGCGAGTGGCGCGTGTGGGCTGAGCGATGGGTCCGCGGCGGGCGGCTGGCGACTGCCGAACATCAACGAACTGGAAAGCCTGGTGGACGCATCGGCGGCGAATCCGGCGATCTCTGTGGGGAATCCGTTTGTGAATGTCTCTGGGGGGATCTACTGGAGTTCCACAAGCTACTACGGCGGAGTGGGCGGGTCGGACAAGGCGTGGACGATCCGAATGAGCGATGGACGCTATATGAACGACACAGCGTCCAACGTCAAGGCCTCGGCAAGCAATGCGATCTGGGCGGTGAAGGGCGCAGGTACTGGCGGCGCGGTTCAGTTGCAATCCACCGGGTTTTACATTCCCTACTCGGCCGGCGACGATGGCAGCGTGCAGGCGGGAGTTCCGCAGATTTATCCACGCTTTATTGACAATCATGACGGCACGATTGTCGACACGATGACTGGGCTGGTCTGGCTGAAGCAAGCGGACTGCATTCACGCGACTTGGGCTGATGCGCTGATGGTCATCAGCAGTCTTGGGGCGGGCCAATGCGGTTTGAATGATGGCTCGACCGCGGGGCAGTGGCGTATGCCTAATCGCAATGAACTGGAAAGCCTTGCGGATCGAGCGCAGACCAATATGGCGCAGTTTTTCGATTACACCTACGTGAACAAAGATGGGTCGACGTTTCAGGCGCCGATCTTCACGAACTATGTTGAGACTGAGTATTACTGGACGTCGACTACGGACGCGGTGAATCCGACGCAAGCGTGGACGGTGTACAGTTGCGATTTTGGGGTGTATGAGATTTCGAAGAGCGCGGTCGGGTTTGCAGTCGGTGTGCGGTCGAAGTGGTAGTGCCGTCCCTACGGAACTCGGATCTGATTTCGAAACCTTCCCAGGGCTTACGCCCTGGGCTAACGCATTCCGCCCCTGCGGGGCTGCGGTTTAACATTCTGCCCCTTACCGGGCTGCGGTCGGATGCATTCTGCTGCGGTGACTTCCTCAGGGTCTCCTGCCCCGTCCGATACAACGCTGCGGTCCGGTGGTAGTTCACGAAAATCCTGTGGCGCGTCACGGCGGTTGGAAGCTCTTCTGTTCCGGGGCTTCCTTGAAATTCAATAGTGGGTCCGACACAACTCTGCGGTTTGATCGCGATTCGCAAAAATCCTATAGGCCAGGGTTGCACGCCCGCGCAAAGACTTGCGCTCGGGAGCCTCGGACGAAGGCGTCCGGGGCTACGTGAGAATCTCTGGAACTGTTGGCATCCGATAGGGGAACGGCTAAGTGATAGGCATGGCGGGTCTTTCCGCGATGGTGTGATTTGGATCACATCGAGGTGTGAACCCACGTCCCGACAGAAGTGGCCTTCCGGGAGCATCCTTTTTCTATCGCAGGACCACGCCAGTGGTTCCCGTCGAGAAAACTGAACGGGGGAATACATGAAGCGCAAGTTTAAGACCATGGACGGCAACGAGGCCGTCGCACACGTCGCTTATCGGGTAAATGAAGTCATTGCGATTTACCCCATCACTCCTTCGTCGCCGATGGGCGAGTGGGCCGACCAGTGGGCCAGCGAGAACGTCCCGAATGCGTGGGGGAGCGTGCCCCATGTGGTTGAAATGCAGAGTGAAGGCGGAGCGGCCGGTGCGGTGCACGGGGCGTTGCAGACCGGATCGCTTTCCACGACGTTCACGGCTTCGCAGGGATTGCTGCTGATGATCCCCAATATGAACAAGATTGCCGGCGAACTCACGCCGACGGCGTTCCACGTTTCGGCACGAACCGTGGCGGCGCACGCACTTTCGATTTTTGGGGATCACTCGGATGTGATGTTTTGCCGAATGACGGGCTGGGCGATGCTCTGCTCGAACTCGGTGCAGGAAGCCATGGACCTGGCTTTGATTGCGCATGCGGCCTCGCTCGACACGCGCATTCCCTTCCTGCATTTCTTCGACGGATTCCGCACCTCGCACGAAGTGAACAAGATCGAGATGCTGAATGACGATGACATCCGCGCCATGATCAACATGGATCGGGTGATCGAGCACCGGCAACGGGCGCTGTCGCCGGATCATCCGGTGCTGCGCGGAACGGCACAGAATCCCGACGTGTTCTTCCAGATCCGTGAGACGGCGAACAAGTATTACGACGATGCGCCTGCGAAGGTACAGGCGACGATGAACAAGTTCGCCGAGATCGTGGGACGGCAATATCGGCTGTTCGACTATGTTGGCGCACCGGATGCCGAGCGCGTGATCGTGATGATGGGCTCTGGGGCGGAAATCGCGGATGAGACTGTGAACTACTTGGCCGCTCGCGGCGAGAAGGTCGGGCTGCTGAAGGTGCGGTTGTATCGTCCGTTCTGCGTGAAGTCGTTTGTCGAGGCGCTCCCCGCTACCGTTCGACAGATTGCGGTGCTCGATCGCACGAAGGAATCGGGGGCGATTGGCGAGCCTTTGTACCTCGATGTGGTGAACGCGTTGCACGAAGGATTGAAGCTCGGCTATGGCAGGTTGAGGACGGCTCCCGCGGTTGTTGGAGGACGGTATGGGCTTTCGTCGAAGGAATTTACTCCGGCGATGGTGAAGGCTGTGTTCGACAATCTGACTAAGCCGCAGCCGAAGGATCATTTCACGATCGGCATCAATGATGATGTGACGCATACCAGCCTCGACTACGATGCTTCGTTCTCGACCGAGCCTGACAGCGTGGTCCGAGCGATGTTCTACGGGCTTGGTGCCGATGGAACGGTTGGCGCGAACAAGAACTCGATCAAGATCATCGGCGAGAATACCGACAACTACGCGCAAGGATATTTCGTGTACGACTCGAAGAAATCGGGCGCGATGACCGTCTCGCATTTGCGCTTCGGACCGCAACCGATCAAATCAAGCTATCTGGTTTCGAAGGCCAACTTCGTAGCCTGCCATCAGTGGATCTTCATGGAGCGCTACGACATGCTGAGTTCGCTGGTGGAGGGCGGCGTCTTTTTACTGAACAGTCCGTTCGGCAAAGACGAAGTCTGGGACCATTTGCCGCGCGAGGTACAGCAGCAACTGATCTCGAAGAAAGCAAAGTTCTATGTGATCGATGCGTACCAGGTCGCGAAGGATACGGGCATGGGATCGCGCATGAACGTGATCATGCAGGTTTGCTTCTTTGCGATTTCGAAGGTGCTGCCTCGCGATGAGGCGATCGAGGCAATCCGCGAGTCGATTCGTCACACGTACGGCCGCAAGGGCGAAGAAGTCGTCCGGAAGAACATGCTGGCGGTTGATGAGACCCTTGCACACTTGTTCGAGGTGAAGGTGCCGGCTGCGGTCACGAGCAAGGTCGAATTGCCGCCGGTGTTCCCGGGCGCTCCGAAATTCGAGCGCGAAGTGCTGGGAACGATTTACGCCGGAAAGGGAGACGAACTGCCGGTCAGCGCATTCTCGTGCGACGGCACGTTCCCTACCGCAACTGCACGTTGGGAGAAACGGAATCTGGCTCTGGAAATTCCGGCGTGGGATTCGAAGATCTGCATACAGTGCGGCAAGTGCGCGATGGTGTGTCCGCATGCGGTGATCCGGATCAAGGTGTACGACAGCAAGGAACTGGCGGGTGCTCCGGCGACGTTCAAGTCGTGCGATGTGCGCGACAAGGAATGGGCCGGGATGAAATATACGATCCAGGTCGCCCCGGAAGATTGCACCGGATGCGGCGTGTGCGTGGACATATGCCCGGTGAAAAACAAGAGCGAAGTGCGGCTGAAGGCGATCAACATGGTTCCGCAGCCTCCACTGCGTGCTCCGGAGAAAGAGAACTGGGAATTCTTCCTGAAGATTCCGGATCTCGATCGCCGCAGGATCAAAGTGGGGACGATCCGGCAGCAGCAGGTGCAGGAGCCGCTATTTGAGTTTTCGGGCGCATGCTCGGGGTGCGGAGAGACTCCGTACGTGAAGCTGGTCTCGCAGTTGTTCGGCGATCGCGCGGTGGTGGCGAATGCGACGGGATGCTCGTCGATTTACGGCGGGAACCTGCCGACGACGCCGTGGACGAAGAACGCCGACGGACGGGGCCCGGCATGGTCGAACTCACTGTTCGAGGACAATGCCGAGTTCGGACTCGGCTTCCGCGTATCGATCGACAAGCAGACGGAATATGCGAAGGAGTTGGTGCGGCGTCTGGCCGGCGGTATCGGCGAGGATCTGGCAACCGCACTGGTGACGGCAAAACAGAAAGACGAATCTGATATTTACGAGCAACGCCAGCGCGTCGATGTTCTGAAAGAGCGGTTGCGAAAGCTGAATTCCCCCGAAGCCAAGCAACTGCTCGCGCTGGCTGACATGCTGGTGAAGAAGAGCGTGTGGATCATCGGCGGAGACGGCTGGGCGTATGACATCGGGTACGGCGGGTTGGATCACGTGCTGGCCAGCGGGCGCAACGTGAACCTGTTGGTGCTCGATACCGAGGTCTACTCCAACACGGGGGGGCAGGCATCGAAGTCGACGCCTCGTGGCGCAGTTGCGAAGTTTGCTGCTGGCGGCAAGCCTGGTCCGAAGAAAGATCTCGGGATGATGGCGATGACCTACGGGAACGTATATGTGGCGAGCGTTGCCATGGGCGCAAAAGATGAGCACACGTTGAAGGCGTTCCTGGAAGCGGAAGCCTACGACGGGCCGAGCATCATCATTGCGTATTCGTCATGTATCGCTCACGGGATCGACATGAAGACGTCGATGAGCGATCAAAAGGTCGCGGTCGAATCGGGTCAGTGGCTGCTCTATCGCTATAACCCGGAGCGTGTGGCGACTGGCGAGAATCCGCTGTCGCTCGATTCACGCGCGCCGAGCCGAAAAGTGCAGGATTGGCTGCTGCAACAGACGCGCTTCAAGATGCTGACGAAGAGTAATCCGGAGCATGCGGAGTTGTTGTGGAAAGAGGCGCAGCAAGACGTTGAGCGGCGCTTCCATATGTATGAATATCTCGCGGCCCGCAAGCCGGAGACAGAAACTCCGGCGAAAGAAACGTCCGCGAAACCAGCGGCAGAAAAACCAAGCCCGGTAGGCGTGAAATAAAGGCGCCCTCCCTGCTCTGGATGTCGCATGGCGCGTTCAGAGCAGGGATTTCAAGTTTGAACGGCAGTAGAAGGAAAAAGGAGACTTCCATGATCGACCTCAGCACGACGTATCTCGGATTGAAGCTGCCCTCCCCACTGGTAGTCTCGGCGTCGCCGCTCTCCCGCGACGTGGATGGAATTTGCCGTCTGGAAGATGCAGGAGCTTCCGCGGTCGTCCTCTATTCGCTGTTTGAGGAACAGTTGCGGCAGGAAGAAGCGGACCTGAACTACCATCTCGCGGCCGGAACCGAGAGCTTCGCGGAGTCACTGACGTATTTCCCGCAGGCCAGCGAATTTCATACTGGCCCGGAGGGATATCTGAATCACATCCGAAAGGCGAAAGCGTCGGTGGGGATGCCGATCATTGCCAGCCTGAATGGATCGACTCTAGGCGGATGGACCAAATTCGCCGGTGAAATCGAGCGCGCTGGCGCCGATGCCATTGAGTGCAACATTTATTACATTCCGACCGATCCAAAAATCACCTCGGCTGAGATCGAGAAGACGTATCTCGAAATCGTTCGCGCGGTGAAGAGTACGGTCACGATTCCTGTGGCTGTAAAGTTCAGCCCGTTCTTCAGCAACTTCGCCAACATGGCGCACCGTATGGTTGAGGCGGGGGCAGACGGACTGGTGCTCTTCAACCGCTTCTATCAGCCGGACATCGATCTGGAAGAGCTGGAGATCCGCCCGAATGTGCTGCTGAGTTCGCAGCAGGCGCTGCGGCTGCCGCTGACTTGGATTGGCATTCTGTATGGCCGCGTCAAGGCGAGCCTGGCGGGAACCAGCGGCGTTCATACCGCAGAGGATGTGGTTAAGCTGCTGATGGTGGGAGCGAACGTAACCATGCTGTGCTCGTCGCTGATGCGGCACGGCATTAACCATCTGCGGCACGTGGAGAGGGAACTACGCGAGTGGATGGAAGAGCACGAGTACGAATCGGTGCAGCAGATGCAAGGCAGCATGAGCCAGATCCGTTGCGCGGATCCGGGAGCCTTCGAGCGCGCTCAATACATGCGCGCGGTCAAAGGCATGACTCATATTCATATGACAGGATGGCGTTGATGTCAGTGGTTACACATATCGCAGATCGAGTTCAGATGCCTTCCGTTCAGGCCGAGGCGGCCAGTGAGAAAGCGCGGCTCGAACGGCGGCATGCGCTGATTCTTCCCCGGGAGCACGGAGCATGGGGACTGCTGCTGGTGCCGATGGTGACCGGGGCTGGCGTCGCGTTCCACCAGGCAAGCCACATTTTCCCGCTTATTCTTTTGTTGACGGCGGCTCTGGCTTTGTTTTGGCTGCGCACACCGCTCGAAAGCCTGCTGGGCACTTCAGCGATGAAGGCGCAGACTCTCGAAGAGTCGCACGCCGTTCGCTCCGCGATTGTTGTGCTCGCGGTGATCGCTGGCGTCGCATTAGCGGCTCTGCTGTGGGCTGGACACAATTCTGATCTTTGGCCGTTGGGCGCGGCGGTTGCGGGAGCATTCATCGCTCAGGCGATCTTGAAGAAACTGGGCCGCCGCTTTCGCATGCTATCGGAAATGGTGGGAACGATCGGACTCACTGCGTCGGCGCCAGCAGCTTATTACGTGATCACCGGAGAGTTCGACGACCGGGCGTGGATGCTGTGGCTGGCGAACATTCTTTTTGCCGGAGATCAGATTCACTACGTTCAGCTACGAATCCATACGGCGAAGATTGAGGGATTCCGCGCCAAGCTGGCGCACGGCTGGGCATTTGCGCTTGGGCAGGCACTCATGACTGCGATCATCACCATCGCCTGCCTCGCGCGTGTCATGCCTCCGATCGCCTCGCTGGCATTTGCGCCGCTTCTGTTCCGGGGATGGTTCTACTTCGTGCAGGAACCGTCGCCGCTGGTGGTGCGGCGTCTCGGGTGGGGCGAACTGAAACATGCCACCGCCTTCTGCGTACTGCTGATTGCGACGTTCATCCTGGCGCGATAATCACCTACGTTCACGGGACGATCACTGCTGCACCATCCACCGCGTCGTTCTTCACTGCCATCAGGGCTTCGTTAGCCTGATCCAGAGAGAAAACCGTCACCTTTGGGCGCAATTCAATCTCTGCCGCGATGGCGAGGAAGTCTCGGGCATCTTGGCGAGTCATGTTGGCAACACTGCGGATCTGGCGCTCGCCCCACAGCAGGCTGTCGTAATCGAATTGCGGAATGCGATCAAGATGGATGGCGTTGATGGCGACGACTCCTCCCTTTCGAAGGCTCGAGAGTGCCGCGATGACGACGTCACCGCTCGGGGCAAAAGTTACGGCACGATCGAGTTCTACTGGCGGCTTTTCTGTTTCGCTGCCGACCCAGGTTGCTCCCAGCGACTCAGCCAACGCGCGATGAGACTTGCCTCTGCTAGAAACATAGACTTCACATTTCCACGACTGAAGAACGGCAATGGCAAGATGCGCCGATGCGCCAAAACCAAACAATCCCACGCGCTCGCCCTTCTCGACTCCGGCGACGCGCAGGCTGCGAAAGCCGATGATACCTGCGCAGAGCAACGGTGCGGCATGCAGATCGTCGAGCGTGTCGGGAAGAGGAAAGACGAAATCGGCGCGGGCAAAGGCCAGCTCGCCATAGCCGCCAGCAACGGTGTATCCGGTAAAGGTCGGTGAGTCGCAGAGATTCTCGAGACCCTTTTGGCAGTACGGGCACGTCCCGTCGGTTCCACCGAGCCACGAAACACCGACGCGGGAGCCTGCAGGAATGTCGGCCGCGTCGCCATCGATCACTTCGCCCACGATCTGATGGCCAGGGATGATGCGCAGCTGCTTGGGCGGAAGTTCTCCTTCGACGATGTGGAGATCGGTACGGCACACGCCGCAGGCGCGCACGCGCAAGAGCACGTGTCCGGAGCGGACACGGGGGTCTGCGACATCAGTAATTTGAAGAGGACGTTCTGAGACCGGAGCGGGCGAACAAAGGATAGCGGCTTTCATGAGGGAGACTTACTATCCTTATGATGCCAAAAGATGCATCCTGTCGTGTAGGGCTGTTGGTATGCAAACCGGGGCGGGCTCGTTGAGCTTCACGCCGCGGGGGGGCCCAGACGCCCGCCGGACAGCCGGCGAGGACACCGGCGCTAGGGTTTCAGTTCCAGCGTTAGGACTTCGAACGGCTTCAGGTGATACGCGTGCTGCTCTTGAGCGGAAATTATGAAAATCCTGGACTGGTTTGGACCGTCATTCTGCCAGGGGCTGAAAGCGTTGAACCTCTTGGCAGACTTTGGCGGTAGTTGCAGAAGGGATTCGAGGGTGGCGATGAAGTCCTGCGGCTTATCGCTGGGATTGCGCAGTGTGATGATGGCTTTTTCGGGCGTCCATGCGGCCCAGCCGTAGATTTCCAGGCGTGCGGGATCGCCGCCGATCCAGTGCGCGTCTTTTAATACCTGCGCGTTGGCTCGCGACCATATCGCGGATTCGGCGAGCACGTCCCAATCCTGTGACGATAATAAGGATGGAGTGATGTACATCTCCTGCAGTTGTGTACCTGTGCCGAAATACGAATGGACTTCATCCGGGAAGTCGTGGCCGGGATCTGTACCGAGGCGTTCGGCATCCTGCGCGTAGATCATGCCATGCAGCATCAACGAATTCAGGGGGAACAGCGGGCCTTCCTCAACAACATGACGATAGGTCTGCGAGTCGCGATAGGTGATCCAGCGCTGACGGCTTGAGCCGACGCCGGCGAAGCTGTGATCGTCGCCGCCCCGCCAGATGGAGTCGGCATAGAGCAGCCAGAACGGCGAGGGATAAGTGCCGGTGGTGAGGTTGATATAGATGTCGGGCTTCTTGGCGCGCAGCTCGCCGATGAGATGAATGGCAGCGTCGAAATCGCTGTCGAACTGACTACCCGGGATCACCTCATTCGCGTTGCCCGTCCCATCGAACTTGAATTGGTTGACGCCATACTTGTCGATCATGGAGAAGCAGGCATCGCGGAAATAGCGGTAATACTTTGGTCCGGAGAGAGCGAATCCGCCATCGTTGGTTTCGAAGCCCCGCGCACGCGCTGAGGCGAGACGTTGCTCTTTGGGCTTATCGTATCCACCCCAAGGGGAGAACCAGATACCGGGAGCTCCGCCGTAACTGGCGGCAACTTTCGCGACATTGGTGAGGCCGTCGGGAAATCCGGGATTGAAATGCCAGAGAGTTGTGGGATCGTCCCAGCCATCGTCGAGCATGAAGCTGTCGAGTTTGACTCCGCGTTGCTTTGCGAGTTGCTCGCCGAAGCCGCGCATGGACGCGATGAGTTGCTGCTCGGTGTAGCGATCGTGGTATCCAAGGTCGTACCAGGTGTTGTAGTGCAGGAACGTGCGGTAAGGATGAGCGCGTTCGAACTCGATGTAGCCCAGGAAATCACGGCGCAGTTGTGAGGGATGGGCGGCGCCGATTACCGATGAATACGTAACACTCTGACCGGCCTGGATGGGTAGTTCACGCGAGAGCCAGCAAGATGCACGCTCAGAGCGGACACGGCATTCCGAGAGTGGATGTTCGAATCCCAGGAACCAGCCGTAGGCGGTGACGGGCGATCCCTTGGCGTGGCCGGAAACTTGTGAATTGGCGATCACCGAGTCGAGCAAAACGATTTGCGCGAGAGCGATTGGCTGCTTTGCGGCATGAAAGGTCACTTCCTGCCGCACGTAATTCGCGTCTTGGCGCAGGATCAACTTCCACGCGACTTGCAGGTTGCCCGAGGCGTCCTCGAGGCCGAGACTGATTTGTTTGCCTGGCAGGTGCTCCGCGGCTTTCGACGAGGTACTGGAGACTGGAGCGTCCTCGATAGTTGGCCCCGACACAACCTTCAGATCGGAGGCGCGCACAACCGGGCCTTCCTTCGGGATCAACTCAAATGCCTCACCAGGAACGATGGATGACCCAGTGAAGTGGTTGGTGACGCTTTGCAGATGCAAGACACCTCCGTGCACCGACAACATGCTCAGGAGTGCGTCATTTTCGAGGTACACCGTTTCGCCCTGCTGCTGGGCTCGCACCGATTGGGCGAGCGAGTGAGGCAAAGCTGAGAGAAGAAGGACAACAGCCAGAAAGGTTCGGCAAGACATGGAATGATTCCTCGGGTGAGTCGACATGAATGGCAGGTAGCCGAACAGAGTACGACACGAAACAGAGCGAAACAAGAAGCAAGTGTTTCCGGGGAGCGTCGGGGGCGAAATGCCGAATGTCAAGGAATCATCGCCACGGGGTGGACGCGCCGGTCTTAATCAAAATTGCTGTGTTTTTGCAGGGTTGGCCGCAGTCCTTGCCGGGTTGGCGATTTGTCTTGACTTTCGGCATAAACGAAAGTAATAGTGTTCACTCGTAATAAACCGAAAGGTCGTAACGTGGAGGGTGTTATGCGTGTCTGTCATCGCGGTACCGGTTCGTTTACGCCAATCGTATTGCTGTTGATGATGGCATTTTTCTGCGTCAACGCGGCATGGGGACAGGGGTCGTATGCAGCCCAAGTCCGTGGCCGAGTGACCGACCAGAGCGGGGCGATCGTGGTGAATGCGACCGTAACCATCACCAACGTCGCCACTGGCATTGCGCAAACCATCCAGACCAATGATCACGGCGAGTATTTCTTTACGGGCTTGCGTCCAGCGACCTACACGGTGAAGGCGCAGATGGCCGGCTTCCGCGTTATAGAAAAGACGAATGTCGTTCTGCAGGTCGACCAGCAGACGACTGTCGATTTTGAGCTTCATCCGGTGACGGTGAACGAGACGATGGAGGTCACGACTACGGCTCCGTTGCTGGATACCGAGAGCGCGACGCTGGGAACCGAGGTCAGTAATGAATACGTGCACGAACTGCCGCTGGCCAACCGTGATTTCTTTGGCCTGACATTTCTAGCGGCGGGCGTAACGGAGGTGGCGGGATCCGGCACCAGTGATAACTACCCTTCGGGAACAAACTTCACCTCGAACGGGCAGCGGAATGCGACGGCCGAAATACGGCTGGATGGTTCTCCGCTGAGTGCGCCGGAACAGGGCGAAGGAGGAAACTCGAACGTTTACTACGAGCCGCTAGTAGAAGGGCTGCAAGAAATGAAGGTGCAGAACAACAGCTTTTCGGCCGAGTTCGGGAACAACGGCGGCACGGTTGTAAACATGGTGATGAAGAGCGGGACGGACCAGTTCCATGGAAGCGGCTGGTACTTCCTGCAGCGCGCGCAACTGGATGCGCGCGACTTTTTCAATCCGGCACCGAACCCTAAACCGGACAGCCGGCGCGATCAGGGCGGATTTTCGCTGGGCGGCCCGATCATTAAGAACCGCACATTCTTCTTTGTTGATTTTGAAAAGGTGAGCAGCTCCAGTGCGAGCAGCGCAGTTGCGACGGTCCCCACTTTGGCGGAGCGGCAGGGGGATTTTTCGGCGACGGCGACGGCGATTTACGATCCGACGAAACTGGGGTGCGGAGTTCCGTGCGTAAACCGACCGCAGGTTCAGTACAACGGTCAGTTAAACGTAATCCCGCCAGGTGAGCGAGATCCGATTGGAATGGCTGTTCTCAATCTTTATCCGAAGCCTACCAATGGGAACGAATTCAACAACTTCAACTACAGCGTGACAGGCAACGCTCCGGACTACCAGTTCGACATTAAGATCGATCACCAGTTCAGCGACAAGGACCGCATCAACGGCCGCTACAGCCGGGGGTGGAGCAACTTCACGACTCCTCTGGTGCTGGGCGATGGCACCCTGAATGACGGAATCAAGAGCGGAGTGACGGTCGCGCAGAACGCCTCTCTGGAATACAACCGGACGTTCAATCCGCGCATTGTGTGGACGAACCGCATATCGCTGGATCGGGTGCACGAACTGTCTATACCGGGCATCCCGACGATCACGAGTTTCAACGCATCACTGCCGTCCGGGGCTCAGGGACTGCCGTCGGTTTTCGAACAAGCAAACGGAATCGACAAGATGCCGAGCTTCATCATGCAGGGGAATTCGCCGTGGAGTAATTTGTACGATCAGTGCTGCATCAACACTACGTTCGGGCACACCCTGGTCAGCTACTCGTCCCAGCTAGTCATCTCGAAGGGAACGCATCTGATCAAGATCGGCGGCGAGCAGAGAATCTTCTACAACAACTTCTGGCAGCCGAACTATCCGACGGGGCAGTTGACGTTTACGGATTACACGACATCGCCGACGCCGAACAGTAATTCGGGTGGAACTACTGGAAATCCGTTTGCCAGCCTGGCATTTGGTTACGGCGACAATGTCAACGCCTCCAGCAACCTGGTGGTGACGCCTTCGGTTGCCAATCGATCGCTGGAGACCGGGTTTTATGTGCAGGATGACTGGAAGGTGAACTCGAAGCTGACGTTGAACCTTGGAGTGCGCTACCAGTGGAGTTCGCCCTATACGTCACGCGGGAACCAGATCCAATTCAGCAATTTCACGGCGGACAGTGGCGTGAGGCTCGATATGAGCAGCGTGCAAGCCGCTCTGACGGATCCAAGCAATGTAAGTACCCCCGTCAGTTTCCCTTCGTCCAAAGAGTTACTTGGCACAACGCAATTCGCGAGTTCGAGCATGAGGACGATTCCTACCTACCGCAAGGATATTGGTCCGAGGCTGGGTTTCTCGTATCAACTCGATACGAATACGGTGGTCAGAGGCGGGGCGGGAATTTACTTCGGAATGAGTCCGGCCACAAACTTCCAGTATCCGGGCACGGCGTTCCGCCAGACTGCGAACTTATTTTTTACGAACGACAATTTCGCCACGCAAGCTGCCACACTGGAAAATCCGTTTCCTGCGGGATACGCGGGGCCACAAGGCCGGAAGTACGGGCAGTATGCGGTCTGGGGCTATCAGAACGCGAATGATCTGGGCACGACTGCGGCGCGGGATGCTGAACTGTACCAGTGGAATTTGGGTATCCAGCGACTGCTGCCGAGCCAGATCGTGCTGGGCGCGGACTACTCTGCCAACCGGAGCACGCATCTGCCCTGGGCGGGCACAAACAACCGGTCGTACATCCCCTCCCCTTTGCTGGCGCAGATTACCGCGGCCGCCACTCCGATCGACCCGACCTGTCAAAACGACAGTTGCGTAAGCAACCTTCTAGCAACGCAAGTGGGGAATCCGTTCTACTCGATGTTCAATGCCGGCTGCGTCGCGACCGCTACCCACCCGTGCTTCAACGAACCGAATTCAAATTATCACGACGCGACGCTGCCTCTCGGGACCCTCTTGACTACGTATCCGCAATTCTCGGGTGACTTCGAAGGGTTGATGCTGGAGACAGCGAACTCCTGGTACAACGCGTTGCAGATCCGCTTCCAGAAGCGCACCACGCACCACATCAGTTTCGAAGGCAGCTACACAATATCGAAGGAGACGGACTATTCCTCGGCGGGTCGAAACAACTGGGTAGGCGCGCTAGGTCTTGGAATGCCACAGCAACTGGACCGCTTATCGGCCGAACACAGCATTGGGGCGAACGATACGCCACAGCGGCTTGCAGCCGCAGTCGTGGTCGATTTGCCCATCGGCCGGAAGCAATGGATTGGCGGCAATATGAACCGCGGCCTCGATGCGGTGATCGGAGGCTGGTCCATCGCGACCATCATCACAGAACAAACGGGACAACCGATGGCCATCGGGATGGCCACCGCGCGACTGGCGAATGGGACCCAGCGCCCCAATGTGGTGTGCTCGCAACTCAAGACTGGTGCCAGCATGCATTCGGTGGCTTTAGATTGGCAGAACGCTGGGAACACGGCGAACTTCCTGACCTACCTGAATCCGGGCTGCTTTGCCGACCCGGGAGACGAAACTCCAGGGAATGCTCCACGATACTTCCCGGGGCTGCGCGTGGACGGAGTCCATAACGTGGACGCGAATATTTACAAATCGTTTGTGCCCAAAGAAGGTACGCGCATCGAAGTGCGGGCGGAGATGTTTAACTTTCTGAATCACCCGCGCTTTGGCCAGCCGAATTCTGGGGTAGGAGATCCGTTGTTCGGGACCATTACGGGCGACGCGCCGGGCGAAAATCCGCGAAGCTTCCAGTTCGGCATACGGTTCGAATTCTAGCGGTGGAACTGCAGGAGCGTGCTCCAGTCTCGACCGTGAGCTGAACGCCGGGTCGAGATGGAGCAGGTTTGACCTGACCAGATCGGTTCGACCTTATTGCTGGCCATAGCCTTCGTGTTGACTTCTGCTTTCGCAGAACCTTGACTGCTGATCTTAACCGTTAAGATCGCTAAGAAGAACCGCTAAGGACGCAAAGATTCGGGGACAAATCATGAATCGGAAAGTTTCATTTGCAGTTCTTTTGGTGCTTGTGTGGGCGTTGGTGCTCGTCGCTGCTCCTTCGGATAAACAGGACTGGACCAATTACGTTCGCATCGGGGCTTATGGACTCAAGGGCGGCGATGCTGCGGAGATTGTGCGGCGGGCGCAAGAAAGCAATGTGTTCGGGATCGAGGTCGACAACGACATCCCCGGACGCTATGAGAGCTTTCTGAATCCCGAGGCCAAGTTGAAGGCGATCCACGATGTGGCTGAAGCGGCGCATAAGGTCGGCAATTATGCGTTCGTCTACATCGCCGGGACGGAGTGCATCACGGCGAATGGAGACAAGGTGCCACATACGCTGGCGAAGGATCATCCGGACTGGCTGCAGCGGAAGATCACGGGCGAGCCGGCGGTATTCGGAGGCGGGACGGCATTTTGGATTCGAGCGGGCGATGAGGACGTGTGGGTGAGTCCGTATGCGACGGAGTGGCGGAAGACCTACATGGAACGGGTGCGGCAGATTGCGCAGACGGGGATTGACGGGATTTACATCGACATCCCGTATTGGATGACGCACTTTGAGGGCTGGGAAGATTCGTGGGCGAGCTTTGACGACTACACCGTGGCGGCGTTCAAGGCAAAGACCGGGCTGGATGCGAAGCATGACGTGAAGATCGGAGACTTTTCCGATCCGGGGTTTCGCAAGTGGGTCGATTTTCGCATCCAGACAATTACTGATTTTCTGACGGAGATCGATCACACGGCGAAGTCGGTGAATCCGGAGATCAAGACGATTCCGGAAATTTATCCGGGAATTGAAGAAGAAGCGGTGCGGGTGGGATCGGACGTTTATAGCTTGTATCCGGTGGTGGATGCGATTGCGCATGAATATGAGTTTGGAAACAGCGGCCACATGGCCTCGGAACGGACTCCGCTGGACTGGTTTCGGTACCAGGTGGGCATGCATTCGTTCCGTGCGTTTGCGCAGGGGAAGGCGACGTGGATTCTGAATTACTCGTGGGATGGCGACAAGAACGTCTCCAAGCCCGAAGCGATGATGAACCTGGCGATGTCGCAAGTGATGGACGGAGCGAACTTCTGGGATGCGCCGGGACATTCTATGGCGGGATCGAACGATTTGCCCACGCGGAAGAAGATCTTCGATTGGATTCAGCAGCATGAAAAGACGTTCTACTTGCCGCGTGCGCCGATTGATCCGATTGGAGTTTATTTTTCGCCGGAGACGCGCAACTTTCATGCTGCGGAGTTTCTGGCTTCGTATCGGGGCATTTTAATTCTGCTGATGCAGAAACACCTTGAGTTTCAGATCGTCACGCCGCGAACATTGGATAATTTCGCGGGAAAAACTCTTGTACTGCCGGACGTGCGGGTGCTGAACGAGAGTGAACAGAAGTGGCTGAAGGATTATGCTGCCGCCGGGAAAAGAGTTGTTGTCACCGGAACCGATGTGACGGAGTTGGGGAACTCGCCAAACATCGTGCGTATGCGGGAATGTCCGGGGAAGGCTTACGAAACGGCGCTCGAAAAGGACTTTGAGCACAGTTCGCCGGATTCAGAGCAGGAGTTCTTTGCGAGTTTGCACGGTGGCGATGCGGTGACGGTTCGAGCTTCCGCACAGATCGCGACCTCGATTTCCCGAACGCCAGACGGACACGTTAATGTGTTTTTCGCAAACTTCGCCGGGCTGAAGGCTAAGGTAAATCCGGTGCAGACGCCGCAGAGCGGAGTCTCGGTCACGGTTAATGCCAAAGATGACAAGGGATCCTTCTTGCCGTTTATGGGACAAGAGCAAGCGGTGCAAGGTGTGCGGAACGGGAATTCCGTGACATTTACTCTGCCGACGATCACTAAGGGTGCGGTGTTCTGGTATCAACCGTAGGTCGGATACAGCTCGAGTTGGGCGGCTAAAATCGGCCAGAAATGGGGCACCCATAGCTAGTGTGGCGGCGAGTCGACAGCGCTACGGTTGCCATTTCTTCGAACGTGAGACTGCTTCGTTCCAGCGGTCGCGCAGAGCTCGGGCTTGTGATGCCGGCATCTTCGGCTCGAAGCGGCGGTGAGTTTTCGACATCGACTGAAGTGAATCAGTTTTCCAGAATCCTGCGGCTAATCCTGCCAGATATGCGGCGCCCATCGCAGTTGTCTCGGTGACAGCGGGCCGGATCACAGGGATCCCGAGAATATCCGACTGAAATTGCATCAAGCTGTCGTTTGCGGCAGCGCCTCCGTCGACACGAAGCTCCAGCACACGATCGCCAGAGTCGGCACGCATGGCGTCGAGCAAATCGGCGACCTGGTACGCGATGCTCTCGACGGCGGCACGGGCGATGTGGCCGGCGGTAGTGCCGCGCGTCAAACCGAAGATCGATCCGCGGGCGTATGAGTCCCAATGCGGCGCGCCGAGGCCGACAAAGGCAGGAACAAAATAGACTCCGCCATTGTCGGGGACAGACTTGGCCAGAGCTTCGACGTCTTCCGATTTGCGAATCAGCCCGAGGCCATCGCGCAACCACTGGACCACCGCGCCGCCCACGAAGACGCTGCCTTCGAGCGCGTATTCGGTAATATTTCCAAGCCGCCAGGCAATCGTTGTCACCAACTGATTCGAAGACGGCACAGCGCGCTGGCCGGTGTTCTGCAGCATGAAGCATCCGGTGCCATAGGTGTTCTTGGTCAATCCCGGCCGGGTGCACTGCTGGCCGAAGAGCGCGGCTTGTTGATCGCCGGCGATGCCGGCGATCGGGATGCCGTGCAGGCCTTCTACTCCGCTGGTTTCGCCATAAATCTCACTTGAGGAGCGCACTTCGGGAAGTATCGATGGCGGAATGCGGAACAGCTGCAGGAGTTCTTGATCCCATTCGCCCGTGTGGATGTTGTAGAGCATTGTTCTCGAGGCATTGCTCACATCAGTGGCATGCACTCGGCCCTTTGTGAGTTTCCAAATCAGCCAGGTATCCACCGTGCCGAATGCAAGCTTGCCAGCTTCAGCCAAGGCGCGGGCACCTGTGACATTCTCTAGAATCCAAGAGATCTTGGTGGCGGAGAAATAGGAGTCGATGAGCAGTCCGGTGCGCTGCTGAATCAGAGGACCGTGTCCTTCGCGGCGGAGCGTCTCGCAAAAATCGGCGGTGCGGCGATCCTGCCAGACAATTGCGTTGTAGACCGGTTCTCCAGTGTCGCGGTTCCAGACGATCGTTGTCTCGCGCTGGTTCGTAATACCGAGGGCCGCGACGTTTTCGGCGCGGATTTCCGCCCGAATCAGCGCTTCGACGGCGACGATGAATTGCGAGGAAGCGATCTGCTCCGGATTGTGCTCGACCCAGCCGGGCTGGGGAAAGATTTGATCGAATTCGCGCTGGGCGACGGAGCGGATGTTTCCTTCCTGGTCGAAAAGGAGAGCGCGGGAGCTGGTGGTACCTTGATCGAGAGCCAGGACGAATTTCACAAAACCCTCCGTGGAGAACAGCCGCTTTCCCAGGACTTACGTCCTGGGCTAACGCATTCCGCCGCTTCGCGGCTGGAGTCCGGGAGATCAGCCAGCAGCCGAGACGATTGAGAAACCGCAACCCGGTCACTCGCGGAAACACGGCCGCGAGCTACGTCCGGCGCAGGAAGCGGCGGATGCCGAAATCGTATAGAGCTGCTCCGATCAAACCTCCTATGAGCGGAGCGGCAACCGGAACCCACCAAACATGCGTGCCATCTGTCAGTCCGTTATTGCGAAAGCCTGCAACAACTGTGAAAAGCCGCGGTCCGAAGTCGCGGGCCGGATTGATGGCGTATCCATGCATCCCACCGAAGCTCATGCCGATTGCGACGACCACGAGCCCGATCATCAACGGAGCCAGGTTCGCTCCCGGTGGGGCGTTGAACTCGTCGGTAATCGCAAGCACAAGCAGAACGAGCAATCCGGTTCCGATCAACTGATCGAGAAAACCTGCCTGCGGTAGGCCTGGGTATGCTGGAAAAGTCGTGAAGACGCCAGCGGTACGTTCAAGTCCGGGATCAACCTGGTGGAAGGCTGGCAAATAGTTCCAGTAAACAAGAGCTGCGGCCAGGAATGCTCCAGCGGTTTGGGCGATTGAATACGGGATCACTCTGCCCCAAGGAAACTTCCGGAAAACGGCCAGCGCAAGAGTGATGGCCGGGTTGAGGTGCGCTCCGGAGATTTTGCCCGCGATGTAGACGCCCATGGTGACAGCGAGGCCCCAGCCCAGCGTGATGTTGGTAAAGCCGCCGTGAATGGTCTCGCCGGGATTCTGAGTCGGGAATAGGACGACCATGGCGACCACGCCAGTACCAAACAGAATGAGCACGAACGTGCCAAGGAACTCCGCAACCAGTTCGGCCCACAGAGACGGCTTCGAGTTCATCGCAGCTCCCGAATGCTTTTTTACCGCGAAGTAGTCTATCAAGTTCAGTTTCGGAGGGGTGTCTGTAGGGATCCCACGCGACAAGAGTGGGGCAACCCCTCTCTCAGGCCGCCCGGCATCTACTCTCGAAAATTACGTCTGCAGGGACATTTCTACTTGACATATGGTCTCAGTTTCTTAAGATAGAACAATATTTATTCAGGTTTATGAATATTTATTCATGATGAATAAAACTTTACGGCAACGGGCGGTTCTGGATGTGCTGAAGCATGGCTCGATCGCGAGCCAGGAAGATTTACAGCGGCACCTGCGGAGGCGTGGATTCAAGGTAGGACAGGCGACGCTTTCACGGGACATCCACGACTTGAACTTGAGCAAGACCCCACACGGATACTCCCTGCCTCAAAGCGAAGGCGGCGCGGGCGTGGCGCTGCCGCCGGTGTCGCGACTCGTGAAGGAGTTCGTGCTCGACATCCGGTCGGCGCAGAACCTGCTGGTGATCAAAACGATTGTGGGAAGCGCGCAACCGGTAGCGGCGGCGCTGGACGAGACGGACTGGAGCGAAGTGGTCGGGACGATTGCGGGAGACGACACGATCCTGATTGTGTGTCCGGATAAAGATGAGGCGCGGGCACTGGCAGAACGAATTGAGGAAATGCTGGGCTGATGCCGGCCAAGCTCAAAACCGCTGTGCTGGGCGCGACCGGTTATTCCGGGCTGGAATTGACGCGGATTCTCCTGCGGCATCCGCGGGTGGAAAAACCGGTGCTGCTGCGGCGGAGTGCGGACAACGGCAGCGCGGGCGACCTTGCCGACATCTTTCCCGTGCTCTCGGGGAACGGTGGATATCCGCTGCATGCGCTGTCGTGGCCTGCGTTGAAGCATCAAGGAGTGGATTTGCTGTTCCTGGCAACGCCGCATGAAGTATCGCGCAGCCTGGTTCCGGAAGCGATCGCACAGGGACTGCGGGTCATCGATCTGAGCGGTGCATGGCGACTGAAACAGGAGCAGCACCGGGCGATTTACAACTTTGAGGATTCTGATGCGGTGACGGCTGCGGAACTGACGAAGAAAGCCGTATATGGATTACCTGAACTGAATTCAGACCGGGTTGCGAATGCGACCTTAGTTGCGAATCCCGGATGTTATGCGACATCCGTCATTCTCGCGCTGGCGCCACTTCTGAAGGCGGGGGTGGTCGACCGTAAGCATGGGATTGTTTCCGACTCGAAGTCGGGGGTCTCCGGGGCGGGCAAAGAGCCTACAGCGAAAACGCATTTTGTATCTGTGGCTGATAATTTGTCGGCTTATTCGGTCTTTAATCACCGGCACCTGGGGGAGATCGTCGAGCAACTTTCGCTGGGAGATCAGGAACTGATCTTCACGCCACATTTGCTGCCGATTCCCCGGGGAATCCTGTCGACGGTCTATGTGCGTCTGGATCGGCATATGAGCGCGCTCGAGGTGGAATCGTGCTTTCGGAATTTTTATGCGGGCAAGCGGTGGGTGCGAGTTTTCCAGACGCCGAAGCTTCCGCAAGTGCAGTATTCGGTTAACACGAATTATTGCGACATTGGATTTTCCCTGGCGGACGACGGCCGGCGCCTGGTAGTGATCTCGTGCATCGATAACCTGCTGAAGGGCGCCGCCGGACAGGCCGTGCAGAATATGAATCTGATGTATGGATGGGGCGAGGAAGAGGGGCTGCAATGACGATTGTTGTGAAAATCGGTGGGGCCGCGCTCGAAGATGCTGCAACTTTAAAGAAGTGCGCGCGAGCCATTGCAGAGCTGGCGCAGGATGGACACCGGGTCGCGGTGGTCCATGGCGGCGGCAGCGCATTGACTCGCGTGCTGAAGCAACTGGGGAAGCCGAGCCAATTTGTCGCGGGCTTGAGGGTTACTGACGCCGAAACGCGCGACGTGGCGCTTATGGTGCTTGGTGGCATGGTCAACAAAAAGCTCGTCGCGGCGATCCAGGCGGCGGGCATGCCTGCGGTCGGGTTCTGCGGCGGCGATGGAATGACGTTTCGGGCTCGGCGGAAACACATCAACGGGAATGACATGGGATTCGTCGGTGAAATCTGTTTCGCGGAGCCTTGCTGGATCGAGGCTCTGTGGCAACAGGGCGGCATCCCGGTGTTGGCGTCGCTCGCGCTGGGCGCTGATGGCGAGTATTACAACGTCAATGCGGACGAAATGGCTGCGGCCTGTGCGGCTGCCTGCCACGCGAATGCGCTCATCTTCCTTACCGATGTGCCCGGCGTGAAAGATGCGGAAGGTGCAGTGATTCCCTGGTTGAGCACGAAACAGGCACACGACCTTGCTGCGGGATCGGTGATCAGTGGTGGAATGTTGCCGAAATTGGCCGCTTGTACACAGGCCTTAAAGCAAGGAGTAGGCCGGGTGCGAATTCTGCCGGCGGCCGAAGCGGATGCGTTGCCGCAGTTCTATTTGACGAAGCTGAATTGCGGGACAGAGGTGACTTGCGCATAAGCGGCGTGCGTTGGGTATTCGAGATTAATTAATGAGGAGTGAACGTTGAACACACAACTACAACAGAGGGCGGTGCCGACATCGGGTACTCTCCCCGGAGTTTTCTGGTGCCCGGATTTGATATCCACCCGCGATCTCGGCCCGCAAGGGGTAGAAGCGGTCCTTCATTTGACGGAATTGATGAAGGCTCGTCCGTCGGTCTTCTCGCGTGCGCTGGCGGGCAAGCAGATGGTGATGTTTTTTGAAAAGCCTTCGCTGCGGACACGCCTCACGTTTGAATCGGGCATGGTGAGTCTCGGCGGGACCGCGATGTTCGTGGACCAGTCGAAAAGCCGGCTGGATGCCCGCGAGAAGTTGAGCGACATCGCGCAGAATCTGGAGCGATGGGTCGATGTCATCGTGCTGCGGACCTTTGCTCACGAAACGATAACCGGAATGGCGGAGCACGCATCTATACCGGTGATCAATGCGTTGAGCGATCTGGAGCATCCGTGCCAGGCATTGGCCGACTATTTCACGTTGCTGGAGCGGTTCGGCGATGTAAAGAACATCAAGCTCGCATATGTCGGAGATGGAAACAACGTCGCGCATTCGCTGATGCTGACGTGCGCTTGCATGGGATCTTCGATTCGCATCGCGACTCCGAAGGGCTATGGCTGCAACGCACAGATCATCACAGAGGCGAAGAAGATTGCGAAGCAGACTGGAGCGAAGCTGGAATTTCTCACGGACCCTCATGCTGCGGCCGCAGGCGTCGATGCGGTTTACACCGACGCCTGGGCCAGCATGGGGCAGGAAGAGGAATCCGCCAAGCGGGCGCAGATTTTCCCGCCCTATCAAGTGAATCGCGCGCTGATGGCGGAAGCCGCGCCGCACGCGGTGTTCATGCATTGCCTGCCGGCCCATCGCGGCGAGGAAGCAACCGATGAGGTGATGGATAGTGAGCAGTCGGTGATCTTTGAGCAGGCAGAGAATCGCTTGCACGTTCAGAAATCTATTCTTTATTTACTGCTGGGTGGCGCGGTTCGGCTGCCGGCGAGGAGCGCTCATGCCTGAGAAAGTCGTTCTTGCTTATTCCGGTGGACTGGACACGTCCATCATTATCCCGTGGCTGAAAGAAAACTATTCGTACGACGTGATTGCCATGGTCGGCGATGTTGGGCAGGGCGATGACATCGAAGCGGTGGTCGAAAAGGCGTACAAGACCGGCGCAAGCAAGGTGATCGTTGAAGATCTGCGCGAGGAGTTCCTGACGGGCTATGTCTTCCCTGCCCTGAAAGCGGGAGCCGTTTACGAACATAAGTACCTGCTTGGGACTTCACTGGCGCGTCCGGTGATTGCGAAGCATCAGGTCGAAGTCGCTCTTCGCGAGGGAGCAACAGCGGTCGCTCACGGCTGCACTGGCAAAGGAAATGATCAGGTGCGATTCGAACTGACCTATCAGGCGCTGGCTCCGGAGTTGAAGATCATTGCTCCGTGGCGCGAGTGGACGCTGAAGTCGCGCGAGGATTGCCTGGACTACGCCGAGGCGCATGGGATTCCGGTGGCGGCATCGCGAGAAAAGATCCACAGCCGCGACCGCAACCTGTGGCACATCAGCCATGAAGGCGGCGAACTGGAAGATGCGGCGAACGCACCGCTGCCGACCACCTGGCAGATTACTTTGTCTCCTCAGGACGCTCCGGATAAAGAGGAGCAGGTCAGCATCACTTTCCAGGAGGGAGTTCCGATAGCGGTGAACGGGATGGAGTTGGATCCTGTGTCGCTGGTGGAACTGCTGAACGAGATTGGCGCACGCAATGCCGTAGGGCGCATCGACTTGGTCGAGAACCGTTTCGTCGGGATCAAGTCGCGCGGATGCTACGAGACTCCGGGAGGAACGCTCTTGATTGCGGCGCATCGAGAGCTTGAGGCTCTGTGCCTGGAACGCGATGTCGCGCATTTCAAGCAGCAGATTGGGTTGAAGTACGCAGAATTGGTTTATTTCGGACTGTGGTTCACGCCTTTGCGTGAGGCGCTCGATGCCTTCGTCGAACAGACGCAGAAAAACATGACCGGCACCGTCATTTTGTCGCTCTACAAGGGGAATGTGTCGGTGGTGAGCCGCGAGTCGGAGTTTTCGCTGTACCGCACGGACCTGTCATCGTTCACGATGGGAGCGGAATACGATCAGAAGGATGCGGAGGGATTCATTCGGATCCTTGGGCTGCCTTCGCGATCGCGGGCTCGTATGAGGGTTGAGGTCACACGATGAAGATGTGGTCGGGACGGTTCCGGCAGCCGCTGGACCCGGAGTTCGAGCGCTGGCAGCGGTCGTTTGATTTCGATCGTCGCCTCTTGCGCTATGAACTCGCGGCCAGCGGCGCGCACGCCAAGGCGCTGAAGAGTGCCGGGATCTTGTCTGCGGATGAACTGATCAGCATCCTGCAAGGACTCGATCAGATCGGCAAGAACGCTGCTGCTGCCGAGGCTTACCTGAACGATCCGGAGGCAGAAGACGTTCATCACTTTGTTGAGAAGCAGCTCGTGGTCTTGATCGGAGAGACGGGCTACAAACTGCATAGCGGACGCAGCAGGAACGAGCAGATCGCGACCGACCTGCGGCTTTACGTGCGAGCGGCGATCGATCAGTTGCGGCAGGAACTCGGCGAATTATGTGGCGTGTTTGTGGATCGGGCCGAACAATCCGGAGAGGCTGCGGTGCCTGCCTACACGCACCTGCAGCGAGCAGAACCCGTGCTGGTCGGACATTGGCTGCTAGCTTACGTTGAGATGTTCTTGCGGGATGCGGAGCGATTGGCGGATTGCCGGAAACGGCTGAATGTGTGTCCGCTGGGATCGGGAGCGGTTGCCGGGGCAACGCTTTCGCTGGACCGATTGGGAATGGCGGAAAGTCTGGGTTTTGATAGGCCAACCGCGAATAGTGTTGATGCGACCAGCGACCGCGACTTTGTTTTGGAATTCGTGAATTCGCTGTCGCTGCTTGCCCTGCACCTTAGTCGTTGGTCGGAGGAGATGATTCTGTTCTCTTCGCAGGAATATGAATTCATTGGACTGCCCGAGGCTTATTCGACTGGCAGCAGCGCAATGCCGCAGAAGAAGAATCCGGATCTGCTGGAGCTGGTTCGCGGGAAGAGTGGCCGGGTTTTGGGAAACGCTACGGCACTCATGGTTGCGGTAAAAGGGCTCCCTCTTGCTTACAACAAGGACTTACAGGAAACACAGGAACCCTTATTCGACGCCGCTGACACTTTGCTGCAAATGATCCCGCTGGTGACGGGTTGGATGAAAGCGGTCGAGTTCCACTACGAACCGATGCAGCAGGCCGCACAGTCGGGATTCATGAATGCATGGGCGGCCGCAACATATTTAGTTACACGCGGAGTTCCGTCTCGTCTTGCGCACGAGCGCATCGGGAAGGCCGTGCAGATATGCCTGGAGCGTGGATGTGAATTGCATGAGCTGTCGCTCGAAGATCTCAGAAGTTTGAGTCCAGCGTTTGGACCGGACTTTTACGAATCGCTGAAGCTTTCGTCTGTTCTTGCAGTACACGATGTAGGCGGTGGAACCGCGCCGGCGCGGGTAAGACAGGCCATCAGTCATGCTAAGGAGAAAATCCAGGCTCTTCGCGAGGAGGTCCATGCGCACGCGTAAAGCAATCTTGCCCGACGCAAAAAGCATTCACAGCTTGATCTGCAACTATTCAGGCGACGGGACGCTCCTGCCCCGAACCTTGCATGAGATCTGTGAGAACATCCGCGATTTTGTGGTCCTGGAAGAGGACGAGGGAAAGATTATTGGATGCGGCGCGCTGCACCTGTACGGAACGCACCTGGCGGAGATTCGATCCATCACGGTCGCACCCTCGGCCCAGGGCCAGGGTGGAGGCGGCAGGCTCGTTAAGGCACTCATGGCAGAGGCAAAGCGGCATCAGGTGGATTGCATTTGCCTGTTTACGCGCAAGCCGGACTTTTTTGCGGGTCAGGGATTCTCGGTTGCGCAGCGCGAGGATTTACCAGACAAGATCTACAAGGATTGTCACGCGTGCCCGAGGTTCCATTGCTGCGATGAAGTCGCGATGGTACGCGGGCAGTTACCCAAATTTGCAATTCTGCCGGAACCGGCGAATTTGCTGGTGAAGCTGCAAGGGATGTCAGCGGAGGCTGGAAGCTAAAGGCGGAGCTCTGCTCCGCCGGACAGCCGAAGGCGGCTGTCCCCACATGCTCAGCCTACTGCTTCAGTTCTCCTGTAGAGGCGAAACGCACTCCGGCTAGCGTTTTTCCTGAAGCCAGGGTTTCACGAATGGCGGAACGGTTCGGTCCTGCTTTCGCCGCTGCATCCAGAACCAACCTCACGGTTTGTTGAATCGGCGTGTTGTCGGGAACACGAAAAATCCAGGGAATGTTCGTGGACGTCAGCGAGCGATCGGAGGCGATCGCCACGACAGGAACGAACGACTTTACACCGATCTGCTCGGCGAGATGGCTGGAATTGCGGTCGAGTGCAATGATTGCGGCCACATGATCCTGGTAGACAGCCCTCACGAGTTCGCTTGAGGCTTTGCCCCATCTCGCGTCGGAAGGAATCGGGACCAGAGATGCAGCTTTCGCCTTGGATCCGAGCAGGGCCAGCACTTCCGGTTGGTGCGCTGCTTTGTCCGCATTCGGCCCGAATATTGCGATCTTTAAGTCTGCATTCTCAGTCGCTGTTGCCGGCCCGGCGTACTGGACGCCATTCTCTCCGACTTGTGCGTAGGGTTTTTCCATGGTGATGCGTCGGTATTCGATCTGGCCGTTGTGGACGCGTCCGAGATAGAGCGGAGCGATGTTCTTGCAGTTTGGATCGAAGATCATGTCGCCGGTGACGCCTTTGTAGCTAGTGACTCCGGTGAGGGCGTCGCGAATACGTCCTCTGTTCAAGCCAGCACGGCAAATGGCATCGAGCAGAATGCGCATCTGATCGTAAGCGAGCGAGGCGAAGTGGTCGGGTTTCTCGTGATAGCGCGCTTCGTAGCGAGCAACGAAATCGAGCCATCGTGGATCAGTCCGACTTGGATCGTACGGATAGACAGCTTCGAATCCTTCCGCAGCCGAGCCCGCGAGTTTGATGAGTTCGTCACCGATGGTGCGATGACTGCCGAAGACACGCTGTTTCATGCCCAGTTCCTGCATCTGCTGCAGGATCATTGCCGTGGGACCAATATCGGTCCAGAGGAGGATCGCATCGACACGGGAATCTTGGATTACCTGCAACTGGCGGCGGAAATCCGTGTCACCGCGCAGGAACTTCTGCTCGATTACGATCGGGTGCCCAAGACGGCGTGAGGCATCCTTGAATTTCAGGACACCGAAGCGACCGTAACGGTCATTGACGCGCAGCAGCGCCACCCGCTTCAGACCCAGTTCAGTGTAGATGTGGCGGGCAAGCGTGTAGCTCTGTACACGATCATCCTGAAGGACGGTGAAATACCAAGGAATGAAAGTCTCGGGAATTGTGGGATCCGTTGAGGCGCTGTTCACCAGCGGAGTCTCTGCCTTTAGCGTGAGCCGAAGGGCGATATGCGTAGATTCGGAACTGATGGAGCCATACATGGCCCAGACTTTGTCGTCGTAGATCATGCGGACGGCATCGTTGGAGGCGGCACCCCAGATTTCCGAGTCTTTTGAGGTTCCTTCCGCCGCCGCGCTACTGATCTGCCAGTTGTCGTAATCGTTGTGCTTGATCAGCTTGAAAGGCTTGCCGCCGTAGCCACCGCCGGCGTTGGCTTCATCGATGGCCATCTGCGCGCCGTTAAGCATGCGGTTCCCGAGAATTTGATCGGGGTGATTGTAAAGAGGAGCGAGGAATCCGATGCGGACCTCGCTCAAGGCTTTGAGGTCTGGATCAGGAATCTCGCGGGCGGCGCCGTTGTACTCGATCAGGTCCTGGTAGTACTCGTAGTAGGGCGTGGTGAACTTGGAAAATGGACGCAAGTCTTCGGGCGCGCCGGTGTAAGGCTTAAGCGAGCGCGGAGCGGGCCGGCCGGGAGGATTCTTGCCGCAGGAACAGGACCACGGTTCCTGTGCCCCAGCCGTGCACGCGAGTACAGCCGCAATTGCCGCAATGTACGCGAGCCGCATGGACACTCCTTCTTCCTTCTTACTCGCTCGGCGATTCCCGCCGGAACATCGCGATCGCTTCGATTTCAACCAAGAGATCGGGACGGCAGAGAATCACCTGGATTCCGGTCGACGCCGGCAGTGGATCGAGCTTCTGCTCCTTGTAGAAGGCAGTGCGCTCTTCGTTGAAGGCTTCATAGTCGCGCTCGATGTCGCGGAGATAGCACGTAGTTCGAACGATGTCGTGCCAGGTGGCACCTTCGGAGGCGAGCAGCTTGGTGATGTTGTCGTAGGTGCGACGGACTTGCTTGCGAAGGTCGCCGACGTGCACGGTACGTCCAGCGTCGTCGATGCTGGCTGTGCCTGAGATCAGAAGTATGCTCAGGCCGTTCAGATCGATTCGCATGCCGCGGGAGAACGCACTTCCATAGTCGTAAGCTTCGTTCAGCGCGTCGTGGTTAGTAATGGCCCGCTTGACGACTGGTGCTGTGGCCACTTCGGCGAGTAATTCTTGAACATTCATATGAATGGCTCCTTAATGACTATCGTCTTTCTGCTCTTCTCAAAGAGCGAGGGCGAGACACCCTCGCTACACCCGGCAAGATGCCGGCGCTACTTACCTGCCACTGCATTCTTTTCACGAATACCGTGACTTAGCCCGTGCGCTGTGGCGACCCAAATGTCGTCGCCTTGAAAATCGACTCCGAGAATGTAATTGTGCGAGGGAGCGGTTTGGACCTGGATCTGTCTCTTCGAATTTCCGGCTATGTCCGTTACGAACATTTCAGGTTTGTGGGTGTCGAGCGCGGGACGATAGACCGCCCAGTTCATACCGTCGAAATAGGCGAGGCCTTTGTCGGTTGAAAACCAGGCCCGGTTCGCATCGACGCCTTTTATCTGGTTCAGGAAATTGCTGGGGAGGCCGCTGTCTTTTTGCAGGAAGTTATGCCAGTAGCGGCCGTCGTAGCGGCTGGCGCCGAAGTAGGTGGCGACCCATAGAATTTTGTCGACGTAGCTGACCGAGGTCGTGATTTCGTGAATCAGCCCCTGATCTTTCATGACGACCATCTCGGTCTCACCATCAGGGTCGTTGTAGTCTTTCCAACGCTCGGTCTTCTGGTCGTATTCGAGGACGCCGCCACCCCAAACAGCGAAATAGACCTTGTCCTCGGCGGCACTCACGGCGTAGTTCCAGATCTCGAACATGGGCGTGTTGCGCTCGTTGAATAACGACCATTGTCCGGTGCGGGTATTCAGACGGCTGGAACCGGCGGCAGTGGCGGTCCAGACGAAGTCGCCTTGTACGCCGACACCGTACACGATGTCGTTGCTCAGGCCTGAGGTCAGTTGGGTAAAGGTATCGATACGTCCGGCGGAGATGCGGCTGAGGCCGCCCATGGTTCCGGCCCAGACGTCGCCGGTGCGTTTGTCGAGCGCCAGCGAGAGTACGGCTTGATGCGCGAGTCCATCGGCGGGACGAAAGACTTTCCAGGTGCCGTTTTCATATAGGCCGAGCCCATTATCGGTACCGGCCCAGATTCGCTTGCCGTCTACCAATACGGAGTACACATGGTTGTTGGGAAGGCCATTGGCGGTGGTGAAGTTTTCCCAACGAAACATCGGCATGTCTTGAGCGATAGCAAAGGACGAGATTAGGAGGAACAATACAGCTATCGCTTTTGTTGCGGCGCACGCGAGATCCTTCGCTTCGCCTGAAAAGCTGCTCCGCAGATGATGCTCTGCGCTGGTAAGCAACTTTGTCATTCCGAGCGAGGCGAGGAATCTGCTGTTGTCTGGCGGGATGTCCGCTGTAAAGGACAGCAGGTTCCTCAACGGCTTCGCCGTTTCGGAATGACAACTGCTTTCGACCTGCGAATTTGAATTGGCTTTCATAGCGTTTTCAGGTACTCGATGAGATCATTCAGCTCATCTTTGGTTAAGTCGTTGGTCACGCCGTGCGTGTCCTTCGGGTTGAAAACGGTCCAGATTTCTTCCAGCGAGCGCGCCGATCCGTCGTGCAGATAGGGCGCGGAATAGGCGACATTGGGCAGTTGGGGAACATCGACGATCGGCTCGCGGTCCGTTGGCTTGCCAGTGCCGACGTCGATCTGCTTCTGATTGGTGTATTTCGGGCCGCTATGGCAGTAAGTGCACTGATTCGACTCTGGGATGGCTTCGCCATGCTTTGCTTTCGTGCGTTCGAAAATCGCTTTTCCGCGTTCCTGCGCAGGAGTGAGATCTCCATTTGCTAGGCGGTAACGGTTGGGGCGATATGGAAGCGAGTAAACGAAAGTGACCAAGTCGGTGAGTTGTTGCTGGTTGAAGCTTTGCGAGCGGTAGAAGAATTTCTCTGTACGCGGTCCGCACTCAGTGGGCATGTCGGGATTACCGCCGTTCCACTTGAAGGGCTCGGTGCCAGCCAGGTTCTCGAGAGAGCGGTTGTCGACGATATCTTTGCCGAATCCGTCGGGCTCGAGGTCCCACTCGAGGCCGTCGATAGTGGCGTCGATGTGGCAGTTCGAGCAGCCGAACTGTCCTTGGAAGGCGAAGTCGGCGGTGTAGAAGAGTCGCTCGCCCCGGCGAAGTGCGTCGATGTTCTTTGGACCGCCGAGATCGATTGTCGAAGTGACCTTTTCGGCAGCGGTGTCGATCACCGAGATCGTGTCATCAAGGCGATTGGCCACATACAGGTGCTTTCCGTCATGCGATAGGGCGACTCCACGGGGATTGTGTCCAACCGGAATCCTCGCCGTTACGTATTCCGCGGATGCTGAAAGGTCGTTGGCAAGGATCTTCCCCCGGGTCCGAACGGTCCGCAACAGATCCGGCACATTGATGACCGTGACGCTCTGCGAGCCAGCAGTCGTGACAAATATTTTCGACTTGTCCGGAGTGATGGCCACCCCCCAGGGCAGCGCGTAGTAACGATCGAGTTCATCGATGGGCACTTGCACGGGTGCGCCGATGTCATCACCAAAGAGGGTGAGGGAGTCGCCGAAAACCGAGCCATGTTCCACGTGTGCCAGAGGAATCAGATTTTTGGGCCGGAGTTGGGCAACGACTGATAGTTTGCCGTCTCCTGAGGTCGCGAGGTGAAATACGCCTGCCACATTGTGGAGCGGCTTGCGCTCGACGACTCGCTGATCCTCGGTATCAATGACTGTGATTTCGGAAATCGGTTGGGTGCGAAATGCACCTGGATTGGGATAGATGTGAGTGCAATAGACGAGTTTTCCGTCAGGAGAAAGCGTGAGATAACTGGCCCCTCGCCCGGCGAGCAGACGCTTTGTCTCTTGCCCTGTTGCGAGGTCGAGGACTGAAATGTCTCCGCTCAGGCGGTTGGCAACGTACAAGAACTTACCCGCCAAGTCGGACACTACGCCGCTGGGCTCGAAACCTGTAGGCAAGCTCTGAATCACCTGACGAGTTTCAGAATCGATCACTGAGACGGTGTCGGACCAGGCATTTGTGACGTAGAGACGGCGGCCGTCTTTCGACATCGCGACGGCGCGCGGGACGTGTCCAACTTTGATCGTTGCTATTACTTTCTCTGATTGCGCGTCGAGGACTCTTATTTCGTCGCTATCCTGGCAGACGACGTAGAGCATCTTGCCATCCGGCGAAAAAACCATCTCAATGGGAGAGAGATAGCGTTCTTTCAGAACTGTGGCCGATTGCTGGGGCGCTGGCCTGGCTGCGATGGCCAGCAGAGCGACTGCGAATACACCAAACACTCGAAACAAGTTCAGGCACAAGGAATGAGAAATTCTCAGTTCTCGCGGAAAGGCCGCGTGAGAAATGGGACGCTCATCTCTTTGGAAATGCCCGATCAAGGTTCCTCCACGGTGAGGACGCGGTCGACGGCGAGATTCTCAAGGACTTGGTCTCGTCCACTCGGCCAATGAATGGTGAGTTTGTCGACCTTATTCGCGCTGCCTAATCCAAAATGGATTCGGGCATCGTCTTGCGAGAGGTAGCTTGACCCGGCGAAACGCTGAGCAATCTGCCTGCGGCCGCCGGCGAGCAATTCGAGGTGCGCACCAATACCATCGCGATTGCTCTTTTTGCCTTTGAGCTTGATCGCAATCCAGTGATTGCTGTTTTGAGAGATATTGTGCAGAAGAGTGGCAGGGGCGCCTAGATTCACGACGAAGGCGTCGATCTTGCCATCGTTGTCGTAGTCTGCAAAGCAGGCGCCGCGAGAAACAGTCTTTCGGTCGAGCACCGGGCCGGCTTGGCGGGAGACGTCCTCGAACTTTCCTTTTCCGAGACCACGAAAGAGCGAATGCTCCTGCGGGATGAGATGAGCCAAACCGCCATGGAAAATCAGGATGTCGAGCCACCCGTCGTTGTCGAAATCGTAGACTCCACTCCCCCAACTCGTGTACTGAGCGCTTTCCTGGGAAACTCCAGACGCAGGGCCGAGATCTTCGAATCCGTGGGCGCCGATGTTGCGCATCAGCCGGTTGTACTTGGCATCGCTGACCCAAAGATCAACGACGCCGTCGTCGTCCAGATCGGCGAAGACGGGTCCCATGGCGGAAGTGTTCTCGCCATTTTGGCCGTAGGCGACTCCGAGTTCGCCTGCGACTTCTTCAAACGTACCGTCGCGCTTGTTGTGGAAAAGGAAATTCTCGGTCTTGTCGTTGGCGACGTAAATGTCAGGATAGCCGTCGCCATCGTAGTCGGCAGCGGTTACGCCCATGGTGCGGCCTTTGTATGCGCCGATCCCGGATTTGTCGGTGACATCGGTGAACGTACCGTTGCAGTTGTTGTGGTAGAGGCGGTTGGTGTCGCCGGCGTAGTCGAGTGGTCCGGGGTAGTTGTCGGGTGCGTAGTAATTGCGGTACTTGGGATCGAACTTCACATAACGTCCAACGAACAGATCGACGCACCCATCGCGATCGTAGTCGAGCCAGGCAGAACTGATGGACCATCCTTCGACGTTGATGCCAGCCTTGGCAGTTACATCGGTAAATGTGCCATCGCCGTTGTTGTGGTAGAGGATCGCCTTGCCGTAGGAAGTGACGAGGAGATCGACGAAGCCGTCGTTATCGTAGTCCGCGGCAATAGCGGCGGTGCCAAATACATTCGCAGCGACGCCGGCCTGATCCGTGACATCGGTGAAAGTTCCGTTTCCGTTGTTGCGATAGAGATGATTGTGCGGTGGGATCGCCGGCGGATGTTTCAGTGGATAGGGGTGCATGCCGTCTTCGAGCGGCTTGCCAGTTACCACATACAGATCGGGGAAACCGTCGTTGTTGTAATCGAACCAGACGCATCCCGAACCGGTGCTTTCGAGAAGGGAGCCGAGGTGCTCAGCGCCGAAGCTGTGCGTGAACTGGATGCCAGCTTTTGCGGTGGCGTCCTCGAATCGGATCGGGCCGGCCGCACTCGATGGCACCGCCTGTGAGAACACCTGGGCAGACGCGAGCAGCAGTAGAAGAATTCCGACCTTCAAGCTAATGTCCTCCTGCGCTCTGCGCTGAGCCGGTCATATCGGCGGGAGTGGTGGATTTCAGCAGAACCACGGGCACTGCGTTTTCCGGCGCGGTTTCCGGGCCGGCGTGACAACCCACACAGACGCGCTGCTCGCCGCGCCGCATCCAGAAGAATCCAGACTCGCGCTTAAGTGTTTTGCCATTTGCATCGAGCAATTCAAGTTGCAATGGCTGATCGTTCGGAACCTGCACAAAAAACGAACCGTCTTGCTCGACGGGAGCGGTACCCAGCAGTTTCGTGCTGCCGTTTGAACTTCGCGCGTAGAAACGAACCGAGTGAATCGAAGCCGAAGCAAACGAATACTTCGACGTATAGGCATTGAGGCAAAGCAGATTGGCATTCGGCCAATCATGCAGGCCGGAGGGATGCCGGTTAGGTACGGCGTGCTGGGCGATCAACGTTGGTTGGATTACATTCTCTGCGGGTTGAGCCAAAAGCGGAGTGAGTTCTCCAGAACCGGCAGTCCAGCGCACGAGTTGGAATTGGGACGAAGTACTCGGACGCCAGGCGACGATCCAATCACCGGCGGCAGCCTCCACAACATCTCCGGCGTATTCCCCGGCAGGCGCGGAAATGGAAACTTGTTGGGCACGGGCGGAAGTGAATCTCTGCAAGCCGTGCGCAGTTGCGAAAACAATGTCTCCGGAACTTACCTGCCGAGAGCCGTGGCGCGCTGCTCCGTGGTCGCAACGGTAGGACTCAATGCCACTGCCGTCCGAGTACACGGTATAGATTTCCGGAGTAGCGTCTGTTCCGAGAGGAAATCCGGACTCGAACAGAATTCGGCCATCGTGCAGGACGTCTGTGGGAAACGCGTTCGAACTGATGTAGGTCAGCGGAAGAACATTTCCTCCGGCGAGATCGGAAGTTTCGACAACGAGGCGTCCGGCGACGTTATGTGCGTAGACGATTCGGTCGCCCGGCAGATAAAACGGTCGAATACAGTCTTCTTTCGTTTGTGTGACGCGGCGAGGCAGGTCTGCCCCGAGAGCCAGTTCCCAAATCTGCCAGGGATCCTGAGCACGCGATTTTCCGGCGAATAACACTTTCTGTCCGTCGAAGGAAACGGCAGGATCGGCGGTAGCGGCAAAATTTCGGACCAGCGGACCAGTGATGTTTCCTTGTGCGAGGAAGATGGTCGCGTCGGGACTGAATCGGTCCGATCCATAAAGCCAGGCAAGCGGGTCGTAGGCTTTTGCGACCGTATAAAGAAGACCTGGAGTGCCGGTTGCAGTGCTCTCGTTCCTGGGGCTGGCAAATGCGATAGAGATCACCAGCAGCACGGCCACCAGAATGGAACGGGGAAGCACTTAATCCGCTCCTCCTACCGCGAGAAGTTGCGGACGGAGCCCACGAGACCCTTGCTGGAGATCGAGATATGGTTGCAGGTCGTTCATCATGCGCCGGAATTCAGGGAAGTTCAGCGATTGGTTGCCATCACTCAGCGCTGTCTCGGGCGAGGGGTGAACTTCGACCAGCAAACCATCCGCGCCGACTACGACGGCCGCACGCGACAGCGTTGGAACCAAGCTGCGCACGCCCGCGGCATGACTTGGGTCAACGATTACGGGAAGATGCGACACAGCTTTCAAGACTGGAACGGCGGCGATGTCCAGAGTGTTGCGGGTAGCGGTCTCGAAGGTGCGGATTCCGCGCTCACAGAGAATCACCTGAGGATTTCCTGCCGAGGCAATGACCTGTGCCGACCTGAGGAATTCTTCGAGCGTGGCGGTCATCCCACGCTTGAGCAGAACCGGGCGTTCACAATGTCCCAGCGCTTCGAGGAGAGCGTAATTTTCCATGCTGCGCGTGCCGACCTGCATGATGTCGGCATACTCGGCGATGACTTCTACATCTTCTTCACTCATGACTTCCGTGACGATGGCAAGACCGGTGGCTTCCCGGGCCTTTGCCAGCAGCTTCAGGCCTTCGACACCCAGTCCTTGAAACGCGTATGGAGAAGAACGGGGCTTGTAGGCACCTCCGCGGAGGACGCGAGCTCCGGCGCCGACTACGGCTTCGGCTGTTCGCAATAACTGGTCTTCGGACTCGACGGCGCACGGCCCAGCCATGACGATGAAGTCGTTGCCGCCGATCTCGAGATCTCGCACTTGAACTACGCTGCGCGTACGCTCAGCCGTTCTGGCGACTAGCGTGAAGCAAGAGAATTGCCCGTTCCACTTAGGATCCATGCGCGCCGACATTCTAGTAATAGTGAAAAGACTGATCACTAGTAAGAATCTGCTAGAAGCCGCATAAACATTGGCTGAAACGAGGTTCAACCGGGATTGGCTAGGTTGTAAGTCATTTGGATTGAGGATGGAACGGGAACTTCGTGATCGCAATCACACATCAGCGAGACGGTGCGCACAGGTCAAGGTGTGCGTGGCCGCAAGACATGCGGCAGACGCTGTTAGCGATCGGCTCTCGAGGAAGAGACTCTACAGCCGCATCCGTAATCGATAGCAGGCGCTGCACTTTTTCACGGTAGGGCCACAACTATTGGTCCTGAGGGCGAGAACGCAGCTTATTGCCTTGCCATCCAAATTTCGTGCCTAAGGGCAGGAACGGAGTGCAGACGGGGATGAACAACATTGATTTCACACACCATCACAATCAGTACAATGCGGCGGCTCCGGCTTGCGCGTATTGCCTGGGAATTCACGGCCACGAATCCTGGTGTCCCACTCGCGATCCGAATGTGCATTACGCCTACGAGATCGTGCTGGAGCCCCGCAAGCTCACGATTGGAGATGCATTGATCTTGCATTCGCTCGGAGTGACGTGGAGCGATTTCGCTCCATAACTCCGATGCAGGTTAGTGTGCCGGTTCTGTGTCGATCAGAACCAGCCCTTCCGGCGGAATGTTCAACCGCAACGATCCTCCCGCCACCGGCATGTATTCGGGAGGTGAAAGCCTGGCCGCGTCGCGAAGTATCTGAATCTGCTGCTGGGTTGGATATCGAGGTGAGCCCATCGCGGCATACACCTTGTGAAGATCGCCGTGCTCCTGGTCGACACGCCTCACCTGCGCACGGGCGACATTAGCATGTGAAAAATGCAACTCGATCTCTCTGGCTGACCCACCCGGACCGGGGCCTGTAAGATTCCACGCTGCAATCACGAGAGAACCATCCTGGCGTTTTGTCGTCAACACGTCTTCGGAGGAAACGGCAAGACGTTGGTCTCCCAGGCGGTGCAGTAGTAAGAAGGCGTTGAAGGCAGGCTTGGGAAGGCCGTCTTCGGCGATCAGGCCGTATCCGCCGTAGAAAGGCTGCTTCACCACCCCTTGCTCCTCGAATACGTCGGAGAAAGTCCAGTAAGACATCTCATCGACGAGGCCGTCGCATTGGCGGATGGTGTCTGCCAGCCATGGGCCCATGTAGGCGGCATCGGTGACATCGGGTTCATTCGCGTAACTGGCATTGAACTCAGACCAGATCAGCGGCAGATTCGGCATGGCAGAGGCTTGGATCTGACGATGAACTTTGTCGATTGCGCGGCAGACCATCCGGTCGCGCGGAATCTGTTCGTGGGTGCCGAAGACATCTTCGGCCTTGTCATTTCCGTAAACGTGGGAAGAAACAAAATCGACCGGAACTTTGTTCTCTGCGCAATGGCGAATGAAATCGTCGGCCCACGCGGCTTGGGCCGTAGCGGGGCCGCCCACGCGCAGTTTAGAGCTGACTGCTTTGATCGCGCGTGCTGTGTGATCGTAAAGTTCAAAATAAGTAGGCTGTTTCGGGACACCCGCCCAGAAGTCAATATTGGGCTCATTCCATACTTCGAAATACCACTGCGAGACTTCATCGATGCCATAGCGGTCCACGAGATGTCGCGTGAATTGCGTGATCATCTCGTCCCACTTGGCGTAGTCCTTGGGAGGAGAAACGTTCTGCTTGTACCAGAAAGCGTGCAGAATATCTTTGGCGGCTAGCTTTTTGGGCATGAAGCTCAGTTCGACGAACGGGCGGACTCCGTTTTGCAGCAGCCCGTCGTAGATCTGGTCCACATAGGAAAAATTGAACACTGGTTTACCTTGGGCGTCTTCGTCGTAGACTCCGACCTCATCGTCGAAGATGGCATGGAAGCGCACGTATTGCATGCCGGTGACGGCTTTTACGTGGCGGAGATCCTCTCTATAGCTCTCGCGTAAGGAAAGGATTGCCCTTCCGGAACCGAACATGTGTTCCCAAAAATGTGGTAAGGGATGGCTCTGCGCCTGGGCATCAATTGTGACGGTTTCAAGCTGGACCTGCGCTACCGCAAGGCTCAACGGACAAAAAGCAAGGAGGAGGAGTAAGGATCGTGATCGGACTTTCATTTGGAAGCCAATATAGCGCATCGCGGACAGGACTCCACAAGACTTTCAGTCTGAGAAAGTTAGCGCACCGGCGCCCGAACCCGGAAGCAACCCTTAGACGTCATTCTGGATCGAAATGTCGCCTCAGACGGTTGTTTTCAGCTGCGGCATTTTCATGCAGGCGACTCTCCGCAGCGACGTGCAGAAACGCAGGTCAGCGCACGACTCTGTCCCGCTCCGGATTTGCCTTGTGAGTTGTTTTCCGCCCAGCCGCGGCGATCTGAATGAATACGGGTTTCATCTAGCATCTGCGCTTCGCCAGCACCCTGGAGTGGAATTGGTGGTGCTTGCAGATGAAATCGAAGGGTTGCAGGAAATTGACGGGTTCAAGGTCGAGCGCTGCTGGCGATTTAATTCCCTGCTCACGCCGGCTCGACTTTTGAAGGCTATCCGAAAAACCAAGCCGCATGTGGTGTGGTTCAACATGGGGTTCTCGACCTTTGCGCGGGACCCACTGGCCGCATTTCTGTCGGTCGCGTGTCCGGCGATCACGAAATGGTCTGGCTTCTATACGCACGTCACGCTCCATACGTTATTTGAACGGATCAATTTGAAAGACGCCGGAGTCCGCATGCCGCGTGCTTATAGGGCAGCGGGAAAGATCGCAACTCAAGTGTTACTCGGCGCGAATGACCTTACTGTGCTTCTTCCCTCGTTCCGTTCTGAACTGATCAGGAATTACAAAACCAGCGAAGATCGCGTACATGTGCGGCCGCATGGAATTTTCTCAACTGCGAGTTGCCCTGAGATGGTCAGCAACACTGCGACGGTACTCGCGTTCGGCTACTGGGGCACGTATAAGCGATTGGATCTCCTGCTGGAATCCTGGCCACGAATCTCCCAGCAATTGCCACAAGCAAAGTTGATGATCGCTGGGCTAAATCATCCCAGCACGCCGGGATATCTTGAAGGACTGCAAGCCAGGTACGCCGAATACGAAAGCATCAAGTTTCTCGGGTACGTACCTGAACAGAACCTCCCTAGCCTGTTCCGGAGCGCGAGCGTTCTGGTTCTGCCCTACTCCTCAGCGGCGGGAACGAGTGGGGTCGTACACCAGGCCTGCGAATATGGCTTGCCGATGGTGGCCGCGGCGATCCCTGAAATTGAAGAGTTGGCCCGGGAACATAATCTCGGGATTCGGTTCTATTCCCCTGGAGACGGAACGGTTCTTACAAATCATCTGCTCGAAATTCTGAGTTCGGACAGCACACGACGAGCATTAGCTCGGCACAATCTGGAGGTGGCCAGCAGTATGCAGATTTCACAGGTCGTCAGCGGATATCTCGATTTTTTCAAAGCTCGTATTGTCAATGCTGGTCCGCGAATCGCCAAGGAGGTTTCAACATCCACGAGCGCTATATCGGCTCGCGTGACTCTTGATGGGCAAGTAGGAGAATGGCTTCTGCACTCAGGGATCGAAGATCCTGGTGGCGGGGTCGCCCGCTATTATCTCTCAGACGAGAAGAGAAATAAGCCGGTCTCAACGGAGATCACAGGGTATTGCGCCAGCGCCTTCGTAGCGCTTTATCAGCAGACAGGAGATGAAAAATATAGGAATGCGGCGCTGAGACAATCCGATTTTCTGGCGCGGAAAGCATGGGATGGAGAAATTGCAGCCATGCCGTTTGAATGCGCTGGAGAAAACAGAAGCTATTCGTATTTCTTTGACGTAGGCATTATCATTCGCGGCCTGCTCGCCGTCTGGCGGATGAGCCGCAAGCCAGAGCTACTCGACGCCGCAATCCGCTGCGGTGACTCGTTGGCAAAGGATTTCTCCAATGGAGAACAGTTCGATCCGATCATCACCCTGCCGAATAAGAACCACATTGCTCAGGAGCCAGTTCGCTGGTCGAGAAGTTCGGGTTGTTATCAGCTGAAGGCGGCTCTGGCCTGGTGGGAATTGGCGGAGGCAACGGCGGACCAGCACTTCATGGCTCACTATCGCAGGCTGCTCAGTTCGGCCTTGGAATCACATCTTTCGTTCCTACCTGGTTCGCAGGACGAATTGAAAGTTATGGACCGGTTGCACGCGTATTCTTATTTCCTCGAGGGCCTTCTGCCATGCATTTCGAATACAGAATGCAGAGAGGCAATGCAGAGCGGAATCAGCAGGCTTACACATTACGCACGGGCAATCGCTTCACAGTTTCTGCGCTCGGATGTACTCGCCCAATTGTTACGAGTACGCATATTCGCCGATCAAGCCGGTGCAGTTCCTATGGACCACGAAGCCGCACGTCATGAGGCCTCGCTGATACGAGAGTTTCAGTCTGACGATCCTGACCCGCGGCTCAAGGGTGGATTCTGGTTCGGCAGGAAAGCAGGAATCATGCTGCCATATATGAATCCCGTCTCAACCGTCTTCTGCTACCAAGCACTCGAAATGTGGGAGCGGTATCAGACCGGTGAACGCAAGTTCGATTGGCACGGTCTGATTTAAGCCGCAGGCCGCAAGTCTGCAACGCTGGGCAGAGTCGCTGGCCGAGGAACAACAAACGGCTGACGCTGCAACAGAACATGGACGATCCGATGCGCTGCGTTCCCATCGCCAAATAATGGTCTGGGCTGTGCCATCGCCTGATATAGAACAGGATTCTCCATGAGCTGCACTGCAGCGGAGACAATCGTTCGCGCCTCAGTGCCAACCAGGATCGCAGCGCCTGCCTCGATTGCCTCACGCCGGTCGGTCACATTTCGCAACACTAGAGCGGGCTTTCCGAGCCAGGTCAGTTCTTCCTGGAGACCACCCGAGTCCGTCAGTGCGAAATACGCGGCGTTTGCTACTGTGACCAGATCCTGATATCCGAGAGGCTCTGTCAATGTAATGTTGGGAATGCCGCCGAGATGGCGGTGTACTTCGGCTTTTACGTTCGGATTGGGATGCACAGGAATCACAATGTGGGCGGAATCTTCATAGCTAGCGGCTAGAACGCGAATCGCATTGCATATTTTCATTAAAGGCGCGCCATGATTCTCGCGCCGATGCACAGTTGCGAGGATGATTCGCTTGGTTCCGATCGGAATTTCAGCAAGCGCACCCGCCTGCGGGCAGAACGACAGGGATAAGACGTACTGCAAGGCATCGATCGAAGTGTTGCCAGTAACGTGGATCTGCTCGGAGGGCTTCCCTTCTCGAAGCAGGTCGTTTCTTTCAATCGTCGTTGGCGCAAAGAACATATCGGCGATCACGTCGATCAGCTTCCGATTTAATTCTTCGGGAAATGGTTCCCAGGGATTGTGCGAGCGCAGTCCAGCTTCGATGTGAGCAACCGGAATTTTCTGATAGGAGGCGGCCAATGCCGCGACCATGGCGGTGGTCGTGTCTCCCTGGACAAGGACGCGGTCCGGGCGCTCGATGCGCATAACTTTCTCAAGCCGGGTCAAGAGAACTGACGTAAGTGCGGCCAATTGCTGGTTTGGCGCCATCACTCGCAGGTTGTAGCGAGGCTCAATGTCGAAGAGGGAGAGAACCTGCGCAAGGATTTCCTGATGCTGGCCTGTCGAGCACGCGACGGCGGTGACCTGCGGCTCGCCCACCAGGGCGCGGAGCACCGGCGCCATCTTGATTGCCTCCGGACGTGTCCCGAACACAACCAAGAATTTGGGCATGTATCACTCGCTAGATTGACTCTGGGTGAAGGATTGAGCGGCGAACGTCGACCTTTCGCTTGTCGATCGCGTCCCCGCACGGGCGTAAGCTCCACTCATCTGATGCCACCGGACAAGCAGTAATTCGAGCAACATCCGTGCTCCGTCGCGGTACGGACGAATCTTCGATCCTTCTGCATAGTAGAGGTAACTCACAGGTACTTCGCGAACAGTGAAGCCGAGCTTGTTGGCAAAGAATAATGACTCGGCATCGAAGCCCCATCCCGGAATCTTCTGAATCGCGAAGGCTGCCTTCCCCGCAGTACGCGTGAACGCTTTGAAGCCATTCTGTGTGTCCGTGAGTTCGAGACCCAGAATACTGCGGAGAAGAAGGTTATAAATTCTACCGTTGAGGCGGCGGTACCAGGGTTGCGGCTCTGCCTGCAGGTTGCGATCAACCCACCGCGATCCAATCACGATGTCAGCACCCGCATGAATCTCATTGATCAATTTCTCGGCTTCTTCGATGGGCGTGGAATCGTCAGCATCGGTAAATAGAATGATGTCTCCGTTCGCGCGGAGCATTCCGTCGCGAATGCTGCTTCCTTTTCCGGTATTCACGGGATTATCGATCAAAATGATGGATGAATTTTTGGCCATATATCCTCGGACGACCTGTGCCGTGTCGTCCGTTGATCCATCATTGATGACGATGATCTCGGCGCTCCAGCGTTTCGTCTGTAGGTACGCAAGGATATGTTCCAGCGTTCGAGGCAAGCGTGTTGCTTCGTTGCGCGCGGGAATGATTATGCTAAGCATCGCCGTCACGGCTGCATAAGATGCGTAACTGCGGGTTTATGTTGCAGCGCGACTGTGGCCGATGCACATCAAGCTCTGCCTTCCGATGAGAGAACCGGTGCTGCTGCGGGAGACAGCGGCGGCGCAACGAGACTCTCCTCCGGTTTGAGGGATTCAGTTGCCCTGCCGGCCAACCTCCGCGACTGCAACAGCGCCAGGATGATGGTGATCAGGCTGATGCCCACCGGAACGGTTCCCCACATGATTCCCTGCCACCGCGGAGGACGGAATGGGGACGGGATCGGTCTGGCAAAAGGAATTCCCGGGTTCGTCCAGACTGTTATGCTTCCGTGATCGTAGCTTACGATTTGACGCCATCCGGCGAACGTGAGAATCGGCTCGTAATAGCTGTCGGCGACGAATACGTACTTCAGCCCGTAGCGAGTTGCATGACGCAACATGGCGGAAAGGGCGAGCATCCCTTCACTGCCGTAGTATTTTGCGCTGCTTAATTGCGCAGAGCCGTGCAAGGTCATCTCAGGAAGAGTTCTGCCCGAGTTGTACTCGCCGTCGACGCTCGGAGCGTCGGAATAACAGGCGATCTTCGACAGTGAATTACCAAAGCCTAATGTCAGATATCGATAGCGATCGTGACCGTTCTCGTTGAGGAACTTGATGACAGGATCAACATTCAGCGGGGCGCCAATCAAAGGAAAATATACGTTCCACGCCACGGCAAGTGCGCCGGATCCGACTGCGGCAACGACTAACGCAACAGCGCCCCGCACTCGAAAACGATCGATGAGGCGGGCGGCGAGCAATCCGACAAAGGGCATCGCCAACAGAAGCGCCCAGTAGGTGAACCTTTCGAACGTAAGGATCTCGAAGGCCCGGCGGAGAATCCACCTGGGAACTGGTGTTGTGCCTCCCAAACCAAACAATAGCGCGCCATAAAATCCAAAAAAGAGAGGCCTCAATCGGGGCTGTGCACCTTTGTACAAGATGTATGGCAATGCGAGCACTAGGGCGCCCATGGGCACGAGCCAATAGTGAAGACCCCACTTTGGTTCGAGGAGGAAGTTGGCACGGCTCAGGTGTGGAATGGGCGTTTGCTCGATCGGATTCTTGAGAATGCTCAAGAAATACGGCAGCAGTACGAACAAAATGCCGACCGACACTAAGCCGGTGAACAGGGCAATTCTCTTGGCGGGTGTAGCGATCGGGTCTCCGGGATGCGCGGTCCGATAGTCGCGCAGAGCTAGCCAGATCGTCGGCAATACGAAGAACGGAAGACCAAAGAGCAGTGTCGCATGGTGAGCCGCAGCCGCGGTGCAAGAAAGTGCCACGCCGAGAATCAGAGCCTGTCGTGATCCAGTGACGGCGTAATCGAACGCGTAGGGGATCGCCAATAAGAACAAAGTCGTGGCTGAAATCGTACCGATCTGTCCGTCCTGGTATGCCAGCAGTGACAGCGAACCAAGAAAGACGGAGCAAAGAGCACCGTAGCTGGCGGCGCGCTCATCGACCCATAGTTTTGAAAAGCGGTAGACCGCAACCGGCAGCAGGAGAATCATGATCCCGAGCACGAGCATGAATCCGTAGGAGAGGCCAACGACATGCGAAAAAATGGCCGTCCACTGATGCGTCAAGGGCGGGTACGTAGTTTCTGAGAAGCCGCCGAGAGATTTCGCATTCCATGGGTCGAACCAATGCTCGGCATAGTGCGCCGCCATGGACATATGAAAATGTGCATCGAAACTGTTGTCCGGAAGCCGCATGAGAAGTAACGGCCCATGAAAGGCGAGGGCACAGAGCACAATGAGCGACAAGGGAATGGCGCGGCACAGGGGCGGCGAAGGAGCGGTCTTCATAGCCAGACTCCCGGATGGATAGATCAGATCGAACGACGCCCTAAGATGCTGAAAAGCCTGTAGAGGTTTATTTCCGATTAGTGATTGAGGGTAGCCGTACGAGAATGGGTCAACTGTGGCGTCGATGTTGAGGCAGAAGCAAGCCCGCACCTCGATAAAGCGTGCGAGGGACGGACACCACATGACGAGGAACTCTGCTCAGGCAATACAGGATGTAGCGCACGAAATCCTTCCATGAGCGAAAGTCTGGATCTCGCTTTGCAGAAGTTCCGAGCGCCCTCTGAATCTCTGGATTCTTCGGGAACATGCGCATGACGACCATGAATTTCCCAAGAAGAGGTTGAACAAGCGCGACATGCATCCACACAGCATTTTTGTTCAGCGTGCGGTAGGTGATCAACGATTCTTTCGCATGCCGAGCGATCCACTTCAATATTGGGCTCGGTAGCCGCTCAATTTGCTCAGCTACGGCCGTTGAAAGATTGCATTCAAAGCATGACGCGGCCAGGAAAAAACTGATCGCTTGCCACGACCGAAGGTCCTCGTCATGCGTGTGTTTCCATTCGTCCCAGAACTCGCCGTCATCGGCGCGGCGATGAAGGAAGTAAGCCAATTCATACGGTTTGTGGGCGAGCAATCCGAACCATAAGAGATCTCGAAGAACCTCGAGAGCAGAGAACCCAAGATTGTCAACGATGGAAAGGCCCGGAAATGATAAATCGCCGAGAGAACGACTTATGCGCCGCCAGTAGAACTGCTGCAGTTCGGCAGGCCCGAACCGCATCAAATCACGGTTCCAGAACCGGTAGTGCAGTTCGATCGAAGGTGGCATTTCAGGGTCATACGGGTTCCCACGCCAATTCCATGATTCTTTCCGAATCATTACTGGCAGATGGTCTGCGTTCGGAGGCGTGGGAATTGCCTCATATTCAAGTTGCCGAAGAACCTCTGCCGCGCGAAATATCGATGACGGAGGACAGTATAGGTCGAGGTCCGATTGAAAGCGCAAGCTCATGTCCGACACGTAGTCCGGACACTGTGCGAAACCCTTGAGCACAATATGTTCGATGCCCGCAGCATTAAACGCGCCTTGCACTTCGCGGTAGGCTGTTGTGATTGCTTTTGCGCGTGCCGTGTTGTCTCGCAGGTTCTGTTGGACGCGGTTGTACACCCATTCCGGCAAGTATCCTGAGCAATTGACGGCAAGTGGAAGAGTCAGGTGAGACAAATCGGCATACAACAGGAGATCTTGCCATTCGGATTGGGAAAGCGAAGAGAGTCGTTCCGGAGTTGCACCGCGAAAACTCAGCGCGCCCAGGATCGCCTCGACAATTCGTTGATTTTCAGCCATCTTTCCCCACCTGGTGGATTTGAAATGCGACTCGAAAGGTCTGGCTCTTTAGAACACCTGCCGTGTCAGATCAAATCCGATAAACATTCCTTTGGGTTTATCCGCTCCTGGGTCTCCAAGGAAGGTGGCTCGTGTGCCGGCCCGCTGTGACACGGTTGTTCCCGGGCTATTTGTGAAACCGAAGGTGAAGGCGTGTCTCCAGATGTGTTTCTGGATTCCGAATGAGTAGGCTGGGCGATGGATCCCAAGGTCCGGTCCATTCACCAGTGTTGGAATGGCTTCAGCGACCAATGCAACCGTCGGTCGGATGTCCACTGCCAGCGCGGCTCCCAACGAAAATGTATTCGCGCAGGGCCGGATTCGTTGTGCAGCATTCGTTCCAGCTGCGAAAGCGGCATTGCAAGGCTGATACGGCGGCGGATTGGTCAGAGCTGAACTTGCTCCGAGCACTGGCCGGTTGTGAATGTTGAATGTGGGGGCTATGTACAGTTGCGCTCGCTTCCCGATGCTGCGTGATGCCAACAGTTCGAAGTTCTCGGTGAAGTTCCTGGAGAAATTATCCTGCCCGTCTACAGAAAACCGCACCGATGCATTGAACGGTTGACCATCTTTCTCGTCAAGGAAGTTGTACGCAGCCATCAATTCAATCGGGCGCGCGATAATGCTTGGCGCCCGATAAGCAAACACCGAGAACTTATCTGTAACGCCGTAACGGACACCAAACGCGGGAATGGCGAAGTCATCCAACCCGAGCAACGTTGCTCCCCTTGCCGGTCCGCTGAAAGCAGCTTCGTAGGGGAAGCGGTGCGTGAAATTGATGTACATCCCGCGCTTCGCTGGCCTTCTCCCCGTCGGAACACTAAACACAAGATCATCGCCAGCTTTGTAGATGTCGGCATTCGAGTCGGGAGGACCGGGGGACGTTTTTCGGCCCGGTGCAGTTGGATTGGCTGCCGGTGCATGTTGCGCGGCATTGCCGACTGATGCATCTCCATCCTTGATTTCCGTGATCGTCTTTGTCGACAGATCGACAAGATATTTCTTTCCATCGCGCTCCAGGATCAGCTTCGAGGAAGATCCCTCTACGAACGTCACGCCTGCGGTTGCTGCAGGTGCCTGGGACGGAGATGCTTGAGAAAGGAGAAATGTGGGGCGCACACAAAGTATGAACGCCATCAGTTTTAAGAGGATCCATTCACGATTGCTGCGCAAATGCATCGGAGTTACTCCTGAGCCCTTGCGGATTCACTTCCATGTTCAGATGACCCGCATCCTCGCTCTATGACCTCGTGACAATATCGCCAGCCTCGGTTCTGTTTGTCAGAGCGTTGTCACCAGACGGTCAACTTTTCTCTTGTATGCATTCAGTCGTGAACCCTCACACGGTTTAAAACTCACTTGCCATTCGGATGTTCCGCGTTCTTTAGCAGGAAACTTACACATTCATGACAAAGGTGTGACAAAACACAGGATCGGCGACTCTATGCTCGCTCAATCAATTTTGGTTCCAACGTGGAGATTCATGATGATGCGATTGTCTTTTATAGCTGCGCTCGTGTTCGCAATGATCTTGGAAATGCCTGCGATTGCCTCCCCCAGCGGAAAAACAACTCCCACCCTGCAGACGTTTACCGGCGAGATTACCGAGACGCTTTGCCCCAAGAATCATGACGACATGATGAAAGAGATGAAGAACATGCGCATGGACAAGCTTACTTGCGAGAAGACCTGCATTCAGATGGGCGCCAAGTACGCGCTCTACGACGCGGCGAAAGACCAGGTATATCGCCTCGACGATCCGAAGAAAATCGAACCTTTCGCGGGGCGCAAGGTGCGGATCGTTGGCAGCCTGAAGAAAAACACGATCACGGTTCAAACCGTGGAAGCGATCGATTAGCAGTTGCCATCTGCCTTTTATCTCAACGCATCGGGGTGTCAATCATGTCGAGCACCAGAGTTTTTCTCACAATCGCTGTGTTATTTCTGGGCTCCAAGCTTATGCTCGCGCAAATTCCCGGGACCGGCGCAATCGCCGGTACAGTGCTGGATCCGTCTGGCGCGGTTTTTGCCAACGCTCGTGTGACCGCCTCCAATGCCGACACTCTCATGGCGCGCCAGGCAACGACCGACGCGACTGGTTCGTTCCGCATACTTCTGTTGCCCCCCGGATCGTATGAGATCAGCGTGACTGTTCCTGGCTTTAAGCAGAAAGCGTCGGTGCCGCTGCAGGTCGTCGTAAGCGAAACCACGGTTGCTGAGATCAAGCTCGATTTGGCGCCCGTCAGTTCCTCTGAGGTGCAGGTTGCTGCCAAGTCCGATGCGGTCCAGACTCAGTCCGCAGCGTTAGGGCGCGCCATTGGCGAACAGACGATTACGGCTCTACCGCTCGCCAATCGCAATTACACGCAAATTCTCGCGCTGTCGTCGGGCGCAGTTGTCGAATTACCAAATGCGGGCGCCCTCGGTAAGAACACTCAGAACATCTCGGTGAATGGGGCGAAAACTACCGCCAACGATTTTCAATTTAATGGAGTGGATGCGGTGAACCTGGCCGAAAACTCGGCCTCGGGCTTCGGATCGAATATTGGTATCGCCATTCCTGCGCCGGACGTGATCTCGGAATTCAAGGTGCAGACTGGCTTGTACGATGCGAGCTACGGCCGGAGCGCCGGAGCGAACGTCGATCTCGTGAGCCGCTCCGGAAGCAACCAGTTGCATGCTACGTTGTGGGAATTCTTTCGCAACGACGCCCTCAACGCGAATGACTTCTTCCTCAAGCGCAACGACCAACCTCGTCCGGTGTTGCGACAAAACCAGTTCGGATTTGCAATTGGAGGCCCATTGCGCAAGAACAGCACTTTTGTCTTCGGTTCCTATCAGGGGACGCTTCAGAAGAACGGCGTCGCCAGTGTGTCGCTCCAGACAGCCTTCTTGCCGACCCTTGGAAGCGACAGGTCTGCGCAGGCGATTGGCAAAATCTACGCAGGTCAAACAGGAGCTCTTGGCGGCGAAGCAATTGCCAGCAACGGCTCAAATATTAATCCGGTGGCATTGGCCATCTTAAATTTCAAGTTTGCTAACGGCCAATACGCGATTCCGAGTCCGCAGTCAGTCATAAGCCCCGGTGTCGGACAATCGTCATTTTCCATTCCGGCGAGCTTCCGCGAAGACCAATTCACCGTCAACCTCGATCAACGTATCTCCTCGGGGAACGAACTGTCGGGCCGGTACTTCTATTCGCGCGCACCCATGCAGGACCCATTTTCACCTTTTGGTTCGACTGTGCCGGGTTGGGGGCTGAATGAAACGGATCGCAATCACATGTTCGTTCTCTCCGACACGCATACGTTCTCACCATCATTGGTGAACGTGGCTCGCCTGGGCTTTATGCGGTTTCAAGGTTTCTCGCGCGGTGAAGAACCAATGAACGCCGCAGACGTTGGAATGGCGACTCCCGCGGGCCTACCCGAGATTCCCGGTATGTCGGTGCTTGGGTCATTCACAATCGGACCTGCTAGCGGGCCATACACATTCGAAAACACGAACACCTACAGTGCCCAGGATTCTATTGCTCTCGTTCGAGGCCGACATACCCTCCGCGCGGGCGCTCAAGTCGTGCGCCATCAGTTGCTAGTGGATGAACCATTCGTTAAAGACGGTTTCCTCTTCTTCTTAAGCTTCCCAGATTTTCTGTTAGGAGCCAGCGGAGCTCAGAATGGGACTGGCCTAAGCAACATTTTTTCTAGCACTGGGGCTTCGGGCCTGTTCCGAAAAGATGAGCGCTATACCGACGCGGCGGGCTTCATTCAAGACGACATGAAGGTTAGTTCGCGGCTGACAGTCAACGCAGGCTTGCGTTACGAGTTCTTCGGCCCACCAAGCGAAATTCAGGGCAAGCTGCCGAACTTCGATCCCACGAACGCGCAGCAACAAGCACCTGCGGGCGGAACATTCAGCGGATTTTTCCTGCCTTCCAACTACAAAGGCATGTTGCCGTCGGGATTCTCCCGTTCTTCCGGCACGGGTATGTGGAACAAGGATTACACCGACTTCTCGCCGCGAATCGGATTCGCATGGCAACTTCTCGACTCGCCTGCGCTCGTTCTGCGCGGCGGATATGGCTTCTATTACGAGCGACTGTCCGGGCAACTCGCCGAGCAGGTTGTAGGCGCGCCGCCATTTTCATTCACTCAGACGTTGCAGGGTGCCCAGAACAGCGCCGCGACTCTGCAGCAGCCCTACAATCCACCGCTGCCACATGACTCCAGCTTCCCGGTGTTCATTCCGCGGACTCCGGATAGCGCTTTATCAGTAGCTGCAATCCAAAGATCCGCGACCAGCCCTTACGTTCAACAGTACAGCCTCAACGTGCAGTATGAATTTGCGCACGACACTGTTTTCCAACTCGGCTACGTCGGTTCGAAGAGCACGCATTTAACGGGATGCGTTGAGTTCAACCAGGCACTCATTGCGAGTCCTCAGAATCCCGTGAACGGCCAGACCACTACCACCGTTGAAAATCTTGCGCAGCGGCTTCCATATGAGGGCTTGGCGGCTGGGCGGTCCTACATCTGCAAAACCGCATTCGGTGCAAACTACAACTCGCTTCAAGCGAATGTGAATCGCAGGTTTCACCACGGTCTTGCTCTTGAAGCGGCTTACACCTGGTCGAAGAATTTGGACTACACGAGCGGTACGGGAGGCCTTTCGTCTCTCGATCTCGATTTCCTGAGCAACGATTCCACAAACCCATCCCAGGCACGCGGACTTAACGATTTCGATCGTACTCACCGAGTCGTCGTAAGCGCAGTATATGCTGTGCCATCGCTTGGAGTCGGACCGCGAGCGCTTCGGTCGGCACTCAATAAGTGGCAGTTTTCCGCCATCTCCGTGCTGCAATCCGGATCGCCTGTTACGGTCGTGGACAGTTCTGCCGGGTCGGTCTACGGCAATCTACCCGGCTTCACCCGCGCCGAATGCACCGGAGTCTCTCCCGCATCTTCGGGATCGCTGTTCTCGCGCGTGAATGGCTATTTCAATCCCGCAGCTTTCACTAGTGCTCCAAGTATTGGCGACGGCACCGGGTTCGGGAATTGCGGGGTGGGACTCCTTCGTGGGCCTTCACAGCTGAACCTGGACCTTGGAATTCAAAAGAGCTTCTCGATCACGGAAGGGACTGCTCTCGATTTCAGGACGGAGTTTTTCAATTTCACGAATACTCCGAAATTCGGTCAACCGGTCAATGACTTTGCGACTGGGCCGGCTTTCGGTCTGATTACTTCCACCGCCTCAAACCCCCGCGTCATACAACTGGCGCTGAAATTGCAATTTTGAGAGGGCGCGACATCGGAGAGAGCCAATTGATCCCATTATCAGAAACTCTTCGCGAGCGGGAATCTTCGGACGGGAGTCCATTGCCGCTGCCAATTTCAGAGGGCTGCGCTTACGATCCCCTTCTGAGCCTCTGCGAGTTGCCGCTAAAAAAGGTGTTCTATCCTCGCGGCTTTCCAGTCGCGGTGCATACGAATAGCGAGGAGGTTCTGGAGGCCGCGCACGAAAGCTGGGGTGAGAATCGCCAAGCGTTTGATGTTCCGGAAATTCGCATCGATGTGGGAGTCCTGCCGGCGTTCGCCAGTCATTGTTTCAACCTTCCCGTCTGCCGATCGCGAGAGAATATCTTGTGCTCTATTGCCGATGCGCAGAATTTCAGCGTATGCGATGTGGGCACCGGATATGCGTTCTGCTGGCTTTCGCGGCATACCGTCAATAATCATGCATACTTCCGTTATCACTTCCTCGAAGCCGCGGCTTTGTCGTTAGTCACTACGAAATACCTAACTCCAGTGCACGGCGCGTGTGTTGCCTGGAAGGGAAAAGGCATTCTTCTGTGTGGCGATTCGGGCGCCGGGAAATCTTCTTTGTCATTTGCGTGTGCCCGTCGCGGTTGGACGTTCCTTTCAGATGACGCCACATGTCTGGTGCGGGGTCGCAAGGGACGCATCGTCGTTGGAAATCCCGAACATATTCACTTCCGCGAGTCTGCCTTTGAGATCTTTCCTGAACTCCGGCACATCCCGCTTCGGCCACGCATCAATGGGGAAATTGCCGTCGAGCTTGCAACCGAGTCCTGCTCCGAGATCAAGACCGCGCACGAAGCTGAAGTTGATTTCGTTCTGTTCCTCAATCGCCAGCCCAGCGTCCTGCCATCGGTGCTGCCCTTCTCACGCGCGACTGCGCTGGCCAACTTGTCTCAGATTCTCTGCTATGGAGAAGAAAAGATCAGGAAAGAGCAGAAACGCTCTTTGGCGAATCTCGTTTCGGCAGAAGTGCTGGAGTTTCGATACAGCGATCTCGAACCCGCGGTCGCGTTTCTTCGGCGCCTTGCCGAAAGCGAAGCATAATGCCAGCCATTCAGGAGCCCAAAATCATCGAAGAGGCTGGCAACGTCCGCTCTCCCGCTGTCTTCTCGTCTTTCAAATTTGGCGTACAGTTTTGGAAATTCCTGATTGCATCACTTTTCTTCGACTTGGGGATGTTTGTTTTCGCTTTTCTCTACAACCTTTATCTTCTCGACAGAGGAATGACCGAGAAGACCATGGGCTGGATCGCCGCCGCCATGTCGCTTGGAACAATGCTTGCAACGTTCCCCGCGGGAGTGCTCGCGCGAAAAATCGGTTTCCGCAACGCGTTGCTCTGCTGTCTCACCCTGGTTCCGATAATCTCTGCCGCGCGTGCGGTCGTACAATCTGATGCGGCACTCGTCCTGCTCGCATTGGCTGGCGGAGCGGTATTTTCGATCTGGGCCGTGTGTTTGCCCCCAACTGTCGCGAGGCTTACTACGGACCACAATCGTTCCGTTGGATTCAGCCTGATCTTCGCTCTCGGAATCGGCTCGGGAATTATCGGCGGCTATCTGGGGGGACACCTGCCGTCTTGGCTCGCGCATATTCAGCAAGGTTCGCCGGCGACCTTAAAGCAGTCGAGTCTTTTGCTTGCTAGCGCTTTTGTGCTGATGGGCGTTGTTCCTTGTTCGCGACTGGCCATCCTTGAGGAGCCGTTTCACCAGACCATAAACGTGCGTCCGACCAGCCCCTATCTGCGGCGTTTCCTGCCTCCTGTGACAGCGTGGAGCTTCGCGCTGGGGATCTTGTCCCCATTCCTTGCGGTCTACCTCACGAAAAACCTACATCTCGAACTGCCGCAAGTCGGAACGATGTTTTCGTTATCCCAATTCCTGCAGATGCTGTCGGTGCTCCTCGCACCGCGTTTATTCCGGCGACACGGAACGTTATTCACAGTGACTCTCTCGCAAATCGTAACCGCCGTGTCACTTGTAGGCTTCGTAAGCTTTTCTGCCAAACCGTGGATGCTCGCCTCATTCGCGGCCATGAGCCTCTTTCAATACATGAATGAACCTGGTCTCTACACGCTGCTGATGAGTAACGTTCGTCCGGAAGAGCAGAGCGGCGCATCCGCGTGGAACTTCTTCCTGGTATGTGGCGCACAGACTGTCGCTGCACTCACCGCAGCCGCTGTCATACCCCGCCTGGGCTATTTTCCTGTCCTGATCTCATCTGCGGTATTGATGACGACCTCCGCTTTGGTTCTTTACCTCTGTCTTCGAGGACACGGCCTGAAACTTAGCGAGAGCCAGTTGTAAGCACAATCTGCCGAAATATCCCGAAAAAGTGTTTGACGCAGTCATTGAGCAAATTGGTAAAGTCATTCTTGTTGATGTGATGGCGGTGGCTCATCCAAATTCGAAAGATTACTACTCTTCTGTGCATCTTTATTGCACTTCAGGCTGCTGGCCAGATACGGACCAACACTTTGCGTGGCGGTGTTTCAGATACACGCGGCCATACCGTTGCGGGCGCACAAGTGCTGCTTTATCTCGGAGCCGCCACCGATCCGGTCGCCACCGCGCTAAGCGATCCACTGGGCCAGTTCGAATTTGCTCATCTTGCACCTGCAACTGACTATCGCTTGCGTGTTACACGTAGTGGATATGTCAGCATCGAAGCTGCGGGGATTTCGTTGCTGGCAGGGGAAGCCAGGCAACTGCAGATCACGCTAGACCCGCGGCGAGCGTTGTCCAGGGCAGTCACCGAGGTTACTGACGAGGGCGTCGAACAGCAGGTGCGCGCTCTGCCGGTACGAGGGCAGGCCTCTGGCAATCTCGAGACACTCACGCCCGGAGCTGGCGCAACCGGGGGGACGTTTGGATCATTCCCCGTCAACGGCAGCCGCCAGCAGTTCAACACTTATATCGTTAGCGGCACCAATAATCTTGACCCCTTTCGTAGCGCAGAAGCCATCGGGCAAGGTGGCGCCTTCGGTGCTCCAGCGGTCCTGCTGCCTCTGGCGGCCATTCAAGAAATCTCAGTGCAGACCAACACTGGCGCTGAGTATGGTCCGTCAGGGGCTGCGGTGCTGACCACGGTCAAGAGCGGCGGTCCAAAGCTGCATGGCTCTCTCTTCGAGTTCTTTGATAACGACAAGCTCGCCGCCAACAATTTCTACAACAACGCATATGGGCGTCCACGCCCTGAGTTTCGAAACAACCAGTTCGGATTCACCGTCGGCGGACCGTTGCCGTACAGCAATCATTTTTTCACCTCCTATGAAGGGCAGCATGAACGTGTTGGGGTAACTTTTGCATCGCGGTTTCCCACGTCGCAGGAAATTGCGACAGCAACATCGCTCGCGCAGGGAGCTGGAGGCACGGTGAATGCACTGGCCGCGCCCATTCTCGCGCTCTACCCGGCCTCGTTCGGCCAGGGGCCGCTTAGCTTCTCCGATATCGGACGCAACGACGGCAACACAGTGATGCTGAAAGTGGATCACGGCAGGAGCGGACACAATAGTATTTCTGGCACTTACGCTTTCGGTTCAAACCGACAGAGCTTTCCGCAAGGGTCGTTCGGCGTGGGAGGAGGGTCACGGTTGCCCGCTTATGCATCGCAATCCCACGACATCGTGCAGCTGTTTGCTACCGAATGGCACCGGGCGCTGTCTTCCCGCTTGCTGAATTCTGCTCGCGTCGGTTATTCGCGTTACAACGAAACGACACTTCCCGGAGACGTTGGCTTCAATGCATCCGCAATCGGCCTGAACACCGGGGTCAGCTTGGCACGAGATTCCGGTCTGCCGGAAATTGATATCGCTCCCGGCGAATATGAAAACCTTGGTGCCTCAACCTCTCTGCCCCGCGGACGCGTAAGCAATGTGTACGACTTCTCGGATGGGATGGATTGGAATCGCGGCGCACATCAATGGAAATTCGGCGGTAGCCTGACATTGCTCCAGGAGAATGCATTCACCGACACCGGCATGCGCGGGCGTCTAGTTTTCGACGGCTCGCAGCTCGGCGATCAACTCTCGAGCAACTTCGCCATTGCCAGTTTGGTCGACCTGCTTGCTGGCATGCCTGCTCCCGGCGTCACTACCATGGCGCGTGGCAACTCGGAACGTTACCTGCGCCAACGTCGTTGGGGAGCCTTCATCGAAGATGCCTGGCAGCTTCGGCCGACACTCAAAGTCACCTTTGGATTACGCCACGATCAATTCTCGGTACCGACGGAGAAGCAGGGGAGAATGAGTAACTTCCTTCCCGGTGGTGGGCTGATGCCAGTCGGCGCTCCAGGACTTGCCCATGAATACGAGCCCAACCGTACTGATTTTGCACCACGTGCCGGGTTTTCGCTCGGACTGAGCAGCTCTCGCACGCTACGCGGCGGTTGGGGAATGTATTTTAATGCCCAACCCTTTGACGAATTGATGGGTAATAGCAATAACGCGAACTCAATCCTTTCAGGACCGGTATTCAATCCAATCGGTTCCAGTGCAATCTTCACGATCACTCCGACAGCGCCGGTACCGTTTGGACCGGGTGTCCAGATCTTCGGGCCGGCAGCGCCGCAGCCACCATTCGACGTGTTTGCTGTGAACACTCATTACCCGGATCCACGGTATCAGGACTTCGATCTCGCATTTGAACAACAGTTAGGCAAGCAACAATCTTTTCGCGTGGCGTATTACGGAACGCGCGGCACAGATCTGCCCGTTGTGATCGATATCAATCAGCCTACTCCTGGCAGTTCTGACCCCGTGAGCGAACAGGGTCGCCGACCCTTCGCGGCCGCGTTCCCGCAGTTTCGAGTCATCAACACGCTTTCCTCAATTGCATATTCGAACTACAACAGCTTGCAGGTTTCGGCGCAACGGTCTGCCACGAACCTGACACTGCAAGCTAGCTATACCTTTTCCAAATCGCTGGATGATGCTTCGGGAGGCGGCGGATTTTATCAGGGGCCACCGGAAGACAGTCGCGACCTACAGCTCGACTATGGCCGTTCGAGCTTCGACATTCGCCACCGCTTTACGATTACCTATGCGTGGCGCATACCGGCGCTTGCCAGCGTGTCCGGGTGGATGCACGCGCTCACCTCCAACTGGCAACTGAATGGCATCACGACGTTGCAAACCGGCGGTCCGATCAACATCACTTTGCCGTTCGATAATTCTGGGACCGGCGAATTTCGCGACCGCCCGAACTTGATCGGCAATCCTTACGTCGCGTTTGATCCGTTAGGGCCCTATCTGAATCCGTCGGCTTTCGCACGGCCTCTGCCGGGGACCTACGGCAATCTCGCAAGAAATGCTTTCAGCGGACCGGGGCTGAACGACTTTGATATGTCAATCGTCAAGACACAGCAGATCTTTCGCGAATGGCGTTTGCGTTTGCGGGCCGAATTTTTCAACGTATGGAACCATCCGAATTTTGCAAATCCTTCCACGACTTTCGGTTCTGGCTTCCAGCTCACCAGTACGCCCGATTCGTTTAATCCTTATTTCGGAAACGGCAGCCCCCGCAACGTGCAACTTGTTGTTGAATTGGAATTCTGAGCCTGTCACAAAAACCTCCGGCAAATGACAAGTCGTATTCCGGCTGAGTCAGTTTGTGGTATTGGTTTTTTCTACAACTTCTATCGCACAACGGCTACGCGAGGCAGACTTGCGCCTTCCAGTTGGTGATTCAGTTCAGGCAGGCGTCTCGATTTGAAGTCGTTCCATTTCGCGAGGGCGAGCTTCGCGGCATCGCTCGACTCATGATAGACCTGAAGAGCCTGTGCGGGCACAGGACGATCACTACTCTGAACTACTCTGAGTGCGGCAGACAGGCCGGTGCTCGCCTGCTCCAGGCCCATCCCTTTGGGCAAAGAGCCGCCAAGGATGCTTTTCAGTTCGTCAGAAGCGATGTCCGCACTGGCTTTTAGATCAGCATTCTGTGGCAGCCTTGGTTGCAGGTCGGCAAGCTGCTTCTGCATTTTTTGGATCTGCGACAGTGCTTTGCGGGTTTCGAGCCACGCAGCAAAAATCTCGCGGCCAAGTTTGACTTGCTGAGCGAGATCTTGCGGCGTCGCAGTTGACCGTGGATCCATGCTGATCCGCAGCGGTCGAGTAAGAGTTTTGCCGTCAAGTGTGAGACGTACTTCGTAAGTTCCAGGCGCAGCGCGCGGACCACGGGGTGCGGCGTAGCCCTCTTCTCCACCTGAGTCGGAAAGCTCTGCACCCCAAGCCAGGTCCCAGATAAAGCGATGCATCCCGGCGGATTTCTCGAGAGGCAGCGGTTGTGAGAGCCAGCGTTCGGCAATCGGAACTGGTGGACGCTGCGCATGCCGCGCAGGATCGGATGAAAAGCTTCGCACAAGTTCATGCCGCGAATCGAGGATTTCGAGCTCCACGTGATCGGCGGGACCACGAAGGAAATAGTCGACCATGGCGCCGCTGGGCGGATTTTCAGCCGTTGGCTCTTCGGGTGGCAGCGGAGTTCCCATAAACCCGGCATTGTCAATCCGCACGGCCGTCGCTGGACGGTAGAGCCATGCATTGGCTTCGCGCACTTCTTTCACCTGGCGAAGTGGAGTGATGTTGTCCAGGGTCCAAAATGAACGTCCATGGGTAGCAACGACGAGATCGTCGCCGTGGATCACGAGATCGCGAACAGACGTGACAGGCAGATTGAGCTGTAGCGATTGCCAGTGATCGCCGTCGTCAAAAGAGATATAGATACCAAACTCGGTTCCGGCGAACAGCAACCCCTTGTGATTTGGATCCTCGCGAACGGCACACAGGAACGCCGGAGTGGGAATACCTTCGATAATGGGCTGCCAGGTTTGTCCGTAGTCGCGGGTGCGATAGAGATAAGGAGCCTGATCATCGAGCCGATGACGATCGACCGCGGCGTAGGCTTCAGCGGTATCAAAATGTGAGGCTTCGATCAAGGAAATCTTCGACCACTCTGTGAGACCTTTGGGCGTCACGTGTCTCCAGGTCTTGCCGCCATCGCGCGTAAGGTGAATCAGTCCGGTATCGCTTCCGGCCCAGATCAGATTCGCGTCTGTTGGCGAGGGCGCTATCGTGTAGACGACACCGTATCCGCGCTGTTTCGCGTCTTGGATTGTGGGCGGTCCTTGCGTCTTCGCAGCGCTAGGTTGCACACCAGTGAGATCGGGACTGATCGTCTGCCAGTGTAGGCCGCCGTCCGTCGTTTTCAGCACGAATTGCGTGCCGAGGTAGAGGCTGGTCTTGTCGACGGGAGAAAAGACAAGGACCGGCGTCCAGGGATCCCGGTATTTGCGTTGCGCGATGTCAACGCCGAATGCGGGCAGGGGCCAGGGAGTAATATCCTGGCTGAGAGAGGTTCGCAGATCGAAGCGGGAAACGCTGCCATAGGTGCCGCTGAAATAGAGGATATTCGGATCTTTCGGATCGGGTGCGATATATCCGCTTTCACTGCCATCGACTGGAGCCCAGTCGCCCGGCGTGATTTGGCCGTGGTCGGTGCGGCTCAGGACCGCGGCGCTCCCACTATCCTGCTGCGCGCCATACACCGTATAAGGAAAGCGATTGTCGGTGATCACGTGATAGATCTGCGCCGTGGGCTGGTTGTACCAGGTGCTCCAGGTGTGACCGCGATCGACGCTGATGGTCGTGCCTTGATCCGTGGCAAGGATCATCCGCGCGGAATCTTTGGGATCGACCCAGAGCTGATGGTAGTCGTCGCCGCCAGGCGCGCCGCGCACGATCCCGATTGTTTGGCCGCCATCTTCAGATCGATAGAGAGCAACGTTAGGAACGTAGAGGACGTCAGGGTTTTGTGAATCGATGGTGATGTTACCGAAATACCAGGCACGACTGGTGAGGCGCACGTCGGAATTCTTGAGAGTCCAACTATCGCCGCCATCGTCGGAGCCGTACAGGCCGGATTTCTTGCCATCATCGACCAGTGCGTAAATACGCTTACCATCTGGCGAGACGGCCACGGCAGGCCGTCCCCAATCGCCGTCGGGAAGGCCGGAGCCGCTGAGCTTCGTCCAGGAATTGCCGCCATCCTGTGACCGGAAGATTCCGGTGCCTGCACCGTCAATGGGAGCATAGGTGCTCCATGGCGGTCGATGCGTGTGCCAGGTCGTGGCGAACAGAACGTTGGGATGATCGGTTGCAATGGCGAGATCGGCGATGCCAATTTCCGGGCCCTGATCGAGAATTTTTGTCCAATGCTCGCCGCCATCGGTGGACTTGTAGACACCGCGCTCGTTATTAGGGCCGTAAGCATGACCAAGCGCGCCGACGTAGACGATGTTTGCGTTCTGGGGATCGACAACGATTCGGCTGATCTGACGCGTGTCGTGCAAGCCAACATTGCGCCAACTCTGGCCGCCATCAGTGGAGCGGTATACTCCGTCGCCAGAAGCAAGGTCCGAGCGAATGTCGGATTCCCCGGTGCCGACATAGATGATCTTCGCATCCGAGGGAGCAACGGCGATAGCTCCGATGGAAGCAGACGATTCCTTTTCGAAAACGGGCGCCCAGGTAACTCCAGCGTTGGTGGTCTTCCAAACGCCGCCATCGACCGCGCCGAAGTAGAAACTGTTGGGATCTCCGGGGACTCCTGCGGCGGCGATGGCTCGGCCACCGCGGAACGGTCCGATCAGCCGCCACTTGAGGCCGCTAAAAAGATCGGGAGACACCGATTGCGCGCACAGCGGCACAAGAGCGAAGCAGAGTAGGGCTAAGACAAGGAATGTGGATACGCGAACCTGGTACGGCTTCATATTTGGGTTTCGATATTGTAGCGAATCGAGCACAAACGCAAGCTTCCAAGTGAGGGGGACAGTTTCCGTCAGGCGGGCAAAGCGGGGATGGGGGAATATCCTCCATATTCAGAGCAAGGTTCTTGCGTTGGAAACGCGATCCGCATGACCAAGGCACAGCAACGTCCAAGAGACCTTCGCCCATCATCGCAGGAATTCAGGCCAATCGAGCAGAGTCGTCGCGCGAGATCGCGGAGCACCTGAACATCAGAGGGATTTCCACGGCGCGCGACTGCGAGTGGAGTCCGACAGCGATGCGGGTGGTGGCGTAACGTCAGTCAAGTCTCAGTTCGAGACGCTCATTACTTTCGTCATGTCCTTCTGTGTATCTCAATGGATTTCACAGCCAGTTGTGGCGCAGAGTCATGCCGGGGAAAAAACGGCTCACGGACATCTCGATCTGAGAGGAACAAATCCGTGCAGAAGTGGTTCAGTAATTTGATCAACTACGTCAGTAGACTGAGAGCCACTCGCTCGGCTTCGAACCTTGGAGTCAGTAGTCTCTCGCGAAAAGCGCCACCTGCGGCAAAGCCAGCCACGCACTCAGAGCAAACGCCGCCTAAATTATTGATCTGGACGAAGGATGAAGCGGAACTTGCGTTCAAAGAGAAACGCACAGAGGTTAATCTTGCCTCGATCCTGCCTGGGAAGGTGAATACAGTTCAGTCAGCTTCAGGTTCGTTCATGGTAGATGGAAAGCCCACTCGGGTTGTTGTCTGCGGTGACGAGGCGGCCAAGAAATGGCTTTGGGAAGCGAGCAAGCAGCGGGTTCTCTCTGAGGAACAGGAAGTAGGGAGAATTGAAAGAGAAAGACAAAATGCGACAGAAGAAGAGTGGAGGAGGAACGGTTGTGTGAAAGACGCTTCGGGACAGTGGGAAGTGCCGGATGAGTTGACTTGGCGTTCATTACCAAGAGGAGAGGACAGATGACGGGCACGCAGGTGCGTAATTCGACAATCAGGGACTAGCCCTGGGCGAAACTGATTGCAACGGATTGCGAGGGCATAAGCTCTCGAAAACCTGGCGGAGAGAGTGGGA
>DASYZA010000279.1:0-3865 GCA_035946775.1 Candidatus Sulfotelmatobacter sp. | reverse complement strand
CTGTCTTTGGAACGGCGTGGACAAGCCTCCGCGTGAAGACTTCTGGGGGGGAGATGTCGGGCCGAATGATGTGAAGCGAATCGTGACCAAGAGCGGACATCGCATTCACATCGTCGACAAGCAGGGGAAAGAATCGATTGTGCTCGCCACGCCGAAGGAATTAAAGGTGTCGATGATCGAGAAAACAGACGAGACGGGGCGGTCGATGATCACCTTACACTCAGAGAATGGCGACATCTTCCTGAGCGCTCCAAACGGCAGAGTGCATATCCATGGGAAGTTTGTATCGGAAGAAGCGGGGTAAACAGCCTGTTATAGCAATTTTGGGCGCGATAAGAACGCTAGCCTCGAGGAGATCTTCGAATGGGTTCTGTATTCGACGGACAAACTAAGGTAGGACGAGCGGTTGCCGACCCAAGAACCGACAATATGTTGCCCAATCCGGGCTCGCTCACATTCCCGGCAATTTCGACGCCAGTTGCTGTTGCAGGGACTGTCGGAGCCCTTTCTACATTGGTACATGGCGACCGCTGGGAACAGTTAGACGGATCCCTGATGGAAATCACCAATGCCAACGTTACGACGACGATCATGGGCAATGAGACCAAATCGATCACCGGAAACCAGACTCTCACAACGACCTCGAACCTCACCAGCACAGTGGTCGGGAACGTGACGCATACCGTGGTAGGAGCGGAACTGCACACAAATATTGGCGCTCAGAATCACACCAGGATGGCACCACGAGTTGAGACGTATGCTGGTTCAGAAAACAAAGAAGAGCCGGGTGGCCACTTCCACGTAATCGATCAATGGATCAAGAGCAATAATCTCAACATGGAAATCTCGGTCTACAAGGTAGCGGCAATCTTGTTCAAAGTAGATGTGGTCGGAGAGAAGGTTGACGTATTTGCGGATAAAACCCAAGCCGGGGATATCCAGAATTGTGTGATCGCCATGAAAGATCAGGCGGTGATGGGCCTCAGACTTTATGCCGACACTCTGCGGAATAATATTGCCGCGATGGCTCTCGTTGCAAAACTCACAACGGCATCTGTGAATCCAGAGGTTCACCTTCCCCCGGAGGCGACCATTTCGATTGGGGCACCTAGCCCTCGCTAGATCTATTTCTTCTGAGTGAGAACCACATTTGACGAGGTAGATACAATGCCGGACGAAGACGGTGAGCGGCTTCACGCCAGGTCGGGACGCTTGTCGCCGATTGAACGGAAGCAGGACTTGTACCCCTTGTATCGAGCGCACGACCTAGACTGGTGCCTGCTTTACTGGATTCCCGTTTCTTCGTTCCCCATTCCGTCCGGCCAGCGGCAGTGGTTGATGACCTTCCTTGATCGCCTGACATCAACATTGGTCGAGAAGTTTGGTTTGCGGCTAGAGACCTTTTTGCAATACAAGGTCTTGTATCCCAAATTGATGAAGGCCTTCGTCAGCAGCGCCGTCGAGTTCCGCCCAGTTCCAGGCTTGGGTCGCAAGCCTGGGGCTAAGCTTCCGGCGGCAATTACCGAGCAAGACATTCAGGACATGCTCGAGGGGAAAAAATACGACTTCAATGATTGGGTGGCAGACTATTCCTACTGGTTTGTAACAAAAGCTACAAAGAAACAAAGAGAATTATTTCTCGGCTATGGCGGCATGACTACCCTGTTTTTGAAAGCGGACTCCAATGCGACTCCGCCGATCCTTCCGATCACCAAAGGTATGCGGAAACACTTCACCGTTTTTCAAAGCCTCGATGTAGACGCCGCAATCGCACACACGTTCGCTTTAAAAGATGCATTCCAACAGAAGAGCAAGCAGTTGTTTGGTGACGGCCTCAGCGGGGAGCCGCAGTTTCAGGGGTTGCGGTTCATCTTGCCATTACTAGGGACGCAAGATTTTTTCAGCCAACCGACGGTAGAACGTGAGAAATGGTTTGAGCTTTTTGACGTCTACGTCAACGAAAGTTCGGTTGACAAAGGGATCATCATCGCTACTCGGCTCGATTTGGAGCAACATCTTATCGATCTCGTAAAACAGTTGACAGATGAAGGCACAAGGTACCCAGAGAGGACCTGATGACGTCCGTTTCTATCGGAGAAGAGCACCACAGTGCTTTTTTGCACCTAGAAAGACTTCCGTTCCCGTCTCCCGGCGAAGCTCTCCTCCTGAGGGTATCCGGCTTCCCCCTGCCGCCGGTCGAGCATCGAATCATTGAAACGTTTCTTCAGTCCTTTACGTCGGCTGCCACGCGACACCTTGGGATGGGGTTCGACGTTTTCATTCATATGGCGGCTCTTCAACACAAAGACGGCAGCGCCATCAAGTTCTCAAGCAAAGGGCGCGAGTGGCTTCCGAAGTTAGGACTTGGGGTATGGCCCGACCGACCAGCTCCAGCGATTTGGACTCGTGACGATTTCGAGGAGTTAGGTCCAGGTGAAAAACCAAGAACATTGCGTAATCAAGTTTTTCAAGTTAATTCCTTGAAAGCCCGCGACGAGGCTCGCGCAGCAATGTTGGAGTGGGGTGGCGTTATACAGGTGATCGCAAAAGACAACGCTAGCTTTCTTGCCAGGACAAGAGAAGTCCTGCTGCCCTCGATTAAGGATCCGTGTTTCAACTGCTTTCCGTTCTATGTTCCTCTTATGCAAGCACAGTCTCTGACGCATGAAGACGGAGAGAAGGCACGGGAGTGGCTGTGCGGGGCTTCTATCTATATTCGAGAGAGTCCTGAAGACTCGGGGTTGTTGGTCATTGGAGCGGAAGGCCTACACTCCATTCTAAAATCACTGGGTGCTTCGAGCGAAGGCGAGGCGGCAAAGTTTTGGCGGGTGCCGCTTCCGGGTTGATACGCATGTTCCCAACCAGCGCTATCCAGGTACTGACGAAAACGTCAGAGCAGGTCGAAATTCTCGACCCGCCACGATACTCAGCCGGCGCTGTCGTCTTGCTCGCCGGTGCCATTATGCTCTGGTTTGGATTACGATCACGTGGAAACGGCGAAGCACATTGGCCATACTTCGTTCTAGGAGTGCCTGCAGTTTTGTTAGGGCTCATCCTGTTTACCGGGCGCGACAGTATCAGCCTTTCTCGAATAACCGGAACATTAACAATTCAAAGAAGCTACGTGGGCGTAACATTCAATCCGGTCAGCATCCCCCTCAGCAACGTTCGCAATGCCGTGGTAGAGTCGAATGGCAGCGATCAACACAAGATAGTTCTCGTACTTCGCTCAGGTAATTCTGTTTCGATTGGCAAATTCAGTGGCCAGGCGGGACACTATGCAGCAGCTAGTGCCATAAATGATTTCCTCGAAGTCGTGGATAGCACGCCTTAGCTCCAAACCTAGGTCTTACGCTGTTTCTCCCAGCCCAACCGCAACGCGCACGTTCCCGCCAGATCGATTCTCGCCCCGCTCTTCAGCCGTACCGGTTTCCCTCCCGAGGCGCGATTGCCGTCCACTTTGGTGCCGTTCGCACTGTTGCAGTCGATGAGATAGAAACTCCCGTTGCGCTTGTGAATTTCGCAGTGGAAGCGCGAAATCTGACGTTCCAGGTCGCGCACCACGACCTCATTCTTGTTCCCGCCATCTGCAGCAATTGCGCCAATGCGGATCACCTCCTGATCGAGATTGAACTTCTTCCCTTTGTCCAACCCTTCGATAACCTCAAGATAGGCGTTCTTCTTGCCGCGGGTGCGCCACCACACAACGATCAGGCCGATCAGGGCGGCAGCGCCGAATCCGCTCCAGAGAAGACGCATGCGCGTGCGGGCTTGAATCGCAGCTACAATGCGACTCTTTAGATCGTCGATTGCCGAATTCCCCTGGACCGCTTTTTCCGCGATGCCAATCTGCGCGTTCGCAGTA
>DASYZA010000278.1:0-4906 GCA_035946775.1 Candidatus Sulfotelmatobacter sp. | reverse complement strand
GATGGTTGTGGCCTCGGTCGTTTGGCTTGCGTCAATCGATGACGGTTGTTCCGAGACCGTAATCTGCTGTTGAACCAGAGCTGGAACAAGCCGCACCGTGAGCTGAGACACCCTTCCAATAGAGACTACAAGCGCGTAGTTCGTGTAAAGCGAAAAGCCAGGAGACTGCACGCGGACCTCGTACTGACCCACGGGAAGCTCGCTTACGCGAAAGAAACCGTCGACATCTGTCGATGCTGGGCGGGTCCGGTTTGTCGCTGGGTTCCGTAGCGTGACTAGGGCGCCAGCTACGGCACTGCCAGTCTGATCGACTACGGTTCCCTGGACCGCGCCCGCGACTCGAGACGCTTGTGCCGCGGCAAGAGTTGTGAATGCAAGAACGGCGAGACCCGCGGGCCACAAATTGAGCCCGAGTCCTCTTTGCAATGAAAACATGAATGTCCTCGCTCAAACAGGGTGAATGAACTGACGATGTCTCCCTGGATGAAGCGAGGTATCAGATTCGGAGAGATGTGGGTGGTGAATGGGCAATACAGGAAACTGCCGTGGATTCAGCAGAGGGTGAGACAGCAAAGTGCGGCAGCAAGCAAACCAGTCCTGCTCGTGAACGGATCACAAGAGCGGCCAAACGGGAGAAGCAAATGACAGCTCCGGTGACCAGTGCCACAATCACGGTGCTATATTCAATATCCTTCCCGGTTCTGAAGGTGTTGTCCCAGTGATCGAAGAGTTCTGAGACATGGCCCCAGATGCATAAGGCGAGGATTACGGCAGTCCCGAAATGGAGAAAGCGTGGACGCACGTTTCGTTGGATGCCATTTTCTCGTTTCTGGCTGAAAAGAACCTGAAAGATTGGTGCCGGGAGTCACCACGTCTCATCACATTGACTTCACTGGACGCCAGGAGCACGTGAACTCCGTCGCAAGCCAATTATCATAATATTGCGACGGCCTCGGAGCGACCAAGCTACGAAAAACCTGACTAGCAACACTCTGGCAAGCGACTGAGTCTCCCTCAGAACTGAGCCCGCCATGAGGAGTACCCCGGCCAGCTTCTCATCGCATCCTCCGCCCAGGCCGTGGATCTGTCCCGGTGACAAGATGCGCAGGGGTTGGGAATCTTGTATTTGACCGTCATCGCGGGAGGGATGAATCGGAAAGTATGGGCGTGAACCATTGTATTTGCCGGGCCTTCCGTTTCAATCGCAGGCATGTGGCAGGCGACGCACTGGTTTCCGGTGCTGCCGTCCTTGTGGTGCGTGTGTTCTTCGATCGTCGCCGTTCTTGGGCCGTTCGGCGAGGATGGTCCGTGACAATCAAGACAGAGTTGATCTGCAGGCTTGCGGAGTTGAGCGTAATTCGACGTGCCATGAACGTCGTGGCAGTCAAAACACGTGATGCCGCGACGATACATCACGCTTTGCACAAAGTCGTTGCCCTGCATCCGGTTTTTGTGAGCCGTGCCGTCAGGGAAATAGAGAAAATTCTGTGGTTCTCCAAGGCTGTGGTCTTCGAGCCTCCAATAATCCGCCAGCTTTAGTCCCACGTAATACCCAACGGGCCAGTCGTAATATTTTCCTTCGATTGGGTTGGAAAGTGGCTGCCCTTGCGAGTGGCATTGAATGCACGAGTCGCTCGCCGCCACGTAATCCATGTGCGCCGGATTGAGTATGTTGCCGCGTGTGGGATGCGCGACGTGCTCACTGCCTGGACCATGGCAGCGTTCGCAGCCCACATTCCACTCCGCCACTTGCTTGGTGTGAATGTCATAGCCGACCGAGTGGCAGCCGTCGCAAAGCGGCCCTGTTGGCCGGTGCATGTTATCGGGCGGATAGAAGGCCGCCCACCAGTCACCTCCGGACGACGGCACTTGATACTTGCTCCATTTCTTGTTTACGACTTCCCACTGCACGGGCAGCGGGAAGTAGTCGTCGCCGACTTTCGTGAAATACCTCTGCTTCCAGAGGCTACCGTAAACGAAGGCAACTTGATCCTTGGAAAACTTGAACACATTGTTTGTGGCAAGGTCAGGAATGATCGCATCGGGATTCTGGCGCGGATCGCGGACAACGTTAGCCATCGGCGTTTTCCGCCAATGCTCATAAATCTCTCCGTGGCACTTTTCACAAGCTTGCGAGCCAACGTAGTGCGCGGAGGCGGAAGTGTGCGCCTGCTGAGCCTGCTCCGGCTGAGCCAGGGGCCGAAGACCGCGAATATAGAGGACAAGCTTCCAGCTATCATCATTTACCGCCTGATGTGGATTGCCCCAGGCTGGCATGCCGGTGAATTGGACGCCGTTTTCGATGATGTAGTGAATTTCGCCATCGGTGAGGGACTGAGTTCCGGTGCCTCGTAGATCAGGAACCCTCGGGTAGAGATTCAGGCCAACTTGAGTCTTCGCGCTACCGTCGATCCCATGACAAGTCGCGCACTTGCGGAGAAAGGACTCTCGGCCTTCTTGTGTCGCCTTAGAGGTCGGCTCGATTGGATTCCTCTGATCTCGCTCGCTTCCCGGGATAGCTGAGTTCCGCACGGTCCGAGCCAGGGCAACCTCGATGGGCAGAGGCGTCGTGGTGGCGCGGAATCCTCTGTGAACAACAACAGCGACGCCAATCGCCCCGACTACCGCGAGAACGAGGAGCGCCGCAAGGAACATTCTTAAAGCTCTCATGTAATTGGAATTCTGACGCTGGATTGCTCACTGCGTCACATAAACACGTATTTCGGCGTTCTGTTTCTCTTGGGCACGCACGGCTACGAAAAGCTTTCTCCACTCGGGGACGAAAAGGCCAGTCTGCGATCCCGGTGGAGTGGGATAACGGGCGATCCGGTTGTAGTGGTCGGCGTCTTTTTGTTCGAACACTTCGATGTATCCTGCGGCGGTGAGCACATAGACTCGTCGCCGTGCGGAATCATAGAAAAGATCGTCCGTTTTTCCCGCAATTTCGCCCGCTGCAACTTGCTTTCCTGTCTCGGTATCAAAGACGAGCAACTGCGCGGGCTTCCATACTCCGACGAATAGCTGATGATTTGTTTCGTCGAGTCCCATAGGGAAATTGTCCTCCTCCAAAACGGGCCAGCGAGCCAGGACAGACCGCTTGATTCCGTCAACGACTTCGATTTCCTTCTTGTCGGGAACATTTACAAAGATGCGTGACCCACTCTTCTCAACCTGGAACGACTCGGGGTGGGCGTCAATCACAACGTCTCCGATTTTCTTTCCATTCTTGTCTATGAAGCCGAGGCCCCCGGTGCCCTCTTTGCGTTTTCTCAATTGCTTCGCGCCCGCATAACCGACGATCACGCCCTTGCTTCGCGGGTCATACCGAATGTTGTCGGCGTCATCGGGAAACTTCACCGTTGCAATCCTCTGGAATGTCGTCCCATCGACGATCTTCGTCACGCCATCGAGCCCGCAGGCGACGAATAGATGATTGGTGGAGTCGTCGTAGAAGACTCCCTGCGGTTCAGCCAGATCAGCGATTGTGTGAACGACCTGCCGAGTCTTGAGGTCGAGGACTTCGAGGGTATGGTTTTCAACAGCCGCCACGAACAATCGCTGGCCTTTAACGTCAACGTTGAGATGATCAATGCGCCCCTGCACATTTGGCAGCGGGATCTGGGTCTCAAGCGATAAAGCTTGGAGTTCCTGCCCGACTGCTCGGGTGCTCGGGACGAGCGTCATGAGCACCAATAATGTTAGTAGTGGAGTTGCAAGAAGAAACTTGGCGAGCCGGCGTTTTTCGCAGTTCATGTTCATGCACTCTTTGAAGTTCAATAGCTACGTCTGATTGTGAAACTTGCCCTTTCGCAATGCCCGCCTCTTCAACAACAAGAAAAACACTGGCACGAGAATGAGAACGTGAATTGTAGACGTAACCATGCCGCCGACAATCGGAGCCGCAATGGGCTTCATCACGTCTGATCCGATTCCAGTCTCCCACAGGATGGGGGCCAAGCTCAGAATAACTGCCGTTACGGTCATCAGCTTTGGGCGAAGGCGCTGGACGGCACCGTCAATTGCCGCTTGTTCGATATCAGCCTCTGTCAGAGGCGTACCGTTGGCGAGTCGATGCTGAAGGGCCTCGTGCAGATAGACCACCATGACCACCCCGGTCTCGACAGCAATCCCGAACAACGCGATGTAACCGACCCAAACGGCCACGCTGAAGTTGTAGCCAAGTATCCACTGAAGCAGAAGGCCGCCTGACATCGCGTAGAGCGTAGGAAAGATCAGAACCGCGGCTTCTGCCGCTGACTTGAAGACCATGTATAGGAGGAGAAAGATGATGAAGAAAACGACGGGTAAAATGATCTTCAATCGTTCCTTCGCACGCAATTCAAATTCATACTCGCCAGCCCAGCGGTACGCATAGCCTGCGGGCATCACCAGTTTCTTCCTTAGAAGTTGGTCGGCTTGATTCACAAAGCCGCCGTAGTTCTTGGTCCTGAGGTCGAGAAATACGTAGCCTGTCAGGGCGCCGTCTTCGTCGCGGATCATCGCCGGTCCTCGCGAGAAGAATACGCGAGCTACTTCATTGATGGGAATCTGGGTTCCGGAGGGTGAGCCGATCAGGATTCGGCCCACCGCAACGGGATCGTCCCGAAACACCCGCTCGTAGCGTACATTGATGGGAAAGCGATCGCGGCCCTCCACGTTTTGCGCAATGTCAGCGCCTCCAATCGCGGACGTGATGACTCGCTGTACGTCGCCAACGGTGAGTCCGTATCGCGCTGCTTCGGGCCGGTTTACCTCAATGTTCAGGTAGAACCCTTGTGAGACCTTCTCGGCAAACACGGAATTCGTAGTCGGCACGGTCGAGAGGATCTGCTGGATTTGCGAACCGATCTCCTGGATCTTGTTCAGATCCGGCCCTTGGATTTTCAACCCCACCGGAGTCTTGATG
>DASYZA010000277.1:0-2226 GCA_035946775.1 Candidatus Sulfotelmatobacter sp. | reverse complement strand
GGCCTGGAATTTCTGAGAAAAAGACAGCGCATAAGCGAGCGCGCGTATGGAATCGACGGAAAAATCCGTGGGATAGAGGACATTGCGCAATTCCTTAATTCCACTCAGGCCAGCATCCGGTTGCACGGTAAGCACCGGGATGGGAGAAAGGCGCAAGATTTCTTCGGCCACGGAGCCCATCACCAGTTTTCGCAGTCTTCGTCTGCCGCGGGTGCCCGTTACAATCAAGTCGCCGTTGCGTTGTGAGAGAAGAGACTGCAAAACATCCCAGATTTCTCCATGTTTGATGATTCCCTGATGCGGCACATCGTGGAGCCGTTCCGACGCAAGCACGTTCTTCATCTCCTGCTCCGCCCAGAGCTTGATTCCATCTTCAATGCTTCGCAGACTCTCTGGAGGTGCCCACCAATACACCTCGGGAACAATCACATGAACGACATCAACAATGCCCTGATATGTTCGAGCTACCGCCGCCGCATGTCCGACAGCCGCGAGCGAAGCCTCGGAGAAATCCGTCGCAAGCAGGACATTCTGGAAGCGGATTGGAGTGGCGAAGTTGATGTCCGTCATTTTTCGCGTCCGCCGAGGGGATGAAATGCGAAGTTCATTGAGACGCTGTTCTTTTCGTACCCACACTTGCGTGCTTCCCCTCGCCCGACCTTGCCTCTTGCAAGTTTTCTAAAAACATTTCCGCCTGAACGAGAGTTAGAGTAGCGTGAGGCCTTTGAGCTGCCGCAGGTATTCGGTCTAACAAGACGACGAGAAATGTCTTCACGTAGCGATCCCAAATCTCAAGGTCCCGGAAAACGCCCCACCGGTAGGTACCGTCACGACGGCGAATACGCCCGTATTTCCGGATCGCCTATTTTCTACGGCTCGACATCATATTCCACGATAACGAAATCCTTGCTTCTCATCGGTCGGTTCGCAAGGGCATCCTTGGCAAGGCACTCGAAAGGTGGCGGGCTGGCGACGGTGTGCACGTCCGCAGTAAGCATCCGTCCTGGTCATCGTTCACGAGCATCCCTTCCCAAGCTTGAGTTTTTTCTGCTCTGGTGGCGGTTGAGCCGGGCGCGGCCGCTGGTGGAAGTTGAGGCAGGGCTGGCGCAGCCGTCGCGGCTCCTTGTGGCGCGGTGGTGCCCATGAAATATTCGCGTAATTGCTTTGCTTGCTGATAGCCCGAAGGGGACTGCGTTTCGGAGCGCAGGCTGGTCGGGGTGATGATCAGATCCCACCACTCGGAGAACCCCTCGTGGAGAGAATAGGCGTTGTAACCTTTCATACTCAGCAGCAATTGAGTTTCAGCGGCGTGACCAGAGCCCAACCCATACACCACGATCTTCTTACTGCGATCCAATCGCTTGAGATTGCTGTCCTGAAAGAACTGCGCCAGCGGAATATTGATCGCCGTGGGATATGGTAATCGTCATATTGCCACGGCGCGCGGATGTCGATGAGCTGATAGTCCCAGCCGCGTTTCCATGATCCAGCGTGCCAGTTCGCCCGGCATGACTTGGTCTTTCTCGTCAACGATGGTCTGAACCAGCGCGGCAGCGTCGCCCGGCGCCGGCCTCGCGCCATACTTCCAGCCACAGCAGCGACGACCGCTAGAGATGCCACGGCGATGGCTGCAAGAGTCTTTCCGGTCAGCGTAATGTCGAGCTTTATTGTCGTTGGTCTCCTGAAACAGATTTCCCGTAGGTTCGTGCGTACAGATTCCAGGGACCCTCACTTTTCTCTGCCACCCAAAACGCGGCCAACGCTACGAACACGATGCGCCATAGCGACGATGCCCCCGTTCAGATCCAGCCACTGCGGTAGCGTCAGAGCCCCGCGAGATCCGGACAGGTAGAAGTTCTGAAGCTGCGGGCGGTACCGGCCGGGCCGCCGCTCCCCTGAGCACCGATCTACTATCGCCCGTTTATAATCAGTCTCCGGATTGCCGACCATACATCCACAGTCTCTCTAGGCTGAAACTGCGGGTTTTTGTCGTTACAATGAAAGCCCGACAGGAGCCCGACCCGTGGAACCTCTAAGCCGACGCACCTTCCTGGCAGGTTCAATTGCTGTAGCTGGCGCCCCACCGCTCTCAGTTGGGGAGGGCGCGAGCGGGAAGACCCGGCTGATTCTCCTTGGAACCGGTGGAGGCCCAAGACCACGAAAAGCGAGATCGGCTTCCGCTCAGGTCATTGTCAGGAACAACACTGCCTACGTCATAGATTGCGG
>DASYZA010000276.1:0-1572 GCA_035946775.1 Candidatus Sulfotelmatobacter sp. | reverse complement strand
CACGGGCACGAGTTGCTCAAGGAGAGGTTACAGGACACTCGGATGGTCACAGCCGCTTCTTCCGGCAGCCCCCAATGCGTGACATCAAAGCCCTGCGACAGGGGAAAGTTGTTGAGATGAGCGCCGCATGATACCGAACCTTTAGGTTGGATAAGAGAATCTTGTTCTGAACGGCTGCCAGCAGGCCAGCTATGGGTTCGTGTTCCGGGCCGATTGTCGGCAAACCGGAAACTAGAGCGGGTTGTACCCTGTGTCTCGAGGCCGTCAAAAATCGTTTGCGTCGGCCTGAACTACCGTCAGCACGCTATCGAAAGTGGAATGGAGATTCCCAAAGAGCCTGTTCTTTCTTTCAAGGCTACGACCGCATTGCACGATTGGACGCGTGTAAGGGCGGGACTATTACTTCGAGATGAGAGGAGCAACGAAATCCGCTTCGAGTTCGAAGTCCAGTTGGACCGCAGCCTGAAGGACATGTACGAACAGCGACAGCGAGAATCTTAGAGAACGGTTGCGATTTACTAAACGAGGTCTTTTAGAGCCCGCAGCAGGCCAACCCGGAAACCAGAAGAATGTTTTGCCCGAAGAACGGCCGGTAGCCGTGAGCATGACGCAGAACTCCGGAGACCAAAATAGGGGTCGGCACCACAATATATCGTGAAACGATATAACGCGACTCTGGGTGACGCTGGCAAGCGCTGCCAAGCCTTCGGGGAAGGGCCGCCGATTGGCTACGATCCAAATGAGGGCAAAATTACCAACGAACCCAATAACTCCTTTGGTTTCAGTCAGTAGTGAGGAGCGAGGTGCAGAAACACCAGGCGCAGTTGCGTGCTACGGGTCGCCGGAAAAGACGCTGTCGGGACGGGTTACCCCGCGTCAGCGTGAGAAATTAGTTTCACTCGAATCAAGAGTTGCAATCAGCGATAATGTTGTGTCCTACAACCTTGAAGGCGAATTCGTCATTTTGAATTTGGAATCTGGGACCTACTTCGTTCTGTGTGCACCGGTCCCGAGTGAAGCTCCACAGGTGGATCTAGAAATGCTTTGGACCTAATTACGAATTCTCAGGAGGGAAAATTGGGTAGTGTGGTTCGGGTGTTGGTAACCGGCGCAGGCGGGTTCATCGGTCACCATCTGGTTTCTTTTCTTCGGGCACAAGGCTATTGGGTCAGGGGAGTAGACCTGAAGCATCCGGAGTTTGGTGCCAGCGAGGCGAACGAATTTGAGTTGCTCGATCTAAGGAAGTGGCAGGACTGCTTGCGGGCAACAGCAGGGATGGATGAGGTATATGCATTAGCCGCCGATATGGGCGGGATGGGCTTCATCTCATGTAATCACGCGCAGATTTTGCACAACAACTCTCTGATCAATCTTCATTGCATCGAGGCGGCCAGACAGAACCATGTCAAGCGGTACTTGTACACGTCGTCTGCATGCGTTTATCCAGAGTACAGGCAAACGATCACAAATTGCGTTCCGCTGAAGGAAGAAGAGGCGTATCCCGCCGCACCTCAGGATGCATATGGATGGGAAAAGCTCGTCAGCGAGCGTCTTTGCATTCATTACCGACAG
>DASYZA010000275.1:0-4206 GCA_035946775.1 Candidatus Sulfotelmatobacter sp. | reverse complement strand
TGGTCGGGGCGAGTGGATTTGAACCACCGACCTCCTGGTCCCGAACCAGGCGCTCTAGCCAGGCTGAGCCACGCCCCGACCGCAGAAAAACCGGAACAAATCCGAAGAAACCCAGCATAGCACAGATTCCGCGCGAGCACCTTATCGCGGCAGCGCGGCAAAAACGGTCAAACACATTGGGTTTAGATGCGGCAGTTAGCCAGGCGTTTAGTCGCCGGGCGCCGCGGCAGTAACTTCAGCTCCGGATGTCAAGGAAGCTAAAGGCCGGGAAACCGCGCACACGAGCACCGTGGAATTCCGAAGGACCATTGTCGACCGACGGTAACCACCTCGCGGCCCAACTCACGGACACACCGCGTCGCGTGAGAGAGGAGATTGACGTTGATTCGCGGAAGAAAGGCTGCGGTCGACAACGGCATTCCGCAGAACGCTCGCTGCAAACGCCGCCGCTTCTTGATCGTTGGATTTCTCTGACAAGCAGTGGGCCTGGCCGCGAGATTCCGCGCGAACACGCAGGCCTCATGATTCGGATTGCAAAGAGGGTTGAGTCTCCTCCTTGAGCGTGCTCGCCGCCTCGCTGCCATAGTCGGGTCCGCCGAGCGATAGAACTCGACGAAGGACCGGGCGCACCGGATCGCTGCCGAGAGCAATCACAGCGCTCACGACGGGCGCCAGCCACATTGGAACTGCGTCGCCACCATCCCAAAAGAACGATAAAGGATGCCAGCTGTAGCCTTCCACATTGGCGAAGACGCGGTCCGTAAATCGACGCTGCCCGTAAGGATGGTGCGGGTAGCGCCGCAAAACGTCGGCCGCGGTTGCCAATTCGCGCAGGCGAACGGGTTCTTCATAGGCCGGGAGCACGAGAACGTCATTGTGGCGGTCCGATCGTACTTGGGCGACAAACTCATTCCAAGTCTCAGCGCGCGTCAGGTTGAGCATCGCGTTGGGACGGCACCCATGCCGGTCGCCGCCCGCCACAACCGGCAAGTCGTATTCTTCAGCCAGCCGCAGCGCGTCCTCATTCTCGTTCCAGGGGCGCATGCCGTTGACCTCGATTGCGTGAATCCAGCTCCGGAACTTCGCGATGAACTGCCGAAGCGTGGCCCAATGCTGTTCGGCCTGTACTCGACCGAAATTGCAGCACGGATGATTCAATACGACCAGAACCTCAGATGAACTATCTAGAAGAGCAAATAGGGTCGTGAGTGTTTCTTCCACCGGGTCCGACGTGGCGTGAGACAGCGTGGCCATCATATCTACCGCAGATTCTGCGGGAAGATTGTGTACCCCGAGGTGAAAAGCGTTGCCACGGAAGGGAACCGTCCATTCAACGGAGATGGGCACCCAGTCTTCCGTCGATTTTTGGCGCAGAGACAGAGGGCCGGCGATTGTATCGTGATCGGTGATGGATACCATTGCCGCCAGGCCGAGCCCCTTATCGATTTGTAGCTTTTCCGAGTCGAGTACCATCTTCGCCGTGACCGGAGGCGTCCAATACGCGCGGCTGAAGTCAACTCGATTGCCGTTGCGTTCGTGTCGCTCCACTTGCGCGCGAATGAGCCGGCTTAGAATCGGTATGCGATGGAAATCGATATATCGCGGTAAAAAGTCGAGCGCTTCTTTGGAATTATTCGTGTGACTATGCAACGATACGGCAGTTCGGAAGTTCACTAGGGGCACGGCTCTGACGTCTCTATGAACTCGCGTCTGAGCGCGACTCAATTCGGCACCTCCTGAATTGCGTACGCAGACTGCTTATGCTGCTAATCCGGAAATCGCCCGCCGGACCCCTTGCTGCTTCGGCTTCGGTAAAGAGGTAAAACTGGAGATGCGTAAGGCTGGCGTGCTCTGACCGCCTATCTGCTGTACGATAGCAAGGGAACCTTTGTAAAGCAATCAGAACAGCAGGTCGTAGGTTGCGCTTGTGAATCGTCTAAAAAGGTCGCGCCCGATGTTCCTCGGTCTGCCGCCATTGGCAGCCCCGGGCTGCTCCGGAAGTGGGCAAATACGGATCCGGATAGAGCCGCTCCGGAGCGTGACTCCTTGATCCAGTCTCCTCGTTGCATGCGCGAGTATTTGAATCTGGTCACACTCATCGTAACGCTCGCTTTGTTTCCAATTTACTGTGCAGCGCAGTCCAACGATCAGTCGGTCCGGCGGGCGCTTACGGCCGATCAGATTGTGAGCGAGATGGTCGCGCGCAACAAACTGCGAGCCGCTGCGCTCCCGGATTACTCCATGCGGCAGGTTTGCAGCCTGCAGTATCGCGGGTTTCCGAGTGATAGAAGCGGCGAAATGATCCTGAACGTCCGCTACACGGCTGGAGGAAAGAAAGAGTACACGCTGGTTTCACAAAGCGGATCGAAGCTCGTCATCAATCGCGTTCTCAAGCGTCTTCTGGAAAGCGAAGAAGAGGCTCAGAGCCCTAAGAACCGGCAGGAAACTGACCTCAATCCTGGCAACTACACCTTCAGTTTGGTTGGCGAGAAGACGACTCCCCAGGGGCGCTACTACATCCTTCGAGCGGAGCCGCGGGTCAGGAACAAGTTCGTGTTCCGAGGCGAGGTTTGGGTGGACGCGTCCGACTTTGCGGTAGCCCGAATCGTCGCACAGCCGGCGAAAAATCCGTCGTTCTGGATAACCGACACTCACATCGAACAGCAGTACGCGAAATTTGGCTCGTTCTGGCTGCCCGTTCAGAACCAATCCACCAGTAAGATTCGCGTTGTCGGCGGAACCGCGACCTTGCTGATCCAGTACAAGGATTACTCCCTCGCCGGCAACCTCAAGACGCCCACGCAAGCCGCCACCACGCCATAAACACCGCAGCCGCCCGTCGAGAAAGCCGCTCTTCCCGCCGCTCCCCGGCGCGAGGCGCTAACCGCCAGGACCTGTACCACTGGACGCTACCTTCAATGAGTTTGCGAATGCCTCCGGGTCTCCAGGGCTGACTATGATTCGCTTCACTAGTCCAGTGCGCCTTTTGATGGCGACAACTCTCTTGTTGTAGCCGCACCATTTCGAAGAGAAGAAGGCATCCCACCGAAAGGAACGACTAAACGGAACCAAGGCAGCGAAGGGAATCACTTCGATGTGGTCGATGTCCGAAAAAGGCACCCGTCGGACGGTAACCCCCAAAATCCGAATGTCTAGCCGCGAATTCTCTAATCGGTACGTGAAGGCATATCTGAAGCCGTACATACTCCCAAGCAGTACGGCTCCAGCAAGGAGGATCGCAACGACCGCTGCTACCGCGTCCGTTCCGCTAATTGCAGCCACAGTTCCTCCCAGCAACGTGGCTTCACACCTGTATTTGTATTGACTAAGGGGCAATGAGGTCTGGGCGAGTTGTCCCGTCGAGTTCGTCAGTGAAGTCTGAGTCCCTCGAAACAATCGTCGTAGTCTCGTCCTCGGTCTGGCGGGGCGCCTCCGCTAGGCCACCCACTTTATCGCGAGTTTCTTCCGTTTCTTCGCACAGTCCAGGAGATAAAGGTCGATCAACTTTTGGTACGGTAGTCCGGTTTTCTCCGCCAGTGCTTTGAAATAGTCCAGGACTTCTGGACTCAGGTTGATTCCGACGGCCTTCTTCTTCCCTGCATACGGGTTCTTCACCTCCTTTAACTTGGAAAAATCATATTCTCTCTTCATAGACTCGAACCTCCTTTTTCGTTGCTTTTCGCGCCGAAATAATGCGAATCAGCGAATCGGCTTCCCTATAGCAGTGAATGACAACCAGTGCTCTTCCAGCCAAACTCACTCCGAGGAGAATAAACCGGTCCTCTTCTTCTGAATGATCCGGATCAGAAAAGACGCGTGCATGAGGATCCTCGAAGACGCTCTGGGCTTCCTCAAACCAAACCCCATGTTTGGTTCGATTGCTCTTATTCTTGCGCTCGTCCCAGTCGAACCGAAGCACATATAGATAATATATAGATACGAACAAGATGGCAAGAGAACTGAGTCGTTCAGAGAGTGCTCGCGACAACGGCCTCCGACGGATGGCCACTTTGGCCAAAGGACAAAGGAAGGACGTCGGATGAAAAGTCTGTACATCGAGGAGGATCAGTCAGTCCCACCCGGGCGGGCTGAACGGTTCGCGATGGCTCTCGATGGCGGCTTCTACATCCCGGGCAAAGTCGTCAACGCAAACTTGGCGCTCGGCCCTGCAGCCTAACACGCCCAGCGCATCAAGACGGCGCCGGT
>DASYZA010000274.1:0-15514 GCA_035946775.1 Candidatus Sulfotelmatobacter sp. | reverse complement strand
AAACGCTTGGTGCGGTTCCTCAGCCGCAAGCCGATTCAGGAAATCGCAATTGCATGAACTGCGCGGGAAACGGGAAAGCGAATAACTAGGCGGTAAGCAAGAGAGGAGCCCCAGAAACCCAGAGTTTTTCAACACCCACGTATGACTTCAATCTAGCGACAGGACAATCCAATACACGCCCGTGGGATAGGACTCGGTACGTGCATAACAGGCACCCACCGAGAAGCTACGCAGATTGCGGCTGGTGATGGCGTGGTTAGCTGCACCCGGCAGGCTTTCCGGATGCAGGCTCGTATACGTCAAAACGGTAAACTGCTTTGCCAACTTTTGGACGGGAGCTGTTCCGAGTTTGTCGGCATGGGCCATGGAACAAGCGTATTCGTCGGCTTGGGGAACATCGTGACGAGGTAGTTCCCGAACGTGCGCCGAACGGCGAAGCTGCGTGACTGCTGCCGCGACTTTTTCTTTCACATCGTCCGTCGAATAGCTGGCGACCGCATGGGCAAAGTCCTGAACAATGTAAAGCCGGTCTCCACTGCGGACCACACCTAAGCCGACCACGTTATAAGCCGCGTTGAGCAGATTGGCGCGGTGCGGAGGAGAGAGCATGAGGTGTGCGTGGCCCCCTGTGGCGCTGTAGTCAAGCGCAACGTTTTCTCCCTCTTGATCGAGCTGAAGCTTCGTCATGCTGGCGAGGCGTTCTGGAAGATCGGGCTCTCCGGCGAACTGATGCGAAAGCTGATGAGCTTCGAGCATGGCCATCGCATGCACGCGGGCAGCCTGCGAGAGACCGGCATCAAGGGTCAACGGCCCCACCCCAGCCTTCTGGCGCGACTGATTGGCCAGTTGAAGCATTTCTTCTTCGACTTGCGATTCAGCCTGGATGAATGGGATGTCGGCCGATCTAGCCGAGGCGGGCTTCAGCGTGGCCTGGTCGGGTCTCGAACTGCTGCCAGGTCCATCTGCGGAGGAGGCCATCAGCCGGACGGCGGGTTGCACCGTGGCAACACCGGTTCCGAGCAAGAATGCCAATAAAAGTCGGGGGGCTCGATGCATTCGTTTGGCCTACCCGGACCCTGGGAAGGATCAATTTGACTCAAGCGGTACGGTGCGAGAGGTCGTTCAGGCGCAAACTTTGTTGCTGGTGCTAGGCTAGGGGTTGGATTGGGGGGAGAGTAGTTACCTGCGTCTATGGAACTAGGGATCACGGGGGCCATTGGCCTGTTGTTTGGCACAGTTCTTGCTTGGCTGGCGCTCCGCTCGTGGACGGCGGCGCTGCAGGCTCAGTTGTCACTGAGAGAGAAGGAATTAGCGGGCGCAAAGACCGATCTGGCGCGGCTTCTGGAGGATCAGCGGCAGCTGCTGGAGAGCCGCGCAAGGCTGGAATCGGCTCTTGAATCGGAACGAAAGACCAGCAACGAAAAGATCGAGTTGCTGACGAAGACCTCGGAGCGGGCGGCCGAAGACCTGCAAAATGCCTTCAAAGCGCTGGCTGCCGACGCGCTGAAAAGCAATAACTCTTCATTCCTGCAGATCGCGCAGGAGACACTGAAGCGGTTCCAGGTTCAGGCCCAAGGAGATCTGGATGCCCGGCAGAAAGCAGTCGCAGACCTGGTCACGCCGGTGCAGGAGTCGCTCAGCCGGGTTGATTCGCAAATTCAGCAAATGGAGAAAGAGCGCATCGATGCCTACGGAGGCCTGCGTCAACAAGTCGAATCCCTGATTAGCACGCAGAAGGAACTGCAATCCCAGACCGGAAACCTTGTCCGCGCCCTTCGTACCCCGAACGTACGCGGGCGCTGGGGAGAGATTCAGCTGCGGCGTGTCGTCGAGATCGCCGGGATGTTGCCCTACTGTGACTTCACGGAACAGGAAACTATTACAGGTGATAGCGGTCGCTTGCGGCCCGATCTGGTCGTGAAGCTGCCTGGGGACAAACGGGTGGTGGTTGATGCTAAGACTCCGCTCCAGGCTTTTTTAGATGCCTTCGAAACGACGGACGAAGAGGTGCGCCGTACGTGCCTCTCCAATCATGCGCGTCAGGTGCGGGACCATATCAATACACTTGCTGGCAAGAAATACTGGGAGCAATTCGAAGCTACCCCCGAATTTGTCGTGATGTTTCTGCCGGGCGAAACATTTTTCAGCGCGGCACTGGAGCAGGACGCGGGACTCATCGAGCACGGCGTTTTAAACAAGGTAATTCCAGCATCTCCAACAACCTTGATCGCTCTTCTAAAAGCGATTAACTATGGTTGGAATCAAGAAAAGCTGGCGCATAACGCTCATGAGATCAGCGTCTTAGGAAAAGAACTGCACGAGCGTCTGCGGAAGCTGGCGGCGCACATCACGTCGGTCGGGACGAATCTGGATCGAGCCGTGGAAGCATACAACCAGGCCGTGGGCTCGCTCGAAAGCCGCGTGCTGGTTTCGGCAAGAAAATTTGCAGAACTTGGAACATCGGTTCCGGAAGAGATTGCGCCGGTTGAGCCGATCGAGACCACGGCGCGTGCTTTAACCTTTGACTGGGAAGACGAGCCGCTGGAAATTTCCAAAGGAAATGATCGCAAAGCAGGGTAGGTGCGACGGCCGGCCTCGCCAGCAGTTTCAAGCGAAAGCGATGGCCTTCAGGCAGGTTCCAGTTTCACGGAGTTTGCAAACCACAGACATATCCTCGTTTTTGAACCGCATCCAACGATTTAAGGTCCGGCTTGTAACCTCAACAAATTCAAACTGAACCGCATACAAAATCTCACATAAACCTCCAAAAAGACATAGGTGGCGTTCGAAAATGCATCTATAATTTTGGAACTGGTTTTCTAGCCGGGACTTAGAAGCGCCCAAAGGACCTTTCACGTGGCAGCGAAGTTGCTCATTAACGATGTGGAGGAGCACCCCTCCATCCCGCCACCGCCCTCCAGGGGCTCGGGGGCGGCGCCGAGATCGATGAATCGAGAAAGCCAAGCCCGGTTTGTAGCCGTCCTTTTGTTTCTTTTGACGGTGGCCGCGGTCGTGTTTGCGGGCTTCAACTTCGTCAAGGAGGGGCAATCTGCGAATCCCGATGATGGCGTCTCATGGGTTGAGCGAGACGGGCATTTGATCGCCGACCGCGTCGACCGCCACGGGCAAGGCGCCCAGGCCGGAATCAAGGCAAACGATGAGCTCGTAGCCGTCAATGGCCAGGAGGTGAACAACATTCCGGGGCTGGAGCGACAGCTCTATGGCACCGGCGTTTGGCACAAGGCGAGCTATTCCCTGTTGCGCGATTCGGTGCCGCTGGATTCCAAGGTCCTGCTGGTTCCCGCAGACCGATCATTGAACAACTGGCTGCGACTGATCGCGCTGATTTATCTCGGCATTGGTTTGTATGTTCTGTTGCGGCGTTGGACGGCGCACGGATCGACGCACTTCTACATCTTCTGCCTGGTCTCATTCGTTGCCTATTCGTTCAAGTACACTGGCAAGCTCAATGACTTCGACTGGACAATATACTGGTCGAATGTGATTGCGCTGCTGGTGTGGCCAGCGCTGTTCCTTCATTTTGTTCTGACCTTTCCGGAGAAACGGCAGACGGTTCGTCAGCGCCCGTGGCTGTTGGTGCTGGCGTATGTGCCAGGAGCGCTGCTGCTCGGCCGGCACATCATCGCGTTGCGTCTGGCGCAGGCGAGTGGGCAACTCCGCTGGGATATGGACCGGCAGGAGATCGCTTACGGCGCGATTTTGTTCATCGTTGCGGCCGCGGTTTTGGCGTACAGCTACCGCCACGCCACGACGATCATTTTGCGCCAGCAACTGAAATGGATCACGCGCGGCACCATTCTGGCGGTCGTTCCCTATACGCTCTTCTACGTCGTGCCTTATTTGCTGGGTTCCGTGGCCGGAATCGGAATGAAGCTCTCCGTGCTTTCTCTGGGACTGCTTCCCTTGACGTTCGGCTACGCCATCTTCCGCTACCGGTTGATGGACGTCGATCTGATCTTCAAGCGTGGTGTTGTATACACGCTGGCAGCCGCCGCGGTAGTGGGAATGTATTTCGCGTTGGTCGCAGGCGTTGCGACGCTGGTCCATTCGCGACAGCCCAGCACTGGGCCGCTGGGATTGATCCTGGCAGTGGTCGTCACGGCGCTCTTGTTCGATCCGGTACGTAACTGGATTCAGGATCATGTCGACCACCTTTTCTACCGCACGGTATATGACTATCGACGCACGTTGATCGAGTTCGGCAAAGAGCTCAGTTCGGAAACCGACTTGAATGCTCTTCTCTCGTCGGTGGTTGACCGTCTCTCACGCACACTGGCCGTCGATCGGGTTGCGATTTTCCTGCGCCAGGGCGAGGAGTCGGATCAATTCGTACTGTCGAAATCGATCGGCATGAATCCGACAAGCAACCTCGACCTCCATTTCTTGACGGCCCCGCGCCCGCAGCCTGCCGGTCACATGTTCTTTGAGAACACTCATCAAGTTCCGCGCGAGACTTTGGGATCACAAGACACAATCGCCAGGCTGGATCTGAATTACTACATTCCGTGCCGGGCACAGCAGAAAACGGTTGCCGTTCTGGGGCTGGGGAAAACGAATAAGGGAGATTATCTGTCGAGCGAAGACGTTGAACTACTCGAGACCCTTGGCGGATACCTTGGAATTGCCATCCAGAATGGCCGGTTGTATGCGTCGCTGCAGCAGAAGGTCGCCGAATACGAGCGCCTCAAAGACTTCAACGAGAACATCGTCGAGTCAATTAACGTGGGTGTCATGGCGCTCGACATGGAAGACCGCATCGAGAGCTGGAACGCGCAGATGGAAGTGATGTACGCGCTGCCGCGCTGGCAGACTCTGACCCAACCGCTGCGCAGCATCTTCCCTTCTGAGTTCGCGGAAGAGTTCTATCGGGTGCGGCAAAATCCCGGAATAAACAATTTATATAAATTCCGTCTGGCGACTCCGGCAGGGGAAACACGCACCGTTAATGTTGCCATTGCTCCGCTGGTGACAAGGACGTTCCAGGTGGTCGGACGCCTCGTCATTATGGACGACATCACCGACCGAGTGGAGCTAGAGAATCAGCTTTCGCAAGCGGACAAACTCACGTCGATCGGGCTTCTGGCGGCGGGCGTGGCGCATGAGGTCAACACGCCTCTGGCGGTGATCTCGTCTTACACTCAGATGCTCACGAAGCAGTTGCAGGGCGATCAACAGAAGTCCGGATTGCTCGACAAGATCACCCGACAGACGTTCCGCGCATCAGAAATAGTGAATAACCTTCTGAACTTCTCGCGTACCAGTGGTACGGAGTTTACTGAAGTCGATATCAACAAGGTAATCACCGACACGCTCGCGTTACTGGAACACCAATTCAAAGTAGCAAAGATTCTGGTGCACTCCGAACTGACACCGGGCATTTCAGCGATTCAAGGCAATGCGGGCAGGCTGCAGCAGGTATTCCTGAATCTTTTCTTGAATGCGAAGGACGCCATGGCGGGCGGAGGACAACTGCGGATCGCCACCTGTAACGGCGATTTTGTCAGCGTGCGGGTAAGCGATACGGGATCGGGCATCGCCCCCGAGCATATTCAACGGATCTATGATCCGTTCTTTACGACGAAAGCAGCGCCACGCGAAGGTCAGAACCGCGGAACGGGACTTGGGCTTTCGGTCACTTACGGCATCATTCAGGAACACTCCGGCAAGATTCGCGTGGACAGCGAACCCGGCGTGGGTACGACGTTCTCACTCGATTTTCCATTAAGCAGGAAGGCAGTACATGTCTGAAGCAGCAGTCATTTCGCGAGGAACGGCCAACGGCAGCGCGTCACCTGCCGGTTCGGTGTTGATTGTTGACGACGAAGCCGAGATTCGTGAGTCTCTGCAAACGTTGCTGGAGTTGGAAGGTTTTGAAGTCGAGACCGCGGTTAGCGGCGAAGAAGGCTTGGCGCATATGGCCGATCGTCCGTTTGACCTCGTCCTGCTGGATCTGACCCTTCCCGGCCGCAACGGCATGGAGATCCTTTCGGAGATCCGCATGCATGATTCGCGGCTGCCGGTCATCATGATCACCGCGTACGGCACGGTTGAGAATGCGGTGCGGGCAATGCAATCCGGTGCCGCCAATTTCGTTCAAAAGCCCTGGGACAATGAAAAGCTGCTCGCCGACGTACGGGCGGCTGTGGGCTGGCGTCGGGCCGAAGAAGAAAACGTTCAACTTAAACGGGCGCTCAAGCAGAGATACAACTTCGAAAACATCGTGGGCAAGAGCGAGCCCATGCTGAAGATTTTTGACCTGGTGGCACAGGTCGCGAACAGCCGCTCGACCGTATTGCTGCAGGGTGAAAGTGGCACCGGAAAAGAAGTCATCGCGAAAGCGATCCACTTGAACTCTCCGCGCCGCGATAAACCCTTCGTTCCGGTGAATACCGGATCGATGCCCACAGATCTGCTCGAGTCCACTTTGTTTGGACACGTTAAAGGGGCTTTCACCAGCGCCATTGCTTCCAAGAAGGGCCTCTTCGAAGTCGCCGATAAGGGCACGTTGTTTCTGGACGAAATCGCCACCATGGGCCTGGAAACACAGGCGAAGATTCTGCGCGTGTTGCAGGACCGGCGCTTCATGCATTTGGGCGGAATTCAGGAGATACAGGTCGATGTTCGGATCATCGCCGCGACCAATATCGATTTGCGCCAAATGGTCCGCGAAGGGCGATTCCGCGAGGATCTTTTCTATCGCCTGAACGTGATTACTGTGGAACTGCCCCCGCTTCGCCAGCGGAAAGAAGACATTCCTTTACTGGTCGATTTCTTCCTGAAGAAGTATGCGGAAGAAAATGGACGTCCGACGCCGCGCATGACGCCCGAGGCGCTGCGTCCTCTGCTGGCCTATTCGTGGCCCGGAAACGTGCGCGAACTGGAAAACGTGATTGAACGCGCCGTTGTGCTCTCGTCTGGGCCGGAAATCAACACGGACTTACTGCCCGACTCTCTACTGGGACGCGGGTCCTCGCTGTCGCTGCACGACGCACCGTCCGACGCTTCACTGTTCGAGATCGTTGAAGATGTCGAACGGCGCGTGATCACCGACATGCTCGAGCGCTGCAACTGGAACCAGACTGAGGCGGCGGAACGCTTTCATGTGCCGCTCTCAACGCTCAACCAAAAAATCCGCAGACTGAATATCGAGATCAGGAAAAAAGGCCGGTCGTAGGCGGACCTTAGTCCTTGGCCCTTCGCTCGTTCGCTCGTCAGCCTTATACCTTCAGAAATGTTGCGGCCCGCACAGGCCCGCAGGTGTTTAGGTCTGAGGTCCGACGTCTCAGGTCTAACGTTCCGATCTGCTATATTTCGAACAAGCCCTGCCTCCCAGACCTTGAGGGCTTTCGAATCGCATGGAACTGACCTCGCCCACAGAGTTCGCCAAAGAAAAAGTGCAGGCGGTTCAGGACTACACCATGCTGTCGCTGCAGTCTCTGGGGAACCTCTTCCGAAAACCGCTCTACGTCGCTGACATCGTGCAGCAGGCGGATATGATCGGGGTGGGCTCACTGCCCATCGTGGTACTTATTGGTTTTTTTACCGGCGCTGTACTGGCCGTGCAATCCGCGAATACTCTGCAACGCTTTGGCTCCATCACGCTGATTGGGCAGCTCGTGTCCCTGTCGATGGTGCGGGAACTCGGTCCCGTGCTGACCGGGATTCTCGTGGCCGGCAGAAACTCGTCAGGCATGGCCAGCGAGCTCGGATCCATGGTGGTCACGGAGCAGATCGACGCCATGCGTGCCCTGGGTACCGATCCCATGAAGAAACTGGTGACGCCCCGGGTCGTGGCAACCGTGTTCATGTTGTTCTTTCTGACGATTCTGTCTGATCTGCTGGGGCTTACCGGCGGTTTGATGGTATCCAAGCTTTTGCTCAACCTCGATGCCCGCTATTACTGGAACACCGCGTGGCAGTCGCTCGTGTTTCAGGATGTTTTCATGGGGTTGGTGAAACCGATTCTTTTCGGTTTTATCATTGCGACTGTGGGTTGTTTTTATGGCTTGACGGCAAAAGGTGGTACGCAAGGCGTCGGTCGCGCAACCACACAAGCAGTGGTCACGGCGTCGGTGATAATTATCGTTGTGAATTTTTTCACAACTCAATTCCTGATGAACGTTCTCTCCTATAAGTAGCCTATGGTTGCTCCCACATTGCCCATTGGCACCGCAGTTCCAGAGGCCACCGACAAATCTGGTTTGTCGGTTGTGTTCGAAGATGTCTGGATCTCATTCGATCGGAACGAGGTGCTCAGAGGCGTCTCGTTTTCGCTGGCTGCGGGAGAAACCAAAGCGCTGTTTGGGGTTGCAGGCTCGGGCAAAAGCACGATCCTGAAGCTGGTGCTCGGACTTTTGAAACCAGATTCCGGGCGCATTCTGGCGCTCGGCGAAGACATCAGCCAGATGAAAGAGGAGGAGCTGTTTGCATTGCGTGGCAAGATCGGGATGGTATTCCAGGAGAGTGCGTTATTTGACTCTCTGACAGTCCGCGAAAACGTTGCGTTCCGGCTGATTGAAGAGCATGGGATTTACGACGACGCGATCGATCAGCGAGTGCGAGAGTCCTTGCGCTTCGTCGAACTGGAGCACACCGTCGACCTGTTCCCTTCTGAATTGTCAGGCGGCATGCGGCGCAGAGTCGCGATTGCACGAGCAATTATTACGCATCCGGAATTGCTGCTGTACGATTCGCCAACCGGGGGGCTCGATCCGGTTACGTCGAACACGATCATCGAACTGATCATGAAGCAGCGCGACGTATATCGCAACAGCGCGCTACTCGTCACGCACCGTTTGCAGGATGCGTTCACGCTGGCGACGCACGAGTTTGATCCCAAAACAAATCAGCTTCGCGCTTTGCCGAAAGGCCAGTACTGCGATGTACCGATGAGCTTTTTGATCTTGCGAGACGGAAAGGTCACATTTAACGGTGACATTCGTGAACTCGCGCACACGAAAGACGAGTACATCCGGGAGTACATTTCCTGACCTACTCCTCTGGTTTGTAGAAAGACTCCGGCAGGCTATTTAACCGCCATCACCTTTTCTACTTCTTCCGGCTTTGAGGGCAGTGCCGCGCTTAACTTGATGAGTTTGCCGTCGGAATCGACAAGATAATCGTCCTCGATCCGGACTCCAATATTTTCTTTCGGAATGTAAATACCTGGCTCAATCGTAAACACCATGCCCGGGCCGAGCGGAACTTTGTAGTCTCCCGGATCGTGCACGTTCAGGCCGAGATAGTGCCCCAACCCGTGGATGAAGTATTGATCGAGAGGTTGGCCATGAAGATCTTTCCCATGGCTCTTGATGTAATCTCGAGCAACTTTGTTTAGGGAGTTCTCGCCATCGCCGACGAGCATCGATTTGCCAGGCTGAAAGGCAGCCGCAGCAGCTTCCTGGGCGCCCAGCACGATTTCGTAGATTTCTTTCTGGCGCGGAGTGAAGTGGCCATTGACCGGGAGCGTACGCGTAATATCTGCCGCGTACATGGAATATTCAGCCGCAGCATCAATTACCACGACGTCGCCGGACTTCATGGTGTTCGTGTTTTCCGAATAATGCAGAACGGTAGAGTTGTGGCCGGAACCGACAATCGGTGAGTAGGAAGCTCGCTCGCAACCACGGCGTTCCCATTCGTAATCCATGAGAGCAGATATCTCATACTCTTTCACATTGGGCTTCACGGCTTTCATCGCCGCAAGGTGTGCGGCGACCGAGGCATCGACCGCTTTGCGAATCACGGCGATCTCTCCGGCATCCTTGACCGTGCGTTGAGCCGTGATCATCTGCCTTATGTCCTGGAAGAACACCATCGCTGTGCTGTGACGAAGAAAATCTAAAGCCTCCGAACTCGGGGACCTTTCACCATAGCCGGGCAGCTCCGTGTAGACGATCGGCCGTCCGTTCGCGAGCAGGTTGGTCACTTCGTCGGGCAACTTGCCCATTTCTTCGACGCGGTCAAAGCCCGTGATCTTGGAGGCGTCAGGATCGTCAGCACCCAACTGAGGCCCAGTGAACTTTTCCAGCCGTAGGTTGCGAGGCGGCAGGAAGAGGATCTCCGTGTAGCTGCGAGCAGGAGTTTGCCCCTGAGCCTCAGCGGCTGGCGAGATGAGCAGGGCCGCACCCGGAACCGTAATGCCTGAGAGATAGTAGAAATTGTCTTCCTGGCGGAAACCGTAGACCGCGTCCATCTTTTCGAGTGGTGCGACGACAACAATCACGCCACCGGCCTTCTTGACCAGTGCTTCGCGGCGCGCGTGATAATCCGTATTCGGCTGACGATCAAGAGCCCGTACCGATCCCAGAAGAAGAAGTACTGCCAGACACAGCCCTAGCTTGCGCATATTCGATCCTTTGTTGGCACTGTTAGCAGCGCTCATTTCGGCGCGGAGAGATTCTTACCGGCTTGAATAAAGTCCTGAACGTTGTTCTTGTCGATCAGGTCCGACCCCGTATCGACAAAGTCAGGGATGGGAGCATAGCTGTCTTTCGCCCAGTCTCGATCGAGTTGCGCCGGTTTGTGGTGATACAGATTGTCGAGCATCTGCATGCCGACGAACGCCATAGTGTAAGGTTTCTGGGCGATTGTCGCCGCGATCACGCCCTTCTGAATCCAATCAAGCGTCTCCTGATCCGTATCCATGGCGATCACGGTCTTTCCAGTCACGTGATAGCTGTTCAGGACGCCGGCGACTTCCTTGCCTGACTGCGCTTCAAGACAAATGAAGGCATCGACTTTATCGCGCTCTTTGCCGATAATTTCTGTCGTAGTGTCGAACGCGATCCGCGGGTCGCCTTGTATGTCGACCACTCGCGTGATTTTGATTTCCGGCGTCTTGGCAAGAGCGTCCTTGTATCCCCGAAGGCGGTCCTGCAGATTGGCCTGGTCCGGCATGCTGAAGGCGACCACGTTGCCCTTGCCTTTCAGTTCTTGCGCCAGCCGCTGGCCACCCGCAAATCCTGCCTGATAATTATTGGTTCCGATAAAAAAGAGTCGCTTGCTCGACGGCGCATCGGAATCAACCGTGATGACCGGAATACCGGCTGCAATCGCTTTATCGATGCTGTCTTTCAGCACCGCCGGATCCGTTACGCCCAGCAAAATTCCTGTGGCTTTCTTTTGAACCGCCTGGTCGAGAGCGTCGCGCTCGGCCTTGGGATCGTAATTTTGTGGCCCGGTGAAATCGGCGCGAACTTTGAATTGCGACGCGGCATTGTTGAACCCCGTGCCTGCCGTCTTCCAATAGGGCACCTGCAGGTTCGCCGAAACAAAAACGTAGTATTCGTCGGAATCATGACTACTGCCGCAGCTCAACAGGAACATCGAGATTGCAGCAACAACAGCGGAGCGGAGAACTCCAGTCAACCTAGGCATCGCATCCTCCTTGAAGCGGTCGGACAAATGCGCGGTGAACTTTTTCAGCGAGTGGATTGTAAAACAGAGCCCCCACGAAGGCTAGGAGTGCGCGAACTACACGCCCACCGGAAACGGTTTGGTGTGGCTGGTCGCGGTGGCGGCCTTTCCGGCGAAGCGTCCCTGCAATAGCGACATCAACCCCGTATACCAGTACCCGACAACGAAAAGCATGAGAAATGGAACCGTGATGTAGTTCTCGTTCTCGACCGCATAATAAATCGTGAGCGCGAAATACGTCCCGATCAGCAATTCCAGCCACGGCACCCAGCCAAGGCGTTTGCGATATTTCGTGGCTCCGACTTTGTCTTGTTTTGATTCCACCCTATATTTCGGCGTGCGGGCAAAGGCACTTTGCTTGCCGATCAGCGCTTCAACAACAGCCTTCGTATTGGTGATGGTCAAGCCAATTCCGAGAGCCATCAGAAATGGCAGATATAACAATGCCCGCGGCCAGCTTCGCGGGAACAATTCACGTTGCGAGACCAGGTAAAAACTTGAAATGGAGAATGTCGATGCCATGAACAGCGGCAGATCGATATAGAGCATCTGGAACCAGCCCTGATAGAAGCGGATAATCATCGCGGGCAGCAAAAGAACCGAAAGCATGATCATCAGGGGGTAACTGATGTTTGCCGTGAGGTGGTACCAGGATTCCACCTTCGTATGCAGCGGCGCATCGCTTTTCAGAACCTTGGGAAGGATCTTTTTTCCGGTTTGTATCAGTCCCTTGGCCCAGCGCGCCTGCTGCGTCTTGAACGCGGTCATTTCCACGGGCAGTTCGGCGGGACATTCGACATCCTGAAGGTAGAGGAATTTCCATCCTTTCAACTGCGCACGATAGGAAAGGTCGGTATCTTCGGTTAACGTATCGTGCTGCCAGCCTCCGGCCTCGTCGATCGCGCGGCGACGCCACATACCAGCGGTGCCATTGAAATTGAAAAACAGTCCGGTGCGCGCGCGGCCCGAGTGCTCGAGCACGAAATGGCCGTCGAGCAGAATGGCTTCGACTTCCGTGAGAAATGAATAGTGACGATTGATATGGGTCCAGCGCGTCTGCACCATTCCGATCTGCGGATCGGCAAAATGATGAATGGTGCGCATCAGGAAATCTTCCGGCGGCGTGAAGTCGGCGTCGAAAATTGCGACGAACTCGCCCTTCGCACTCAGTAAGCCTTCCGCTAGCGCACCGGCTTTGAAGCCATGACGGTTGGTCCGGTGATGGTACGTAATCGGATTACCGAGAGCGGCATAACGTTCGACCAGGCCGCGAGCGACATCGACGGTCTCGTCGGTGGAATCGTCAAGCACCTGTATATCCAGCCTGTCGTGCGGATAGTCCAGCTTGCAGACTGCTTCGAGTAGACGTTCTACGACGTATTGCTCATTGAAAATCGGCAGTTGGACAGTAATTCGCGGAAGCTCTGCGAAGCGCTGGGTCGGCTCGGTGGTTCGATTCTTCTGATGCTTGTAGTAAAGATAGACGAGAACGTATCGGTGCGCCCCGTACCCGGCCAGGAGAATGAGGACAATGAAATACGGAACAAGCAGGGCGATGTCGAATGCGTTGGCGTGGTAAATACCGCGAAACGTCGTATCGAGAAAGTGTTGGCGGATGTATTGGCCAATGCCTTTCGGGGCAGCCAAGCAAGCGGCAAAAGCATTCAGAATGAGAAGGGCAGTCAAACGAGGAATCCGATGAAAGGTGCTATTTTACCGGATTCGGTCACTGATCATGAAACCTCTTGAAATAAGTGGCATGCATTCCCGCGTCCGAATTGTTGCGTCGCTGCGCCGCCTCAACTACAAATGACCAGCATGCAATCGAGAGCCGGAGCCGCACAGCCAAGAGCTGGTTCAGAAATATTGCCAGCCGAGTGGGCCAAAATTCGGAGTTCGCTGGTCTGGATCGTCTCGGTCGCGTTTCTGCTTCGGGTGGCATGGATCTTCATCGGGCACACCTACCGCTTCAAGTCGGCTGATAGCAATTTCGGCTTCGGTTGGGAGATGGGACGAATTGCCGCCTCGCTCGCATCCGGTCATGGCTTCAGCAGCCCATTCGGACCGGAAACGGGCCCGACAGCATGGGAAGCCCCGCTGTATCCATACGTCATCTACTCCGCATTTGTGGTCTTCGGGATCTACTCGAAGTCTTCTGCCATCGTGCTGCTGATTTTCAACAGCGCCTGTTCTGCTCTGACCTGCATCCCAATTTTTCGGATCGCACGCAAGATTTTTTCTGAGAGAGTCGCGGTTGTCTCGGCATGGGCGTGGGCCTTATTGCCGAATGTGATTTTCTGGTGCACCAAGTGGATTTGGGAGACAAGCTTATCTGCCCTACTGCTGGCTATCATCTTCTGGCTGGCTCTCACTCTTGAAGAACGCGAAGGCTGGTCACCGTGGCTTGCATTCGGATTGCTGTGGGGGCTCACAGCCCTAAGCAGTACTTCTCTTCTCGCATTTCTGCCTGCCGCTGGGCTGTGGGCCTGGTTTCGCCGGACCAAGAAGGGAAAGCCATCTCTGGCGGGGCTGGTACTGGCTTCTCTCGTTTTCTTCGCTGTGATTACTCCATGGATTGTCCGCAATCATCAGGTTTTTGGGAAAGTCATTTTCGTTCGCGACAACTTCGGCGCCGAACTCCGACTTGGAAACGGGCCGGGCGCCAATGGAACGTGGATGGAATATCTGCATCCGACGCAAGACATATACGCACTGCGGCAGTATGAGTCGATGGGTGAGCTAGCGTATATCGCCATGCGGAAGCAGCAGGCGTTGGACTACATCAAAGCGGATTACGGGCGCTTCGCGGTCCTGTGCCTGAAACGCTTTGTTTATTTCTGGGCGGGCCCCCCGAAAGCGACGCAGCCGCCATGGATGAACGAGGTAAAGAATTCGCTTTTCCTGGCTTCGTCCATTCTGGCCTTTTGGGGACTGGGACGCGCCTTGCGGCTCCGCAAAACTGGCGCATGGCTAATTTTTTGGCTGATTCTGCTGATTCCGGCGGTGTATTACGTCGTCTTCCCTGCTCCGCGCTATCGCCAGCCGATTGAGCCGGAGATGACGATCCTCTGCGTCTTCGTAATCACGGAAGCTATGGGCAAAACTAGCGCTTCTCTTCCAGATCGATCTTGATCACGTGAATCTGATTCAGCTTCGGATCGAGTATGCCGTCGATGATCACTCGTCGCCCTTCGAATCCGTGCACAAGGTCAGCGCGGTCGAGGCGATATACGTTCTTGCCTGAAGAGAGAACCAGATATCCACCGAGGTGCTCAATACAATAAACGGCACAGGTGTTCGAAGTTCCTCCCATGGATTTCGACTTGAGCATCTCCTGATGGGAGCGAGTCAGAGAATGGACATTCAGTGCGCACTGGCTATCGGAGACTTCCCCGCGAAAAAGGCGTGAGGTCTGGGTGGGCGCGGCACTAGCAACCATTGAGAGGAACAGCAATAAGCAGAAAATCTGTCGATTCATAACTAAGCCTCGATTTTTGTTAGGGCAGCACCGTGAATTTCATGTGCATACCTTCATGATCTTCACTGCAAATTACGGTACAGACGACCTCGTAAGCCCCCGGTTCGTTCGGCACGGTCAACAAGAACTCCTGCTTGCCGGGTTTGAACAGTAAGTCCCAACCCTCAACTCTGGATCGATCTTTCGCTCGCAACAAGGTAAAGCCATGAATCGAACCGTCGCGATTCCATGACTTGCCTCGGTTGGCAGTAACGCGAAGCAGAATCTGCTCACCGGCTCTTACCGTGATTTCGGGCGTGCGCTGGCCGGCGATCTTATAACGGCTGTCATGATCGGCGGTCAATTCAATGACTCGCGCCTGGGCGTGCGCTTGCTGGACTGCAACCGTTAATAGAGTCAATACGATTGCGGCTAGACTTCGCCAAATTCCGCAAGATTTCGCCATTGTTGGAATCTCTGTTTTAGCTCCATAATTCTGTCACCCCCTAACAGCAACGTGAAAATGTCACTCCATGAGAGGAAGGACGTTCGCGTTGAGTCAGAAGGAACTGCAACGAGTGAGTGTGATTTCTGCTTGCGTAAAAGGAGACATGGCGT
>DASYZA010000273.1:0-74475 GCA_035946775.1 Candidatus Sulfotelmatobacter sp. | reverse complement strand
GCGGGAGCCTTGCGCAAAATCGCCCCTTCTCTGCCCACGATCCCGTTTCGTTCTTCATCCATCTCTTCATCCGCTCGACTCTGCTATCCATCGACACCCTGATCACATCTCTCCCAGCTCTGATGAATTAAGCAGGCTAGGCTTGTGCTGTCGCAGGCGCAGATGTCGATTTCCTGGTGAGGAGCCGATTGAGAAGTGTCTGCTCGCACTGTACCCATAATCTGCCTGTGTAAAGCAATGCGCTGCATTGCAGAGTCAGCCAGTCCCGTTTCAGGAGCGGGGATCGGAACGCAGATCGATTTGAGATCCAGTGCTGGGCAACTTGGCGTACGAGCGTGAATCCAATCGCCGTGTCGGAACCGAGTATGTCGCCGAGTATGCCTTCCAGCGTGAACATCACCTTGGACAACATGATTAGCGAACTTGGAAATTTGATGCCTTGGATCGCAGCCCTCTCGAGAAGACGCATGGCATCGGCGCCGCTGGGGAAGTGAGAAGCCGACAATTCATTGAAAAACTCGCTGACCAGCTTACGGACGATTCGGCCTCGCCGTGAGTTTGGACGGATCTGATGTTGGCTGAGCGCCGCAATCTGATGGAAAGTGCCTATCGGATCACGCAAGGCGACCATGAGAAACAGTAAAGCGATATGCCGCCGCTGCTCGCGATCGAGTCTTTCCCGGAGTGCCCAGTCGATGATCGTAAGTTCACGAGTTCGATTGTTATAAAGCAGGTTTCCAGCGTGAGGATCACCATGGAAGATCGCGTCGGCGGTGGCTGCAAACAATGGCCCGGCGATGAGCGCCTCGACAAGTTGCTCGGCTAACCGTTGCCGCCCGGATGCAGACAGGCGCGCGGCCGCGCTGGTCACCTTGGTTCCAGGTTCCTCGGTAAGCGCTGTGATGGTCGCGGTGCACAAAGGCTTGATCACATGCGGGACGCGGACGCGCGGAATATTTCGATAGAGATTGCCCGCTTCCACCAGCGTCTTTTGTTCACGCCTGAAATTGACTTCGTGCCGAAGCAAGCGCTGCACTTTTCGAAATGTATCCGGGATCAGGTCGGCCTCAAACCCATAGCTGTGGTGTTGGTCTCCGAAATACTGCGCCAGTCCTTGAAGATACTTCATATCTTCAGCGAAGTACTCCGGGATATGAGGTTTCAGTATTTTGAAGACACCGCGTTCGCGGCGTCGGGTCTCGGGATTCTTCCAAGTGAAACGAACGACCGCACTCACGCTCGCCTCGGAGAGAATGGACGAGGCGATTTTGACCTCAAAGCGCTTGATTAGCGGGCCGAGTCCCTGCTCGATGGCGGCGCGCATGTCCTCCGGTTTGACGTCACGAATTCCGTTTTCCAGCTTGGCGAGTGCGGCGCGCAGCTTGGGGCGGAGATGCTGGTTTCGAGCGATGACTTGGCCGAGTTTCTGCAGGCCTGGAACTTTGGCAATGAGACGCAGTAACCGTGATTCGCCTGACGTACTGATGGGTAGTTCAATCTGCTCGAGGAGTTTCGGCGCGAGCCGCCCCGACGATAGATGTGCGACGACGTACATCATGGCTTCCCGCACGGGCACACGCCATTTCAGATACGATTCCGGCACCAACTGTTCTACAGGAACAATTTCATCGACAATCCATCTCGCCATCGTTTCCCGCAGGGATTCACCAATTCGGCTGCGCAATACGGCTTCGACGGAATTGACACGTTCTAAGTTCGAGCCTTTGGGCAGATAAGTCTCCAGCGCTGCGCGCAGCTGGTCGGGTGCGAGCTGGGCAAAACCCGCTATGATTGCGGAGGCATCCGCCATGGAGGGGAACCTTCAGCTTCACGCACTATCCCCCGCTGCTTTCGAGAGCGCAGTGACCCGCATCACCGTTACGCTATAAATCTTGTGAGATAGTTTCCTTTGCAGGGACAGAAGGATCATTGGCTACCCTCAACGAAGTATTCTCGAAATTGTCGGTCCAGCGGCGTTATGAGGTATGGTTTCTGCGTCTCGGGCTGGCGGATGGCAGCGGCGCGTGGTGGTTTCGTTATTTGCTGATGAACCGCGGACGAGAGGGTTGGGTGGCAAACTCACCGGGCAAACCGGTTCAGATCTGGGCTTCGTGGTTCCCAGTGAGCGGGAAACCGCAGAGCTTTATCCAGGGATTTCCGCTGGATCAACTCGAATTAAGCGGCCGGGGTCAGGCTCCGTTTCACTTTAGAATCGGTGATAACGCCATTGACGAGGATTCTTGCCGGGGCGTATTGAATGTCGGCGGACACCAGATCGCTTGGAAACTTCGCTATCAATCCGCATTTCGGGTGACCTTGAGCAGCAAGGGGTGGATCGGCTTTTCTCGCACGCCCCACTCTGATGCTGTCTTTTCCGGCAAGGTCACGTTCGACGGCCACTCTTTTGTGGGCGACCCGCTGGGATTCGGAGTGCAAGGACACAACTGCGGCTATCGGCATCGTAACTTCTGGACTTGGGCCCACGCGTATTTTCCCAGCGCGGGGAAACCAGCCACGACTTTCGAAGCATTAACCTACGAAATGCCATTCGGTTTGGTGTTTCGCAAAGCCGTACTCTGGCACGAGAGGCAACAATACGTCTTCCGCAATCTGAAGGAAACACCCAATCGTGAAAGCATGCTGTGGGATTTCCGCTGCTCCACACGGAAAGGAACCAGCCTTCACGCAAGAATCGATGGACGCGGACAGAGTGTTCTCCGACTTCCCTATACGAAAACGGACTGCTCAGGTAGCTTCCAGGTTGCGAACAACAGTCTGGCGTCGGCATCAGTTGCACTAGAGAGCGCCAGCGGAGAAACCGAAGCGCTGGAGACCGCCAACGGCGCGGTGTTGGAAGTCGCGGGCTGAACTACTTTGTGGAACAGGCTGTGGCCAGCCGTTCCGCAACCACGGAATAGGCTGCCGGGTTGAAGGCCATTCCAATGTGTGTGCCCGGTACTTCCACGTCGATCTCAGGGTCCGTAGTCATACAGTAGTGCCAGTCGACAAGGCCATCGTGGCGCGTATAGATGGCAGTCTCGAGCATGGAGGCGGGAACTTTGCGATGGAGTGAATTCAGGAAATTGCAGGTGCAGCGTCCCGTATAACAGTCGGGTAGCACGCCGCGGCCGTGTTCGTTCAGGATACGGAGGCGTACCGCCTCGGCAGCTGTGAGAACGGCTCGATTCGCGACCGTGCCCCGGATGGGAGCGGCCAGGGTGATCACGGAGGCAACATCTCTGGGTCGCTGCCCCGCCACGGAGCGAGCGATCACTCCTCCCAGGCTGTGGCCGATCAAATGAACCTTTCTCCCTGTCTCAGACAACGCATTGTCAATCGTCCGGTTGAGTCGACGCTGAATCAGCAGGTTTGGACATTCCGCGTTGATGCCGATCCCAGAAAAGTAGGGCCGGTATCCGATGCGCTGTAGCCAGGCATGCAGTTCTGTGAGATATACATCGGTGCCAAGGAAGCCCGGAATGAGCACGACCGCTGATCCGTCTCCGCGTGGCACTCCTAGACCATAATAGACGGGCGTCGCGTGTAGGATGAGAATCTCGGCTCCGAAGAGCGCTTCGGTCCAGAGCGATGTGTCAGCTTCCAGATAGGAGCGTGAAGTGCGCCTGCGTGGTTTCTTGGTTACAGCAAGTTTGGCGGTCGCTTTCGATTTTCGTTGCAAGTGGCCCCGGGCTCCTCGCCTGCGTCTGGGGCGCAAGGCGTGCGGAATGCTGCGCCGCAATATTAACACATGAGATGTCTGTTGACCGTTAAGGGTTTAACGCCTTTTGGGAGCCTTCCGATTGGCGCGTGTATGCTTCGCCAACTGTGCTTCGAGTTCCTCAATTCGTTGGCGGAGGGCCTGGACATCCGATTCTTGATCAGTTACTTGGGCTGCGGATGATTCCGCGCCCAGAAACCGCTTCATCATATCCACCGGCGAAAGTATCGCGGACTGAACCTCACTCAGCCTGCTCTGCACTGCACTCTGTAGCTTTTCGTAGGTGTCAAACGCCGACTTCAGGTACCACATCAGGAATTCCTGCCGCACCTCGTCGGAAGCCACGATCAGCTGGCGCAGCAGTTCGAGCGGCAATCCCGTCGGCTTGCCCTTTGCATCTTCAGTGATGATTTGCGTCAGAGTCACTCGGGTTAGGTCGCGTCCGCTCTTCGCATCGACGACTCGGACTTCTTTGCCTGCGCGAACCAGGTCTGCAAGGTCGTCGAGATTAACGTAGCGGCTGCCGGTGGTGTCGTACAAGCGGCGGTTTCCGTATTTCTTGATCAGGACGGTGGCTGTTTTCCGGGATTCAGGTGCCATGTTGCCTCGCACAATAGCTGCACAACAATCTTGACATAACTCCCTAGCCGTCGTATAGTTTACTCGATGCTGCAATGCAGCAAACATGGAGGCAGGTTATGCCAGCGGCAAAGCACGAATTCACTCGCGCTCATCCGAAGGAGTCATCCGTAATTTCTCTACTTTCCGGCTGGGCACAGCAAGGCGCACAGACGTTGTTCGCGACGCAGCGGATCCTCATTGATCTCGCCATGCGGCAAAATGCCACCGTCATGCACGCGATTCGAGAGCAATTATCGGACTCGCAACACTCTCCGACGGCGATTCTCAGCGAAATGGCCGGCGAGGGCTTTATTAACTTCTTGGAAGGCCAAAAGATTCTTCTCAACCTGGGCAAAGAACAGAATAAATTGCTCATGACCGGCTTCAAAGAACGAGTGGGAGACAGTCCGCGGCGTCAGGCACTGATCGATCTGCTGCGGCGCAGCGTGGATAGCTTTATCGAAATGCAGGAGGAGTTTCTCAAACTCGCCGGCAAACAGACGGATACCTGGGTCGATGCGGCCAAAGCCGGCAAGCCGTACCAGCCGAAACAATTCGTGGAAATGGCACGCGAGGGGGTGGAGAACTTCGTCAAAGCACAAAAGCAGTTTCTGGATGTGATCTCTGAGGAAACGGCGACGGCCACGGGCGCCAAACATGTCCATGCTGCAAGCAAGAAGATGAAACCGACAGAGGTTTCGGAGCTTGCCCGCAAGTCTACGGATGCGTTCATCGAGGCACAAAAGCGGCTGGTTGAGGTGGCTGGGCGCCAGGTAAATGCCAACGTGAAGACCACGGGCAAAGCGATGGAATTGTTGCAACCGTTTCCGTTCCTCCCATTGAATGAACTCACCCGCGATGTCGTTAAGAGCTACGTGGAAGCGCAGAAGTCGCTGATGGACGTAATGATCAAACCCCCGAATGGAGCGATGACTTCGGAAAGGACACGGCGTCCGCCCCGAAGGCCGATGGGGAAGGGAAAAGTCAAATCAGAAGTGGCCGTCGCCTGACGGCGCCGAGGCTGTTCTGCTCTCTTCCTAAGACCAGCAGAGCTTTAGCGCTCGCGACCTCGAGGATCAGAGCGGAAGTATGCGCCAACGTGGCCTCTGAAGGCTGAGGTCACGTTGGCAGTCGCGCGAAACGGTTCTTGAAGATTCGTTTGCCTGCGCTGACCCGAACCCCACAACAGCGTTCCTGAGGAGGACAGATATGGCTACGATGACCGCAGTACCTCCAATGAAGATTCCCGGCGGCAGTTTCCTCATCGAAGAGCGCAAGCCAGCAGACGTCTTCACTCCTGAGGATTTCTCGGAGCAGCATTTGCTCATCGCACAAACTGCCGAAGAATTTGCAAACAAAGAAATCGTGCCCAATATCGAGAAGATGGAGCACAAGGAGTTTTCAGTCAACCGCGAACTGTTGAAGAGAGCGGGCGAACTCGGCTTGAGCGGAGTGGATGTTCCGGAGGCCTATGGCGGGATGCAGATGGATAAAGTCACCTCCGCTATCATCGCGGACCGAGTTGCGAAGTACGGTGGGTTCAGCACGACATGGGGAGCTCATACCTGCATCGGCACCCTGCCCATCGTCTATTTCGGTACAGAAGAACAGAAAAAGAAATATCTGCCTGGACTGGCTACCGGACAAGTAGTCGGTGCATATGCGCTTTCAGAATCGTCGTCGGGATCCGATGCGCTGAACTGCCGAACCCGAGCCATACTCTCGAGGGATGGCAAACATTATCTCCTCAACGGCGAAAAGATGTGGATCACGAATGCAGGCTTTGCCGACTTATTCATCGTCTTCGCCAAGGTTGATGGCGAGAAGTTCACGACATTCATTGTCGAACGCAAATTCCCGGGCTTTTCCGTCGGCAACGAAGAACACAAGATGGGCATTCGAGGATCTTCCACCTGTCCGCTGATTCTGAACGACTGCCGCGTGCCAGTGGAGAATGTTCTGGGCGAAGTTGGCAAAGGGCACCACATTGCTTTCAATGTCCTAAATGTCGGACGGTTCAAACTGGGAGCAGCTTGTATCGGGTCCGCCCGTAACTCGATAGAGAGTGCCATTGCCTACGCCAAGCAGCGGAAGGCGTTTGGAAAGGTGATCGCCGATTTTGGTTTGATCCGCGAAAAACTGGCGAACATGGCGGCCGGTATTTTTACGGGCGAAGCCATGGCCTATCGGACGGTCGGCATGATGGATGCAGCGATCGAGCAACTCGGAGCGGGACACGACGACATGGCGTTGGTCCGGAAGGTGATCGACGAGTACGCGGTCGAATGCTCGATTTTGAAAGTCTGGGGCTCGGAGTTCATCAGCTACGTGACGGACGAGGTGGTGCAGATCTATGGCGGCTATGGATTCGTCGAAGAGTATCCTGCCGAGCGAAATTACCGCGACGTCCGCGTCAACCGGATCTTCGAAGGAACGAACGAGATCAACCGGCTAGTGATTACGGGCTTTCTGTTGAAGCGAGCCATGTCAGGGCAACTTCCCTTAATGTCGGCGATCAAGAAGTTGATGGACGAAGTGCTGTCCGGCAATCTCGCGGAGGCCGCTGAAGGACCTCTTCTGGAGGAACGCACGCTCATTGCGCGAGCGAAGAAGATCGGCCTCTTTGCCGCTGGAATTGCCACGCAAAAATACATGCAAGCGATTCAGGATGAACAGGAGATCATGGGTGCGATTGCGAACATGGTCATTGAAACCTATGCGATGGAGTCGGCTGTGCTGCGGGCGCACAAACTGATCCAGCGGAATGGTGAAACGCAGTGGGCGCTGGCGCTGGCGATGACACGCGTCTATATGTCGGCAGCCATGGATAAGATCGAGAGTGCAGTGAGAATGGTGATCGCCGCCTGCGCGGAAGGCGACATGCTGCGTTCACAACTCGCCATCCTGCGCCGGCTGTGTAAGTACGATCCATTCAACGTGGTTTCGCTGCGGCGAACGATCGCACAGAGAGTCATCGAGACCGGTAAGTACCAGATCGCATAGCGGCTCCAGGTTAGGAGTCTGGGTTGTGCGCGGGTGCCGCATGGCGAGCGATCGCAAGTTCGACTTCGATTTCATAGTCATCGGATCGGGTTTCGGTGGCAGCGTTTCCGCGCTTCGGTTGTCAGAGAAGGGATATCGAGTTGCTGTTATTGAGATGGGGCGCCGGTGGGCGCCCCTTTCTTTTCCACAGTCAGGCTGGTCCATTCATCGTTGGTTCTGGCGGCCAAAGCTGGGCCTGCGCGGATTCTTCAACATGCGCTTCTTCCGCCATGCCACTATTTTCCACGGCTGCGCCGTAGGAGGCGGGTCCATTACCTATGCGGGGACCCTCCTTGCTCCACCGGACACAGTTTGGGAGACAGGCTCGTGGACTGGATTGGCGGACTGGAAGGCGGAGATGCCTCACTATTTCCAGACCTCCGCACGCATGCTGGGTGTGACAGAAAACAGGATCGTCGGCCCGGCAGATCGGCTTCTGAAAAGGACGGGAGCGGCTACTGGTTCAAGCGACACGTACTACCACACGCGTGTTGGAATTTTCCAGGCACGCGAGGGAGAATCCCCCAACCAGACCGTTGCGGATCCATTCTTCGAAGGTGCGGGCCCGCCACGAACTACTTGCACCGCTTGCGGTGGCTGCATGATGGGCTGCCGATTTGGTGCGAAGAACACGCTCGACCTCAACTATTTGTACTTGGCGGAAGAAAGCGGAGCCACGATATTTCCTGAAACAAAAGTGGTGGATGTTAAACCGCTCGTAGATGAGCGAGATGGCGGCGCAGGATATGAGGTAAGCACCGTCAAATCCACGGCTTGGATTCGACACGAGCCGCGAAAGTTCACGAGCCGAGGTGTTGTCTTTTCCGCATCATCGTTGGGCACTATGGAACTGCTGTTCCGTCTCAAGGAGAACCAATCGTTGCCCGGCGTCAGTTCGTGCTTAGGCAAACACGTGCGTACGAATTCCGAATCGATCATCGGCGCGCGCGTACCCGGGAGTGCCGAAGACTTGTCACAAGGTGTCGCGATCGGATCTGGCATCTATATTGACCAACACACACACATCGAAGCGGTGCGCTATCCCAATGGTGCCGACCTGCTGGGTCTCCTTACCACCTTCCTTACGGATGGCCGCCCCGGGCCGCAGCGCATCGCCTTGTGGATCACGAATGGAATCCGCTCGTTGCTGCGACACCCGATCAAGACTCTGCGCCTCTTCTGCCCGTGGAATTGGGCGCGAGAATCCACAATTCTCCTTTGCATGCAGGCACTCGAAGGACATCTCGAGATGCGTTGGGAACGGCCATGGTTCTGGCCATTCAAGAAGATGCTGGTCAGCCGAGGCGACAAGGTACAGACCTACATTCCCAAGGCGAACGAATTTGCGCGCAAGTTCGCCGAAATCGCCGGGGGCAGCCCGATGAGCATGCTTCCCGAAATCCTGTTCGACATTCCCGGCACAGCGCATTGTATCGGCGGATGCGTCATCGCCGGTTCACCCGACCGGGGCGTTGTGGACGAGCGTCAGCGCGTCTTCGGCTACCGGAATATGTACATATGCGACGGATCGGTTCTGGGCGCGAATCTCGGCGTTAACCCGAGCCTTACCATCACGGCTCTGGCAGAGCGGGCGATGAACTTCATCCCGACGGCAAGCCGAACGAGTTGGAATGACGCCGCGTTCGCCGGCAAGCCCGAGAGTAGCGGCGTGCCGAGTGACTCCCATCACACCGGCAGGTGACAGTGGTTGCTGACCGAGTCCCGCCCTGGAGGTCTACTTCCCTCAACGAGGTTCATCGTGCCCGCTGTAACCCAGCCCCGCCTCTGTCTGGAAGCTGTTTCCACGGGTTCTTACACAACGCACGAAGTGAGCGCCGAGAGTTAATGCGAGCACTTGTCTGCGAGGAGTTATGAATATCGTTGAATGGTCAAAATCCGAAGTTGATTACGGACGCAAACTAGTGGACTCCGCGGTCGCCGGAGCGCGCGACGGCGAAGGCCAGTTCCTCAAAGAGGAGTCTCTGCGCCATCATCTGGAAAGATCGGCGATCGATGCGGTGGTCCCCGCGATCCTGGGAGCGTGCTTGGGTTGGCTTGGCGGACATCTCGAGAAACGGCAATCCAGCAAAAGGGCTCTCGTCTCCGCTTTCCTGGGAGGCGCTGTCGGCTTTGGCGCAAGTCTCATCTGGGAAAACCGGGACCTGACAGCCAGAATGGCGACCGGCGCCTGGAAAAACGTGAACAAGGCCCGCGATGCGCACTGGTTCGAGAGGAACCCCATCGACTACGCGTAGCAAGCAACGCATTTCACTCCGACTGCTCCCGCCTACTGCGCCTTTGCAACCGGAAGCAGGGAGGCAGACTGATGATCACGAGCGAAGCCGTCAAGGAGCGGATCAAAATTCCGCTGGATGCAGAACCTCTCGCCGCGGAACGAATTGCCTATCTGGAAGCATTGGTCGCTCAGGCAAAGAGAGCCGCCGCCGTCTTCACACAATTCGCGCAAGAGGATGTTGATCGCATCGTTGAACCGATGGTTTTGTCTGGATTAGAACAGGCTCAGAATCTCGCTCGCCTGGCGGTTGAAGAAACCAAGCTCGGAGTCATGGAAGACAAGGTCATCAAGAATATGGTGGCCAGCGAGTTTGTCTACAACTATGTAAAGAACAAGCGCACAGTCGGAATCATTCGCGAGTTTCCCGAACGAAACCTGCTGGAGATCGCGGAACCTATCGGTGTCCTCTTTTCGCTTACTCCCATTACTAATCCGACCTCCACAGTTTTGTTCAAGTGCATTGTCGGCATAAAGACTCGGAACGCGGTCATCTTCAGTCCACATCCCAAAGCATGGCGTTGCTGCTCCGAGGCGGTAAGGATCATGTATGAGGCCGCCTTGAAACATGGCGCACCCGAAGGCGTCTTCACCTGCGTGGAGAGACCCACTCTGGCAGACAACGCCTATCTGATGAAGCACAAAGATGTGGGCCTGATTGATGCCACCGGTGGCCCAGGCGTCGTCAAGGCGGCATATAGTTCCGGCAAACCTGCTTTGGGAGTGGGACCAGGGAATACCCCCGTCTATCTGGAGAAAACTGCTGACTTGAATGCGGCCGTCGTAGACATCATTGTCTCCAAGACTTTCGATAACGGAACCATCTGTGCCTCCGAACAGACGTTGGTGATTGATGACGAAATCTATGACGTGGTGTTGGAAAAGTTTGCTGAGTTGGGTGCGCATATCTGCAATGAAAAAGAGACCAAGGTGCTGGAACGCACAGTAATTGATCCACAAACCGGATTTATGCAGCCCATGGCTGTCGGCCAAAAGGCCATTGACGTCGCGCGTTTCGTAGGGATCGCGGTGAAGCCCGGCACCAAGCTTCTGGTTGCTCCCATTCAAGGGGTAGGCCGTGAACATCCGCTCTCGGTTGAGAAATTATTTCCGGTGCTTTCGGTGTACAGAGCGAAATCTACGGACGAGGCACTGAAGGTATGTGTTGATGTGAACCATGCCGGCGGTCTTGGACATACCGCAGTGGTGTTCTCGCGAGACGACAACGTTATCCGCGAGTTCGGAGAGGTGATTAATGCGGGGCGAATCATCGTGAATTCCCCTGGGTCGATCGGAGCCTTGGGCGCCGTTTACAACGACCTGGTCCCCACGTTTGCCTTTGGTTGTGGAACAGGCGGTGGCAACAGCACGACCGACAACGTGAACATCTTCCATTATCTCAACATCAAGCGCCTGGCCCGCAGAACACAAAATCATATGTGGTTCCGAGTTCCCAACCAGATTTATTTCAACATGAACGCGGTGGAGAATCTGCGGCAGTTCCCATCGCGCTGCACCATCGTGGTCACCAATGCACCGCTCGAGAAGATCGGGCACGTTGATATCGTGCGGCGAAATATCTGCCCCAAGACTCACATTCACGTACTCGTCATTCCTGACGCGGAACCCGAGAGCAAAGTCATCGCACAGGGAGTCGAGACGCTCAATTTCTACAAGGCCGACCAGATCGTTGCGTTAGGCGGCGGCTCGATGATCGATGCAGCGAAGATCATGAAATTGAAGTACGAATCGCCAGAGGCCGACTTGAAGTATTTGGCCGCCCCGTTTTTGGATCTGCGCAAACGGGTCGTCGAATATCCCAAGGAGAAGGCTCGGCAGGCGCGATTGATTGCCATCCCCTCAACCAGTGGTACAGGAAGCGAAGTCACCCCTTTTGCCGTTTTGATCGACAAGGAACGCGGGCGCAAGGTGACTCTGGCCGATTACTCGTTGACTCCCGATGTGGCGATTGTGGATCCACAGTTTGTCATGTCCATGCCAAAAGGTCTGACTGCGGATACCGGGATCGATTGCCTGACCCATGCATTGGAGGCGGGGGTTTCAAATTACGCATCGCCATACACCGATTCCAATGCGATGCAGGCAATTCGTCTGGTCTTCAAATACCTGCCCATCGCTTATGACCATCCTGACAATGAAGAAGCGCGCTGCATGATGCACAACGCTGCCTGCATCGCCGGGATGGCATTTTCTAACGCATCGGTGGGGGTGAATCACGCACTAGCGCACGCTTTCGGTGCGCGCTTTGGCATCGCGCACGGTCGAGCGAATGCGCTCATGCTGCCGCACGTCATCGCTTACAACGCGAGCGTTCCTGCGAAGTTTATGCCTTCGCCATACACACAGGGGTATGTAGCGCACAAGAAATATGCAACCGTCGCAGACCTGCTGGGCCTGGGTGGTCGTACGACTGAAGAAAAGGTAAGCAATCTAATCGCGGCAATAGTGCGACTGCTCGAGCAACTTGCTTTTCCACGTTCCATCGCAGAGCTGGGAATTTCGAAGCACGAATTCGAACGGGCGGTTCCGGAACTCGCGAAGACCTCCTTTGATGATCCATCCTGGCGATCGAATCCTCGCATGCCGCTCATGAGCGAATTGGTCGAACTGCTCTGGAAGGCTTACGAAGGAAGAGGTCCCGCAGAGATTACCGAATCCTGTCAGCAGCAAGCTGTAGCGAGGTGATGTCTATGTTGAACAGCGCATTATTGCTCATCATCGAAGAGGAACGGATCGTCCCTGTGTTACAGGAGACCTCGGTGAGCCTTGACGGCGCTCACACTGAAGCGGTTCTGGATTTTTCGGCTGTTCAGCGAATCAACTCGGACGCGCTGAGGGCGTTGGAAGATTTCGTCCGCGCCGCCGACGAGAAAGCCGTCAAGGTTGTGCTCCGTGGCGTCCGTATTGATGTCTACAAAGTGCTCAAGCACGTCAAGCTGACTCAGAGACTTCGCTTCCTGCAGTGATATGGAGCCGCGCCGAACGAATCGTTAGGAGCAAGCGTCATGCATAACCATAAACAGAGCGATCGTCTTTCCTGGGGCGATACGGTTTTCCTGCACCTGGAGCGGCAGGGCATGCCGCTCAACGTCGCCAGCGTTTGTGTATTCGAAGGCGAAATGTCTTATCAGGACTGCGTTCGCTCCGTGAAGTCAAAACTGCCGCTGCTGCCGCGGTATTTCAAGCGCGTTGTGCCCGCACCTTTCGGCCTCGGATTGCCTAGCTGGGAATACGATCCGGAATTTGATCTCGGCCGCCATATGAGGGAAGTAACTCTCAAGCGCGGCACGGATCTGGAGTTGAGGGCGCTAGCAGGGAAGCTTTTCAGCCAGGTGATGGACCGGCGGCACCCGTTATGGGACCTCACGGTCGTCCGGGGACTGAAAAGGAATCGCACCGGCTTGGTCATCCGTCTGCATCATTGCCTGGCGGATGGCATTGCCGGAGTTGGCATTCTGAACGTACTCCTGGATCCCAGCCCCGACCCGCCTCATCTGCCAACAAAAGAAATCAAATTTCATGTTCCCAGGCCGCCCGATCCCCTGACATCGCTCACTTCTGAGTTTGTGGAGTCTTACTCTGACTTCATCAAACGGATTCTCTCCGCCATGACCGATCTACTCACGATGGCTGAGCGGGTGGCAGGCGGCGGAGACCGGTCGGCGGCCGAAGAGTTCGCCCGATTCTTCCCCGAGATCACCGCATTTACCGAGCGGCTTCGCTTCAACGTCATCTACCGCGGTCCACAGAAATTCGCTTGCACCGATATTCCTCTGGCGGACGTCAAGGCCATCAAGCTCAATGCCGGTAGCAGCGTGAATGATGTCATTCTGGCACTCGTGACGGCGACGATCCGCCGATATTGTGAGTCGCATAACGATCAGGTGAAGGGAAAGTTGCTGCGGATCATGGTTCCGGTCAATTTGCGTGGCAATACCACCACCTCGGAATTGGGTAACCGAATCTCTCTCGTTCCCGTGACAATCCCGCTCGACATCCGTCAACCGGGAAAGCTGTTGGCAGCCGTTCACAGGCGAACAGAGTTTCTGAAACGCATGCATGCAGCTGAATTGGTCAGCTTGGCTGGAGGGCTGATCGGGATGTTCCCGACCTCACTGCAGGGCATGGCGGGGCCCATCGTCTCCCAACTGCCAGTCACTCCATTCAATCTTGTTTGTACAAATGTGCCTGGGCCACAGGTCCCGCTCTATCTGCTCGGCCACAAAATGTTGCAATGCTATCCTTACGTCCCGGTTGGAGGGGAGATGGCAGTGAATTGCGCGATCCTGAGCTACAACGGCACCGTGTTTTTCGGCTTCAGCGGCGATACGCATGCTGCCCCCGATCTGCGGCTTCTCGAGAAATTTCTGCAACAAAGCTTCGCGGAGCTGCGAGAGACGGTCGGAATCAAATCGCCGCAAAAGAAGACAACTAGAACGCGCCCAGTGCCGCCGCCGGCACCGCCGATCGCACCAGACACGACAACCGTGACCGCTAAAGTGAGTATGCCGCGGCCGGTATCGCGCATAACATCCGAAGTCGCCCCACCAAATCCGCCTCGACACGCTGCATCGGAATTGGTTGTCGCCTAAGAAAGGCGAAGATGCTTCAACCGCAATCACGTCGCCATTCGACCACTACGGAATCAACCTGGAGGCCGCATATCACTACTTGGTGCGAAATCGCATTCTAGGAAGGCACTCTTTTTCGAGTGGGTTTTCATCTTCGATCGTAGACTGCAGTGTCTTCTTGTCACTTCGCTGGAGTCAGTGTGATGTTGCGAAAGCTCACGTGCCCAACTTCGCTGCCCTGAAGATAAATGGGTCCAGGCAATCCCTCATGACTATCGAGGGCACCGCCGGTGATTCCCGGGATTTCCTTGTTATCAATGATTGTCTTTCCGTTCAAGATGATGGTGACAACGCGGCCGATCAGAGTGATGTCGTAGCTCTGCCATTCTCCGGGACGGCGGGGTGGTTCGGGCGACGGGGCAAGGAATCCGTACACTCCACCGGTACGCATTGTAGGCCCTTCGGGTACAGGATCATCCTCGATTTGAACTTCGTACCGTCCGCGCAGATAAACACCGCTATTCGCTCCCTTACCACAATTAAATTCAATATGTAATTTGAAGTCTCCGAATTTGGTGTTGGTAATCAGCTCTGGTCCATGTCCGGGGCTTACAAGAGTTCCGCTTTCCACAGTCCACTTCGCGGGCGCGTTCGGGTCGCTCGGCGCCCATCCGCTAAGGTCGGTGCCGTTGAACAACCGGACCGATTGACCCCACCTGGGCTCGCCGGTTCTGATCAGTTTCGGCGCTCTTTCTCCAGTCCATTTCCAGGGAGTTCCATCCGGTCCCGTGGTTGTGCCAATCAGCTTATTGCCGGAGAGTTTACCCTCAAAGACCATGTCATCTTTTCTCGCTTCTTCTTCCTTAGGCGAAACGAACATGATGCGCCCGCGAGAAATTTCAACTTTGGGAAGTGGGCGGGCATTTCCCCAACGACTGACAAAGCTGGCATGAAATTGCCCGCTGTCCTGAGTGATTTCCAGCCATGACGGATATTCTTTCTGAGGTGTTTTCAGCGTCAGATCCCAGCGGCCGAGAAACGCCTGATCCGAATTGTCGGACCGAGCAAGACCTTCGCCTGCGAAGTAAAGCTGCGTCGAGATTGCGAAACTTACAATTCCCAAAACGAACATGCATCGCCGAGTCATATCAGTGCGACTCCAATTCGCCGACTTAGTCTAGCGCAAACGATTTCACAGGGCGTTGCCTGTCGTTTGTGGATTTGGCGGACACGCAACCATGTGCTAGTTTGTCGCCTCGTGGAGTTTGGACCCAATATAGCCTCTTGACGAATCATGGCCGGATCCTCCGACATCAGCACTTCTGTTCCGAAATCCATTGTGACGCGTGGAAAGTCGATGCTTCCCGGCATTTTGGCTGCTGGGGGAACCATCACTTTGTTGATCCTATCCTTTACCGGCTCCACATCTGCTAAGCCATGGACACAGGGCTACGATCCGCTCGGCCGGTGGTGGTTGTCGACAATTTGCGCTGCGCTACCAGTCATTGTGCTGCTCGGAACGCTCGGTCTGTTCCATTTAAAAGCCCACCACTCGGCATCGCTCGGTCTGTTGAGCGCCATCCTCGTTGCGACCGGTCTGTTTCACATGCCCGTAAAAATGGCCAGCATAACCGCCGTATACGGCGCCTGCTACGGACTGTTCCCGATCGGGTGGATCGTTTTGAACGTGATTTTCCTGTACCGAATGACTTGTGAGACCGGATGCTTCAAGGTCTTGCAGCAGAGCATGACAGCAATTACACAGGACACCCGCTTGCAGCTGTTGCTCATCGCATTCTCATTTGGTGCATTTTTTGAAGGAGCATCCGGGTTCGGAACCCCTGTAGCCGTCACCGCGGCGTTGCTCATCGGGCTGGGATTCCCGCCGCTGCAGGCCTCCGGGTTGTCGCTGATTGCCAATACAGCGCCAGTGGCCTACGGCGCGTTAGGTACTCCGATTGTCGCTTTGGCTGCCGTTACCGGATACAGCGAAGTCGTCTTGGGCGCACAAGTCGGGCGGATATTGCCCTTATTTTCGCTTGTAGTCCCGTTTTGGCTGGTAACTGCGTATGCAGGATTTAAAGGGATGAAGGAGATTTGGCCGGCGATCGCGGTTGCGAGTATTTCCTTCGCCATACCGCAATACCTGGTATCGAATTACCACGGACCATGGCTCACCGATATCGTTGCGGCGCTGTGTTCGATGACGTGCCTCGTTCTATTCCTCAGGATCTGGCGGCCCAAGCGGATTTGGGGACACGAAGGACGTCATGACGAACAGCGCGTCGCTCGTAGCACCCACGCTTACGCTCGCCGTGAGGTTGTACGAGCGTGGCTGCCGTGGCTCGTTCTGAGCGTTTTGGTGTTCTGCTGGGGTACGTACACGGGAAAGAAGATCATGAATACTCCCGAACAGGTGTTCTCGCTTACGAATACGTGGCGTCTGCCTCCCAGCGCACTCACGAATCCACAAATACCCGTTGCCGGTCTCAACAAAATGGTGCAGCGTGTTCCGCCCGTGGTGCCGACGCCCACGCCCGAGACCGCCGTGTTCGGGTTGAACTGGGTTTCGGCTACTGGTTCCGGAATCCTCATTGCAGCGATCATCGCCGGTTTCATCATGGACCTATCTCTCAGAACGATGGTAGTCATGTGGTGGAAAACTGTTTGGCATATGCGATTCTCATTAATAACGATTGCGGCGATGATGTCAGTGGGGGTTCTGACCCGATACTCAGGGCTGGATGCCACGATGGGCTTGGCGTTCGCGCGCACGGGACATCTTTATCCGTTCTTTGGAACGTTGCTGGGCTGGCTCGGAGTGGCGCTTACCGGGTCGGACACAGCGTCCAATGTGCTATTCGGGAGCTTGCAGAAAATCTCGGCCCAACAGATTGGCATTTCTCCAGTCCTGATGGCAGCGGCGAATAGTTCGGGCGGTGTGATGGGAAAGATGATCGACGCCCAAAGCATCGTTGTGGCCAGCACAGCCACCGAATGGTATGGACATGAGGGCAGTATTTTGCGCTATGTCTTCTGGCACAGCATTGCTCTAGCCTGCCTGGTGGGTGTCCTTGTATTTCTTCAGGTTTACGTCACACCGTTCACACATCTCGTCGTGCGGTAACGGAAGAGGGAATGGCAAAGAAAAAACTGGCTAGCATTCCACCGAAGCTTACCGAGAGCGAACAAGCCCTGCTCGCCCATATGGAAAGGGGCTACCAGCTTGAGACCGATTCTCTTGGTGGAAGCCCTGTTCTGCGCCGATTGAAAGATAACGAAGTGCTTCGCCCGGCGGATGCCAACGCCAGCACCGTCAAAGCGTTGGAAGAGCGGGGCATGATCCGGCCCGGCAAAGGTCGCGATCCATTGACCATCGCATGGCATTTGAAGGCTGCGAAGGCTCAGCCGAAAAAAGGGAAGCGCCGGTGAAGAGGCCGACAATTCGTGTTACAAAATGGCTGGCTGATATACCGGTTGAAGCCACCTGTTCGGCGTGCCCAAAAGTTTCATTCAGAGCGCAAGGTTCCAGTCATCGGCCCAATCGCGACGAGTATCAGAGATCTCTCCAGTCCCAGTTTGTTTCGCATTGCAAGAAAGAACATGCAGAGCCGGCGTGGATCGCAGGACCCTCATGGATCAATTAGCGCCATCGCATAACAGGGAAGCGCTCGCTCATACGGTAAGGCTGAAACCCGGTCTCCGATCCTGGTTTTCCTTCGAAATTGGCTGATTTCAGAGGGAATTAAAAAAAAAGCTTGGATTGTGGCCAGACCTGGAGTATTTTGGCCCACAACAAACGCGCGACTGGCTTGGGCTCACCTTGCCCATCTCTGGGACAACTCAAGTGCGAACAGCGCCCTGCCGTTTCGCAGCAGGTTTCCCGGCAATGTGAAGTCTGCCAGTTCTGAGGGGATCCAGCCGTGAAATCTTCTGCTTCCGTGTCGGTTCTCTTGTCGTTTTCTCTAGTGGGTTTCGCCTTGGCGGCCGACAGCACGGCGAATTCCACCTCGTCGCAGCAAGAATCTCCTGCTGTTTCTGCTGGAGACGCAAACTCGCACTCGGGATCACAATTCGTGATCCCGGGCCCACGGCGATCCTTTCTCCGCATGGCTGGAGTCAGCCAAAAGGTCACTCCCGAGGAAGTCCTGCCACTCGTCAGCCGAAATGTGTTCACGCAGGGATATGTAGGCACCAGCCAAGTGACGGAGTTCCTGATTCTCCTGCGTCGATATGTCGTACAGGCCCGAGAGCTGGCGTCATTGGCCGAGACGACGGGCGGCGTCCTTCGCGTTGCAAATTGCGATCAAGCCGGGCCACTGCTTCGAATCTTGGGTTACCGGATCCGTCCCGATTGCGGCCAACCGGCAACGGCATTGCTGACCGAGGATCCCGAGCGGGCTTTTCTCGCGATTGATTCCGGTTTCCCGCTCACGGAACTGGAGCAGGCATTGCAAGGCGGCAAGCCGTTTGAGTATCCGTACTCCTCGGATCCGGTCCCCGTCCTGTTCGCGGAGAGCGACTGGACACTATTAAGCAAAAAAAATCTCAAAGAGAACAGCCGCGACCTGCTCGATACCATTCTGAACGATTCCTCGGTCGCCAGGCTCTACTGGGCTTTTTCGCGGATCGATGCGGACACCGGCCGATGGTTACGACGAGAAATTGGTCTGCAGCGACTGCTTCCCCATGCCGCCATTCTGGACTTCTATGGCCGGGAACTTTGTTTGACCGATGCTGGTGTTCGCGTACCTGGAGGACCGCATGCGACCGCAGCCTGGAGGGAATTGGTGGGCGCCGACCCCTCATCTGCCTCCAGTTTCGTGATGAAGCTGCTGTCGAAAGATAAAGGCTGGATGGCCGCCTATTTCGATGTCTTGTCTCGTGTGGGATCAAAACACCAGGAATACTTCACCGACTCGCACAGACTGCCCCTCTTCTATAACGCATTGCGATCCGCCGATCCCGCGATGCTTGCTACGCGAGGCTCATACCGGCCTGCGCCATGGATGCTGTTGCTAGCGACGCGTCTTCCCTTTGACAAATCGGGAGAACCGCTGGTTCCCGGTGGTCTTGAAGAATGGAACGAAATCCTTCTGCGCGGGCCCGATTCAAAACTGGTGCGCAGAATTGAGCGGCACAACGGTCCACCGAAGAATGCCGACCAGTTGATCGCGCTGATGTTCGGGCTTTCGCGCTCGCCTGCTGAATCCGGGCCGCTGCAGGCCTACCTGGACATCAGCGATATGGAGTCTCGAAGATTACCCGACCACCCCTTAGCTCCCACAACAGTTCGACTCTTGGCTCGGCGCTATTCGGATTTCAGCGATCAGTATCGAATCTTTTCGGAGTTTCCCGAACTCGACGACCGCTCGATTACTCTGTTCGTTCAAACCGCGCGCGGATTGAATGGAGTCCCCGCCCAGGACCGCGGAAACGCCTTCGGCATTTTTCAGGCCAATATCGGACTCTGGCAGATTCTTGCGCGCCAGGGACAGATTCCCAGCGGAAGACTCAATGAGTCATGGCAGCAAGTTCTCCAGCCCTTCACAGGCATTCACTCTGGCGGGCAGTTGTATGACGTGGGACGTGCCTCGTTAGCGGAGTTGTTCCGCTCAACGACCGGTAGTCCGAATATCACGCAGGACAAGATCATCCAATTACTCGCCGGGCCTACACAAAGCAGCCCTGCAGGGAAGCAGATGCTGCGGGAGAGCGCGTCGAGAATTCGCTCCGTGCTAGATGACCAGCGCCTTGTCTCCCTGGACACCATCTTGATTGTGGGAGACGCGCTGGTGGGGAAGGAGCACGGCAAAAAGCCCGAAGACTACGTTCTGCTGCTGGCGGAGCAAACGAAAGAATTTGAGATGCCCCGCCCCATCTTCTCGATGGGGGAAAGGGACGAGTGGGCGTCCGGCACTTACAACAACCATCACACCGACGTCCAGATGAAATCGGACTTGCCGAAGGTACTCAAGTCGGCCAACGTGTCAAGCCGGCAAATCGAGGACGCCCGCGGTCATCTGGTTTCCTTCCTGCGAGACACACTGGTTGGCCTGAACTATGCCTACTATGAACCCCCCGGTTCGCAGTGCCTGCACAACAACCCACTCCTGGTCCGCTCGCATGACTTCGCCGGAGACACCGTGAGTGGGATCAACGATCTCTGGCAGGCCCCAAGATTATTGGGGCAAGGAATGCCGGCGGGCGGCGGTGCACATTTCGTCGGTTCCCTGGCCGATCTGCCTTATGTTCTGGCCTGGCTCGAACAGAACTTTATTTCACCCGACAACACTCAAGCCCTCGTCTGGGAGGAGGTAACACCTGAGTTGTTGGCGAGTTCTGTCCTTCCGCGCTGGTGGGATGTCTCGCCGGCGGAACTGCACGCCGTAGCCCTCTATCAAAGGGCGGGTGAGGAACTGCTCGCCGGGTCAGTTCAAGACCAGAAACTGCGCAATAAAGTGATCTCGATCTTGTCAGAACGAATGTTTCCGCAGAAATTACGGCAACTCGACCGGGACTTGAACGTCCGCCCGATCGGAGAGGTTCTGGGCCAAATCATGCCGTCGGATGCGTTTTATCTTACCGTGGAATTCCGGCAAAGATATCCCGAGAGCCCCGCGGAGGTAGGAAGCGCCATGCAGGAATTGCAAGAGTTGAGCCGGCAACACCCTGAGCAGATGGACTCGCACCGGATTTCGCGCGACTTCGGCATACCGCATCCGGTGATGGCGCAGAACTATGGTCTCGAACTGCTGAACATCCTGCCCATGCCACCGTTTTATGGATCTGCGAACCGGTTGTTGGCTGAGTCCTGGGATTCTCCGAACCTCTACTGGGCCCGGTTGGCAGACGAGCGCGGTTACTCGCCGGTCCTGCTGAACCGCCTGGTGCCCGAGCTGACGCGAAGAATGGTGGAAAAAGTCTTCGCAACTGATTTTGAGGACTGGCCGGCCCTGCTTCGCGCCATGCGCGAGACAGGCGAGGAAGTTCGGCAAGGCAAGATCGCATTGCCGCCAACGATGAGCGCCAGTAGTCCGTAATGTTGCTGGCAACGAAAGATTTGAGACGTGCAAAAGACATCGGTCACGGGCTCGGCTCCTGGAGATGCCCGGTAGGAGTGATCCAAATGCTTGGGAAATCGTTCGTGCTAGCCCCGCTCTTTTTCAGCTTATTTGTGACGACGCAGACTGTCGTAGCCCAAAGCAACCCGGACATTCATGTTGTTGTCAACATGGTCCAGCTCAACGTGGCCGTCACCGACAAAAAGGGCAACTATGTTACTGGACTGAAACCCACCGACTTCGAGATCGTCGAGGATGGGATTACAGAGAAGGCGGCGACATTTGGAGAAGGCAACGAGCCCGTGCGCAATCTGGGCGATGTCGCCAGCCCGGATGTCCCTGGTGCTCAGGACTCAGTTGGGGCGTCTCACGGCTCGTCCCCACCGTCTTTTCATGAGCTGATCAACGGGGCGAACGTCTTTATTCTGTTCGACACCAGCGATTACATGTATCGCGGATTTGTGTTCGCGCAAGATGCCATCACGGAGTTCGTTCGCTCTCTCGAAGGCGCCGATAAGGTTGCTTTTTACTCCTATAGCCGCGACCTTTCTCGTGCGGCCGGGCTCACCGCAGATCGCTCGAGAGTTTTGCAGGCCGTCCGATCAACCGTCGCCGGAGATCAGGCCGCTCTCTACAATTGCCTTCTGCTTACTTTGAAAGATGCTGCTCAGAACACCGGCCGAAAAGTAATCGTGGTGTTTTCTAATGGCCCGGACAACTCCAGTGTCGTGCCGCCGGAGGACGTTGCCGAGTTCGCGCAATCGGCTGGAGTCTCGATTTACATGATCAGCACTCAGCAGGCTCGTCTGGAGCCAGTTTCCACCGCAGTGTTCGACCGCATGACCGCGGCCACGGGAGGCAAAGCCTACTTTGCCAAGAATTGGAAGGATGAGCACATCGCATTCGCATCCATTCGCGACGATCTCGCTCATCTGTACTCGCTGAGCTATTATCCCAAATTTAATCCCAACACCGGCTGGCGAACCATCACCGTGAAGCTCGTTGGCGATAAGTTGAAAAATTGCAAGGTGCGCACGCGAAAGGGATATCGTCCGCAGCCATTTCGATTTTCGGAAGCAAGCAAGACCATTACCTCGCGATCGACTTTAGGTCCGAATCCTGCCGGTTCAGCGGGGATCGCGCAACCTGGACCAACAGAAGACATCCAGTAAAGAACTCGTAAAGGCGTAGGCAGAACAGTCGCATTTGAGGGCTGCGGAACTCGTTATCTGTGTTTTCTTCCCAGTAGGAACAGCGATAATCCAACGAGAGTTGTACCCAAAGCAGAAGTTGTAGAAGTCCGCTCAGGAAATGTGCCCTGCCGTCCGCAAAAAGACCTACTCTGTTTTCACGCGAAACCGGCAAGACGCATTTTGAGCGCACTCGACACGAATGCTCATAACCTTGAATGAGCGCTTGGCGGGCGAAAGGGAACCACTCAGGGAACATTCACCATCACGGACGGCGTTTTGGTGCTTTCACTCCCGGAAGTATCGACAGCAGTGGCTGCGTAATAGTACGTGCTGTTGTTGGCGACGGTGGAATCACTATAGACTGTCGAGGCAATCAAGCTGGCGTTGATTTTCACCCACGTCGATCCGTCGGGACTGCGATACATGTTGTACCCAGCAACGTCGGTTGAAGTAGACGCCTGCCAGCTCAGATCGACGACGTGGTTGCTCGTACCTTGAATGACTACTGTGTAAGACGCCTGCGAACCGCGCCCGCCGCATCCGGTCACCTCCACACCGAACGAGTCATTCCCCGCATTAGTTGGCGTTCCCGTCAGGTTCAATAATCTGGTATTGTTTGACGGCGTTGCCGTGATGCCGGCTGGTAATGCTCCTGACGAGATCGTCCACTTGTATGGGGTGCAACCGCCCTTGGCCCGCACAGTTGCTGAGTACGCCGTGCCAACAGTCCCGTTCGGGAGAATCGTGGTGATGATGCTGACCGATGCGAGACAAGGAATTGAGAGAGGCAGCAGGAGCGCGGCGAGGAGCTTCATAGCTCCATGCTGACGCGAACTCAACAGTCTTGATAGTCACTGGGGTTTGCAAATTGGCTGGCTAGGCTGTTTCTCCTAAGGCCTTTCCTTAGGGTATAGCCTCAAGCGAATAGCGGCGTTAAAGCCTACTTTCTTATGGTTATGGTTTATTTTACGGATTACTGCGCTCTTCGGAAAGATGTACGTTCTAACTGCGCTGCGTGAAGCCGATGGAATTCTGATTCCTCCGCATGACCTTCCATCTGAATTCTCCGTCTGGCAAAAAAACAAGGAGTTGAATCGATGGAAGATCAGACTGTTCAGCTTGCTCCTCGCGAGCGGCAGGTCGTGGAACTGCTTTTGCAAGGTTGCAACAATCCTGAAATCGCCAAGCAACTAAATATCGCCCACCGAACTGTAAAAGCTAATCTCAATCGTCTATTTCTTCGTTTCGGAATCACAAGCGGAGTGAAGCGAGTAAAGCTCGCAACGCTCCTGTACCGGAGACAAGAATGGCGATGATTGGACTGTATGGCACTCTTGCACCCAGTAAACGTGAGGAGACAGTGATTCAACTTGTCGCTGAAGGACTGAAAAACAGAGAAGTAGCTGATGCGATGGGGACGACTGAAAACATGGTGAAGAATCATCTCAGAGCTATATTCGATAAGCTGGGCTTTTGGAATCGCGTCGAACTTGCGCTTTGGTACGAGTCGCACCGACGAGAAAGGCGGCCGTTGTAATACGCACGTCGCCTAATCGAAGCAACTGAGAGTCGCTTCGCGACAATGAGGGTCAAAGGCTCGAGCAAACAGGGACTTGTAGCTGATCCCCGAGTTGATGATTCAACGAGCATCACAAGAGATTTTTCTCGGTGAAATCGAATCGTAGGAGAGACGGATTGCAACGTAACTACGACAGCCGACAGGTGAACATTGGAGCCGAAGAATGATTGGAAGGCGAAGGGTCCGAGAAAAGCATTGCGAACTGCCAACTCTAGATTCGAGTTGAAATTCAGTCCAGGTCTCGCAATGCCTGCCGTAGTTTCTGCACGGAGAATGTCTTTGACCGGCAGATCTCAATCACCTTCTGTTGTTTCCTTCGCTTTTGTTGCGCCGCTGCCGGAACAAGGCTGGCGACTTCTGCCGGAATTGTCAGCAATCCATGCTGGTCCCCGTGGAGCAGATCGCCCGAATGCACCTGCATTCCGCCGATCTGAACTGGAGTCCCGAAGTCAAAAATATGGGCATAAGCGTGCGACACCGCCACGTTCCCGGCGAAAAGCTGAAATCCTAATTCCCGCACCCGCGAAAGTTTTCTGACTGCGCCGTTACTCACATATCCAACGCAGCCAACGGCCGTGAGAATCGCGGCATGCATGTCTCCGAGGAACGCGCCGACTCCCGGCTTCTTGTCCATATCTTCAATGACGACAATCCTTGGGGCTGGAACCTGCAGGATGCTGTCCCACCAATCGCTGCGGTCGTGATACGTACGCCCTGCAATCGGGGGATCGTCAGTCCGAAGGCGCGCAGTGGCCGCGTATCCCACCATCGGCGGAAAGTCCTTGAAGATGCAGTGAATCGTCGAATCGGCAAAGCCTGTATTGCGCAGGCGGACGTCAAAGGTCTCAATAGTGTCAGAGACAGTGCAGGTATCCAGGCGTCGGAGTGCAGCGAAGTCCACGCCTATAAATGGCCGTTCTAGCGCCATGGCAAATCTCGGTTCTATCCATATCTGGATCAGCTGTGTGCATTGTTCTGGCGGCAAAAGTTCTCCGGACCGTTGCCGCAGACGGATGCAGGGTTACTCAGTCTGTCTGCACGCCCACAGTCCAGTTGGATGCACGAACCCATCACTTGCGCTCCGACAAATTGCCGCGACAACCTGCTTTCTTTACTGTGGCATCTCAACCGCTGCCGTTAGACATATTTACTGTCCTCACGTGGTGCTGCGAGGCCAGCGACCCACGGCGCGCGCTGTGTGCACAGGGCAGCTATTTGCCAGGCCTGCGATGTTGAAAACGGAGCAGTCTCTCCCTTCGAATCCGCTGTCGATCGCGATATGCACTTCCGTCATACTCGTATTGGTCCTTCTCGCAAGTTGCGGGTCGCACAGCTCCAACGATGATCCCGCGAAGTCGACTGAGGTTCCGGTCGTCAAAGTCGAGCGCAAGAACATCACGAGGACCCTGCAGATCGCGTCGGAATTTCTTCCGTATCAAGAAATCGACATCTACGCCAAAGTGTCCGGATACATTCAGAAACTGAACATCAATTGGGGCTCGCATGTAAAAGAAGGACAGTTGATGGCGGTACTTGAAGTCCCAGAACTCGAGCAGCAACTTCGGGAAGATGAAGCCGCATTGGGGCGGAGTGAGAACGAACTGGCACGCGCACAGCAGGAACAGGCGCGTGTCGAGTCTGACTACACAGTCGCTCATGTGACCTACACGCGATTGGAAGGAGTTTGGAAGAGCCAGCCAGGAATAATTTCACGCGAGGATTTGGACGTCGCGCAGGGAAAAGATTCCGAAGCGAAAGCCAGTGTCTCCGCGGCAAAGGCTGCTTTACATGCGCAAGAGCAAGGCCTGGCAGCGGCCCGAGCAACCTTAGGCAGGGATCAAGCTATGTTCTCGTACGCTCGCATTGTCGCTCCATTCGACGGCGTGGTAACTCGACTGAACGCCTACACCGGGGCGCTGCTCCCCGCGGGCACATCCCGCAGTCAGGGCGATCTCAGCCTTTGCCGTCTCTCCCAAAATGATCTGCTTCGACTCGTAATTCCTGTTCCCGAACGAAGTGTACCGTCGGTGCATATCGGAGACAGCGTTGCCGTCGAGGTAAGCACAATTGGCAAGACGTTTCAGGGGAAGGTGGTCCGCTTCTCCGATCAGATCGACCTAACCACCCGCACCATGCACACGGAGATCGATGTGCCCAACTCCAAATACATCCTGGTGCCTGGGATGTATGCGTCCGTCAAATTGCCGGTACAAACGGTCGGGCAGGCGCTCGTTATCCCTGTGCAAGCGGTGCAGAGTAGCGGAGAGACTCGTGGGAGCGTCATGGTCGTAAGCAACGGCAACACTCTCAAAAGAGAGGATGTGGTTTTAGGCTTGCGCACTTCGACTGACGTGCAGGTCACGTCGGGATTGCAGGAAAACGAAACTGTTATCTTCGGCGAACAATCGCAATACAAGCCCGGCGATCACGTAACTCCAAAGGTTGTTCAGCCTCCGTCAGCAGATTAGGAATCTTCATGGCCGCCTTTTCACTGCGCCACCCCTATTTCATCATCGTGATCTGCACCTTGGTGATGGTGCTCGGAGTCACAAGTCTTGTGCAGATGCCCGTTGATATGTTCCCCCCGATCAATATTCCAGTGGTGACGGTAGCCACGTTTTACAACGGAATGCCTCCGGAGCAAATCGAGGCTGACATCACCGATACATTCGAGCGCTTTTTTACTCTGGGAAGCAGCATCGACCACATGGAATCGCGATCGTTAGCCGGCGTGAGTCTTGTCAAGGTTTACTTCCAGCCAGGCACGAGTGCCAACGCCGACGTTACTCAAATGGCGAATCTGGCGATGGCTGACTTGAAGCGGCTTCCCGAAGGTACTCTCCCTCCGGTCGTTCTGAGCACCGGCGCCGCGACCTTGCCGGTGTGCATGTTAACGGTCGAGGGCAAGGGATTGGATGAAACACGTCTGCACGATTACCTGCAGTACCAAATTCGGGATCAGATCGCTGGAGTGCCCGGCGCCACCGTTCCGCCTCCTTTCGGGGGCAAATATCGGCAGGTCATGGTGTATGTAGATCCGCTCAAACTCCAAGCCAATCAACTCAGCCCGATGGATGTCGTGAGGGCGACCAACTCATCGAACGTAATCCTCCCCGCCGGAGATGTTCGCATCGGCCCTCTCGATTACGACCTGTATACAAATGCCCAAGTTGGGCGTCCCCAAGAATTAAATGATGTACCGGTCAAGACTGAAGGCGACCGATCGGTTTTCATTTCCGATATCGGTCGCGCCGTTGATGGGTCCTATTTGCAGTACAACATCGTACGGGTTAATCAACAGAAGTCGGTGTATGTGCCGGTCATGAAACAAGGCGGCGACACGAATACCATTTCTGTCGTAAACGGAATCAAGAAGGCCATCAAAACGCTTCGCGACATCCCTCCGCAGTTGAAGTCCACTGTTGTGTTTGATCAATCGGTGTTCGTGAAGCAGGCCATCGCAACCGTTCTGCACGAGGCCGGAATTGGCCTGGTCTTGACGGCGATTATGATTCTCGTTTTTCTGGGTAGCCCGCGTGCGACGGCGGCTGTCTTTCTTTCAATTCCTCTCTCTGTCCTTGCCACGTTCCTGTTCCTCCATACTATGAACAAAGGCATCGACAGCATGGTTCTGAGCGGTCTGGCGCTAGCGTTTTCACGACTGATCGACAACTCAGTGGTGGTACTGGAAAACATTTTTCGTCATTTGGAAGAAGGCGCTGAGCCCCCACAGGCCGCCGAAAATGGAACGAACGAAGTTGCATTGTCTGTCCTTGCCATTACTCTGGTGACGGTTTTTGTGTTTTTCCCGGTCACCTTGCTCTATGGCGTCAGCAAGTTCTTGTTTACGGCCCTGGCGCTCGGCGTGGTCATATCTCTGATCTCTTCCTATTTCGTCGCCATCTCCGTTGTGCCTCTTTATTGCTCGAACTTCCTCCGTCGCAGGACGCCAGAGGAGGAAGTTGGAAACCAGGAACCTCAACGACGCCGTCCCTCTTTCGCGGACCGGTTTCATGCCGGCTTCAATTCACGCTTCGAAAGGATGTTGAACCACTATGATGTCTGGCTTGATAAGGCACTGCAGAAACCCAAACTCGTTCTTTTGGCCTTTCTCGGTTTTTTCCTATTGTGCTTTGCGCTTTACCCGCTCGTTGGAGTTGCCTTCTATCCTCGAACCGATCAGGGCCAATTCGTGATCAATGTCAAAGCTCCGACCGGCACGCGTATCGAGGTCACGAACAAGTACGTCAAGAAGGTGGAAGATGTCGTCAAGCAGATTGTGAAGCCTGCCGATCTGCATACGATCGTCTCGAACATTGGGGTCATGCCGGATTTTTCCGCTTTGTTTACTTCGAACTCCGCCATGCATACTGCGTTTGTTCAGGTGGGATTAACAGAGAAGCACAAGACAAGCAGCTTTCAATATATGGACGAAGTGCGGAAGCGGCTTTCGGAGCAACTGCCGGAACTGAGAACGTTCTTCCAATCGGGAGGACTGATCGATGCCGTACTCAATCAGGGCGTGCCCGCACCCATCGATATTCAGGTAAGCGGCATGAACCTGGGGATGGTCAACCAAACCGCACTCGAGATGCAGCAAAAAATCAAAAATCTACCGGACGTTGCCGATGTCTACATCCCGCAAGATATGGATTATCCGGGATTGCAACTCAATGTGAAACGGGATCGCGCCAGCGAATTGGGGCTGACTCCCAAAGAAGTAGTGGACAATGTCATTACGTCGCTTACCTCCGACGTAATGATTGCGCCCAGCTACTGGGTAGATGCGCGCACGGGTAACAATTATTTCGTTACCGTTCAGTACCCAGAGAACCGCGTCCAATCGATCGAAGATTTAAGGTCCATGCCGCTGCGTGCGCCCGGTATCAAATTCCCGACTTACTTAGAACAAGTTGCCGATATCAAGCCCATCCTCAGCCCGACCGAAATCGATCACTATCAACTGGAACGCATCATCGACCTGTATGTAGTGCCAAAAGGCGAGGACTTGGGCAAGCCGCAGAAGGAGATCGCGAAGATTATTGCTCAAAGCCGGCATCCTTCGGCGATTCGTATGGATGTGCGCGGCCTCGTCACCACGATGCAAACATCATTCAAGAGTTTCGGTATCGGCTTGCTACTTTCTGTGCTTCTCGTATACATCATCCTGGTCGCACAGTTCTCCTCGTTTATCGATCCACTTCTGATCATTCTTGCCGTTCCAACCGGATTGATCGGCGTTATTTTCGCCCTGGCTTTCACCGACACGACTCTCAACATTCAATCGCTGATGGGCATCATCATGCTGACAGGAATGGTGGTTTCCAATAGCATTCTCATCGTTGACTTCGCGAATCGCGCCCGAACCCAGGAACATGATGTGCGTAAGGCTGTCGCGAACGCCTGCCGCGTCAGGTTGCGGCCCATATTGATGACGTCGCTCGCGACCATCGTGGGACTTTTGCCGATGGCTTTGAAACTGGAAACCGGGAGTGAAGCCTATGCCCCCTTGGCCCGGGTGATCATCGGCGGTCTATTGACTTCAGTCATTCTGACGGTGTTCATCGTTCCAGCCGCCTATTTTTGGACTTACCAGCACCGCGCTCGGTAAAAGGGCTGTACCCAGCACCAGTTCGCACGAGGAATTGCGCCATTACTGGATAAGCACGCCGTATACTGACTGTACATAATCTCCCGCCTTCATTGACGTGTTCTCCATTTCAACCTTAAGATTTCACCCCAGTGATTGCCCAGACCATTTCGTACTACCGCGTCATCGAGGAACTCGTTGGCGGCGGCAGGGGGTGACCGATAAGGCCGAATGCCTGAGGCTGGGGACGTTTCGTGGCGTTCAAATTTGTTCCTGATGACGTCGCGAGTGACTCTGTTGCATTTTTCACAAGTTATTGGGTGAGGAAGAAAGCGTGAGCCACTTCCATGGCGCTTAATGCTTGTGGGGCATTTTTCGATGGGGAGAAAATCGCAATGGCTCAATCCATAGAACAACTGAAAGCCGCTATTCGGGGACAGGTAATCGAGCCCCCAAACGCTGCATACGATTCAGCCCGCCGGGTCTACAACGGAATGATCGATAAACGGCCGGCGCTCATCGTGCGTACTGTTGACGTGGCCGATGTCATAGCTGCAGTGAATTACGGCCGTGAAAATCGGTTGCTTACCGCGATTCGCGGAGGCGGTCACAACGGTGCCGGATTCGGAACCTGCGACGGCGGGCTCGTGATCGACCTTTCTCAAATGAAAGGGGTGCATGTCAATCCGCTGAACCGCATAGTGCGCGTTGCGGCAGGATGTGTTTGGGGCGACGTAGACCACGCTACACATGCCTTCGCGATGGCCACTCCGAGCGGATTCATCTCGACTACCGGTGTTGCTGGGCTGACACTGGGGGGAGGCATCGGTTACCTGACTCGCCGCTATGGCCTCACGATTGACAATCTGCTTTCGGTCGATATGGTCCTCGCGGACGGGCGCTTCATCACCGCAAATGCCGGGCAGAACGAAGATCTTTTTTGGGCAGTACGTGGCGGTGGCGGGAATTTCGGAGTCGTGACTTCGTTCGAATTCCGCTTGCATCCGGTCAGAATGGTGCAATTTGGCCCAACGTTCTGGCCCCTTGAAGACGCGGAACAAGTTCTGAAGACCTACCGGCAATTCGTTCTCACGCTCCGAGAAGATGTGAATGGTTTCTTCGCCTATCTCGTTGTTCCTCCTGTGCCGCCGTTTCCCGAGCATCTTCACAGGAAAAAGGTATGTGGGATTGTGTGGTGCTCGACAGCAAGTGCGGAGGATACTGAGAAGGCGACCCGTCCCATGCGGAGCGTGGGATCACCCTTGCTCGATGCAGTTCATCCTGCTCCGTTTCCTGCGGTGCAAAGCGCTTTCGACGGCTTGTTCGTTCCTGGATTGCACTTCTATTGGCGATCGGACAACTTCACCGAACTGAGCGATGCTGCGATCGCGCAGCACGTCGAGCACGGGCCCAAACTGCCGACGATGCTCTCTACCATGCACCTCTATCCCCTCAATGGTGCCGCGCAACGTGTCGGCAAGAACGAGACTGCGTATAGTTTCCGGGAAGCTTTGTTCGCCGAGGTGATTGTCGGGATAGATCCTGACCCTGCCAATGCCGAGAAAATTACAAATTGGTGCAAGAGCTATTACGATGCGCTTCATCCATATTCGGCTGGAGGAGCGTACGTCAATTTCATGATGGATGAAGGACAGGAGCGGGTTCAAGCTTCCTTCCGCGACAATTACGCACGGCTGGCTGCGATCAAGAAAAAGTACGATCCGACAAACTTCTTCAGAGTGAATCAAAACATAAAGCCCCCGGCCTAGTTTGGATGGAGGGACTAGGGCTTCATCAACTCTTGCGATTCTCGTGCGCAGGTGGAGTTGGGTCTCGCCGCGAGCTGAAACAAACGCCCGGCGGTCATCCCGTCGGGCGTGGTTGTTTTTGGTTTTGCGTGGAAGAGCCTACGCTCCCGCGCTTGTTGCTCGGACCAAGACCTGCGGACGCAGGGTTTCAGCAATACTGTTGAAGTACAACTGATACGACCGGTGGATAACGTACATCACCGGGAAGACCGCCAGCGCGAGCTCCCATCCCAGGTGCAGGCTGACAGCCTGAACCATCGATGTGATTCCAGCACTGACCACGTAGTACGGGAAAGAGAGCAGCGCCAGGCTGCGCCACGTCTGACCCGCGGACTTCCCTTCGGCCACCGCCAGGATGCCTGCCACCGGTAAGGTTTGACCCAGGAACAGGGTTGAGGTTGCAAGTACCAGCGCGAGCGTAAACGAGTTCCAGTGCATCTGTTGCATCCATGCCGAGTGGAACACCGCGCTCGCTGTGGCGCTGGCGAATGACATCATGCAGAGGTTGAATGCCATCTGCTGCGGATTCAGCTTCGCGTTCTTACGCGGCCAGCACTGCACCGCGGTAGAAACGCAAGTGATGACCACCGCCTCGACGGCACTGAGATTCACGATCGCCGTCAACAGGAACGGCAGATTGACTGACATGTTGCCGTTGATCCCGGGCAGCTTCACCTTCATGCGCGAGGTAGCGGCGGCCAATGCCAGTACCGCCAGAGCGAAGTAGGTGTGCAGCGTATGGCTCGCCCAGCCAGTAAATCCGGCGGCGCCAACTGCGGCCAGCATCATTGCGCCGATGAACATTTTGATTTGCCGTGTGTTATTCATAATTTTTTCCTCCTTTCGTGAGAGTTCACACGGCATTACTGTTCATCGTCTCCGGCGTCAGAGAAGGCGCCGTCAGCATTGCCAACGGACGATCCCCATACGACGCTGGTGGCCGAAGCCGTACCTGTGCTCGACCCCCATACCACGCTGAATGCGTTGGTGGTGTTGTCATTCCAAGGCAGCGAACTTCCCCAAACGACCGAGGAGCCCCAAACCACTGAGCTGCCCCACACCACTGAGGTTCCCCAGACCACAGACGATCCCCACACGACTGAGGTGCTCGAGACGTTGGAGTTTCCGTAGACCAGTGAAATGACGTGGCTTTGAGGGTTGAAAACAACACTAGGAGACAGCGACGAACCGACCGTTGCCGGCGCAAGATCGGTATTGGCAACCGCTGCCTGCAGGTTCATAACTCCCGAGCCGCTCGTAAACAGATCATAGAAGCTCAGGAAGCTTTGCAACAGGTGAGGCACGTAAGCGGAAGTCGAAATCAGCCCAATCTTGTAGGCCGTTTTCATCAGCCGCGCTTTCACCTGATCTGGCGTGAGCGTGTTCTGCTCCTGCATCAGGATCGCCGCGGCGCCAGCTACCACTGGAGTTGCCATGCTCGTGCCGCTGAGCCGGAAATAATCGGCGTTCCCGTCGGTACCGGTGACGAGATCGCTGCTGTACTGTCCCTCCAGCGTAGCACCCGGGGCTGAGAGGGAAATGATCGAGTTTCCGGGAGCCATGATGTCAGGCTTCACGACGTGGTCATAAGTCGTGGGACCCTTCGAACTGTAACTGGCTACTGTCTGCGCCGCAGGAAGTGTGGATCCGCCGCTCTTCGTAGCGCCGACAGTGATCACGTAAGGATCGTTGCCCGGTGCCGTAACTGTCCCGTAGCCATTGCTGCCATTAACGCCAAGGCGACCGTAGTTACCGGCAGCTACAACCACAACGATGCCTGCATTCCAAGCGGACTCAACTGCCTGGCAGAGAGGATCCTGCGTATAGCTAGTGGGAATTCCGCGGCCAAGCGACAGATTGATGACCCGGATGTTGTACGTGTTCTTCAATGCAATCGCTTGCTGGATAGCTGCGATCACGGTGCTGTCGGATCCCGCTCCGTTGGCATCGAGTGCGCGCAGGTCGATCAGAGTTGCCGCTGGAGCAACGCCCTCGTATTGACCACCGGAAAGATACCCGTTACCGGCGATAATTCCGGCAACGTGCGTACCGTGACCGTACAGGTCATAGTTCGCGCCGCTGGAGTTTGTCGTGGCCGTACCGGTGAAATCCTGGTGATAAACCACACGAGAATACGTGTGAGTCGAGTCCCAGAGGTCCGGGTGGCTGTCGTTAATGCCGCTGTCGATCACCGCCACTCCGATGCCGGCGCCCGTAAAACCCGCGTTCCATGCCGACTGCGCGCCGATCACGGTATCGGTGGTGTCATCCATGACGTTCATGGGATGGTCGATAGTCACCGATGCGATCTCAGGATCTGCTTCCAAAGCCGGAAGTGCGCTGACCGGAATGGTGAACGACGCTCCCTTGATCATGTGCAGCTTTGTGCGCAGAAGTCCGCCCCGATTGTGCATCGCGGTGTAATGCGAGGCGGTGGGAGTCTGCTTGTACTGGACAATCACTTTGATGGTCCGTCCCTTCGCAGATCCCCGTTTGGCTTTCGAGAGCAGTCCCGAAAGTTCGGGAGAAATGCGCGAGAACCGGCCGCTCTGGAAAGGTGCCTGGGCTGGCTGCCCAAAAGCCATACTGCTCGCCAGCACGAGCACCATGCTCAGACGTTTGCCCCAGGCGGCACTATGCCGTTGATCGCGCCCTGCAGGTTTACGTGATTTCTGTCGAATCACCATAAATCTCACCCTTTCTTGAAAGTGGGGGAAAGGTCGAGCTTTGTACCACCCAAGCAGTTGCACGGCACCAGCCACTCGATGAGGAATAAGTCCTTGAGAATCAACGAGAAGGAATGTCCAGAACGGATTGGTTTGGGTCACTCTGTCCCATGACCGTGGGCATGGGACAAATTGTCCCTAAAAGCAGCAGCCAAGGCGGAGAAACAAGGATCAAGCGCCGGCGGCTTGAGTACGCTGGCGGCGTTCAGGCATCCGGGGCATAGCTGCCATCAACTGACGGGTGTAGGAGTGTTGTGGGTCGAGAAGAACTCTGGCCGCCTCGCCGGTTTCGACAATTTGGCCGTCGTGAAGGATCGCAACTCGATCGCAGATGCCAGCTACAGATGCAAGGTCATGCGAGATGTAGAGGATTGCCATGTCCGACTTCTTGTTCAGTTCGCGGAAGAGCTTGAGAATTTCCGACTGCGTGATTACATCGAGAGCACTCGTAGCCTCGTCCGCAATCAGCAAGGCTGGGTGGTGCATCACGGCCATTGCAATCAGAACTCGCTGCGCCTGGCCGATGCTCATCTGCGAGGGATACTTTGCCAGGAAGTCGTCGCTGGACGGCAAGGAAACACTGTCCAGCGCCGCGCAAATCGCGTCATAGCACTCCGAGTCTCGGCCCGAATTGTGGGCACGCCAAGTTTCCTTCAATTGCGTTTTGATCTTCAGCGCCGGATTCAACGAAGACAGAGGGCTTTGCAGCACAAGAGCGATCTTGCGCCCTCGCAGGCTGCGCATCTCACGTTCGCGAAGCTGGAGCAGTTCAGTTCCGTCGAAATGGATTTCCCCTTCGGCGGTAATTCTTTTGCGGTCGAGCAACCCCAGAACCGCGAGCGCTAGCGTGCTCTTGCCCGAACCGCTTTGGCCGATTAGCCCAAGCACTTCGCCCCGATGGATATTCAGTTCCACGCCTTGCAACACGGGAGGCTTGCTGCCATAACGCACTGTCAGCCGCGTCGAGAGCAACGCGTCGGGTTGGGGTTGATCGGTCATTCGCGTCTGTAGCGCTTCGGTCTCTACTTCACCGATAGCTGTTCCACATTCCAGTAGGTTTGCGGCAACAGGATCACCGGGCTTGCTCCGTGCACGGAAGTCGAAACTGCCGAAAGCGCATTGCGGTTCACCAAGTAGATGAACGGGGCCTCTTCGACCACGATTTCCTGCACGCGATCGAAGCTCTCCTTACGCCTCTTCGGATCGGCGGACGAAGCTTGCGCCCGCATCAACTTGTCGATTTCGGCTTCCCACGCTGTCTCCGGAGCTTTCTCTGAAGGGTTCCATTGATGATTGTCCGACGAACTCAACCAGACGTTCATCTGTTCACTTGGATCGAGCCCAACATTGGTGAGGCCCAGCAGAATCGCCTCGTAGTCGAAAGTCTGCGTCATGCGTTCGATCAGGGAAGGGAAGTCGAGCGTCACGACATTGACGCGAACCCCAATCTTCTGCAGGTCCTCCTGCATCATCGTGGCCATGCGCTCGCGATATCTGTTGCCCGAGTTGGTGATTATCGAGAAAACGACCGCGTTGCCGTCCTTGTCCTTCAGCGTTCCATTTTCGAGGCGGAACCCGTCGGTCTGCAGCAACTTCAGCGCGGCATCGGGGGAATACATCTGCGGCTTGAGCTTTGCATTGAACCAGAACTTGTTGGCTGGAGAGACCGGGCCGATCGCAGGTTGCGCGTGTCCCCGGAAGACCACCCTAGCCAGATCATCCCGATTGATGGCCTGCGAGATCGCCCGCCGGAAGTTCGCCGACCGGAACCAATTCTTTTTATAGACCGGGATCGCTGCCTTCGCGACCTGGTTGAACCACATCTGTTCGGAATCGAGTGACGGACCCGCATCGTGCACGACCTGGAGATTGGTCGATGCAAGCTTGTCGTAGTATTCGCTGTCCAGCGAATTGATCAGATCGATTTCATTGCGTTTGAAGCGAAGCATCTCCGCATCGCGGTTCGGCTGAATATCGAGTTGAACGCCATCGAGATATGGCAGTTTGCGGCCTTGCGCGTCTGTCTTCCAGTAATTCGGATTGCGTTTCAGAAAAACGGTCGCACCGGGTTTGTAATCGGAAACGACAAACGGGCCGAGTACGGCACTCTCTTTCTTGGGCGAATGTGCGGAAATGATTGCGACCTGGTCGAATTGACGGTCGAGTCCAGCTACAGGTGCGGGAAAGGTAATCGTGATCTGCGTCGGCGAGACGACCTTCGTCTCGACTTTTCCCGAGCCGGATCGGAACGCGTCGCCAGTGGCAGAGTGCAGCGATGGGTCCATTAGTTGCTGCAGCGTGTAAGCCACATCGTCCGCGGAGAATGGCGTTCCATCGGAAAAAGAAACTCCGCTCCGCAGCCTGAATGTGATCTGCTTGCCGTCTTTTGAGACTTTCCACGATTGCGCGAGTTCGGGCTCTAGCACCTGAGTCTGCCGGTTCATGCGCACCAGCACGCCACCAGTCAAATAGCGAATCGCAACTGAGGCGTCGTCCTCGACTTTGAGTGGATCGAATGTTTTCGGTTCCGAGCGCAGGCAGAAGTGCAACGTGCCTTGCGCAAGGAGGCTGCCTGCGGAAATAACCAAGAAGATCGCGGTGGCTTTCGCCATTCTCATCATTGACGACCAACCTCTCCGGTGGTTCACGCGGCCACCTCATCCGGGTTTGAAAGCACGAGTTGAAACGAGGTGACTACCACTACCAGCAGGATCAGCGGTATGAATTTCCACGGCTCCTCGCCAATCGAGACCAGTCCTTCCAGTTCCCTCAGCAGGCTCCCCCATGACGGTAACGGCTCAGCTACTCCCAGACCGAGAATTCCAAGATTCGCCTCGCTCAAGATAAAAGCAGGAATGGAAATCCAAAACTGTGCGTACAGCACTGGTTTTAAATTGGGAGCTACGTGCATCCAAAACAAGCGCACGCCAGGAATGCCCGATGCTCTAGCCTGACGCACGAAATCTGCTTCGCGCATAGAACTGGCTGTCGCGCACAACACGCGCGCTGCGCTGGTCCAGCCAAGCAAGCCGAGCAATAGAAAGGTTACGAGTACGGAAATCAGCGGCGAGACATTCAAAGGCATCAATGCTCGGACAGTAATGAGGAGAAACAACCAAGGCAAAGACAGGAACAGATCCGTCACCCCCATGGCTGCCCTTTCCCAAGCCCCGCCGAGATAGCCCGCTAAACCACCCACGAGGGCAGCCATCAGCGTGGAAAGCAGGGCTGCGGCCGGTGCGAGGAGGAGAGAAATCCGCGTTCCGTAGAGAACGCGAGCAAAACGGTCGCGCCCGATTTCATCGGTTCCAAGCCAGTGCTCATGCGACGGCGGTGCGCCCGCTGCTTCCCGGTATTGCTTGGCATAACCACGGGGAGCGAGCCAGTTTGCCGCAAGCGACACTCCGACGACCAGCAGCAAGAGAACACACGCCGTCCTGCGCCAGAAAATCATGCTTGCTGGCCCCGCCATATAGAACCGATTACATCGGCGCTGGTGTTTGCCAGCAAGGTTACTAGCGTCACCAGGACCGTGATATTGACCAAAAGCGGCAAATCCCGAGCCAATGCTGCTTGCCATGCCAACTGTCCAACGCCTGCCAGACCGCAGAGTGCTTCCACCGGAACAGCGGCTCCCACAGCAACGCTGACCGACACCCCGGCGACGGCCAGCAGTTGTGGTCCCACGACAGGGACAACGTGCCAGAAAAGGATCCTGAATTCATTCAGACCCTTTGCCCGCGCAGCCAGTACGTGAGGCATGCCATACGCCTGACCCAGCAGATTGCGGCTGTAACGATAATCCCGGGGAAAGATAATCAGCCCAATGGCCAGTGCGCCGGGCACATTCCACAGGACAGAAAAGAGCGCGAGAACCGCCGCGGGCAAACAGAGCAGAGTACCGCTGACTATTGTCGCGAAGCCGTCATACACCGGTAGCCGAAACGACGCCGCACTTAATGCCAAGGCCATCACAGCGGCCCAGCTCACCAGCCAGCCAAGAGCTACCATTCGCAAAGTCAATGGCACGCGCTGCTCGAAAAGTGTAGTGACCGGCTGTCCGAGAGAAATAGACGTTCCCAGGTCTCCGTGCACGGCGCGCTCCAGCGAGCGCCAGTAGAAATGCAAAACATTGCTTTGCTCGAGCCGGGACTGGCGCAAGGCTTGAATGCTTGCAGAACTGAGGTGAGGATCGAGTTGAGCTTCGTCGGTATCGAATCCTGGCGCCAGCCGAACCAGAGTTGCGGACAGGAATCCGCCGATCAGAGCGGTGGCTACTATCGCAAGTCCATGCCGCGCAATTTTCCGCCCCAGCATGGTCAGAATCTCCTAGTGGGCACCGACACCGCGCTGCTTACTGTGGTTCTCCCGCGCCGCCTCGGCGTGGTGCATCTGCTTCATGGAATACATTCGGCGGTCCGCTTCCGCTAACAACCGCTCCACGTCGTATGTGTCCTCCGGACAAAAGGCCATTCCGACACTCAGGCTGATGAGATCGCGTCCGCATACGTGGCGTCCCGACTCAATCGCCGCTTCGTTCAGCCGTTCAGCTTTTTCTTTCGCGGCCTCCTGTGTCAGGCCGGGAGCGGTGATAACAAATTCGTCTCCGCCCATACGTGCGACATAGTCATATCCGCGGCAGACGTCTTTGAGACGCGTAGTGAACTCCCGCAAGAGCTTGTCGCCCTCCAGGTGTCCGTAGGAGTCGTTGATCTGCTTGAAACCGTCGATGTCGCAAACCAGCACAGCCAGCGAAGACTTCATGCGACGACAGCGAGCAACCTCCTGCGCCAAGTGAACGAACAACGATCGAGCGTTCGGCAGTCCTGTCAGGTAATCAGTCGTTGCAGAGCTCTCGGCCTGCTGGTACTTCAACGCGTTTTCCACCGACAGCGCTACCTTTGACGCGACAGCAAGCAGAATTCGCAAGTGATCGGGGGTGAACGCATCCCGATTCGCGTGGTACATCGCCAGCACTCCGACGACGCCGTTGATCCCCTCCAGAGGAACGACAAGAGCCGACTGCAATTTTGTCTGCCGGTTGGGATCGCCCATGTATCCGGCTTCGACTTCCGGGTCACCATTCACGATCGGTTTTGAATTCTGCGCGACCCAGCCGCACAAGCCTTCACCCATCCTGATCTTCAACGACGATAACGTCCGGAAATTGTCGCCACTGACCAGTTCCGGCAAAAGCCATCCATTGCGATTCACAAAGACTGCAATAGAATCGTATGGAATCATTTTGCGCAACCGCATAGAGAGTACCGAGAGCGTCTCGCTCAAGCTCAGGGACACACCCAGGTCCTGGCTAAGTTCGAACATCGTCTGTGCTTCTTGCCGGGCCGAGGCAATCGAAGTCAGGAAGTCGGCGTTTTCGACTCCGGTGTTGGTTGGTTCGGTGCGCTCGAATCCAGCCGCTGGCGCTAGGCCCCGCTCGACTCGCACGCTCCGCGAGAGACCCATCGTGGCCATGGTGTCTTCTGACATCTGTGCCATGCGCTCGAGTTCGATGTATCGGCTCTCAAGAATCGCAACGATCTCAGGGTCGAACCATGTACCAGCTTTTTCCTTGACCTTCTCCATGGATTCTGACAGCGGTAATGCCGGGCGGTACTGCCGGTGCGAAGCCAACGCATCGAGACAATCCACCGCAGCCAGAATGCGCGCGCCAATCGGGATCTGCTCCCCAGCTAAGCCCTCCGGATATCCTGTTCCATCCCAGCGTTCATGATGGGACCGTACGATCGGCGCGACCGGATACGGGAACGCCACGCGCTCGAGGATTTCCGCTCCCACGATGGGATGCACCTTCATTTTCTCGAATTCTTCCGGCGTCAGTTTTCCCGGCTTATTGATAATCTGCTCGGGCACCGCGAGCTTGCCGATATCGTGCAGCAGTGCGGCGGCGCGCAATGCCTCAATCTGCTCTTCTGCGAGATTGAGTTCCTTGGCTAATTCGACCGCGTAGGTTCGGACTCGCTGCAGGTGTGTGTGCGTGGTGTGATCTTTTGCCTCAATAGCCAGTGCCAGCGCCTCAATCGTGCGCATGTTCAACGAAGCGATCTGCTCGACATGCCGCTTCTCCACCTCGACCCGCTCTTTCTCAGCTTCGAGACGCCCCAGGTAGAGCCGATAGGATCGGTACACCCAATAGATCAGCGGCAGCACCAACAACGAAGTCTGCCATCCGGCGCTCCGGTTTACGATTCCGACCAGTCCAACCGCCGCGGCTCCGACCAGGTAATACGGGAACGACCAGAAGTAGCATTCCGACCAAACCTTGCGGCTGGATTTTCCTTCCGTCAGCGCGATGACAATTGAGATAGGCAGAGTATTCGCAAAGAAAAAGACCAATGCTGCCATCATCAGCAGAATGGGTTTATTCGATGCGAAGTGCCCCTCGAGAGAGTGATACGTCAGGTAGGCCAGGGAACTGGCATTCGCCATCATTCCCGCGTTGAACAGGATCTTGACCGGATCCCGGCGCTTCCGGGACTGCCATACGCTCTGGACCAAAGTTGCGGTGGTTCCAATGACCAGCGTTTCGGGAAGACTGAGTTCCAGAACTCCCAAAAGGATGAAAAGGAAATTCACCGACATTGTTCCGTCGATGCCGGGGAGTTGGACCTTGAGGCCGGACGCAAGAATAGCTACTGCGAGATAACAAATGAATCGCATGGTGTCATGCGATTCCCAGTGTGAGAGAGAGAAACCAAGCACGACCATGCCGATCAACACGGTCATGCCGACGAATGCCTTTGTCTGAATCGACAGTCGTTCCGACTCTGGTCTCATGCAGAACCCAAATTGATCGTGCACACGCCTGGGGGTGGCGTGGTTCAGCTCACGAGAGAAACACAAGTCTCAGATGTGAGGCGCTGGTCCGCACACTGAAGCAAGGGAGACGAATTTCCTGATTCAGGAGCGCTCCTGGAATCCTATTGCAGAGATTGGGCTTGCAGAAGCTTACTTTGGTAACGCGTCCGGTCTCTGCCCAGTAGCCACAGATTGTTCTGGTGAGAAAAAAGTGCCTCTCGGTTTGTGAAGGCTTACTTAAGAGCGGTTACTTTTGTTATCTCCGTCCCGAGACGTTTCTGGGAGAAGACTGTTCCCTGTGTCAACATCGTCCCAAACGCGCAATTATGCCGAGCTCAACTTCTAGTGCGGATCAGGATCGTTTGTCGGCGCTAAGTGGCGTGAAAGCCGGTGGGAGACCCGACTTGGCCTGTACTGGAAAGGGACTTCTGGCCACCGACGCGGACGGCCGTTTTGTCGCTTGCAATGCGCCGGTCCTCACACTACTGGGGTATTCATCCCTTGAAATGAGCGGGCAAAATCTGTTCAAGCTCTTTGTGCCCGATGGAAACAGCGGAAAGACCCGGGACCATATCCGGCAAGCGATTCTTGCCAGTGAGCAAGAATATTGCTCAAAGCTATTCGCACAACCCAAAACAGGGAGCAGCATCGCAGTAAACTTCTCAGCCACTGTGCTGAAAGGGCCGGATGCAAAGCCCATCAGCATCGTAGTGACGGTCGAGCCGTCCCAGACGCCATCCGGCAATTCGGTAGCCCGCGGCATCATGTCGCGCAAAATCGAAGACACGGAATTCATTCTTGCCAGCCCGGTAATGCACAAGTTCATGGCGCTGGTAGACCGGGTTGCCAGCCACACCGAAACCGTGCTGATTACCGGCGAAACTGGTACTGGTAAGGAATTGATCGCCCGCACAATCCATGAGTCCTCCACCCGGCGCAGCCGTCCTTGGGTCGACATCAACTGTGCGGCTTTACCGGAAAACCTGGTTGAGAGCGAGCTATTCGGATATGAGAAGGGCGCATTTAGCGGAGCAGAATCTTCCAAGCCCGGATTGTTCGAGCTCGCCGACCGCGGCACTCTTTTCCTCGATGAAATCGGCGAGCTGCAGCTGCAAACCCAGGTCAAGCTGCTCCGTGTGCTCGATGGCCAGCCCTTTTATCGCCTTGGAGGCCATCGCAAGATAAGAGTAGATGTTCGCATTGTTGCCGCTACTAACCAGGATCTCGAAGAGGCCGTCAAAACCGGTCGCTTCCGTCAGGATCTCTATCATCGCTTGGGGCAGTTCCAGTTGCGGGTACCTCCTTTGCGGGAACGTCCTGAAGATATCGTTGCGCTGGCCGAGCATTTCTTGCGGCTCAAATCACCGCACAAGAGTTTTACAGAGCAGGCTATTTCCGCCGTCCTGTCGCACTCGTGGCCCGGCAATATTCGTGAGTTGAGGAACCTGGTCGCTAGAGTGTCAATGGAATCGTCCGGAAATGAGATTGATTTTTCACGCCTCACTGCGGCCCTTACAGGCGAACCTTCCGCCCTGCGGCAAACCGCTTCGATGCCCGTCGGCAACCTCGAGAGCATGGAAGAGCAGATGATCATTAAGGCCCTCGAGCGCACCGGAGGCCAGCGCACAATTGCCGCTGAACAACTTGGGATTTCGCGCCGAACTCTTAGCCGCAAGCTAAAGGAGTACAACATCAGCTTCGCGCCTGGAGAGAGCACGGCCTCGCTCGGATTTATTAGCAACGAGCAGCAGAAATTCTTCCGGGCGCGGGTCGACATCACCGCTTCCATCAGAAACGCGCAAGGCGAAACCACGGACGTGCGCGCGATGAATCTGAGCACCGGCGGCATGGGCTTGGATGGTCTGAAAGATCCCTTGCGTTTTGCCGGGTTGGTGGACGTCAGCTTTCTGTTGCCTGAGACCGATATCCAGTTTCAGGCCAAAGCTCGCCTGATGTGGGTGGGCGATGAAGGACGCGTCGGCATCCGCTTCGCCGTAATCGAACCCGCTCTCTTCGAACAACTGCAGCACTGGACCAACCGCAAAATGAAAGAAGAAGGCTGGGACTTTCCCTCCTAAAGTTAGCCTGCAAAAACTCATTCTTCACCGCACTGTGCAAGAACTTTCATCCTTGACAGTCCTGAAGGTGAATTCGAGAATGAGTCAGACTTGTCCAGCGATCTGGAGCGTTCCTGGGTCCCCCCAACCAATAACAAACAAAGAGCTTAGGAAATAGGCGATTTTAACATGTTCGCGGCGTAAGTGGATCGTTCCTTTCCCTGCGAGAAGCTGCGATGCCGCGCTCGATTGCTACCGAAGGTGCTTCATGGAGGCTCAGGTTATGAATGTTGTTTCCCGCCGCGTTCTGATGTTTGCGGTTTCCAGCATTTTGCTCTTCGGCATTTTCGCGGCCTCCGCCCTTGCGCAGACCAACGATATTTCTTCGACACCGAGTTCCTTGACCTTTCCTAACACCTACGTTGGCAAAGTTTCGGGCAGCAAAAGCATCACGATTACAAACCTGACTGGCGGCGGAATCGTGATTACCACGATCAGTTTTTCCTGCCCCGGTTTCGGGATCTCCTCTGGTGTAGCGCCGTTTTCGTTTGGCTCCACGCAGAACATCACTCATTATTCGATTTTCTTCCAGCCCACGGTCGCTCAGACGTATAGCTGCGATTTCATTCTCACCTTGAATGACGGTACCTACCTGAATGTGCCGCTCACAGGCGTGGCTCAGAACAGTACCGCCGTGGGCAGTGTCAGTCCGCCCACAGCAACCTTTTCCAATCAGACGGTGGGTTCGACCAGCGCGCCACAGACCGTCACCATCACCAACACCGGCACCACTGGACTGACTCTGAACACCATCACGCTGTCCCCACCCAGTTTCACTACCAACAACATCACTTTGCCCGTCACCATTCTCGCGGGCAGCAGTTTGCCAGTATCGGTCTACTACACGCCCAGCGAAGTTACTACTGAGACCGGCGCGATCGACTTCACCTTCGGCAGTGTGCCAGACCTAGGGACATCGCTGACCGGGAGCGGCGTGGCGGCGTCGGCGCTTGCGATCTCGACAAATCCCACACTGCCGCAGGCGACCCAGAGTGCGGCGTATCAGTACACCTTGGCGACTAGCGGCGGCACCGGGCCCTACTCATGGTCGCTGGCGTCAGGTTCGTCGCTGCCATCGGGATTGAGTCTGTCCTCGACAGGAACGATCAGCGGCACGCTGGCGTCTTCAGTCGCAACCGGGAACTATACCTTCACCGTGCAAGTCACCGACTCCTCGACCGGCAAGAACGCGACCAGCGCGATGACGCTCGGCGTGTTTCCTAATCTGGCGGATAACTGCAACGACCTCTCTTTCAACGTGCCGAATACAACCACGCCAATGGTCGCTTTGAACGATCTCGCAACCGGCACATACCAGGGATATGAAGGCGGCCTGTATCCAAACGGCAGCAATGTGCGTCCGGCGTCGCACGACACCGACGGAAAGAACTTCGCCCTGGGGATTCAGCCGCTTGATGGCAATGGAAACTACAGCCCGACCGGCAAATACGTGTTGATGGCCATCGGAGAATCGACCGCACAAAACGAGTTCAATCGTTTCCTTCCGATTGCCAATTCCGATCCGACAAAAAACCCCTACCTTGTGCTGGTGAACGGCGCGCAGGGTGGCGCCACTCCCAACAACTTCACCGCAACAGATTCGGTGTACTGGTCCACGGTGCTCAACAACTACCTCCCGCAAAACGGAGTCACCGCCAACCAGGTGGTTGCGATCTGGATGGAAGATACCGACGGCATCGCCACGGGAACCTTCCCGACCGATGTCCAGACGATGCAATCGGAATACGAGACGATGATGCAGACCATGCATACGCTCTTTCCGAATTTGAAGCTGGTCTACTTTTCGTCACGTGTGTATGGCGGATATTCAAATGGTGTTGGCCATCCTGATAATCCCGAGCCCTACGCCTACGAAGTGGGATACGCGGTCAAATGGGCGATCCAGGATCAGTTGAATGGCAATTCCAACCTGAACTACAACCCGGCGAATGGACCGGTAGTTGCACCTTGGATGTCTTGGGGCCCCTACTATTGGTCGAACGGAATGTTGGGCCGCAATGACGGGTTCATCTGGGATTGCGCCGATTTCTCGGCCGACGGCACGCATCCGTCGTCGCAGTTCGGACAACTGAAAGTCGCGACGCAGCTGTTGAACTTCCTGAAAACCGATGACACGACGATTCCGTGGTATCTGGCGCCATCGTTCGCATTGACCGCGACCGGCGGGAATAATCAGAGTGGAAACGTGGGGTCAACGCTGCCCACGCCTCTGTCGGTGCTCGCTTCGAACCTGAACGGCGGGGCGGGACAGGCCGGAGTTACCGTGACATTCAGCGACGGCGGCGCGGGTGGCAAATTCAGCAATCCGACCGCGACAACCGATAGCAACGGAAATGCGTCGACGAGCTATACGCTTCCTTCGACAGCGAAGACGGTCACGATTACCGCAACCAGTTCTGGCTACTCCTCCGCTACATTCACAGAAACGGCTACCAGCAGCTCGCAGATTCTGACTGCCACGGGCGGAAACAACCAGTCGGGTACCGTTGGTACGCAGTTGCCCAATCCTCTTGTCGTTGCCGCGACCAAGAACGGGAATTCAGTTTCCGGCGTTACCGTGACGTTCAGTGATAACGGGTCCGGCGGGACATTCGGTTCTCCAGTAGTCGTGACCGGCGCCAATGGAACGGCTTCAACCACCTACACCCCGGGCAGCGCAGGGACGATCATTGTTACCGCTGCCGCTTCCGGGTACAGTTCGGCGTCATACACCGAGACGGCGACAAACGTCCAAACTCTTACTGTGAACGGCGGAAATAACCAGTCGGGACAGGTTGGGACCACCTTGCCGACAGCCTTAAGCGTTCTGGCAACAGTCAATGGGAACCCTGCCTCGGGCGTGTCCGTCACATTTACAGACGGCGGTGCGGGTGGCGTATTCGGCTCTCCAACAGCCATCACCGGCAGCAATGGTGTCGCATCGAGCACGTATACTCTGCCCTCCGCTCCAAAGACCATCTCTGTCAGCGCTACCAGCTCTGGCTACAATGCAGCCACACTAACCGAAACCTCTGTGTCTAGCGTGAGCATCATCACCGTGGTTTCAGGCGCGAAACAGACGGGTACCGTCGGAACTCCATTGCCGCAAGCGCTCGTAGTGCGAGCGAAGAACTCAGCTGGGAAGATCGTTACCGGCGTTCCAATCACCTTCAGCGATGCAAATGCTGGTGGCAACTTCTCACCAAATCCCGCGATCACTGGAAGCACCGGACAGGCGAGCACTACCTATACGCTGCCAACCGTTTCGAAATCGATTTCGGTGACTGCCTCCTACGGGAGTGTGCAGACCGGCATGAGCGAAAAAGCAGTTGCCGCGGCGCCGAAAACTCTGGCGATTGTCTCTGGAAATAACCAATCTGCCAACCCGAACACGCTGCTTCCCAAGAAACTGGTTGTGTCGGTGAAGGATCAGTATGGCAATCCTGTGACGAACCTCACGGTCAACTTCACGGACAACGGTGCCGGTGGAACGTTCTCCACCACAACCCCAGTCACCAACAACTCCGGACAGGCCTCAGTCACTTACACGACCGGATCGACCGCAGGCACGGTGACGATCTCGGCCACCACATCGACGTTAGGCCCAGTTAACTTCACTGAAACGGTCAAGTAACTTGGACTCGAGAAGATTGGTCCTGCTTCTGAAAGCAGGACCATTTTTTTTTCGCTGAGGGCGCTATCCCTGGCCGAAAAGCGATCTGAGACGCTGTGCCGCAAGTTCGGGAGTAATGTCCCGTTGCGGATTTCCCAACATCTCGAATCCAACCATGAATTTCCTTATCGTCGCGGATCGCAACAACGGTGGATAAAAGTGCGCGTGGAAATGCCATTCGGGATGGTCTTCGTCACTCGTTGGACTTTGATGAAAGCCCATCGAATATGGGAAAGGCGCGTCGAACACCTTGTCATACGTAGATGTGACAAGGTGAAGCGTCTCAGCGAGGAAACGGCTGTCGTTGTCACTGAAATCGTTCATGCTTCCCATATGTCGGCGGCTGCATATAAGGATTTCGAAGGGCCAGACGGCCCAGAACGGTACCAGCGCCACGAATTCCTCGTTCTGGTAAACAGTTCGTGCCCGCTCGCGCCCCTCCAGTGCAACGTAATCGCATAAAAGGCATTGGCTGTGCGCTTTCAGGTACGCCCGTTGTGTGGCAAGCTCCTTAGAGGGTTCTCCTGGAACCGAGGCTGTCGCCCACACCTGGCAATGTGGGTGAGGGTTGCTCGCGCCCATTATTGCTCCGCGGTTCTCAAAAATCTGGACGTAATTGATTCCAGGAAGACCACCCAGTTCGCGGAACTGGCCGATCCACGTGTGCACCACTTGTTCGATCTCCGCAGGTTCCATGCTGGCAAGCGTGAGATCATGCCGCGGCGAGAAGCAGATTACGCGGCAGATCCCCGGCTCGCCTTGAGCCACAATGATTCCTGAATTCTCGACATCCATGCGCTCGCGTGCTGTGTCTGCTTTCAGCGCTGCAAAATCATTCTGAAACACGAATGTGGACGCGTATGCGGGATTGCGCACGCCCCCGGCTCTCATATTTCCCGGGCACAAATAGCAATTCGGATCGTAAGCTGGTTCAGGTGTCGTCTTTAGATGTCCGACTTCTCCTTGCCACGGCCGGTTTGCGCGATGCGGCGACACTAGCACCCACTCGTTTGTCAGTGGGTTCAATCTTCGATGTGGGTCTTCTGTGAGATTCACTCTTCAGCCTCGCTGCATTTTACGACGAGGCGTGCTAGCAGAGGGCTCGAAGCGGTTCTAGCGTTACTCTTCAGCCGGTGAAGGATTTGTGAACGCACCTATCGCTGTGATCTTGAACACATTCAGAGGTCTTCGAGAATCCTAGAATTTTCTAAGCTTCGTCTTCGATAAAGGAGCCGCATATGCGATCCGATCAGACTCGCGTCATCGTGTTGTTCCTCTTCTTCGCCGCGCTGATTGCTTTTGCTGTTCTCTACACCCCGACAAGTGCGATCAGCCGTCCGGCTGACCAGGCTGCAGCCATCATGCCACTGGGGAAGCCGCTTCAGATCAAGGCTCCTCTGGGACTGCCGCCTGTGCCAATTCCGGCTGACAATCCACCGACAGCCGATACGGTTGCGCTGGGCCGCCGCCTCTACTACGACCCCGTTCTGTCGAGTGATAACACTATCTCCTGCGCTTCCTGCCATGGACCGCAGATCGGTTTCACCGACACGCATCCGGTTTCTTTGGGTGTCGGAGGCAAGAAAGGTACCCGTCACTCGCCCACTGTGATCAATTCTGCCTATAACTCGCTGCAATTCTGGGATGGGCGCGCTCCAAGCCTGGAAGAGCAGGCAAAGGGGCCAATGATCAATCCTGTGGAAATGGCTTCGACGCACGTCGATGTGGTGAAACGTCTGCAGGCCGACCCGAAATACGTCGCCCTCTTCAAGCAGGCTTGGGGAACCGATCAGATCACCATCGACCTGGTCGTCAAATCGATCGCTTCGTTCGAACGCACCGTCCTGTGCGGCAACTCCCCCTTCGACCGCTTCTATTACGGACACGACAAGAAGGCGTTGTCGGCAGCCGCCCAGCGCGGATTGAAGTTGTTCATGGATCCCAAGAAGGCCAATTGCGAAGTGTGCCACACGATTGGGAAGGACTACGCCTTGTTCACCGATAACAAGTTTCACAATCTTGGAATCGGTGCAGATATTCAAGGCAACATGGAGGACCTAGGCCGCTACCAGCAGACGAAGAATGACGCGGACTGGGGCGCCTTCAAGACTCCATCCTTGCGCAACATCGCCCATCGAGCTCCCTATATGCATGATGGAAGCTTCCCAACCCTGAAAGATGCACTTGGGCACTACATCGGGGGTGGAAACATGAATCCCCATCTGGACAAGGAGATTCACGCCATTGACTTCCTGAGCTTCGACGAGCGGGACGAGTTATTGGCGTTCCTGGATTCGCTGTCCGCACCCTTGCCAGACAATCTGGGTCCGCCGCCGGACTTGGGAACTAAGCAGACCGCCCAGAAATAGGGTTGGAATTGACTAACACGACGAAAGTAGAGTCTGCTACAGACGAGCCGTATTGGTCATCATCAGCATGAAAAGCAGAGGCAGGTAGATCACTGTTGCCTGCAACAGGTGACGTGCGCGCATTTTCGAAGTGGCATTCGTCAACGGCAGGCCCAGAAAGGCAAGACGAATGCTGAAATACAGGAGTGCCATCCCAAGCGCAACAGCTCCCGCCAGATAAACCCGTCCTGCCATACCCATGAAACTCGGCAGAACACTGATCGGAATCAGCGTAATCGAATAGGCCAGTATGCGGCGTGCGGTTGAGCGGCCGTCTTCTTCAATTACAGGCAGCATCCTGACTCCGCCCTTCGCGTAATCCTCCCGATAGAGCCACGCAATCGAGAAGAAATGCGGGAACTGCCACACGAACAGAATTGAAAACAGAACCAGAGTTTCCCACTCCAGCTTGCCACGCACAGCCGTCCAGCCAAGAACTCCGGGCATCGCTCCGGGGAATGCTCCCACAAACGTGCAAACAGGCGAAACGCGCTTGAGCGGAGTGTATGCTCCGAGGTAAACCACAGAAGTCAGAAATGTCAGCAAACCTGTCAAGGGATTGTTGAAGTATGCCAGGTAAATCGAGCCACCCATGGTAGCTATCAAGCCAGCCACTGTCGCGTGCAATGCCGACATCCGTCCCGCAGGCAAGGGCCGGGAAGCCGTTCGCCGCATGTTGGCATCGACGTCCTGCTCCATCACTTCATTCAGGGCCGCCGTTCCGCTCGAGACCAGGCCTATCCCCAGTAGCGCGTTCAGCAGTTCCCAACTCATCCAGGGTATGCCTGACTTGTGAGCGCCAAAGAAATAGCCGCACCACGCCGTCATGATGATGAGGCTCGTGACCCGTAACTTGGTGAGGTCGGCGTAATCGCGAAGCAGCGAGGCTGCACGCGAGCGAAAATCAGCAACTGCCAAAGGAATTGCGCTCATGTTCCAGATACGTTCTAAACCGGGGAACTCAAGTTGAGAAAGCACGTTCGGCCCCACACCGCAACGCGCTCAAGGACTGAATAGGTACTCTGATATGGTCTTGAAGTCAAGACGAATTAACTCCTTTTCAGGCTAACACATTCGATCAGTCCCCGGTGAATCCGCTCAGGGATGCACATACATGGCATAATCTCGGAAACTCCGGTCGCGTGGTGTGACATATGCTTCGATTCGCAATTGGCTTCCTCTGCTGCCTATCGATGGTCAGCGCAGGCGCCGCCGCCCCAGGCAGCGCCAAACCTCTGCAAATCTATTTCATTGACGTGGAGGGTGGACAAGCCACGCTGATCGTCAGCCCCAGCGGCCAGTCGCTCCTGATCGATACCGGTTGGCCTGACGCTGAAGGCCGCGATGCCGACCGCATCACTTCCGCGGCGCATCAGGCAGGAGTTACGAGGCTCGATTTTGTTCTGATCACGCATTTTCATCGTGACCATGTCGGTGGAGTGCCGCAATTGCTCGATGGAATGAAAATCGGTACGTTCCTCGACCACGGACCCAACTTGGAAGATTCGGACGTCACGCGGGCCGACTTTGCTGCGTACGAAAAAGCGACAGCCGGGTATCCCCACGTGGTCGTGAAACCCGGATGGATGATCCCGATCAAAGGCGTGGATGTCACAGTGCTCTCAGCAGCGGGTGACCACGTCACCAAGCCTCTGCCGGCCGCCGGAGAAGCTAACCCCTATTGTTCAGCAGAGCGTGCCGCCCCCGAGGACAACACCGAAAACGCTCGCTCCGTTGGCGCTCTGCTGACCTACGGTAAATTTCGTTTCCTCGATCTCGGCGATCTCACAAAGAAGAAGGAACTTGAACTCGCTTGTCCGAACAATCTCGTTGGAACGGTGGATCTGTTTTTGGTCACCCATCATGGAGCCGACCTCTCCAATTCCAAGGCGCTGGATTGGGCTCTTCACCCCAGAGTCGCTGTAATCGACAACGGAGCACGAAAAGGCGCCAGCCCCGCGGCTTGGCAAATTGTTCGTGATTCCCCGGGTCTCGAAGACTTGTGGCAACTGCACTATGCCGAGGAATCCGACAAGGCTCATAATGTCGATCCCGATCACATCGCGAATGTGAAGGAAAATTGTGAAGGGAAGTCAATCAAAGTTACGGCGGAAGCGGACGGCAGCTTTACTCTCACCAACACGCGGACTGGCGCCGAGAAAAGCTACGCCAAGAAATAATCAATAACAACGTCGATGATCGTAATCGTCATGGGAGTAGTCGGCGCCGGAAAGACGACAGTCGGGACACTGTTAGCGTCGGAATTGCGATGGGAATTCGCTGACGCGGATGATTTCCACCCACCTTGCAATGTCGAAAAAATCAGCCATGGCATTCCTCTGACCGACGCCGACCGCGAACCATGGCTCGATTTGCTGCGCGCCACCATCCTCAAATGGATAGCCGAGGGACGCAATGTCGTTCTGGCGTGCTCGGCTCTGAAGCGCAGCTATCGCGCCAAGTTGCACGCCAGTTCCGGCGTGCAATTCGTTTATCTAAAGGGAAGCGGACCGCTGATCGCCGATCGACTGAGTCGCCGTCAGGGCCACTTCGCCGGAGAAGCAATCCTTGCCAGCCAACTGGCCGACCTCGAAGAGCCAGAGTCGGCGATCACCGTCGAAATTTCCGATACTCCCGAGCAGATCGTGCAGCACATTCGGAAAGCACTCCGCTTGGAGTAGAATCCTCGCACTGCGCTTCGAAAGTTGCAGCGGACCCCGGACCTTACCTTTGCAAACCGCCTCCGATCGCCTGGAATCTGCTGTCATTTCGCGACTGATGTGGCGGCTCATGCCGTTCCTTTTCCTTCTCTACATCGTCGCCTACCTCGACCGCATCAATGTGAGCTTCGGCGTCCTGCAGATGCGCGATCAACTCGGGTTAAGCGATCGAGTCTATGGTCGGGCCGCCGGGATCTTCTTCGCCGGGTATTTCCTTTTCCAACTTCCCAGCAACCTGGTTCTGGAAAAATTCGGCGTGCGCCGCTGGATTTCCGCTCTGATGATCGCGTGGGGCGTGATTTCCTGCCTGATGATTTTCATCCGCGGACCAATCAGTTTTTACAGCATGCGTTTTCTTCTGGGAGCTGCCGAGGCGGGATTCTTCCCCGGCATGATTCTTTACATGAGGCGATGGTTCCCGGCCAGCGCGAGGGCGCGAGCGGTGGCTTGGTTCATGACGGCGAACCCGCTTGCCGGTGTTGTTGGCAGTCCAATCTCCGGCACTCTGCTCGGCTTCCATGGTGCCGGGCTCGCGGGCTGGCAGTGGATGTTCTTGATCGAAGGTCTGCCCGCAATTCTATTTGGCGCAGCGGTCTTTGCGACTCTCTCGGATCATCCACACGAGCCCCATTGGCTCAAAGGCGAGGAGCGGACATGGCTCCTTGAAACTCTCGAACGCGAGCGCCAGTCCGAACCGCCGGTCGCAAAGAGCGACTTTTGGAGAGTCCTCGTCAGTCCGCGTATCTACCTCCTCTCAATCATCTATTTCGGAGTCTCGACCACGATGTATGGCGTGACCCTGTGGCTGCCGAGCGTCATCCGAGTCTTCTCCGGCTTGAACTACTTCTGGACGGGCATGGTCGCGATCCTGCCGTTTCTCGCCACCGTCCTGATTATGGTCTGGGTCGGCATGCGATCCGACAAAACGGGCGAGCGCCGCTGGCATACCGCAATTCCAGCCTTTACGGCGGCTGCCGGGCTGGTCTTCGCTGCTTACGCTGGTTCAACCACGGTGGTGGTCGCCGGCTTGGCGATCGGACTCGCATTCGCAGAGGGCATGTGTGGACCCTTCTGGGCTATGGCGACCTCCAGTATGTCAGGCCTTTCCGCGGCCGCCGGCATTGCCGTCATCAATTCGCTTGCGAACCTGGGAGGATACTTCGGGCCGGATATCATCGGATTCTTCCGCACCGAAAATGGCGGATTCCGTGGAGGTTTGCTGGCAATTGCCGCTGTCCTGCTCATTAGCGGCACTGTGGCTCTAGTGATTGGCTCGAGCCTTAAGCCAGCCCACAACTCAACGACTCCGTAGTCGTGCCACAGCAGATTGTTTACAATGAACATTTCGCCCGCTGCTAGCACCCAACTTTGAGGTATAGACAAGCATCTTGGAGCCTTTGAATCACAACTCCAGTACGGCCCCCACCGTCTACTGGCGCGTTGAGGGTAGCCTTCTCGACCTGACGGTCGTCAGGCCGGTGGCTTTCTTCACGTGGAACGCCCAGACCTTTTCCGAACGATTCCGCCGCCGCGGGCTCATCTTCCTGATGGCGGTTTTGCGCCCGTTCTTATATTCCACAAATCGCAAGTTCGCGACCCGTGTGGTGCATACCGTCCTTCGAGGAGTGACTCGCGACCGTTTGGACCTGTTGGGCGAGGAATTTTTTCAGTACAAGCTCCAGCCCAAATTGAAGAAACAGGGTGTCGATGCAGTACATGAGTTGGTCCGGTCCGGCGCCGAGGTCGTTCTGGTCAGTCAGGCTCTTGATCACCTGATGCGGCCACTCGCCCAACATCTAGGAGTGAAGCAGATTGTCGCCAACCGTCTCGAATTTCGCGACGGAATTGCCACAGGACGTTTGCTGGACCCCGTCATCCGGCCGCGTGGCGCGTTCGCTCCTTTTCGCGAGAACATGCCCGACGGCCGCCGTGCTCCCAAGACCCTAGCTCGTCATCTCGATATCGCTCTTGACGAACTACGGGCCGCTACCGCTCCCGCCCAGCGCAAGCCTCTGGTGCCGGCCCACCCAATCCTCCATTTCGAAGGGCGGAAGCAGGCGCCAAGGTTCTCCGTCCGCCATGCCTTTGCTGGTAAGCAGGTCATGTTGATCGGTGTCACCGGATTCATCGGCAAGGTCTGGCTGACGAATACGCTGCTCGATTTGCCTGAAGTAAAGCGAATTTACCTGTTGATCCGGCGTCAGAAGTCCAGTCCGGGAGAGCGGCGCTTCCAGAAAATCATTGAAGAATCGCCGGTCTTCGATCCCCTCTTCGAACGCTACGGAGACCGCCTTGCGGATTTCCTCCGTGAGAAAGTAATGGTTGTCGAAGGAGACGTCAGTCAGCCGGGACTCGGTCTGAGTGAAGCAACGGCACGAGCGCTCCAAAAGGATCTCGACCTGGTTCTCAATAGTTCAGGACTGACCGACTTCAATCCCGACCTCCGCGATGCCTTATCCGCCAATACAGAGGCGCCCCTCAATATTTTGGAATTCGTTCGCGGTTCCGATCACGCCGGACTTCTGCATCTCTCGACCTGCTATGTAGCCGGAGAGCAAGACGGGCGGGTGAGCGAGAGATTAGTCCCAAACTACAATCCACATGGGCTCGCGGATTTCGATGCCGAGCAAGAGTTGCACTCGCTCCAGCAGTTAATTCGCGACGCCGAAGCCAAAGCGGAGAGCGAAGAAGTTACCTCCGGCCTTCGCTTGCAGGCTCAATCGAAGGAACATGCGGCCAAGAACCTGCAAGGTGCTGCCCTTGAGAACCAGATCCGAAAGAATCGAGTTCGCTGGCTCAAGACGTATTTGACCGAGGCTGGGACGCGTCGTGCCAGAGAACTCGGTTGGCCGAATACTTATACGCTCACCAAAAGCCTGGCCGAGTCACTGATCGCAAAATACGGCGCCGGTCTGCCGATTGCGGTCGTGCGTCCCGCGATCGTCGAAACCTCAGTTGCCAAACCGTTCCTCGGATGGAACGAGGGGATAAATACCTCCGCGTCGTTGTCTTACTTGCTGGGGACCTATTTCCGCCAGTTACCCTCGAACGAGCGCAAACGCCTCGATATCATTCCGGTGGATTCGGTCTGCGCGGGGATGACTTTGATCGCTGCCGCGGTCATGGAACGCCGCAACGAACCGATGTATCAACTGGCGACATCGGTGACCAATCCCTGTGATATGGGACGCTCGATCGAACTGACTTCACTCGCCCACCGCAAGCACTATCGTGCGCAGGAAGGTCTTGAGTCCTGGCTGCGGCTGCGCTTCGACGCGATTCCAGTTTCCAAAGAGCGCTACAACCGCATGTCTGCTCCGGCACAGAAGGCGATCGTGAAGTCGATCCAACGGATTATGTCGCCGCTTCCACTGAAGAAGGCGCCTTTGGTTAAGACGGAAAGAAACCTGGAACGTGTCGAGAAGTTGATTGAGTTATTCGAGCCATTCATCCTGCTGAATGAGCACGATTTCACGGCAGAAAATGTCGAAAAACTTTCCCATGCACTCGTTCCCGAAGAACGCGAACAGTTTGCCTACGATACGCGATCGCTCGACTGGTGGGAGTACTGGATCAACATTCATATTCCCGCCCTGCGCCGCTGGACGTATCCTCTGATCGAAGGCCGCCCGCTTGAGGCAAGGCCTCCTCGAACCTTTCAACTCGCGCCCTCCAGCGGGGACGCTATAAAGACCGGGACCAACGGAGCAACGTGGCGATATTCCTGACCGGATCGACCGGATACATCGGCGCGCATGTCGCCGCCAACCTGCTCCGTACGCATGGCGCTTCGTTGAATCTGCTCGTGCGTGCGCGCGATCCGCAAGAAGCCCAACTCCGCCTGTGGCGCGCCCTGCAATTGCATCTGCCATTCCCGGAGTTTTATGAATATCTGCAGACCAAGGTGCGCATCTTCTGTGGAGACCTGACATCTTCCGGGTTCGGTCTGGGTCGCGATGAGTACGAACGCCTGGTGCACACAACGGATTCCGTGATTCACTGTGCTGCGTCACTGAACCGCAAGTCCGAGAAGAGCTGCCTCAATGTTAATTTGCGGGGAACGCTTGAGGTGCTGACCTTGGCGCGCCACGCTGAGTACTACCATGGGCTGCGCCGCTTCAGTGAAGTCAGCACGGTCGCTGTGGCAGGTAAGCGCAGTAACGAGCTCGTCACTGAAGACAACTCGATCGACTGGGACCGCTCCGACTACGACCCGTATGCCCGCACCAAGAAATTCTGCGAGCACATGACGCGTGTGTTGCTCCCCGACACTCCGAAGACAGTTTTCCGTCCGAGCATTGTGCTAGGCGACAGCCGCCACGCCGAAACGACCCAGTTCGACATGGTCAAGGCCTTCGTGTTCCTCGCCGGCTTGCCGGTGCTGCCATTCCGTCCAACCGACAAGATCGACATTGTGAACGTCGACTTCGTGGCCGACGCGATTGCGACCTTGCATCAGAAAGATCAGCCCAAGTACGACATCTACCATCTTTCGTCTGGAACTCACTCGCAGACATTTCGCGAATTGACGAACGCTTTGTCTGCCGCTCAGCAGAAGCGCAAGCCTGTGTTTGTGCCGTTTGCGGAAGGTCCGTTCAGCGGAAGCGTGAACTTCCTGTCGAACCGCAAAGGGTCGATGGCTCGCGGTGCATCCCTGCTGAAAGTTTTCATGCCGTACCTGGTCTGGAATACCGTGTTCGACAACACTCGCGTAACCTCCGAACTCGGTCGCCGTCCGGTGCCATTTTCTGAATACAGCTTCCCTTTGCTGAAGTTCAGCCGCGAGAACAATTTCGAGTATCACTACCAGCCTTGGCCCGCCACGCGCGGAGGTACTGCCGCATGATGGACTTCATCCTGGAAGCGTGGGTAAGCAGCAACATCGAGCGTGCCAAAGCCCGCTGGATGCTGGGCGGAAATACACCATGGGCCGGGGACAAGCTGAAACTCCTCTTCGCCGGCTACAACGGCACCCGCAACATGGGCTCCGACGTCCGTGTAGAAGAAATGCTGCGCCAGATCCGCCATATCCTCGGAGCGGAACGCGTCGACTTCAGTGTGATGAGCCAGAACTTCGACTTCTCGAAAGGATATTTCGAAGGTACGTCGCAAGTACATCTCCCGGACATCTTCCCGCCATTCCTCTTCGACGAGGTTCCGAAACATCACGGAGTGGTCGCCTGCGAAGGCTCCATGTTCAAGAGCAAGTTCGCCAATGCTCTGACCACGATGATGATTGGCTCGTTAGGTATAGCGGCGGTCGAAAACAAGCTCTCCGTGGGCTATGGGGCAGAAGCCGGTCACATGGACCCTCTGGTCGCGAAGATGTGCGCCCGCTACTGCAAGCAGTCGCTCGTCATTACCCGTAATGAAGAGTCCCGGAAGATTTTGAGCGAACTCGGAGTTCCCACTCACTTGGGCACCGACACCGCATGGACCTTCGAACCTCGACCCGCGCAGTACGGCCAGGGAATTCTTCGTCAACATGGCTGGGACGGCCGCACTCCTGTTCTTGTGGTCTGCCCGATCAATCCCTTCGAGTGGCCGGTAAAGGCTTCGGTAGGGAAGTATGCACTGCACAGCCTGACCGGTGCCTACAAAGACAGTCACTACCGGACGGTGTACTTCCATAATTCCGGACCGGCGGCCGATCGCGCTTATCAGCACTATCTCACTTCTATTGCGAATGCTGTCGACGCATTTCGAAAACAGCGCAGGGTGTTCGTCATCATGGTGGCGACCGAGCGCCTCGACGCGCGGCCAGCAAACCGCATTTCTGAAAAGCTCGGTGGCGTCCCGGTCCTTACCTCTGACCAGTACAACATGTATGAACTGGTCGGCATTCTGCGTTGCTGCCACATGATGGCTTCGTCGCGCTATCACGGCATCGTCACTTCAATGCCAGGACTCGTTCCCTCGGCCGGCATCACGATGGATGAGCGCATTCGTAACCTGATGCGTGAGCGTGGACACCACGAGTTGTTGACGAACGTCGACGATCCCGATCTCGAGCAAAGATTGCTGGCTGCGCTGAACGTGCTCGCGACCGATGGTGAGCGGATTGCCGACGGCATCGCGCGCACAGTGGTGAAGAATCTGAAAGTCATGGCGCAGATGGGTGTCTTTTTCGAGGAGGAAGTTCAGCGGCGTTATCCGGAGTTCCCCACCCGCACAGGGGAATGGGGATGGGAGGATTATCTCCCGCCGATGAATGCATCGCTGCAACAGTTGGTTTCCGCATATAGTTAGTTGTCTTCGTTCCAGAACAGACCATGCCATTCGTTGGAGACATCTTTGCGCAACTCAAAGCGGCGCCGGACAAAACGGTGCTGCAGGAAATCCACGACGGCCAAATCACGGGCGTGACTGGCCCTGAGTTGCTGGAATTGGTGCAAAAGGCTAGAACGTTCCTGGCCTCAAAAAGGCTTAACAAGGGTGACCGCTGCGGAATCCTCGGCGCGAACAGCATTCGTTGGATCGCTTTAGATCTGGCCGCAACCGCTGAGGGTCTAGTCGTCGTTCCGCTCTACTTTCGGCAGGCGGCTTCAGAACTCGTCGCCATGATGAAGGACAGCGCTCCTGTGCTCGTTTGCTGCGGCGATACTGCGTTGCGAAGTGCAATTCAGCAGGCCTCGCCAGACGCTCCGCCGCTCGTTCTCTTCGACGAGGTATTTGCCGGCGCTGAAGGTGTGAGCCTTGATCGCCCACAAGTCCGTGATGAAGATCCTGTCACGATCATCTACACTTCGGGCACTTCCGGTGAGTCGAAAGGTGTTGTTCTCACGGCTGCAAATGTCGGCTTCATGCTCGGCCGCACCTCAGCCCGCCTCGATGAATTGATGGGCGGCCGCACCGGCCAGGATCGCATCTTCCACTATCTGCCTTTCAATTTCTGCGCATCGTGGATTGCAGTCTTGAGTTTCATGCTGCGCGGCAGCCTGGTCACTCTGAACACCGATCTCACGAAAATTCCCAGCGACATTCCCTCGGTTGCGCCACATTATTTTCTGAATGTGCCGCAACTTCTCGAGCGCATGCGCCGCGCCGTGGATGAACAGATTGCAAAAAAGGGCGGTCTGATTCACGTTATCTATCAGCGGGCCGTCGCCGCTTGGACCGGGAAAGGCCCGGGATCGATTTCTTCAGGAGCAATCTGGTTCTGGATCGCAAGGATTGCAATGTTTCCGGCCATTCGGAAGAAAATGGTCGGACCTAATTTGAGAGCCCTCATCTGCGGATCGGCTCCGCTCACGCCTGAAACGCAGGATTACTTCCGTATGCTTGGCATTCCAGTTCTGCAGGTCTACGGCCTCACCGAAACGACTGGCATTCTGACGATGGACGATCCCAAGAAGCCGATTCCGGGACGCGTCGGTCCCGCGATTTCTGGAATTGAGATGAAATTGGCAGAAAACGACGAAATCGTAGTTCGCGGGGCCAACGTTTTTCCCGGATATTGGAACCGCCCACAGCAGACGGCTGAAGTGCTTCGCGACGGATGGTTCCATACCGGCGATCAAGGCGAACTCGATGCCACAGGCACGTGGCGCATCGTGGGACGCATCAAGAATCTGCTGGTGCTCGGCTCGGGCCACAAAGTTGCCCCCGAAACCATTGAAGAAGAAATCGCACGCCATCTTCCGTCCGCCCAGCAGGTCGTCATCGTAGGCAACGGACGAGGGTATCTTTCTGCACTCGTAACGGGCAACGTGAACCATGATCAAGTGCAAGCCGCTCTTGATGCGGTCAATTCTCGCTTGCCCCATTACAAGCAGGTTCGCGCGTTCCATGTTCGGCAGGAGCCTTTCTCGATTGAAAATGGCATGCTCACCGCCAACGGCAAGTTGAAGCGGGATCTGATTTCAGCTCGTATGCAAAATGAAATCGACGAGCTGTACCGGGCGGTGAAGACCGCATGAGCTCACCGGGAAATTTCAGCCGAACTGGCCAAGCCATGTCTTGGAGATGCAACGACGGCCTGATCGAGTTGAAGCTCCATCGCACGCCGTGTAACGAAATCGGCTCGTTGTCGCTGGACGAACTGGAGTCGTTTTGCGCGGATCTCACCACCCTCACGCAATCAGCGCACGCTCTCATCATCTATAGTCATCTGCCGTGCGGTTTCTGCGCCGGTGCCGATCTGCGGGAACTGTACGAGCGTTCACAGTCAATGGTGAAAGAAGAAGCTGCGAAGGGCATACGAAACTTTCTGGAGCGCATCCACGCAGTGTTGAACACCATTGACGAGTCTCCCCTGACAACAATCGCTGCGGTAAACGGAGTGGTTTTTGGCGGTGGATTCGAACTAGCTCTGACCTGTGACCTGATCATTGCCGACAAATCGGCTCGGTTCGCATTTCCGGAACTGCGCCTCGGCCTGATCCCGGGATTCGGCGGCATTCCGCGCCTGAAACGTGACATTGGCAATGCTGCCGTTCGCGATCTGCTCCTTACCGGGCGGAGCTTCAACGCCACTAAGGCACAGCAGATCGGACTGGTGAGTCAGGTCGTATCCGAGGAAGAGGCTCTCCGGGCTGCGAGAGCCACCGCCGCGCAAATCGTCAAGTTCGACCGGACAACATCGGCAGTAGCGAAGCGCTTCATCAAGCCAATCCCGAGCGAAGAATTGCGTCAGGAAATCGAAATCTTCTGCGATCTCTTCTCACGTCCGGCTGTGCAACAGGGATTGAAGAAGTTCGTCGAGAGCAAAGACGCGCAGCCTTATTTGCCCTAGATACTCTTACTCAGATTAAAGTAGAACCTTATGCCAACAACGGACCAGACGCTGAACGAAATACTCAATCTCGCCGCGGCCCACTTCAAAGTTTCGCGCGAGAAACTCACTCCGGACGACGATTTTTTCAAAACGCTCGGCATCGACAGCCTGCAAACGCTCGATCTGCTGACAAAACTTGAGAACCATTTTCACGTCGAATTGCCAGACTACGAGCTGCAGGGAGTCTCTGATTTTCGTACTTTGGCTGGCAAAATTCAGGCTCGTTTGTGAACGCGCGCGATTTGCGTCATCGATCTTTACCTTCGCGCGCCAATGCAGAGTTGTTCAATCTGCAATCTACAATCTAAAATCAGCAGTTTCCTGATGCTCGATCTTCGTCAATACACTTGTCTCGGTGCGGCCTTGCGCGATGCGCTTGATCGTTTCTCGTCAGAGGTCTGTTTGATCGAAGCCGAGCGTGACCGTGAGAAGCTCCGGCTGACATATTCCGATTTCAAGGAAATCGCCCTGCCGCTGGCGCGCGCTCTTGAAGATGCCGACTTCGATCCCAACGATCGCGCCGCCATCGTCATGACCAATCAGTCGAAATGGCTGATTTCCGCCTACGCGATTTTTTACTGCGGTGGTGTGGTGGTTCCACTCGATTACAAGCTCTCTGCCGCGGAGCATCTGCAACTCCTGGCTCACTCCAAAGCCAAGGTGCTCATCGTCGAATACCACCTCTGGCGCGCAATTATGGAGTCCTCCGACTTCCAGAAGATCGCCACCAAGATCGTTCTGGTGACGGAAGCACCGCTGGGTGCTGATCTGGCCGGGGCCTTCCGCTGGGAGGACTTCAAGCGCAAGGGCGCTCCCGATTTCGTCATGCGCGGAAAGGACGATGTCGCCTGTATCGTTTATTCTTCTGGCACGGGCGGCCGTCCCAAGGGTTGCGTTCTTACCCATGAGAATTATCTCGAGCAATGCCGATCTCTCACTGCGTGGTATCCCTTTTGGCCCGGGGTGCGTTATCTCAGCATTCTCCCCACGAATCACGCGATCGATTTCATGGTTGGTTTCATCGGGCCCTTTGTTTGCGGTGCGTGCGTCGTTCATCTGCGGACTCTGCGGCCTGAATTTGTCCGTGACGCCTTCGTTCGCTATCGAATCACGTATGTCTCTCTGGTCCCGATGATCGTCAAGAACCTCGAGCGCGGCCTCCGCGCCAAGTTCGACGAACTCCCATCGTGGAAACGCGGGATCTTAAATTCGATGATTGCCGTGAACCGCGCCCTCACCCCTGGCCGGCCGAATATAAAGCTCAGCCGCATGTTGCTCCCGAATGTTCATAAGGGATTCGGCGGCGAGTTGCTGGCGCTGATTACAGGGGGAGCATTCATCGAACCTTCGACGATGCAGTTCTTTTACGATCTTGGGATTCCTGTCGTGAATGGCTATGGCCTGACCGAAGCAGGTACGGCCCTTACTCTCAACGATTTGAAACCCTTTCGCGCCGACACAGTCGGGAAGCCGCTGCCCGGAGTCGAACTTCGCATTCTCAATCCAGACGCCGAGGGTGTCGGCGAAGTTGCCGTACGCAGCAGGACGGTCATGTCGCACTATCTCGATGATCCCGAACTTACTCTGGAAACCATCGTCGACGGTTGGCTTCTCACGGGTGACCTGGGACGCTTCGAACCTCACGGGCACTTACAACTCTTCGGTCGCAAGAAGAACATGATCGTCACCGAGGGCGGAAAAAACATCTATCCGGAAGATATCGAAACTGTATTCGATGGATTGGCAGTCAAGGAGTACTCCGTGTTCGCCGCGAATTACATATGGCCGAAGAAGGAATTGGGCAAGGAGTCACTGGTCTTAGTCGTCCGACTCGATCAGAACCAGAAGCTCGATAACGCGTTGCTGCAAGACATTTCTGCGCGCAATCGCAGACTGCCCGACTTCAAACGTGTCACCGGATACCTTGTGTGGGACAAGGATTTCCCGCGCACCGCTTCCATGAAGATCAAACGGCAGGTGCTTGCAGACGAGATTGGCGAGAAACTACAGAGGACCGCGATCGTACAGTTGTGACCAACTCCAGGATCTGGCGCTTTGGGGCGAACCTATCTCGCAATTGTGAATCCGGCGGCTGGCGGCGGCAAAAGCAGGGAACTGCTTGGCCCTGCCCTTGAGCGCCTGCGCAAAGCTGGCGTGCAGGTCGAGGTCGCCATCACCGCGTCGCCCAGTGAAGCAACCCGGATTGCTCGCGAAGCTTACAGCCGTGGCACGCGAAATTTCATTGCCGTCGGAGGTGACGGCACGTCATATGAGATCGTCAACGGATTATTCCCGGAATCTGCCACCGGAGAGCGGGCGACCTTAGGATTTCTGCCTCTCGGGACCGGAAATTCTTTTCTGCGCGATTTCAGTGATCGCGGCGTTGAATACGCCATTGAGTCCCTTATTGCTGAGCGAAGCCGCCCCTGCGACGTGCTGCGCATGCGCCATCGTTCCGGCACGATCTATTTCATCAACCTGCTGAGTATGGGATTCTCTGCCGACGTCGCCACTCTTCGCGCCCGTCGCTTCGCGCATTGGGGAGAATTCGGGTATTTTATGTCGATCTTTCTCACTCTCGCCCGGTTTAATCGCCGGCCTCTTGGCACCAAGATCGAAGGACAGGAGTCCTTCGACGATCGCCGCTGCCTCTTCGTTACGTTCAATAACAGCAAGTTCACGGGCGGCACCATGATGATCGCTCCCAAAGCCGAGGTTGACGACGGCTTGGTCGAATACGTTCGCTGGGGACCGATCGGAAGAATAGGGCTGATCAGAAATCTGCCCGGCCTTTACGACGGTACTCACATTGAGCATCCAATGGCGGAGCGCAGAGCCGTCCGCAGCGTTGAGTTCAATCTGAATGGGCCGGTCGACGTAATGGTCGACGGCGAGGTTCTCTCCTTGCATTGCGAAGAACTGGATGTTCTCCCCGGTTCGATCAACGTTGTTGCCTGACGCCCGTGGTATAAAAAATCATGTCGGAAGAGCGGAGAAAAAAGCAGCAGGAACGCCAGGACACCGGGCAAGGGAAGTCCGGGAAGTTGCTTACCTATGTGGTGATTATCATTTGTTTTGCCGGGGCGTTTTTCGGAGGCCGCTACTACAAGAATCACAAGTACGATTCTTTCGCCCAATGTCTGGCCAATAAGAATGCAAAGATGTACGGCCTCTACTGGTGCCCGCACTGCGCCGATCAGAAAGAAATGTTTGGCTCGTCGTTTCGCAAGGTCCCGTATATTGAGTGCGCCATCAAAGACAAACCAGGCGAACTTGTTTCGGCTTGCAAGGCCGCTGGCGTCAAGCTGTTTCCCAGTTGGCAATTCGGAAATGAGCCACCTAAAGAAGGCGTACTTTCGCTGCAGGCGCTAAGTGAGAAGACCGGATGCAGCCTGCCGTGACCGCAGAGCCTCGCCGTAACAATCTGCTGTTCGTTCTGATCGCCCTGCTGTCGCTCGCAGGCGTGGTTGATTCGGCCATCTCGCTGCAACGCCACTACGCGAAATCAGCCACAAACTTCTGCGATTTCAGCCAGAGATTCAGTTGTGACATCGTCAACCGAAGCGAGTATTCACAGATTGAAGGAATTCCGGTCGCCGGAGTCGGGGTCGCCGGATATGCGGCTCTGTTCATTCTCTCTACCTTCTGGAGATCACGCCCAGAGACGCCACTTCGACTTTTGCTGGCTGCACTCTTGGGCTTGACGTTCGCGCTCTACTTGACCTACATCGAAGCCTACGAACTGACTACCTGGTGCATTCTGTGCATCCTGTCGCTCGCGTTGATTTTCCTGATCAGCCTGCTCTCGATTCTTATTAAACTCAGAACTCGAGCCGCATGAACACTCCGGCCTTGTATCCTGACATCTAATTCACGAATGGAAGAACTCCAGAAATCTGCAGAGCTGAACAGGTCGGTCGCTTCGGACGTGATTCGCGTCGAGGCGGCAACTGGAGATCTCCGCCTGCACGAGTTCACCAGCCGAGTTTTTCGCAACACTCGGTTCCTAAGGGTGTGGTTGCCACCCGGTTATGACGCTCCCGAGTACTCCGGTCGTGCTTATCCAGTTCTCTATCTCAACGATGGTCAGAATCTTTTTGAGCCGACGACTTCCTTCACGGGCGTCGAATGGCAGGTGGATGAAACGGCAGACCGCCTGATCCGCGAAGGAGCTGTGCCGCCGATGATCATCGTCGGAATTGACAATGCCGGCAAAGATCGACTTCGGGAGTACATGCCGCATGGCTCTATGCACCCGATGATGCTTCGCGTGCAGGGCCGTCGCTATCCTGACTTCCTGACCAGGGAAGTGATGCCTTTCATCGCGCTCAACTACCGCGTGGCACATGGCCCGGAAAATACCGGATTAGGAGGTTCCTCGCTGGGAGCGCTGATTTCCATCTACACGGCAGCAGTTCGCCCCGGCCTGATCGGACGCTTGCTTCTTGAGAGCCCGTCGCTCTGGGCTTCCAATCGCCGCATGATTCGCGAGAGCCGTGCTGTCAGCCGCTGGCCCGAGCGCGTCTTTCTTGCAACTGGAACCGCAGAAGCGGGACGTGAGGACCGCGATCGCAGCATGGTGGATGATGTCCGCGAGTTCGCTTCCATCTTGCGCCGCGCTGGGCTGGACGAGAAGCGTTTGCACCTGGCGATTGACGAGGGCGGCACCCACCACGAATCCGCATGGGCACGGCGTTTCCCCGATGCCCTGCGCTTCTTGTTCGGACGTCAGGTCTAGCCCGCTTCAGGTCTCAGCGGCTTGAACCTTGGCAAATTGTGCAGTCTCCAGCGATGCCGCCCCCGATCTGAGTTCCTTCCATATCAGATAGCAGAGGACCACCATCGCGATGACCGAGAGTTGAACATGCGTCCAGTATGAGAGCGGTCCTACGAGAGGCAGCAGGTACAGCAAGTAAAGCATCGTGCCGATCAATCCACGCGAAGCTCGACGCGGATTTACCAACAACCAGTCCGCGAGAAGCAAGAAAGCCGGAGCCAAAATTACAAGATCATACACAGTGAGATGCGGTGAGATCAGCACTGTTGCGAGCAACAGCAATGCCAGCCGAGGCTCGAATTCCCGCGAGTGTCTCCAGACCCAGACCGTCCAGCCAACCACGATCACGCCGCTGAATCCATAAAGTGCCAGCGATAACGAACTCCATGGCACCAGCATCGCCCAGAATGTGCGCAGGCAGTGGGTCTGATAGAGCCTGGGCTCAAGCCACGGCGCCATCTCACGTACATGCCAGAGAGTGCGTAGCCAAACCCGCAAAGGCTGTATTCCGTAATAAAGAACCCCAGCAGCGAGTTCTGCCACCGCAGCGACTATTGTTCCAAAGATAATCTCCCACTCCCCGCACGCAAGAAACACAATCGCCGCCGCCAGCCCTAGCTGCGGTTTGAAAACGAGACAGCCCAGAGCGAGACCAGCCAGGAACTTCCTCTTCTGCCGAACGAACAGAAAGAAAATCGTGAAACACCCCAGCGCCAACGCCGATGTCTGTCCCCAGGCGATCAAGTGGAAAAATGCGGGGAACCCTGTCGCAAGAATCGCAACCGTGCCGCCGTATCTCTTCAAATTCGGACATAGCCGCCAAACAATAAAGCAACACGCTGCATAAAGGCCGGCGCTGAACGTCCACCACAATCCAAGAGCTGTTCCATACCAGAGATGAGAGAAGGGCACAAAAATAATCGAAACTTGCGGAGGATAGAGCGGCAGATAACGAATGCCGGAGGCCTGCGGTACTCGCTGCGCCACTAGCGCGCTTTGTGCGCTGATGTCGTACAAACTTGCCCCATGATGCTCGTTCGCAACTATTCCCAGCGTGTAGAAGTGCAGAAAATCTGTGCCCTTTAAATTTCCGTGACGATCGCGCAGCCCGGGAGTGCCCAGGTTCCAGAGGTAAACTGACCACAGCGCTATCGCAAGCAGCAGTCCATGGGCTCGCAAACGCTTCGACGTGATCCAACGCCCCGTGTCCATTCGCGCTAATGATATCGAACTGCACTGGTCAACGAGCGACGCGCGGCACAACCTGTGCCGAAGATTCTCCTCGAGCAAAATACAGCCAGCAAACCACAAATGGGATGAGAAGTACCAGGACTGAAGGCAACAGGGGAGTGCGTCGTAAGGAATCCACGTCGGGCGGATGAAAAAGCAGCAGTACTGAAACCACGCCCGGCCAAGCCAACAGCGCGACAAAAGCCATTCGCCCGAACCTCGGAAGTCGATTCCAGTCGCGCATCAGCACCACGATCGGAAGCAACAATAAGGCTTGGTTGTATGGTGTCAAAAGTGGAAGGATCAGCGTGGAAGCGATACAGAACAGTGCGAGCAGATCGACAAACTCAGGCGAATGCGCCTCGACCGTTCGCTTGGCCCATGCATACGACAGCAGCGCAACCAAAACCGCGACGGAAATGGCACCGCCAAACCAGTTTCCGAGAATCAGCCGGATTGGTGACGTAGTAGGGAAGTATTTGCGGTAGGCAGCCAGTCCTTCCAGAAAGTAACGCAGCCAACCGGGGACCAGGAGTTCTCCGGACCCGGCCAGCAGCGCAAGTGCCATGCTGAATCCAGCCGCCAACGGCCATCTCTTCTTCCACTCCCCCAGCGTCCAAATCGCAAACCACACCAGGCACAACACGATCATCTGTGGTTTGATTGTGGCGATTGCGAACAGAACTCCCGCCCAGAAAAGCTGGCCGCGCACGATACCCCATGCTCCCATCCCGAGCAGGAAAATGACCACAAACCCGAACTGCCGCAACCGCAGGCCCTGAGCAATCTGCGGCGTACTCAGCACGATCAGGATCATTGCCCCAGACACTACAAGCGGAGGACGCCATCGAACCACAGCCAACCAAAGCACAACACTGCATGCAAGCAGGCCGGCAAAAATAATCGGTGCCGACTGCTGCAGTTCTTCGAAATCTGCCTTCACCGTTGGCGCCAGAAAGAACACGACGTACACGGGGTAAGCGAACCGTTGTTCGTCGATGATCTCGGTTGCAGGCTTGTCATAACTCTGCTCGATCGGGTGACCGTAAAAACCTATCTGGATTTCGCGACTGACCTCCGGGCCATAAGGATTTCGCCCATGCAGGAGCAATTCCCGCGTGCCGACCCATCTCGGGTACAAGTCGCCCATCTGTGCTATAAGCCGTCCGCGCTCCACATTGACGTGGTACTCCCAAGGCAGCAGCACCCGGTGCATGTACGTCCAACTGATTGCGCAGGCGAGAATGCCAAGCAGGAGCCAGATCCAGTTCTTCATGGAAGAGATCGGTCAGAATTGTTTCAGATTTGCCCGCAAACAACAAAAGGCCTCCGCCCGCTCCGATGCGGGGGAGGCCAAAACCATCGCCCTATCTTGCAGCAGCTTCGCCGATTTCCTCGAACAGGCCCGACACAATCTCGATCATCTCTGCGTCCACAACTCGATTGTTCGAGATAGCTTCCTTCAAGGTGACTGAGACGATCTTGTTGGCTTTAAGCGCGGCCATGCAGCCGAACTCCGCGGCGTGCACCATGTCGATCGCTCCCAATCCATAGCGCGTCGCCAAAACGCGATCGAATGCGCTTGGCGATCCTCCGCGCTGGATGTGTCCAAGCACGACAGCACGCGTCTCGAATCCCGTACGCTTCTCGATTTCTCGTGCCAGCACGTTTGCAATTCCGCCCAGCTTGGCGTGACCGAATTCATCCTTGCCCATGTCCTGCACGACCGGAGCGCCCGATCCGGTGGCGAATTTTGCCCCCTCTGCCACCACGACGATCGAGAAGTAGCGTCCACGCTCGTGCCGCTGCCGAATTGACTCCGCAACCCTATCGACGTTAAACGGTCTCTCCGGAATCAGAATGGCATCGGCTCCCCCCGCGATCCCGCTGTAGAGCGCGATCCAACCCGCGTCCCGCCCCATCACCTCAACAACCATCACCCGGTTATGCGCCTCTGCGGTCGTATGCACGCGATCAATCGCTTCGCAAACGATGTTGCAGGCCGTATCGAACCCAAATGTATAGTCCGTCCCGCCAAGATCGTTATCGATCGTTTTCGGAACGCCAATTACATTGACGCCTTTCTCGTGCAGCTTTTGCGCAACCGAGAGGGTATCGTCACCGCCAATCGCCACCAGTGCATCAATGTTGTGTTTCTGAAGTGTGGCGATACAACGGTCAAAGCCATCGGGGCGCTTCGAGGGATTCGTCCGTGATGTTCTCAGGATCGTTCCACCCCGTGGCAGGATCCCGCTGACCGCATCGAGATCCAGTTCAATGCTTTGATCTTCGATTAGACCGCGCCAGCCCTCGAGAAAGCCTACGAATTCATCGTCGTAATGAAAGATCCCTTTGCGCACGATCGCGCGGATGACCGCGTTCAGTCCAGGACAATCCCCACCTCCGGTCAGAATGCCAATTTTCATCGGATGCTCCTCTACTAATAACGCTCAGGATGAATCCCGCGAATGTACCTCAAGCGCAAACCCCTGACCAAACGGCCAGACTGGTGGCTTGCGCTCTTCCGGAGGCTTCAGGGTAACACCAAGCTAGGACGAGGCGAAGACTGATAACGAGCTGAAGAATGACAAATTGAAATCTGGCTGTTGGTGTCCGGTCAGAGACTCAGCGCCGGAAAGCCGAATCGGCATAGCGGGCCGAGTACGTAGCCTCACCATTCTCTTTCTTGACCGAGAGAATTCGAACTTCGCCCTTGTCCGGATCCACCACGCATCGGACCCGCACCAGATCTCCTTCGTGCCCCCTCAAAACCCCGGCATTCTCAATCTTCCACTCCGAGTCAAGATCTGTGACCAGCATCTTGCCATCCGCGCTGATTCTTCCCGACACAATGAGTGTCTTGCCCGTATGTCGAGAATGCTCCGCGTCCGCCGCCGGCCCTTTTTCCTGCGCTAAACAGCAAGTCGAAATCGAAAGAACCGCCGCCAGCATGCAGATTGTTCCAGTCTTCATCGCAGTCCTCCGTGGTATTCCCGACGAGAGAGCGCCGCTGGCGGAGATCTTATAAATGAATTCAATGCGGTAGAAATTCAAAATTCTTATAGAACATATCCAAAAGTGGCATACATCGTGCCCGGGTGCTCAGCGCGCCATTGCGCGAACCCTGCACTTCCGACAAAATGCTCGAACAGAATGAATAGGCTGATCTCGATCTCTATTTGGATATTGATCTCCATTCTGGCTGCACTCGCGGTCGGCGTCGTCGCCATTCACCGCTCGGAGCCCATCAACGCTCTCTGGCTGGTGACGGCCGCCACCTGTTGCTACGCTCTCGGTTACCGCTTTTACGCGAAGTTCATCGCCGCCAAAATCCTGGCCGTCGATGCGCTTCGTGCCACTCCCGCCGAACGGCTGGAGAACGGCCGCGATTTCCTGGTCACAAACAAATGGGTCGTTTTCGGGCATCACTTTGCCGCTATCGCCGGTCCGGGCCCTCTGGTCGGTCCCGTTCTGGCCGCCCAGTTCGGATATCTCCCCGGAGTCCTCTGGATCTTGGCCGGGGCCGTCTTTGCCGGATGCGTGCAGGATTTCGTCATCCTGCTGTTCTCCGTTCGCCGCGACGGCAAATCCCTCACCGAGATGGCTAAGGAGGAAACTGGTGCCATCGGCGGCTTTGTGGCCTACGCGGCCGTAATCGTGATCCTTATCATTCTGCTGGCCGTTGTCGCCCTCGTAGTCGTGAACGCCCTCAAAGACAGTCCTTGGGGCACATTCACCATCGCCATGACCATACCCATAGCACTTTTGATGGGCATTTATCTGCGGAACATCCGCCCTGGCAAGGTCCTCGAAGTTTCCGCCCTGGGATTCATCCTCGTCTTGCTGGCCATTTGGGGAGGTCAGTGGGTGTCACAGCACGTATCCCTCGGGCCCATCTTTACGCTCCGGGCCACCACCCTCGCAATTGCCATCATCGTCTACGCATTTGCCGCTTCGGTTCTGCCGGTTTGGTTGCTGCTTGCTCCTCGCGATTACCTGAGCACGTTCGTAAAGCTCGGAACCATCGGTCTTCTCGGTGTCGGCATCGTCGTGATGCATCCCACGCTGCACATGCCCGCCTTCACGCGATTTGTTGACGGCACCGGACCGGTTTTTGCCGGGAGGGTCTTCCCCTTCGCCTTCATTACCATTGCCTGCGGTGCCATCAGCGGATTTCATTCGCTAATTTCCAGCGGAACGACACCCAAGCTGATTGCGCGTGAAACGGAAACCCCCTTGGTGGGCTACGGATCCATGATGGCCGAATCGGCTGTCGCGGTAATGGCGATCATTGCCGCCTGCGTGCTGCAGCCCGGCGTCTACTTCGCCATGAACAGCCCCGCCGGCATCGTGGGGCAAACCGCAGCCGCAGCTACCTCAACGATTTCGAACTGGGGATTCCCCGTAACTGCGGCCGAGATGCAATCATTAGCAGCTGCTGTCGGCGAGCAGACCCTCTTCAACCGCACCGGAGGCGCTCCCGCCTTTGCCGTTGGTATGGCGCACATCTTCTCCCAAAGTTTGGGCGGGTCCCGAGTGATGGCCCTCTGGTATCACTTCGCTGTCATGTTTGAAGCGTTATTTATCCTGTCGATTCTCGACGCCGGCACCCGAGTCGCGCGCTTCATGATCCAGGACGCTCTCGGCCACATTTACAAGCCTCTGGGCCGTACGAGTTGGTATCCCTCGATCATCGCGACCAGCGCATTGATTGTTGCCGCTTGGGGATATTTCTTGTGGCAGGGAGTGAAAGATCCTCTGGGGGGAATCAACTCCCTCTGGCCGCTTTTCGGAATCGCCAATCAATTGTTAGCCACGGTGGCGCTCTGCGTTGCCACCACCATCATCATCAAGATGCACCGGTTGAAATATGCTGTGGTAACACTCATCCCACTCGTTTGGCTCGTTGTCGTCACCTTCACGGCCTCTTGGCACAAGATTCTTGACCCGGACCCGCGCATTGGATTCCTGGCACAGGCGCGCAAGCTTGCGTTAACCTCGGCGAGCCCGGCCACGTCTCGCCTGATCTTCAACAATCGCCTCGATGCTGCCGTGACGGCCATCTTGGTTTTGATGGTGGCATTGATCCTGATTGAATCCGCGCGCCACTGGATCGGAATCGTCACCGGCCGCCGGGCTGCCCAGATCAGAGAAGCCCCTTTCGTGATGACCAGATTGGCGGAGGACAGCGTATGACTCATCTCAGCTCTGCCGCCCGGCTTTTTTGGGCGACACTTCGTGAGATCTTCGACGAGGCCGCCTATGCGCGTTTTCTGCGGCGCACCGATCTGCCTGCCGGCCGGGAAGCCTACGCCGCCTTCTGCTGCGAAAGGGAATCGCTTCGGGCCCGGCAAGCAAAATGTTGTTGAGAAGGCACTGTGAGTTTAGTATCGCGTGCAACAAGACTCACAGGTGTTCACATTCATGAGACATCAAACGATGCATTTCCGAATTTCGCTTATCGCGGCAATTCTCTGCTTCGCCTTTTCCCGGTCAGCTTGCGCGCAATCCGAAACGACTCAGACCATGCGTCCCGTCATTCGTGGACGCCATGCTGCTGTCGCCTCCATGAAAGCCGAAGCCACCGAAGCCGCGCGCCGCATCCTCGATGCCGGTGGCAACGCCTTCGACGCTGCCGTCGCCGGACAAGCCGCATTAGGCGTAACTGATTTTTCCCTCAACGGCCTCGGTAGCGACGCAGAGCTGCTCGTCTACAACGCGCGCGAGAAAAAGGTCTACTCCATCAACGCCGAGCCTCGCGCCCCCAAACTCGCGACCATCGATTGGTACGAGAAGAACAATGGCGGAAAAATTCCCGAGAGTGATGGCCTGCTTTCCGGCGGCCTCCCTTGCGTCGTTGACGCCTGGTACATCCTGCTCGACCGGTGGGGCACGATGAGTTTCGAACAGGTGCTCCAGCCGGCGATCGATCTCGCCGAAAACGGTTTCCCGCTCAGTGAACGCGGAGCCTCTTACATCGCGGGATCGAAGAAGATTCTGAAATATCCCACTACCGTAAAGGTCTATCTTCCGAACGGCCATCCACCGAAAGCCGGAGACATTCTCAAAAACCCAGATCTCGCCCGCACGCTGAAGAAACTTGTCGAAGCCGAGAGAGCCAACAAATCCAAGGGCCGCCACGAAGCGCTCAAGGCCGCCCGAGACCGCTTCTACAAGGGTGACATCGCGCACGATCTCGCCGCGTTCTCCGAAGCCAACGGCGGCCTTTTCCGCTACGAAGACTTCGCCGAATACACCGCGGAGGTCGAGACGCCGGTTTCGATCAACTATCGCGGATACCAGATCTACAAGAATCCCTCCGCCACCCAGGGGCCGACCGAACTGATCGCGCTGAATATGCTTGAGGGATACGATCTCAAAGCTATGGGCCACAACAGCCCCGAATTCCTGCACACCAGTATCGAAGCCGTGAAACTCGCCATGGGCGATCGCGAAAAATACCTCGGCGACATGGATTTCATCAAGATCCCCTACGCCGGTCTGCTCTCGAAACAGTACGCAGCCGACCGCCGCAAGCTCATCGATCCCGCAAAGGCCTCGCTCGAATTGCGCCCCGGAGACCCCGAGAAATACATGAATACCGCCGAGCTTGATCGCCCGGTGCACGAAGTTCTCGACGGCAATGCCAAGCACGAAGGCGATACCAGCTACATTGCCGTCGTCGACCAAGACCACAACATGGTCAGCTTCGAGCCCAGCCTGCACGAGTTGTTCGGTACGGGCGTCGTCATGGGAGACACTGGCCTGATCTTCAACTGCCGCGGCGATTACTATTCGCTGAAACGCGGAGAAGCCAACGCCCTCGAACCCGGCAAGCGCCCGCGCAGCACTCTACAAAGCACGCTCATCATGAAAGATGGCCAACCGTATGCAATTCTCGGCAGCCCCGGCGGAGACGATCAGACCATGCGCACCATGCAGACGCTGATCAACATGGTCGACTTCGGCATGAACATCCAGCAGGCCATCGAATCCCCGCGCTGGTCCTCGCACGCCTTCCCGGCCTCTCCGTTCCCGCACACCATGTATCCCGGAGACATGGCGGTCGAGTCCCGCATTCCGGAATCCACCCGCGAAGCCCTGATCGCCAAAGGCCACAAACTGCGCGTCACGCCGCCATGGTCGCTAGGCTCAAATGGAGGAATTGTCATCGATGAGGCAACAGGTGTTCTAGCCGCCGGCGCTGACCCGCGTGTGGATGCGTATGCCTGGGCTTGGTAAGGGAGCCGATGATGAGCGTAACCGGGATGTTACGGCAACCATCGCCGCTATAATCCCGAACGTGGTCGAGCGCACCAACGACAAACCCAGTCTGACACCCGTCCAAGGCTACGGGCAGATGCGCGAGCGTGGCTCAGGTGCAGAATGGTTCTCAGTTGACTTCATGGTCTACTACGACGGGAGCCAACTCAGGGCCTTCGCATACGTCCGCAGAAAAGACGGGATCGACATACCTGACGGTGATTATGAAGTGCGTGAAGGGGAAGACGGTCGTCGTCGCAGGTGGAAGAAGTGGAATGGCAAGTGGCAAGTGAAGTGGCGACACAGATGGAGTCGCAAAGGTCGGTGAGTTCTATAAAAAGAGATGTCAAGAAAAAAGCTCCGCCTCGACCGGAGGACCGAGATTCTTCCTCGAGATCCAGCCCACTCTGTTTGGTTGCTCTGAAGATGTTTGGCTTGTTGCTCCATTCTCGTGAACTCTCTGTGG
>DASYZA010000272.1:0-4105 GCA_035946775.1 Candidatus Sulfotelmatobacter sp. | reverse complement strand
TTTTGTAGCCGGATCGTAAAGGATCGCATCTGGATTCTCGCCCGCTTTCACTTTGATGCCGATGGGAGCAAGCGTCTTGATATCGAAAATGGTGACGGTTCCTTCGCGGCCGTTGCTGGTGAAGCCGCGCCCCAACTCGGGCGCGAGCGCGATGCCGTGCACTCCGGGAGTGTCGGGAATGTCGCCGACCGTTTTGCCGCTTTCGGTGTCGAGAACGATGACGTGGGTTCCGCGGGAAATGAAGAGTCGGTGCGAACTGGCATCGACGGTAAGGTAATCCCAGCCGCCTTCGCCGCCGACTTTGTAGGTTTTGATGACGTGATATCCCGGAGCAGCTGCGGCGAAGGCCACCGCCGCTAGGGACAAGCTGATGATGGGCATCCACCACCGGAATTTGACTGACATGTTTCCTCCTTTAATTACGTGCGCGCATGCGGGCGGGGCCCCTTCCCTGTCTGCATGAACGAAGTACCTGGGTCTTGAGACCGACTCGAATTCAAACCGAAGTAACTTTACCCTATTTCTGGTCCGCCTAGACTCTTAACAGTATGGGCGGATTCAAGCCACCATTTTCGGGGACCGGCGGAGCCGGAACTCCTGCGCTCGACCCGCGCCTCCAGCCGACTCCAGATTACGGAACGCTCGGGCCGGGTTCGGATATCGGCAACTACAGCGGCGATCCAGTGCAGTATGCGCCGCGGAAGCGCACTTCGCCTCTTGTCTCGCTGATTGCAATGGCAATCGGACTCGTGACGGCGCTGTTCCCTTTGTTCTTAGGAACGTCACACAAACCGCACCCGGCATCGCCGCGACCCGAGAGACAAGTGCAGCAGCTTAGTTCGGCACGGGATTCGGGGCAACTCGATCAAATGGATCCACAGAGCCAGGCGGAGGCGCTGCTGAAATTGGCCGTGGCGCATTCTGACGGCGCTGTCGAGCAAATCACGGCCCGGGCCGACGGATGGAACGGGCAGGTGCAGTGGAATCCGCAGATCGCGAATCTATCGGCGGCGGCGTTGAATTCCAACGACCTGCGAGTGCGCGAGTCTGGAGTGGAAGTCGAGCTTGCCGCGTACGGGCTGGCGAAGAATTCAGAGAGTCTCGATTACCTGCTAAAGACCGTTGAGTCGACCGATCACTCGCAGAAAATTTGGGCGCTGTGGGCGTTGGGATTGATGGGAAATCAAGGAGTCGGGCAGGAGCGCGTGATCTCCGTGTTGACCGATCATCTGAAGGATTCTGACGCGGACTCGCGGCGATGGGCGGTCGAAGCACTGGCGCTGACGGGAAGCGATGCGGCGATCACTCCTCTGCTGCAGACTATGCACGATGATCCGTCGCCTCTGGTGCGCGAGCGGGCAGCGTGTGGCGTGGCGTCGTCGGGATTGTTCACGCAGGAAAAACGCTTCTCAGCGATTCCAACGTTGTTAAAGGACACGGACGATCCGACACTCGACGCGCAAACACATGCGTGGGCATTTCAAGCGCTGGGCGACATCACGCACCAGCGGCTGCCGAACGATCCGGCAGCCTGGCGCAGGTGGAACGAAAAGCGAGTGGATAGTGAATAGTTAGCCATCGTGCGGCTTCGGACGTCGGACCTCGGACCTCCATTGCCAGCCCTTCACGGCGAGGGTTTTTAAATTACCAAATTACAAAATTACCCAATTACCAAATTTCTCTAATCGGCCATCTTTGCGACGTGAACCTCGAATCCTGTTTTCGGCAGAAGTGACGTAAGCGCGAATGCCTTGAAGCCATCTCCCGTAACTTCGGTGTGACGGTACACTCCGGGATCGCTCTCGATCACTTCGCGACGGCCTTCCATATCAGCTAAGAAATCTTGTGCCTGATTCACCGTGGCTCCCATGTCTTTTGCGCGCGTTACGACTGCCTCGGATGCATACGAGCGGACGAGTTTGGGCCAGTACTTCGCGAGCAAATCGGTGCTCGCAAAGATGTCGGCCCAGATGATGCGGCCGTTGACAGCGACGACAACGCCGACTGCGTTGCGATCGCGGAGCTGGTGGATGAGGCTTTCATAACTCTGTTCGATTGGCTTGGCGATGGCGTCCACTTGTTTTCTGACTTCTCCGTTCTCGTTGACCTTTGCGTAGGAACTGGTCCGCGACATTTCGGTAGCAACTGCGGGGGCGGTTGCTTCCACCGTGACGGTGATTGCCTCTTTCTGTTTATTGACGGCGTCCCATACTTCCGATTGGTTCTTGTCGGCCATTGCTTTGGAGCGCACCGAGGGCTGGGCCATCAGGGCCATTGGGGGAGGCGCTGCCCCGTGAATCGGGCCGCCAACGGCATTGCCGTACATGGATTCGGATGCTCCAAAGTTTTGACTGGTAGCGACCCAGCGTCCGGGTTCGACACAGAAAACGCTGAGGTCGATGGGATCGCTTTCCGGGGGAACGATTCGGTCTTTGCCGATTACACGATCCTGCTTGCCCCCACTGACGATTTCGCCCGCGAGCAAAAGCAAGGGACGTTTGGAATTGTTGACGAGCACGAGCCGACTCACCTCGGCGCCCTCATGGCGAATGCCCATCACGGGACGGCGCCGGATCAGGCCTTGCACGTTTCCGGCCTCGGTGATGACAACGTCTCCGGAGCGGAGTCCTTCATCGAGTGTCAGGAACTCGCCGGTCGGATAACTCTTGGCGGCAACCACGGGAAAGACAGTGAGATTGCCGTGGCGGATGGGATCGAGAACTTCGTACCCGGGATTCGAAGTGACTTCTCCCGCGCGCGCATTGCGCTGATCGAGCACGATGAACACAGTAGCGACCAACAGGACCGTCAAAGCCAAAAAAATCTTCGGACTCATAAACGCTCCTTCCGGAACGGGCGAAGCGCGCCGGGTTCCCAGGAGAGACCGAGTTACTGGCGTAACTCGGCGTTGGCGCGCAGCCCGTTTCCGATTCCGTCAGAGGAACGATGCAGACAACCACGCTTGCGCAGGAAATTTGAGGGTCTTTCGCGGTGCACTGTGAAATCTCCACTTCTGGCAATACCGGGCAGAAGTGGGGCACCCGGCGGTCAGGAGATAATCGACATGATCTCGAGATCTTTCGATTCGGTTTCGGAGTGGACGAGCACGGATTCGCCGCGCCGCTCAAGCAGGAGATCGGCTTTCTGGTCTCCGCAGCGCAGATTGCGAATCGACAATTGGGGAATGCCTTCCGGAAGACATGGTCGGTCGAAGACAATTCTTCCGCGCTCTCCATCGACGGTGATTCCGAGACATCCTGCAAGAATCAGGAATGGAGCTGCGGCAGCCCACGCTTGCGGCGAGCACGCCACGGGATAGAGCGTTGGACCTTCGGTCGGCCGGCGTTCGAGTCCGCAGATCAGTTCAGGGAGGCGGTGCAGTTCGACCTCGCCGCTGAGATCGAGCAGAGCGAGGAGCATTTTCCCGGCCAGCTTTCGAAAGCCGAACTTGGCCATACCGCTCGCAATGATTGAATTGTCATGAGGCCAAACGGAGCCGTTGTGATAGGAGAGCGGATTGTAGCGGGATTCGGTGGTGGCGACGGTGCGGATTCCCCATCCGGAAAAATATTCGGGCTGCATGAAATTCCGGGCGATCATGCGCGCTCGTTCCGGAGAGGCAATTCCGGTGAAGAGGCAGTGCCCGGCGTTGGAAGCGCGGACGCGGCACGGCTTCTTGCGGCCGTCGAGCGCGAGGGCATAGGTCTTCAAGTCGTCGCACCAGAACTGCTCCTCGAAGCTGGTGCGGAGCGCTTCCGCCTGCATTTCAAGTTCGCAGCAGTGATCGACGTTACCTAGCACGTGGGTCAGCCTGGCTGCGGCCAGTTTTGCCGCGTAGACGTAACCCTGAACTTCGCAGAGGGCGATTGGAGGGTCGGCGATTTTTCCATCGGCATGAAAGATGGAGTCGTTCGAATCCTTCCATCCTTGCTGCACCAGGCCTTTCCCGGAACGGCGGGTGTATTCGACGAAGCCGTCGCCATCGACATCTCCATAATCGTCGATCCACTTCAGAGCGTGCTGGATGTGCGGCCAGATGCGGTCGAGAAAGGGGCGGTCTCCGGTGCGTTCGAAGTAGGCGCCGGCGAGCATGACAAACAGGGGA
>DASYZA010000271.1:0-57938 GCA_035946775.1 Candidatus Sulfotelmatobacter sp. | reverse complement strand
CATGGCTTCCCATCATGATCAGCAGGCCTCCGAAGATTGAAATCCAGCACAGCATGACAAGAGATGAATCCTTCTAACATGCTTTCGCTAAATCTCACCCGCCAATCTCAGTGACTTTTTCAACACCCACGCCTGATTTCGTCAATTAGTCCAAACTTGCTGTAGGATTGTCGCCATCAGGAGCGGACGATGGACACATCCGAACTGCTGAAAACACCACTCAGCACCACCTTTTTACTCGCATTGACATTGACGCTCGCGTTTCTCGCCGCACACCGTATCGGAAACAGGTGGCTGCGGATTCCGGTTCGGATAACTTGTTCAATCGGGGCAGTGGTCACTGGCCTGCTACTCGCATTCATGCTCTTTGCGAGGGGCAAACCTAACGAGACAATCACGGAGTTGAAGAATGGCCCGTTTAAAGTTCTCATTCGTTCTCAGGAGTTTCATCATTCCGGTACTATCAACGTTGATGTTTGCGTGACCGATAGCCCCAACCGTGCGTTTCCTAAGAACGAGAAGCTGCAATGCTTTCTCCACGGTTATGATTTTTCCGCGCTCTCTGTTAAATGGTTATCAGATCAGAACATTGAGATTGCGTTTGATTGCGGACGAGTGACGAATTTCACGAACTCTGCAACTGTGTATCCGAACGGCCCCGTCCCGGTTGCGTTCTACGCCACTCTGCGTGATACGTGTATGAAGCAGGTTCCGTAGTTGGTGAAAATCCTAATTTCACTCAAAACCCTCAAAAGCTCATTACGATAGTCACGGGAGACGATTCCGAGAACCCCTCGGAAGTAGGTAGGCTCGGTGTCTAATTTTAGTATGCGAATGCGCTGGAGACCGACCCTTTGCCTTTGGGGTTTGGTTCTGTTCGGGCTGCTGACCTACGTATCAGTTCAAGGAAACCGTAAGATGCAACATGGTCGTTACAGTCGCTACTTTTATTGGGGCGCTGTGCGCCTCGATTTAGATCCACTGGGAAAACAATCCACGCTCGAACCATGCGCTCAGGGACGAGAGGGCAAACTCTGCGTTGAACCCATGGACGTCTGGGTAGAGCCCGGATGGCTTGAAAGAGCACTGGTTGTTTCCGCTCTTCCAGCATTCTTGCTTGGAGCGGTATTTGTCCACGGACTCGCTCGATTGGGCGTCAGTGAGTTTGCTAGCTTTATGTCCACGATGCCCGTCTTGATAATCGTATGGTTTTACGGAGTCGGATGGCTGCTTGATCGCTGGCAGTACAGGCGATTCTTGCGAAGATCAGCCGCGAGTTCTTGATTGGCGAAAAATCGCCATAACGCTCAAAACCTCCGTCACGGGCTAGAATGTCGATAATCATGAACCCCCATGAGCTTCGATTTCGACGTTCGGGACGTGCGCTCTACGTACTCATCGGCCTCTGGATTGGACTGATGGCCGTTGCCTGGATTCTCGCGAAATTAGCCCCGCACTCAAAATCTGACGTCGCATACGTGGTATTTGCCGTGTTGTTTTCAATGTTGTTCGTGGCAATCTTCATCGTGGGTGTGCTGAGGATGCTTGCTTACGTGCGCTGGACAGGCAAATACCCGTACTACTTCCTGTTCAAGAGGTCCGGTTCGAGCAGCGGCAGAAGCGGAACGTCGAACGGCAGTTGATTGTGCATAAATCTCAATAGCACTCACCATCAAACGTGACGTTACGAATGCCAGCTGCCAGATCGCAGCACCGCGATCCACTCCCGGTATAGCAGTGCTTCTTCCCTCAACTTCGTGGCCTCCGGTTCAGCCGCTTGTTTTGCTTTCTCCTCGCACGCTGATGCCGTTTCCTGAAGCTCTGAGATCGTTGCACCAGCAGGGACTATTTTTTGCATGACCATCCGACTATTCTGCCCTAACTGGACTCAGTTGACGAAAAATCGCAGTTACGCTCAAAGTCCCTTCAGGAAAAACAGCGCGTGATCACATCGAGAACGATGAGTTCTCAGGATGAGGGAAGCGCGGACTTGCTCATGCCCTCCAAAATTGGGCGTGGATCGTAGTACACGCGAATGGATACGATCTTCCCGTCTACCACGTGGAAACAGTCAACCATCGGAATGATGCCGAACGTGGTATCGAAATCGAAGACGGTGGCACACCACTCGCCATCGACTATGTGCCGATGGATCTTGATGCCCTTGATCGTGGGGAAGAATCCGGTGAAGACGGCGCGAACAGTTGTGGCCCCCTTGATTGGAGGTCCAATCGGTCCCACAAACTCGACATCTTCGTGAAATGGCGAAGCACTTAGGTCCCTGGCTCCAAGTCCATTCAGATGCGCTTCCACCGTACGAATCACTTCGTCCCGCATGAAAAACTCCGTTTTAACGTCGAGCTTCTAGCTACTAGCTTCTAGCTGAACCGGAATGGCTTGGCCATGAGCTAGCGACTGTGAGCCAGGAGCCTGTGAGATCGTTAGTGCCGGAATACCGAGTTGTCCGCCGACGAGCGGGGCAAGCGCGATTTTACATGACGTTTGCGGTGCAAAAGATTTTTCATCACAGAGGACACAGAGGAACACAGGCAAACTGAAAGTTTTACCACGGAGACACGGAATCGTGGAGGATTACTTTCTTGGATCAGAGCTCGGGTCTAGGGGCTCGGGACCACTGATGGGTGCTTCGGTAGTCGTCGTACTTTCTACTAACGGAACTTGGAGAGCATGACGACGTCGCTGGTGCGGTCGCCTCGGGAGAGGAGAATCTGCTTGGCGTCGCGGGACCAGGCAAAATCGAATAGCAATCCCGAGGTGAAATGGGTGATCTGGCGTGGATCTCCGCCGGCCAGAGATTCCTCCCAAATGTTGCCGGCGCCCTTGCGAGTGAGTACGAATTGGAGGCCTTTGCCATCTGGGGCCCAGCGTAAGCTGGCGGCGCCGATGGGGGTGGTTAATACATGCAGAGGAGAACCGCCGGTGGCCGGGATGACGGCTACTTTCACCTGCGGCACCGGGGAACCTTCTTCAAAGGTGTAGGCGATGAAATTTCCGTCGGGTGAAATCAAGGTATCGCCGCCACCGGCGGCTGTGGCGAGCTCGGTGGGGGTGCCACCTTCGATTGGCAGCCGGTAAATTTTATCGACGGATTGGAGGTTGGAGCGATAGGCCAGCCATTTTCCGTCGGGCGAACACGCGGACTCCCCAACGCGATCGGCGAGTTTGGTCATGTTGGAGCCGTCAAGATCGGAGCGCATGAGCTGCGCCTCGGTTCCGTTGTATGAGTCAAACAGGAGATAGCGGTCGCCACAGGTGGAATGGGCCCAATAGTTCCGCACCTCAGGAACGACCATGGTCCGCTGGCTGCCGTCGGGATTGATCTCAACCAGGTCGCTGTCTTCACTATGGATCAGCAGTTTGTTGCCGGGGCCTGGGATGACGGACTGATCGACGGTTTCGCCGGAAGTGATCTGGGTTGCGGCTTCGGGTTTTCCGGCAGGTGCGATCCAGATGTGCGAGGTTTGTTTCTGGTCCACCGCAACCAGGGTGTTGCGGTCGCGGGTGAGATCGAGACGGCCTCCATAATTCGAGAGATCGTTGGTGAAGCGGTGGCGCTGGCCGTCGGGGTAGGAGATCTCGAAGATCTGGTTGCGGTTCTGCCTTCCGAGTCCTACGGGAACCAGCAGCGAGTCACCCTCCGACAACCAAACCGGGCGCCCCAGAAACTCGCTCACGGAGTAGAGCGGGTGGACACTGCCATCCGCGACTTGAATGATGTTCAGCACCCAAGTGGTCTGCTTTCCGGTCTGCAAGGTCGAGACAGCGATCTTCTTTCCGTCAGGAGACCAACTGGGGCCGAGCATGGAAATCACCAACGGAAGGGCGGGCAACCGCGCCAGCAAACGCTCGCCAGTTCCGTCGGCGGAGGCGATGCGAAGCTCGGCCGCCATCCCGTCGGGAACGCCCCGCATAAATACAAACTGCTTTCCATCGGGGGAGAAGCTGACGGGGGTATCGATGTCGCGAATGAGCTGGCGGGGAGTTCCTCCGAGAACCGGCATAGCGTACAGATAGTTGTAGAGCTGCGTACTTTTATCGGAACGCACGAAATAGATGTAGTTGCCATCTGGAGAGAAGCTCAGTCCGCTGAAGCCGACGAGATCGGGCGCGAGGACCTGCACGTCACTGCGAGTGGCGACGTGGCGCATCCAGAGACTTTGCTGCTCGCCTTCGCGCTTGGCGTAGACGACGTATTGGCCATCGGGAGAGATTGCGACCAGGAAAGCTTTGCCGCTGTCGGTCAGCTTGGTGATCTCCATATTTTCTGGATGGAGCGCGCGGCGCGTATGGAGAGTGCGATAGGCAAAGAAGGCAACGGCTGCGACAACGATCACCGCGATCGCGGCTAGCGCACTGCGGGGGAAATTTTTCTTTACAGGTACTGGCGCAAGGACGGCGGAAATCTGTGCGGACGCAATTTTGCTCGACCCGGAGACACCGGCAATCGCAGTCGATCCGCTATCGATGGCGACATGGCCGGAGCCGGTGTCGCGGCGGAGGCGCTTCAAGTCGGCGCGCATTTCGGCGGCGCTCTGGTAGCGCAAGTCGCGATCCTTCTCCAGTGCCTTGTTAATGATCTCTTCCAGTTTCGGGGGAAGGTTGGGATTGATCCGGATGGGAGGTGTGGGAGCTTTGCCGAGAATCGATTCAAAAACAACGGCGGAAGTTTCGCCGCGAAAGGGAAGCGTGCCGGTCGCCATCTCGTAGAGAACTGTGCCGAAGGAGAAGAGATCAGTGCGGCCGTCGAGATCCTTGCCGCGAGCTTGCTCGGGAGACATGTAAGCGACGGTGCCGAGGGCTGTGCCGGGGCTGGTGAGATCTTCGAGAGATACGGCGGCAGTGGCCGCGGTCATTGCGTCGGTGGCGGCCGATGGAGAGGCGCCACTCTGCGTGACCTTGGCCAGGCCGAAGTCGAGGATCTTGGCGTGCCCGCGCTTGGTTACGAAGATGTTGGCAGGCTTGATATCGCGGTGCACGATTCCGCCGCTGTGAGCCGCGTCGAGGGCATCGGTGATTTCGATGGCGAGTTCGAGCAACTGCTCGGTTTCGAGCGGGTGACCGGTGACGAGATGCTTCAGGGTCACGCCGGAGAGATACTCCATCGCGATGAAAGCTTGCGAGTCCTGCTCTCCGATGTCGTAGATGGTGCAGATATTGGGGTGATTGAGAGCGGAAGCCGCTTGTGCTTCTCTTTCGAAGCGGGCCAGGACCTGGGGATTGCGGGCGACTTCGTCGGGGAGGAACTTGAGGGCAACGAAGCGGTGCAGGCGCGTGTCTTCGGCTTTGTAGACGACTCCCATGCCGCCACCGCCGAGCTTTTCGAGAATGCGGTAATGCGAAATCGTCTGGCCGATCATTGGGTAAGAACCCTTAGGGACAAGGCCCGGCCAAGTCAACGAACTGAGAGGATTGGCCGCACTCAAAAAAGGTGAGCCATTGTAGCATCCCGGTTATTGGCGCTGTGTTGAGGGATGCGCGGGGAAGGTGAGAGTGAAGGTATGGTATCGACGCGTACTCTAAGCAAAAAGAAGAAGGGGAGCAGTGAACTCATTGGACTGCTCCCCGGGTATTCGACGTTCGCTCGACTATCTAGACGGTCACGTTACTGGTTGAGCGGGTTGAAGGTCAGGATGCCCGCTTCGCTGTTGGAGCACACACCCGCCGGGTCGACGCGAACCACGGCGTCTTCTTCAGAGCAGAACGCACGGATACCGGTCTGGTTGACCGTGATCGGCACGGCCAGAATGGTGTAACCAATGTGAACGCCACCGGCAACGGTTCCGGTACCGGTCGTGAACTTGTAGCCAGACTTCCCGCTATTAGCGGGGTTGCCATTATTCGACAAAACCGAGTCAAGCAAGCAAGCTGTGGTCGAACTCGGAACGCAAGCCGCGCCGAGCGCGCCGCCCAGGTTGGCCAGAGCCGCAGCAAAGCCGACTGTGGGGTAAGTGGAGTTGTAGGTGATTTCGGAAGTGTTGATGGTACGAACCGAAGCCACGGCTGAAGCCTCGTTGGCGGCCATACGGGCGCGCAGCAAGTTCGGAATGGCGATCGCTGCGATGATCAGGATGATCGCGACTACGATCAGCAGCTCGATAAGTGAGAAACCTTTCTGTTTCCGCATGTCTTTCCCCTCGTTTGGTCTTGGTTTTGTTGAACCCTGCTGCTAACGTCGCAGTCGCCTTGGTAATTGCACCTATCCTGCCAAAGGCGGGGTGCCTTCGCACAAGGAGTCGTTTCTGGGTAAGGGCTTTGTTTTCAGAAGAGGCGCAAACTTTGGTATTCGGGCGCGATGTGCCTCTCGGCCGATATCCGGCAGAAAAACGTCCGAGCGATGACAGCTTTTGTCAGCTTGCTAATTCGTGGATGATTCCCGGAACTTTACTGCAAGGAGAAGCGTTTGTAGTGTGGCTAGAAGAAGCGGTTGGGTCTCTCGAGGTCACTGGTTGCAAAATCTCGGTTGCGCTCCAAGTGGTCCGTGCAGGGATTTCGAGCATCGACGCCATCCGTGAGAAGGCCGGCAGGAGCGAGTGGATTCATTCACTTCCATTGCCGGGCAAGAGGGTTCCCTCGCTCCTGTTTTGCGCAACGCGGCGGCCGCGAAAGCTAGAGTTCCAGATCAACTGCGGAGTAAACCTCACGACGGGAGACGACATCATACTGGCCACTACGTAGCGGAAGTCTTAGTGTTGTGCCTGCCTTGATGTCCGAGTGCGGCCGGGAAAAGCCGGACTCAGATTTCTGAACGGTTCCTCTAAGAATTCAGCCCAACAGGAGGATGATTGTGAAGAACTTTACGATGAGCGGAACTGAAGAAAAAATCCGGCTGGCAGTTGGATCGGCGGCAGCCGCAGCGGCAATCTTTGCCCCACTCGGATATAAATGGAAAGGCGTGCTGACCGGCATTGCGGCGGGAGCGATCCTGACCGGGATTTACGGATTCTCGCCGATGAGGCGCATTCTGCAGGGGTGAGCGCGAGCTTCGCCTGAATCTATCTACGTTCGGTATTCCCCACCCTTTCGCTGGAGATCGCGAAAGGATGGGGCGTTTTGCCTTGTAGGGACTAAAGACACGTAACCGCAAAGAACTCCGCGAAGAACGCGAAGCACTTCGAATCGCCTCTACGGAGTGTGGCATCTGATGGAATTCTTTCGCCATAGGGGACCACAGGGGAGACCTCGTGTTCATGACGCTTCGCAAATTAGCGCGGTCCTCCGGCCCACTCCGGAATACCTTGGGCGTTCCTCAGTACCAGCGTTTTTCCGTCTTTTGTGATTTCGCGGGCGAGAAGTGTCTCCTTGCCAGAAATTGTCACCTTGGATCCCAGGACAGAGATCTCGTCGCCCTTGGCGAAGGAGAACTGCTTGTCGGCGATATATGAGGACGGGCCAACATGGACCGGCATGGTGCCTGAATCGGTTTTGAGGAGAAGGTGAGTGCCTGTCCGGCCATTTCTTGCTGCCAGTTGTTGAACCTCTTCGATGGTTCCTTTGAGAGTCACTTCTGTTTTGGGATCGTAGTTGCGCATGCCACGCTGCGCTTGCGCCAACGGCACAAGGCCGAGTCCGAGGACAACGGCCGTGAGGGCAAACTGTCTGATGTGGTTCATCAAAGCTCTCCTTGGTATGAATTGGGTCGCCTGGTACGAGCAGGCGGTCTTCTCGCTAATAGATGAAATTCAAGAACTGGCAAAACTGTTACAGCAGCATTCGAGACGCTGCAGACGAACGCGAGCCTGGTGAAAATCTTCACCACAGGGAACACAGAGGGACATAGGGGTACGTGGTCATTTGCTTTTTCGATAGGTGTAGTTTACACCTACTAGGCATGTTTAGATCATAAATTCTGACAGGGCTGCTCATGCGCTTCCGCAGATCAAGAGCTCGGGTGGCTCCGCCGAGTTTAAAGAAAAGGTAAGGTTGGCAAGATTTGATATTGCTGGTTTAAACTCCACGCCATGAAGGGACCGGTAAGCGACAGGTCTGACGCGTCGGCCGTGTCGATGGGAGAGCCGTCAACCCAGCACGGCGCCATTGCCGATCAAGCTGGCACACGGCGGCCTGCTTATCAGGCAGCCACAACTGCGTTCGTGGCGCTGTTCTGGATTGTTGGGGTTTCCAATTGGGGACTACCGTTCTTCTACGACTTCATGGTTCAGCAGTTCGGTTGGACGCGGGCCCAAGTAACCTCAGGGAACGCGCTCAGCAAACTGGTGGTCGGACCGATCTTCGGCTTCCTTGCCGGATGGGTGGTGGACCGCTTCGGTCCTCGCCGCCTGATGATGGTCGGCATCCTGATGGCATCGATCGCTCTCGTGGGGCTCGGCTGGATCTCAAGCCTTGGCATGTTTTATTTCTTCTATCTCTTCAACGCGCTGGGGTACGTGTGTGGCGGTCCTTTGCCGAGCCAGGTGCTATTGACGCGCTGGTTCGATCGGTCGCGCGGGAAAGCCATGGGGTTCGCGTATCTCGGGATCGGTATCGGTGGTGCAATCGTCCCGTGGATGGCACACAGTCTCGTCGAGCACTTCGGGTGGCACACGGCGCTGCAGATCCTTGGGATCTTGATTGCAGTTGTCTCGTTCCCGCTGGCGTTTTTGCTGGAGGAACCGGCAAGACCAGCAGCCTCCGCTACGATGGCTGCTCCGAGTGCGAAGGATGCATTCGGGAAGATCTCGTTCTACCTGATCACGCTCGGCAGCATGTGCTCTATTGCGGCGGTGAGTGGCACGCAGCAGAACTTGAAACTTTTCTTGAGCCTGGATCGGCACTTCACCCAGAGCAATGCCGCCGCTGTCCTTTCCACGGTCCTGGGATTCAGCATTGCGGGCCGGCTGTTTATGGGATGGTTAGCGGACCGCATCCCGAAAAAACAGGTCATGCTGCTTACTTATCTGCTGGTCGCCGCAGGGATTCCTCTTCTCTTTCTCGGGAATAACAGGGTACTACTCTGGGTATCGGCAGCAGTCTTTGGCATCGGTCTTGGCGGTGATTACATGGTTGTTCCGTTGATCACCGCTGAGATTTTTGGGATTGAAACGCTGGGCCGGCTGCTCGGCGTGATCCTCACCGCAGGTGGAATCGCAGATGCCGCTGCACCCTGGGCAGTCGGACACTTGCGCGATGTTACTGGCAGCTACACGAGTAGTTGCTTCGCTCTCGTCGGCATCGCGTTACTCGGCGTACTGACCGTCCTTGGTTTACCGGGAAGACGCAGCCGCGCGTGAGTAGGGGATCTTCTATTGGGTCGGCGCTATCGGCAAGATCAGAACCGAGGGATGCTGATCTTCATGGTAGATCGTGTTTGTGGCCGAGACGAAACCCTGCGTATTGCCGATGTCCACGCCGGAGTTTGAATTTCTGTCGAACCGGGGGAAGTTGCTGCTGCTGACTTCCAATCGCAAAATGTGTCCCTTGCGAAAGACGTTGCTGGTCGCCCAGAGATCTAGATCGAATTTGTATACCTGCCCGGGATTCATTAACTCCGGCTTCTCCTGGGAGGTGCGGTAACGCGCGCGAATAATACCCTCAGTCAGATTCTGCGCAAAGCCATTTGGCCATACATCCACCAGCTTTCCAGTGAAGTCGGTATCGACTGCCGACGACTTTGCATAGAGCTCGAGACGCACGGGCCCCGTGACCTCGAGATCGCGCTCCAGAGGCGGAGTTGAATAGACGAGGACATCGGTGCGAGCCTCGGCAGCCCTTTGATCGCGCGGTCCTGGGGCCAGATGGTTCGAATCACAGCACAACGGACCACCAACGGTTGGAACCGGGTTCGCGGGATCGTAGATGAACTGGTCCGGAGTTTCTGAACGTGGGGAGTTCGTCGAGAGCGATCCATCGCCGCGCAAACTGTTGGCCTTTCCCGCCGAGTGAAGAAAATACTTCGTGCTGACGGCCCGGTTGAGCGGCCAGTCATCCTCCGATCGCCAATCATTTTTCCCCATTACAAAAATCTTGACCGGCTTTCCGGTGGCAAATTCGTTCTGAGCATTCTTGAAAAGGTAGTCGTACCAAGACAGCATCAGGTCGTCGAGATTCAGACTTGCAGCGGCGCCGAAATCAACTTCGCCAATCTTGGGGCCAGAACCCGCGTGCCCACCGATCATCACCAGCAGTCGTTGACCTCGCCGCGCAGCTTCGGTGGCCGCATGCTCTTTGAGGCCGACATAGTTCCGGAGAGAGCCTCCCTGGAAAATGTCATACCAGGCGGCGATCGTGAGTGAGGGGACGGCCACGTCGACAAAATGGTCTTCAATGGACCACCGCTTCCAGTAATCGTCGTAGTTCGGATGAGCGAGCCAATCGAGGAAGTAGGGCGCGAGCGCAGCCGTTGAATCGCTCTCAGCGGGGCTGGGCACAAAGAGCGGATAAGTAGACAGCGGCAGCTTCCAGATTCCGTGCAGCGCGTTCGTGTTCTTCTGTACAGAGCGGTTCAAAGTATCTTGTGCCAGCCCGGACGTCCAAGACTCGTTGAACCACTGCTCGAAGGCTCCGCCCTGGTAGGTCCAGCCGTCGTGGTAGTTGCTGGCAGTGACGTCCGGACAGATGCCGGCGAGGTGCGGCGGGTGCGCGATGGCGGCCAGCATTTGAGTGGCGCCCACGTAGGAACCTCCGAACATTCCCACTTTTTCGTTGGAATACGGCAAAGCGGCTGCCCACTCCACGGTATCGAAACCGTCATTCGATTCGTTGCGGAAGGGATACCATTCGCCCTCAGAGGAATAGCGCCCGCGAACGTCCTGGATGATCACCACGTATCCGCGTGCCGCCGCGCGAAAGCCGAATTCCCCACCCTGCTTGTTGTAGGGCGTGCGCTCCAGAAGGACGGGAAACTTCCCTTCCGACTTCGGGCGATAGATGTCAGCTCGCAAGATCACGCCATCGCGCATCTTCACCTGCACGTTGCGCTCGGTTACGACTTCGTACTGATCGGCTGCCCAAACAGAAGTTGTGGCAAGAACAAGGCAAAGGATTGCGCGTGTCGCTCTCATCAATCGGCTCCAATTGAGGGAAAGCAGAATTCGAAAACCAGAAGAGGATTAAATCCTGTTCTGGCCGACAAGCTATCAGAAACCAGGTTTGGCTAGAAGATAATTCTGGGCGGACAGCGGGATTGGAGCTCTCCGCCATTGAGTTTGTTGCTGGCCAGTTGCTACCATCTTTCGTTGCACACGGGAAGGCTTGCGCCCGAATCTGGCTTCGACAGAGGGCGCGTTGTCTTCTTTCGTGCACGGTTCATGATGTCGATGTCGTCATTCGTCATACATCCGTGGAGAAGCTCGTGATCAATCGAAGAAGACTGCTGCAAGCGCTGGGTATCGCGTTCGGAGTTGCGGCGCAAAAGCCAAGCTCGCGTGCGTTGACTCACCTGGCCGGAGAACCTCTGGCGGCACAGAATCCCGCTGGACCGCTCGCTCTTGCCGATTACGAACCCAAGAGCATGCTTCACGCAAAGGAGACGCAGGTTGCGCGCGCGAAGTTCCCGGTCATTGATGTGCATACTCACATCACGGTCTCGGCAAAGTCAGAAAAAGGGGTTGGTCTCGGGGCAGAGCGGATTTACCTCGCGAAGCCGGAAGAACTTCTCCGCGTAATGGACGACGCGAATCTTCGCGCGATGGTCAATCTGACTGGCGGATTTGACGACGGACTGGCGGAGACGGTTCGCAAGTACGACAAATCATTCCCTGGCCGCTTCTACACGTTCACCGAACCATCGTATAACCGGTTTCTCGATGCGAAATATCCGCAGATTCAGGCTGATGCTATCGAGCAGGCGCACCGCAACGGGGCGAGAGGATTGAAAATTCTGAAGACGCTCGGGTTGTACCTGCGCGAGAATCTCACGTCCGGCAAATTGGTACGGGTGGATGATCCGAGGTTCGACCCAATGTGGGACGCCTGCGCGCAATTCAATATGCCGGTGGCGATTCACGTATCGGATCCGGTCGCCTTCTTTACGCCGACGGATCGCTTCAATGAACGGTATGAGGAACTCAATAATCATCCCGATTGGTCGTTTTACGGGCGCGACTATCCGAGCAATGCAGAACTGCTGGAGGCGCGCAATCGAGTATTCGAGCGGCATCCGAAGACGCAGTTCCTCGTATTGCACGTGGGAAATTTCGCCGAGAACCTGGATAACGTATCTGACAATCTTGAGCGTTTTCCGAATATGACGGTCGACATTGCCGCACGAATTGGCGAATTGGGACGCCAGCCCCGCAGATCGCGACGATTCTTCGATCGCTTTCAGGACCGCATTTTGTTCGGCACAGATGCGACGCCGCACGGAGACGAAACTCCGCAGCAATTGTTCAACGAGAAGCTCTACGAGATTTATTACCGCTTTCTCGAAACTGCCGATGAATACTTCGACTATGCGCCTGCTAGAGTGCCTCCGCAGGGCCGCTGGCGGATTTACGGAATTGAACTGCCCGAGTCCATCCTGAAGAAGGTTTATTACCAGAACGCAGAGCGGGTGCTAGGGATCAGTTCATGACGCGTTTGAGCACGTCGGGGCCCGGGAGCACCGCGACGGGCGTACGACTATTGCGCGCGGCCGACCTGGCTGCTGCCGTTGAACTCTCGACCATCGCAGGATGGAATCAGACAGCAGACGACTGGTCCATGCTCATGGAACTCGCGCCAGAAGGATGCTTCGGAATTGAAGCTGACGGGGCACTGGTTGCAACCACAACTTTGCTCTGCTACGGGAAGAGGCTAGCGTGGATCGGAATGGTGCTCACGAAACCGAACTACCGAGGCCGGGGTTTCGCACGCGCACTGGTTACACATGCACTCGAGGCTGCCGATGCGATGGGAGTCAAGACCGTTAAGCTGGATGCGACCGATCAGGGGCAGCCGCTTTATCAGAGACTTGGATTCGTCGCGGAAGGAACTATCGAGAGATGGTCGAGAGCTGCGTCTGCGAAGCCACTCATTGTCACCGGAGAATTTCACTCCACTCAAATTTTGGAATCAGACTTTGCGGCATTCGGCGTTGATCGGACAGCGGTGTTGGAGGAACTGGCAAAGCGCAGCCAAGTGTTCACCGGAACGAATGCATACCTGTTTGCTCGATCGGGACGCACGACAGCCTATCTGGGTCCGTGTGTAGCAAAGGACCCAGGATCGGCGCATGCGCTAATCAAGAGAACGGTGGCATCGTCATCCAACGGATGGTCATGGGACTTGCTGCCGCAGAATCCGAACGCCGTCGCTCTCGCTTCCGAACTGGGCTTTACCCGGCAACGTGTGCTGACGCGCATGCGACGAGGCGAAAGCTTGGGAGTCCGCGACGATATGGTGTATGCGATTGCGGGTTTTGAACTAGGCTGATGACTATCAAAACGATCGAAGAACTCGAAGAGCAGCTCTCGCGCCCTACCGATGCCGATATCGCAGCGCTGGCAAAGTTGGACGGTGACCTGCTGATTCTGGGGGCAGGCGGGAAAATGGGCCCGAGTCTGTCCCGGTTGGCGCGCCGCGCGGCGGACCAGGCTGGCGTGGCAAAAAAGATCATTGCCGTCTCGCGCTTTGCAGACGAAAGTTCTCGTGCACGATTTTCCGCCCACAACGTCGAGACCATCGCCTGTGACTTGCTTGAACCCGGCGGGCTCGAAAAACTTCCTGATGTACCAAACGTCATCTTCATGGCTGCGCGCAAGTTTGGCACGACCGGTGCGGAACACATGACCTGGGCGATGAACACGTTCTTGCCCGGATTAATTGCGGAGAGGTATCGGCACTCGCGCATCGTGACGTTCTCGACGGGAAATGTTTATCCGCTGACGAACGTCAGCGAGGGAGGAGCGGTAGAATCCACTCCAATCGACGCCCATGGGGAGTACGCGCAATCCGCACTTGGCCGCGAGCGAATGTTCGAATACGGATCTGACCGTTGGGGAACAGCAGTCACGATTTTGCGCCTGAATTATGCCGTGGAACTGCGCTACGGCGTGCTTGTCGATATTGCATCGGCGGTGTTTGAGCGGCGGCCGATCGACCTGCGCATGGGGCACGTGAACGTAATTTGGCAGAGAGATGCGAATTCCTATTGTCTCCGTTCATTCTCCTGCTGCCAATCGCCTCCTTTTGTATTGAACATCACTGGCCCTGAAACGCTCTCTGTGCGGGCACTCGCGGAGGAATTCGGGCGTCGCTTCGGTCGGAAGCCTACCTTTACAGGTGAAGAAAGTGACACAGCCCTTCTCAGCAACGCTGGGAAAGCTCAGCAGTTGTTCGGCCCTCCTTCGGTGAGCGCCGAACAAGCGGTCGGCTGGATTGCGGATTGGATCAGCCATGGTGGTCCGCTGTTGAATAAGCCGACGCATTTTTCTGCGAGGGACGGGAAGTTCTGATGAACCTGCGGGAAAAATTACGGTCTGGTCTTGTGATTCCCGCGCATCCGCTCGCGCTGACGGAGAACCGCAAACTGGACGAACGCCGGCAACGCGCTCTTACGCGCTACTACCTTGCTGCCGGAGCGGGCGGGATCGCCGTGGGCGTGCACACCACGCAATTTGCCATACGAGATCCGAAATTTGCCCTGCTCCGCCCCGTGCTGGAGCTTGCCAAAGAAGAAGCCGGCGAACGAGACATAGTGAAAATCGCCGGAGTCTGCGGGCAGCAACGCCAGGCAGTACAAGAGGCCGAACTGGCGGCCAATCTAGGTTATGACGTCGCACTTCTGAGTTTGGCTGCCCTGCGAGGCGAAACCATTCCGCGGCTTCTGGAACACGCTCGTACGGTCGCATCGATCATCCCCATCATGGGTTTCTATTTGCAGAGCAGCGTGGGAGGATTCGTTCTGCCGTACGAATTCTGGCGTGGGCTGGCGGAGATCGACAATCTGGTAGCAATCAAGGTGGCTCCTTTCAATCGCTATCACACGCTCGATGTCGTACGGGCCGTGGCCGAATCTGGCCGTGCGCATGAAATAGCACTTTATACAGGGAACGACGACCACATCCTTCTTGATCTGCTTACGGAGCTTGATTTTGGCGGAAAGAAGGTGCGTTTTGTTGGAGGCTTGCTCGGGCAATGGGCCGTGTGGACGAAAACAGCAGTGGATCATCTCGAACTGATCAAGAAGCGGTCGGGTGCTGCCTCTTCCGACCTGGTGACGCTGGCGGAACAATTGACGGATGCGAATGCCGCAGTTTTTGATCCGGTTCACCATTTTCACGGCTGCATCCCTGGGATCCATGAGATTCTGCGCCGGCAAGGATTGCTTGAAGGACGTTGGTGTCTCGATTCAGAGGAAGATCTCTCTCCCGGACAAGCCGAAGAACTTGACCGCGTCTGCGAGGCATATCCACATCTTCGAGATGACATGTTCGTCAAGGAACATCTTGATGAGTGGCTCTCGTAGGGTTTACCGGGTCGCCACTCCGCGCAGGCGCTTCCGGCAATCCTCTAGCATCTCGGCTTCCCACGCAGGCCGCTTAGGATTTTTGGGATGCGGAAGATCGGAAGGAATCCTGCCCTCCAGATGAAGAAATACTGCAGCCGAGTGTTTGTAGGCTGGGATCGGATCGCGGAAAGCCACGTTCCCTAAGTACTGAAGCGCGTCAGAAAGTTCGTAGTAGCCGGGATCGCCGGACTCCCACCGGCGGTCGCGCTCAGCGAATCTCTCCGGAGCAAAAGTCGCGAGTCCCAATAGGTAGTCGGACCCGGACTCGATCATGTTGATGCCGAGATCGTTTCCGGTAAAAATACGGAACTCGGGTCGCACTTTGTCACGCAGCGCAAGACGATCGAACTCCAGCATGCGATCGAGGGAAGAGTGCTTCATCCCAATCATTTCCGGGATTTCCATCAGCCCGCGAATCGTATTGCCATCGAAGAACTCTCCGTTCGGCGCGAACTTCGGACTTAACTCGAAGCCAAACACGTTTGGGTATCCCTGACATATCAGTCGGTAGGTCTCTACTTTTTCCTGCCAAGTTTTCCCATGGAGTCTCGCGGTTGGGAAGAGAATCGGAATTGCGCCGAGCGAAGCGATCGTGTCAAGTTCGTGACGATAGAGGCGGATCAGATCTCCGTGTTGCCCTTCGATATAGGCCCCTGCCACAAAGGAAACATCTTTGCCTAATGCTTCACTGGTCCAACTGAGAACTTGGCGCTTTTCACTTTCGCTTAAGAAGTTTACGTAGCCTGTATCCATGTTCACCGCGTTCATCAGGCCGGCGCGATGGGTCGCTTGCAGGTGTTTCTGAAAGGCCTCAACCGCGACCGCGCCGTCCGCTTCATAAGGAAGCAGGGCCGCTGCGATGCCGTGCACTTTGCGGCGAAAACACGACCGCTTCGCAAGACTCTCGATTGTGCGTTGCTCGTGCGGGGTGGAGGCAGACATTCCGTTCATCCCTTCTTGATCTTCTTTAATAGAACGGCCGCTTCCGAATCTTTGTAGTAGTTGTCCAGCGGATAGCAACCTGACGGCAATCCATTTCTCGGTGCAGTCGTGCAATCACTGAAGGTTCGGCAGATCCGCTTGCGGTCCAAGGAATGTCCCGCGGTTGCATCCCAGAGAAGTTCGGGATAAGTCAGCACCATCCGTCCCATACCAACGAAATCGACCCAGCCCATACGAACGGCCGCTTGCGCTACGTTCGGCAGGAAATCTTGAAGGTAGCTATACGCCGACCCTACAAAAATAAGATTCGGAAATTTCTGTTTGAGACAGCGAGTCACTTCCATCTGTCGGGCGACCCCAATCAAAGGGTCCTCAGGCGGCGCGTATCCGTCGGAAGGAGGATAGAGTGCCGGCCTCTGGATGTGGGGATTGTAGTAGGGACTGCCGCCCGTTATATTCACCAGCCAAATTCCCAATCGCTCCAACAGTGAGAGCAGATCAAATGTCTCAGTCAGATCGATTTCGACCGGATTGAGCGGATTCATTCCGAATCCGAAGCGGTATGGGAGAACGTCCTGGAACTTTTCGGGAATGCCGGGGCCAAGCTTGCTCTTGGTTGACCGCTCCGGATCGTGCCGGAAGGGGATCGTGTCAAACGCCGAGATTCTGACTCCGATTTGGAGACCAGGCGCGGTCGCGTGAATTCCTGCAACCAGATTTCTCAGGAAACGGGTCCGATTTTCGAAGTCTCCGCCGTAGTCTCCTTGTCGGGTCTGTGCGCCCAGCAGTTCATGGCCGAGATAGCCATGACAATGCTTGATGTCCACAAAATCGAAACCCAGTTTCTGCGCTACCGGCGCCGCAGCACAAAACTTCTCGATGATTGAATCGATCTCCGAGTCGGACAGAAGAGGCGAATCGCTGGACAATCCGACTCGCCGATCCAGGATCGGATGATGATAGGCGATGCGAGGCTCAGGGCGGTCATAACGATGCGGACGACAGAAGCGTCCGGAGTGCGTGAGTTGCAACCCGATCAGGAGGCCGTCATCGGAACCGGTCGTGAGCCGGTGCTCTTCGATCAAAGCTGTTCTCAGTGACGCCAACCTTTTCTCGGTGTGACGCGCAATGAGCAACTGGTTGGGGTTCGCGCGTCCCTCTTCGGTTACGGCGACGGCTTCCCCGCCCCAGATCAGTTTGCCGCCGCTGCGGCCGAAATTTCTCCAGCGACGGATCGTGCGCTCGGTAGGGGTACCATCGGTCGTTCCATCCCAGCCTTCCATCGGTTGCACTGCTATACGATTCCCAATTTTGATCGCCGCATGCTGGATCGGAGTTCGCAATGGCGATTCACTGCCAACGAGGATCTCGCGATCGCACGGGATCGTCAGGCGATAGGACTTCAGGTGCTCCTGAAATTGAGAAATGTGCTTAAGTGTTCCCAAGCGCAAGATGGAGTCTGGGTTCATGAATTTGAAGATCGCTTCTGAATGCGTCCGCTGCTCACGTCAGCCAAGGTTTTTCGATTGCTTTCGATTATTTTTCCAAGTACCGTGGCGGTGTTTCACGGTACCGGGCGATTCATCATAACGATTTTCATCGGCTTTGCGTTTTTCTCTTTCTCATTCAGCGAACCTCGCCGGTTCTTCCAGATCGCCCCGAACCTAGCGAGTTCGGCGCGAACTGAGTAAAGAGATCAGCAGAGCTATTGAGTTTCAAACATGAAGAACATTCTGATTGTGTCAGTTTGCATTCTTTGGTCTGTCACTCTCTCGGGTACCGACAGGCCCTCACCCGACGCGCTTCGCGTTCTTCCGCAAAACGCTGTCCCTGGGCCTTCCATCGCGCCGTACTTGCGATATCAAAGCGAAATGGCATGGCGTCAGGACGATCAGCGATGCAGCAGATGGGCATCTTTGAGCACGGAGCGTGACCTGCTCCAGTTGCAGCAGGAGATGAGAAATCATCTTCTCGAAATGATTGGTGGACTTCCCACAACCAAGACGCCTCTGAATCCGCAGATTACCGGGCGGATCCAGATGCGGGGTTTCCACACTGAAAAACTCATCTTTGAGAGTCGGCCCGGGGTGTATGTCACCGCGCTTGTCTATGCGCCCGAGGACGGAAGCAAAGTGCACCCGGCGGTGCTCGTTCCAAGCGGCCACGCCGAGAATGGAAAGCTTCACTATCAAACTTTGTGCCAGCACCTGGTGCAGCGTGGATACGTTGTCATCAGTTGGGATGCAGTCGGCCAGGGCGAGCGCAGCCAGTTTTGGGACGTCAAGAAAGCGAAGTCCCGCTACAACCTGATTTGCGGCGAGCATGCTGTTCTTGGGAATCTTGCCTATCTCGCCGGAACGAATCTCGCGCGCTGGGAGATCTGGGACGGGATTCGCGCACTCGACTATCTCCTGACTCGCGCAGATGTAGACCCTGAGCACATCAATATCACGGGTACGAGCGGCGGAGGGACTCAGGCAGCGTACATCGCCGCACTCGATCCGCGAATCAAAGTCGTGATTCCTTCCTGCTACATCACGGCTCTTCCCATGCGCGTGTTCAACCGAATTTTTCAGGACGCAGACAGCGATCCGGAGCAGGATTTGTATGGGATGATCTCGAACGGAATCGATCATCCCGGGCTTCTGCTGATGATGTATCCGCGACCAGTCTTTGTAGCCGCAGCTGTGCTCGACTTCTTCCCAATTGAGGGTACGCATAAAACATTTCATGAAGTTGAGAGTATCTACTCCAAATTCGGCCATTCAGATCGTATCGCCATGCATGAGGGATATCACGGGCATGAGTATTCAGCGGAAAATCAGGAAGCGGCATTCCAGTTCCTGGATCATTTCAATGGAATGCCCTCTCACCGTGGCCTTGCGCCCGTAGAGCAGTTGCCAGAAACGAGTCTTCGTTGTACACATACCGGGCAAGTTTCGACTGAGTTCCCGAACGCCCGATCGCTGATGGATCTGATACGCGAGTACTACCAGGAGAGGAATAAACAACCCCACGCCAATCTTAAGCAGCTCTACTACTCCGATCTTCATCCAGACATTCAGTCGTGGAGCGTGTCAGAGTATCAAAGTCCGGTCTGGGGATTACACGAGATCCGGTGGGAGTTCATGGGACGATCCAACTTCCGCGATGTGACGATTGACCGATACCTGCTGCGCCACAGTCAATTTCTCGGAATGCCCATTTTGCACATCTATAGAGGAGCGGGGAACCATGCGATTCTCTTCTGGATCGGTCCGAAGGGAAAAGTAACGCCGCAGGATTGGCCCGAGGTGTCCAAGTATCTCGATCAAGGGTACGATGTCGTATCAATCGATCCGCGCGGACAAGGGGAGACGCGCATGTTGTATACACCTGGCACTGCGGACGATCCCCTTTCGGCACAAGCGCAGGACGACTCGGCATATGTGAGCCCGATTGGCAGCGTTTTGGCCGATTACGTTTACAACTCCCTCCTTACTGGTAGGCCGTATTTTCTGCAGATGATCGAAGATGTTGAGATCGCTGCTCGTTTTGTCCGCGACAAAATCGACCGTCATCCGGAGTTCGCCGTCGTGGGTATCGGTGAGGCGTACACTCTCGCCAGCGCCGTCAGCGAAACACTTCCCGACATGAAATTGATTCCTCTCTCCAATGCGCAAGCTCTAAAGTGGTCAGAACTTGTAAACGAGAAAGTGGACCTCTGGCCAGTGCAATATTTGTTGCCCGGTGGAGCGTACGTTCACTAGCTAATTCCAGATATCGAACCGGGTGATTGTTGCAGAAAGCAGCAGCGCCCAGGAATCCACTATTAGACCTTATGTGCTTCAACCGCATCAGATTTTCGGGTGCTTCACGATCGTTTCGTCTCTCCGGCATCTTTGAATTCGAAAGGAGTGCTGATGAACGGCAATCCGGCAGAACAGTTCTTTCAGGAACTGCTCCCTTACCTTGAAAAGCTCGATGCTCAGATCGGCGCGCTTGTGCACATGCTGAAGGACAAGGGCGTTACCACACCTGATGAATTTGCCAGGTATGTAGAGAAAGCAGACCTTGCGAGTGATGTGCGCGATCGCGGACTGCGCGTCAGGATGGAGCGTTTGTTCGCATTGACCGAAGGCCGAAATAAGAGCTAGATTTCAACTTTTCCCGGGTTCAAATCTCTGCGCGAAAAACTTCGACCGCGATTCAAGATGCCGCTGCATGAGCAAAATACGATGAGAACGTATCCGGCGTTGCAGTAGCAACACGATCGTTTTCGAGCCAAACCTGGGCATTGGCTTCCAATCTAACCGTTATAGCTCGGCATCGATTTCTCCGGAGAGGGCCAGCCAGGCCGAGGGATGAACAGCGATGGCAAATCAAGATTGGAATAATCTTCCGGACCCGGAACGTCAGCGTCTGGAGGCCGAAGAGCAGATCCGAGCCCAGAGGGCAGTAAGGCCGTCCGGCGGATTCGCGTGGGGATGGATATGGTTCATCGTCGTCATTGTGGTATTCGTCTGGTTGTTGGGGTGGGGTTGGGGCAGCTACGGCGGAGGGGCAGGCTGGGGCGGCAAGAGACAAATTGTCGTAGTTCAGCCAGGACAGATTATCGTTTCGACGAATGTTCCGCAGTTGCGATTCTGCTCAGGACTGGCGGCTAACTTCGGCCCGCACCCATGACGTATCGTCCTGCAGTACTTTGATTGTTTTCTGAGGTGCGAGGTCCGTCATTCCGTAATAGGCAACGATGCTGTTGATCGCTCCCAAGAGCAGACAGCAGATGCCGACGATCAGAAGTCCCCAGAAGAAGGTAAATGGGGTACCCCAAAAGGCGATCGCGACCAATCCGACGGCGGCCAGGGTAAAGAGCAGAAAAGCTACCCCTCCAAAAACCAGGGCGACTCCACCGAACAGTGCGCTTTTCCTGGACTTTCTGGTTTTGTCACGCACTTCAGAAAGGAATAGCGTCGTGCGCGTTCGAACGAAGGCAACTGACTCGTTCTTCAGTTCCGAAATTAAAGAAGCGAAGGTATGTCGGTGCTCCGGAATCGAAACTTCTGTGTGGTGGGCGTCGGCCATTGCTTAGAACCTCAGTCTGGACGGGGAGAGCGCGTGCCTCATTAGAGTCAGGTTCCGTTTTTGATCCGATGGTTGCCAGGGAGATCAACTTGGGTAGCTCGCAGCGAAACCGTGGAGCAATCAACGCGTAACCATAACTTCGCCTTCCACCGGATGAGCGCTGTCCAAGTCGCAGATATACCGATAGAGACCGGGCACAGTGAAGCGCTGAACAAAGCTGCGATCCGGACGCACGAATCCAGAGTCAAACGGGCTTGCACCAGTCGGAAGAACCGGCTTCGAGGCGGGCTTCGCTTTTGCCGGATTTGCGACAATCTCGTGAACCGTGTTCGAGGAGTTCCTCCACTCCACAGTTTCACCTGTTTTTATACTCACGCGCTGGCGCGAGAGTTTTGCATTTTGATCCCCAGTTATCTCGACGACCACGCTTGTGGCAGACACCGTTCCGGCCGCGGCGTGATTGGAATTGCCCCCGGTGGGAGCCGCAGGTGAAACTGGTGCCGAGCCGCTCACTCCGAGGGTGTTGCCGGGCAAAATCTCGGCGCGAAGAGCCGCATTGGCATTCACGTTCGCAGCCGATTCGGACTGGGCAACCTGCTCCGGTTTGAAGGGTGCATACGGCACCGGCGGTCGGAGCCCCGAGAGCACAGCTTGAGGGCTCTTCCCGGTCAACTGCGCTGTTCCAGCCTCCGTTTGGAACCCGGGAGTAGTCTCCGCTGAACTCGCTGTCGTCGTCATCGGGACGGCGATCTGGTCTTCACCGACCCTGCCACCCACCGGTTCGGTTCGCGATCCTGGCAATCCGGCAGTACAGGTTTCGGCGATGACCTGCACCGAATTCGCGGTCAGTGTCAAAGAGTTTTGGCTTTGGTTTTTGGGCACCCCAGAGCGCGCGTGTATCCGAATCACCTGGTTCACATGCCCCATCAGAGGTTTTGTATTGCCTTGGATGGAATACGACTTTCCCGATGGAAGAGCACCGAGTTGTAACGTTCCGTCGGGCAGACGGCTCAAGCATCCGAGAAATTCCTTTTGGGCCGAGTCGGCATTCTGTCCGGGTGAAAAGAAAATGAAGAACAGCAACAAATAACCAGGGGACATGAGATTGTCCTTCGACCGTTTGGATGCAAGTCATCGATGGGCAGAAATCGCCATTCGGCAAAAGAAGATCAAGTTCATCAATTGCTGACCTGGTAAGCAATCAGGGTTTCGATGCAAAGCAGTTGCTACGGCAACAGAGGCCAGCCCTGCTCAATTGCAACCTGTCCGACCAAAATTGGTATCTGAGCGCGCACTGGGTACAAACAAAACGCTTCTTTCCCAGCAATGGCACAACTTTTCAAGCCTAGTGCGGATACGATACTCCGGCTTTCATTGGTCGGTGGGTTGTTATTCGCGGTTGGCAGCTTGTGGTTCTTTGAGATGATGCAGCGCTCAACCTATTACTCGCAACGCGAAATCGTCCATGCACAACCCATACCGTTCAGTCACGAACATCACGTCGGCGGGCTTGGAATTGACTGCCGCTATTGCCACACCTCGGTCGAAGTCTCGGGTTTTGCGGGAATGCCCCCGACGAAAACCTGCATGAATTGTCATGCGCAAATCTGGACGGACGCTGATATGTTGCGACCCGTTCGTGAAAGCTACCGGTCAGGACAACCGATCCACTGGACGCGCGTTTACGACCTTCCGGACTACGTCTATTTCGATCACAGCATTCATATTCACAAGGGAATCGGGTGCAGTGATTGCCACGGTGCCGTGGACCGGATGCCACTGATGTATCCGGCGGCCACGCTGCAAATGGAGTGGTGCTTAAACTGCCATCGAGAACCCGAAAAGTTTCTGCGACCTGCGGATGAAGTTTTCGACATGCGCTACAACCGCCCGAGTGGGCGCTATCCGGTCACCGTTGACGGGAAGACGTTCACCGAACAACTCAAACTCGGCAACTATCTCAAAAAACAGTACTACGTGCGCAGCGTGCAAGACATCACCAGCTGCAGCACATGTCACCGTTGAGTTGCGTACGGCGGCAACTTAGAACAACTGCACGGAGGGGGAGATGGAATCAGGTCAGAAGGGCTCTCAGCGCCGAGAGGCAGTCTGCCCCAGCAAGCTGGACAAAGCCGATCTGATTGAAATCCGAGAGCAAGCGGCCAAAGGGCCAGAGTATTGGCGGAGCCTGGAGGAACTCGCGGGAAGCCCCGAGTTTCGCGAACGCTTGCATCGCGAATTCCCCAAGGGTGCTTCGGAATGGCTGGCTTCACTGTCACGCAGGGATTTCCTCAGCCTGATGGGGGCCTCGCTGGCCTTGGCAGGGATGACCGGCTGCGTGAAGCAACCGCTCGAACAAATTGTTCCCTACGTCGTTCAGCCGGACAACATCATTCCCGGCAAGCCTAAGTTCTACGCCACGGCCATGACCTTCGGCGGTTACGCCATTCCACTTCTGGTAGAGAGCAATATGGGACGACCTACCAAGATTGAAGGCAATCCTCAACACCCGGCGAGCCTGGGAGGGAGCGACATATTTTCGCAGGCGTCTCTGCTGGATCTTTACGATCCGGATCGTTCGCAAACGGTAACTTACCAGGGCGAGACTTCCTCCTGGTTCTCATTCATTGGCGCGATTCATCCGACGCTTCTTACTCGGCCTGACCAGCAGATCCGCATCCTGACTCAGAGCGTTAGCTCGCCAACTCTTTCGAATCAATTGCAGATGCTACTGGCGAAATATCCCAAGGCCCGCTGGCACCAGTGGGAGCCGGTCAATCGCGACTTAGTGCGCGAGGGATCGCAGCTCGCGTTTGGCGAATATGTGGAGACGCAATATAAGTTTGAAGGCGCCGAGATCATTCTCTCGGTCGATGCCAACTTTCTCTATCCAACATTCCCAGGATTTCATCGCTACACACGCGAATGGGCGAACCGCCGTCGTCCCGATCCGGAGCAGAGGCCGTTCGCGGATGTCGCTGGCAATCTGTTCGCCAGCTATTCGATGAACCGGCTTTATGCGCTGGAGAGCACGCCTACCGTAACCGGCGCCAAAGCGGAGCACAGGCTTAAGCTTTCGCCCACACAGATTGAGCGGTATTTCCGAATCATCGCCACGCGTCTGGGTATACACGCGGGCGCGTCTTCCCCAGACAACGACCAGGAGGCTGCCTTTCTGAATGCGCTGCCGGCAGATCTGCAAGCGCATCGCGGGACAAGTCTGATCGTTGTAGGAGACGACATGCCCGCCGAAGTGCATGCGCTGGCTCATGCGCTCAACAAGTCGCTCGGGAATGTGGGACGAACGGTCATCTATACCGACCCGGTGCTTGCCAATCCAGTCGATCAAACCAGTTCGATCAAAGAACTGGTCACGGACATGAAAGCTGGACGCGTAGACATGCTGCTCATTCTCGGCGGCAATCCTGCGTATGACGCGCCTGTCGATCTTGACTTTGCGGATGCGGTGAAGAGCGTGCCGGGGTCGATCTATCACGGCCTGCACTTCAATGAAACAGCCGCTGTTTGCAAGTGGCACGTGAATGCCACGCACTATCTGGAAGCATGGAGCGATGCGCGCAGTTACGACGGCACGGTTGGGATTGTCCAACCGCTGATCGCACCTCTTTACGACGGCAAGAGCGAGCACGAGTTACTCGCGGTCTTTAGTGATAACCCACAGGATTCGGGTTACTCAATTGTGCGTTCTTATTGGAAACAGGCGGCACCTCATGGGACTGACTTCGAAAGCTTTTGGCGGCAGGCTCTTTATGCCGGCTTTATAGACAACAGCGCATCGGCGGCGCGCAATGTGTCGATGAAAGCGGTGCAGTTGCCAGCGCTACAGAATGTGCCGGAAGGCATCGAACTTATTATTCGTCCCGACCCCTCCATCTACGACGGCCGGTTTGCCAACAATGCATGGTTGCAGGAATTGCCGAAACCTCTGACCGAACTGACTTGGGACAACCCGGTCATGATCGGGCTCAGGATGGCGCGGAAATTAGGTCTGGAGAACGGCTCGAACGTCGAGCTGAATTTCCAGGGCAGAAGAGTTGTTGGCGCAACGTGGATTCAGCCCGGCCATCCCGATAACGCTCTCACTATCTTCCTAGGTTATGGACGCCAGCAGTGCGGCCGCGTAGGCACCGGCGTTGGCTATAACGCCTACCAGTTACGCCAAAGCGGGGCACTGCAAGGAGGTGAGGGCGTAACCCTGCGTAAGACGGGCAAGACATACAAACTCATCACTGCCCAAGGGTTGCAGGACATGGAGAATCGCGACCTGGTTCGCGAGGCAACATTAGATGAATACAAAGCTGACGCTGAATTCGCTCACCGCAATGCTGAGGAGCCACCCCGGGAGGACACTCTCTATCCAAATTACAAGTACACCGGTTACGCGTGGGGCATGCTGATTGACCAAAATGCCTGCGTCGGGTGCAACGCCTGCGTGATCGCGTGCCAGTCAGAAAACAATGTAGCGGTTGTTGGAAAGCTTCAGGTCGCAATCGGGCGGCGGATGCACTGGTTGCGGGTAGATACCTACTACAAGGGCGATCCCGATAATCCGAAAGCATTCTTTCAGCCGGTTCCGTGCATGCAATGTGAAAACGCTCCGTGCGAACTTGTATGTCCCGTTGAAGCCACAGTACATAGCACTGAGGGACTGAATGACATGGTGTACAACCGCTGCGTCGGGACGCGCTATTGTTCGAATAACTGCCCTTATAAGGTGCGCCGTTTTAATTTCCTGCTCTTCCAGGATTGGGTTCAGCCGCAATACAAGTTGATGCGTAACCCTGAGGTGAGTGTGCGTAGCCGGGGAGTTATGGAGAAGTGTACCTACTGCGTGCAGCGAATCACAGAAGGACGAATTCACGCTGAAGAAGAGAAGCGGCTCATTCGCGATAACGAGATCCAGACCGCTTGCCAGCAGGCATGTCCGGCCGATGCCATTGTTTTCGGCAATATCAATGATGCCAATAGTCGGGTAGGGCGATTGAAGGAAAATCCCCGCAACTATGGATTACTCGCTGACATGAATACGCGACCCCGAACCACCTATCTGGCATTAGTACATAACCCGAGTCCACAGGTATCCGAGCCAGCAGAACACAGGAGTTAGACCGCAATGCCAGAAGCTCGCGCAGTCGAACAGATGGAGGAACGTTCTGGCCGCCCTCCAGTCCTCCTGCCGGGACAATCTTATGCCTCGATTACGGACCAACTTGCCGGCGTTGTCCTGACACGCAAGATGTCCCTCCCGTGGCTCATGCTGTTTGGAGCCGCGGGATTTTTCATGAGTCTTCTGATGTATGCGATCGCCTATCTGCTCATGCGCGGCGTCGGCATATGGGGCATCAACATTCCCGTTGCATGGGGATTCGCCATCATCAATTTCGTGTGGTGGATCGGGATCGGTCACGCGGGGACATTCATTTCCGCCATTCTGCTCTTATTGAAACAACCTTGGCGTAACTCCATCAACCGCTTCGCCGAGGCCATGACTCTATTTGCGGTCATGTGCGCCGGCCTATTTCCTCTGCTGCACCTCGGGCGTCCTTGGCTCTTCTACTGGCTCTTTCCTTATCCCAATACCATGACGACGTGGCCGAATTTTCGTAGTCCTCTGGTTTGGGATGTCTTCGCGGTATCGACTTATTTCACGATCTCATTGCTGTTCTGGTATCAAGCGTGCGTCCCCGACCTCGCTACTCTGCGTGACCAGGCATTGAATCCACTCGTAAAGAAGATTTATGGGGTCTTCGCACTCGGCTGGCGAAATTCTGCTCGCCACTGGGAGCGCTTCGAGTCCGGATACCTTTTGCTCGCGGGCCTTGCGACGCCGCTGGTGCTCTCGGTGCACACGGTCGTGAGCTTCGACTTCGCAGTGGCGGACATGCCGGGTTGGCACGAAAGCATCTATCCTCCTTACTTCGTTTCGGGCGCAATTTTTTCCGGGTTCGCGATGGTACTCGTACTGGCCATTCCAATTCGGAAGTTTTATCACCTCGAAGATTTTGTCACCTTGCGGCATCTGGATAACTGCGGCAAGTTCATGATCGCAACGGGTCTGCTCGTAACCTATACCTACGTCGCTGAGACCTTCTTCTCGTGGTACGGAACAGATGTGTATGGTGCCTGGTGGAGTTGGAACCGGCAGCATGGCGCTTACCGCGTCGTGTGGATTCTCGACGTACTTATGGTGTGTGGAATTCCGCTCCTGCTCTGGTTTCGCAAGGTCCGCATGAGTCCCATCCTGCTGTTCCTAGTGTCGCTCGACATCATGATCGGCATGTGGATCGAGCGCGTGATGATCGTGGTTATCACGCTGAATAGTACTCACCTTCCTTCTTCCTACGGGCTCTATATACCGACGCGATGGGACTGGGCGGTTCTGTTGGGAACGCTCGGATTTTTTACGGTCTGCTTTTTGTTGTTTCTCCGTCTGGTACCGATGATTCCGATTTTTGAGATGCGCAAGTTAGCCCATGAAATCGAGATCCCGGAGAAATGAAGATGATCTGGGGATTGCTGGCCCAATTCGACACATCCATTGATTTACTTGCCGCGGCACGCGGCGCCTATGCCTCTGGATATCGACGAATGGATGCATATTCTCCTTTTCCTATCCCCGATTTGGCCGCCTCCATCGGATTTCATAAGACTTATGTTCCGCTTGCGTGTCTTACCGGTGGAATTATAGGTGGACTCGGAATCTATCTACTGCAGTACTGGATCAACGTCTTCGCCTATCCCATCAATGTGGGAGGGCGGCCTTTACATGCATGGCCGTCTTTTATCCCGCCGACGTTCGAACTTACCGTGCTGTTTGCTGGATTCGGAGCTTTCTTCGGCATGTGGGCGCTCAATGGATTGCCCAGGCTATTTCATCCACTTTTTAACGTGGAACGCTTCACGTCAGCTTCCAAGGACGGCTTCTTTCTTTGCATTGAGGCTGCCGACCCCAATTTCGATCTGGAGAATACTCGGTCTTTTCTTCTGAGCCTGAAAGCGAAGGCGGTCGAGGAGGTGCCTTATCGCTAGCAGGCCTCCATTCTCGCGTGTTCCTATCCATGTCTCGCGAGTGATGCTCGTGTGCCTGTTTTTGATAGCAAGTCTCGGGTGTCGTGAGGACATGCAGGACCAGCCTCGGCTCAAGCCTATGCGCCCGAGCGGATTTTTAGGGGACGACAGTCCGGGAAGCCCGCTCCGCGGTACGGTTTCGCGTGACGAGCAACAGTCCCCGTATTTCTACACCGGCTATGACGGAACCGTCGTCGGCAATCGAATTCCCTTCCCGGTGAACAAAGCCGTACTGGAGCGCGGCCGAGAACGCTTCAACATTTACTGTGCACCTTGTCATTCCCGCACCGGGGACGGGAACGGAATGATTGTGCAGCGTGGTTATCGCCGGCCGCCGTCGTATCACACAGAGCGATTACGCAACGCGCCGCTGGGGCACTTCTACGAAGTGATTACAAATGGCTTCGGAGCTATGCCGGATTACAGTGCCCAGGTTCAGACCCGCGACAGATGGGCGATCGCGGCCTACATACGCGCCTTGCAATTCAGCCAAAATGCTCCGGCGAACCTGTTGCCCGCGGGCACAAACTTACCTCCACCGCCACCCTTACCTGGAACTCCGGGTAGCGGAGCAACACCAGCGCAGGCCGCGCCCCAGTCAGGGAATCTGCCGGCAGCGGAAGGTCCGCCCAGCACAGTACAAAAGAAAGCGGTGCAACAAAAACAGAAGCAAGAAGAGAAAGAAGATGAGGTGCAACACAAGTGAGCAACGGTGCTGAGTACGGCCGCCCGTTCATGGCGCCCCCCGAGGTTAGTCTCTGGCAGAAGCGCGCGTTAGTGGTGGGAATCGTATTCGCGATTCCATCCATTATCGGATGGATTGTCGAGTACGACCAGTTCTATCGCTCCTACCTGCTCGGCTACATGTGGTGCTTTGAACTGACGGTCGGCCCGCTTGCGTTGCTCATGCTCTACCACCTGACTGGTGGTTCGTGGGGAACAGTCATTCGACGCATCCTGGAAGCGGCGATGCAAAACATCTGGCTGATGCTTCTGCTGTTTGTTCCGATTATCATCGGCATCCACCAGCTCTATCCCTGGTCGCGTCCTGAAGAACTGGCAGAAAGCGCGCACCTGCGTCTGATTGCACACGGATATTTGCGAGAAAGTTTTTGGCTCGTTCGCACCGGACTGTACTTTGTCTTCTTTATTACGTTCGTCTGGCTTCTCATGCGCATCTCGCGCCGTCAGGACCAGCCGCCCGAGGTGTTCTTCGATCGCCAGCTTCGAGTGATCAGCTCACAAGGAGTTGTCATCTATCTGTTCGCGACACTGTTTCTTTACACCGACTGGTTGATGTCACTTACTCCCGAATGGTCTTCCATGATTTATGGGCTGATTTTCAACGCCGGACATGGATTGGCAGCAATCAGCCTAGCCGTAGTGGTTGCCGGCCTACTGGTGGATTACGAGCCCATGCGGTTTGTCATGCAACCGGACCAGTTCCAGGACCAAGGCAAAATCATGCTGACGTTCGTCATGATCTGGGGCTGGTGGACGTACGCCCAATGGATCATTTTTTGGTCGGGCAATAAGCCGGACCAGATCAGTTGGTACGTCTCGCGCACCCGCGGGGGCTGGGAATACTACTGGTTTGCGCTGGTGATGTTTTATTTTTGCATCCCGTTTGCGCTTCTACTGTCACGCAGCTTCAAGCGCAACTCCCGCACCCTGATGAAACTGGCGATCTGGATGCTCGTAGCGCGTTACCTGGATGATTTCTTCTTTATCGCACCAGCGTTCCCCAATCGCGCCGGTCATTTTCACTACAGTTGGCTGGACGCGGTGGTGCCGATCTCATTGGGGGGATTTTGGATGGCATTGTTCTTTCATCATTTGAAGTCTCGGCCGTTGCTGGCCCTGCAGGACCCGCACGTCACGGTGATGCTGGAGCACGCATATGGAGAGCAATAGCGCGACATTCGATCCCGAAAGCATTCGGAACGAGGATGTTTCCTATGAGCCGCGTGACCTGAGCCACAGGGCCGTGTTCGCCTTTCTCGTGACTCTCGGGCTTGCAATATGCATGACCTTGATCGTGTTGTGGGGTGTATTTCGATATCTCGGCGGAAGCCAGTTCGCAGGTCATCAAACGACGAATCCGATCATGACCAGCAATGAACAGCTGAAAGAAGTGGGCGGAGACCCTGCACTCGCTTTTCCCCTACCCCGATTGCAGCCCAATGATATCGCGGACCTGAACAAGTTTCGTGTCAGCGAGGAAGAGCAACTCAACAGCTACGGCTGGGTGGACCGGAGCCAACAGAAGATTCACATTCCGATTGAGCGCGCCATTGACATGCTGGGCACGGCCTGGCCACAGCAGCAAGAGACGCTCTCGACAGAAACGGTGGAGACGGATCACCCACAATCTCAAGGCGGCATCCAGACCGGAAAGGGAATGAGAGATGAACGCGAGGGCAATTATGGCTGGTGATGTTCGAAGGCTTGGTTTGATGGCGGGTGCTGCCACGTTGCTGTTGCTTTGCATTTCTCCGGCAGTGGCGCAACTGGATCCAACGGCCGATCGCCTTCCGCCGCAGCTCAGCGATGTCTCTATCGAGCAACGGTTGAATGAGCAAGTTCCGCTGCAACTCCTGTTTCATGATGAGCGAGGGCAAAGCGTGACGCTGGGCAAGTTTTTCGAACCGGACAAACCGGTAATTCTCAGCCTGGTGTACTTCGATTGCCGAATGATATGCAGCCAGGCTTTGAGTTCCCTCGCGACTACGATGCGACGGCTGAAATTCGATGCGGGCAAGCAATTTCAGGTGCTGACGATCAGTTTCGACACTCGTGATAAGTACGAAGACGCTGCAGCCGCGAAATCCAAGTACCTGGCCATGTATAACCGCGCCGGGGCGGAGAATGGCTGGCATTTTCTGACAGGCGATCAGTCTTCGATCGATGCTCTTGCGAACGCCGTCGGATTCCACCTCCGATGGGATGCGCGAACCCAGCAGTTCGCTCACGCTACCGGCATCATGCTCCTGACTCCCGATGGCCGCATTTCGCGCTATTACTACGGCACGCGATACTTTGCCTCAGACTTACGGCTCGGCCTGATTGAGGCTTCCAAGAACGAGATCGGTACCTTGGCCGACCAAATCGTCCTTTACTGCTATCACTACGACCCACGAACTGGCCGATACGGAGTCATTGTTTTCCGGGTCATGCAGATTTCAGGCGGCTTCACGCTGGCATTGGTGGCTGGTTTTATTTTGTTCTTTATTCGCACGGATCCGAATCGCCGGCGGCGAACACTTTTCCATCGATTCACTCGCAGGAACGGACCATCAGACGTAGGGCTTTCACCGCAAAGCCACAACTACACAGCCAGGCCAGGAGACTGAAGACTATGTTTCCTCTCTGGCCTACGGCAGCTTCTACAACGGCAGGACAGGTAGATGCTCTTTATCTTTTCCTGCTTGCCGTAACGAGTTCCGTTACTCTCGTTGTCCTATGCCTCATCGTCATCTTCATTTTCAAGTACCGCCATAGTAAACACCCGGTCGCGGATCAGGTCTCGGGCTCCATACCTCTGGAACTTACCTGGACGTTAGTCCCGTTTGGCGTCTTCATGATTTTCTTCATTTGGGGAGCATCCATTTATGTTGCGGAAGCTAAACCTCCCAGGGATTCGCTCCAGATCTATGTCGTGGCCAAGCAGTGGATGTGGAAGATTCAGCACCAGGAAGGTCAACGCGAGATCAACACCCTGCACGTTCCCATGAACCGCGACGTTCGCCTGACGATGATTTCCCAGGACGTGATCCATAGCTTCTGGGTTCCAGAATTCCGGGTGAAAGCGGACGTTTTGCCGGGGCGCTACACCACTCTGTGGTTTCGCGCCAACAAGCCAGGGACATACAACCTCTTCTGTTCGGAATATTGCGGGACATTACATTCCGGCATGATCGGCAAAGTCATCGTGATGGATCCGGCGAAGTTTCAGGCATGGCTAACAGGCGGCGGCGAAATGGGCACCTTTGCGGCCACAGGCCAGAAGCTGTTTCAAGAACTGGGTTGTACCACCTGCCATCGTTTCGATACGCAGGGGCGAGGCCCCAACCTGGTGGGCGTATACGGAAAGCCGGTATTGCTGGGCGACGGCAGCACCGTATTTGCCGATGATGCCTACGTTCGCGAGTCCATTCTGAATCCCGGAGCCCAGATCGTCGCGGGCTTCAAGCCCATCATGCCGAGCTTCCAGGGAGTCGTTACGGAAGATCAACTGTTGTCTTTAATTGCGTACGTGAAGTCTTTGTCGACGCCGGAACAAAAAGAACCTGTGAGCAATCGCCCGCCAGTACCCAAATCGGCGGGAGGGACTGAGGTGCAATAGACATGGCAACTACCGGGCAACTCGAGGTAACCGGCTACGAAGACTTCATCAATGCGAAGTCAGGAATCAAGTCCTGGCTGTTCACGACCGACCATAAGCGCATTGCATTGCTGTATCTGACCTCGATTACTTTCATGTTTTTTATCGGCGCGATTTTTGCGCTGATCATCCGTCTCGAACTGCTGACGCCAAAAGGAGACCTCGTCCAGGCCGACACCTACAACAAGATGTTCACGATGCACGGCCTGGTAATGATTTTCTTCTTCCTGATTCCGTCTATTCCTGCGGTGCTGGGGAATTTCCTCATCCCGTTGATGATCGGCGCGAAAGATGTGGCCTTTCCAAAACTCAATCTGCTGAGTTGGTACATCTACGATGTCGGCGCGATCATGTTCATTTACACGATTCTCACCGGAGGCCTCGATACCGGTTGGACGTTTTACACGCCTCTCAGCACTTCCTTCGTCAACAGCAGCGTGGTGGTCGGGGCCTTGGCGATCTTTGTGGTTGGTTTCTCTTCGATTCTGACTTCGCTCAACTTTATTGTTACCGTCCACCGGTTGCGCGCGCCGGGGATGACGTGGGGCCGGCTGCCGTTGTTTGTTTGGGCGAGCTATGCGACCGCTGTGATCATTGTGCTCGGTACGCCGCTGCTTGCGATCAGCCTGGCGCTGGTGGCCCTGGAACGGATTTTTGGTATCGGCTTCTTCGACCCCCTGCTCGGCGGCGACCCACTGCTGTTTCAGCACCTTTTCTGGTTTTACTCGCACCCCGCGGTCTACGTGATGATCCTGCCAGGCATGGGAGTAATAAGCGAGATCATGACGTGCTTCTCGCGCAAGCGCGTTTTTGGATATAAGGCGATGGCGCTGGCCATCCTCGGAATTGCCGTGTTCGGATTCCTGGTCTGGGCTCATCACATGTTCGTGGCTGGAATCTCGGTCTATTCCGCGCTCGTTTTCAGCTTTTTAAGCTACTTCGTCGCAGTGCCATCCGCCATCAAAGTCTTCAATTGGACAGCCACCATGTATCGCGGCAGCGTCTATTTGTTGACGCCGATGCTGTATGCACTAGCTTTTATCGGATTGTTCACGGTCGGCGGAATGACGGGTCTATTCCTGGCCTCTCTCGGGATCGACGTGCACGTGACGGATACGTATTTCGTGGTCGCCCATTTCCACTACATCATGGTCGGCGGCATGGTGACCGCGTTCATGGGCGGAATGCACTTCTGGTGGCCGAAGATCAGCGGACGGATGTACCCGGAAGGATGGGGCAAGGTTGCCGCCGCAATCATGTTCATCGGATTCAATCTCACGTTTTTTCCGCAATTTATTTTGGGATACGTGGGAATGAACCGGCGTTACTGGCAATATGCGACGCAGTTCCAGGTGCTGAACGTGCTGTCCACCGCGGGAGCATCGGTCCTGGGAATTGCCTATCTGTTGCCGCTGGGGTACTTCGCGTGGTCCTTGCGTTACGGAGCACCGGCCGGCAGTAACCCTTGGAATGCGGCGGGACTGGAGTGGACGACGCCATCGCCGCCGACAACCCACAATTTTGACGTGACTCCGGTCGTGACGACGGACGCCTACGACTACGATCACCTGCCAAAAAATATCGAGGTTCCACGGGAGGAAAGCGTTGTCGGAGATTAGCCAAGCAACCGCGTGGTCCGTCAGAGCGGCTCAGGATCGGCATTCCCTGCATGAGCAGTACCGCGAACATGCCCAGCAACGGGAGTCGGCCAAGCTCGGCATGTGGGTGTTCCTGGCTACTGAAGTCATGTTCTTCGGGGGCATGATTCTCGGCTACATTGCCTACCGAGACGCTTACCCCGCCGCCTTCCGTGCGGGTAGCGTGCACATGTTGTTTATGGCCGGCACCTTGAACACCGCCATTCTGATTTCCGCAAGCCTGTTTGTCGCTTTTGCCGTACACGCGGCGCAGACAGGAGAACGCAAGGCGTTGGTGTGGTTTCTTTCCATCGCTATGTTCCTGGGGATCGTTTTCTTATCGATCAAGGGGTATGAGTATTACGAGCACTGGGTGGATCACAAAGTGCCGGGTCCCTCGTTCCAGTGGGACGGCCCCGATCCTCGGCACGCCGAAATGTTCTTCGTGCTCTATTTCTTCCTGACCGGTTTCCATGCGCTTCACATGATCATCGGAGTCTCGATTCTCGCGTTCATCGTGTATTTCGCGGCGCACGGGAGGTACACGCCTGAGTATCACAACCCGGTGGAGAATGCTGCTTTGTACTGGCACTTTGTCGATATTGTGTGGATTTTTCTATACCCAATGCTTTACCTGATCGGGCACACGCACGTTTGAGGATTGCAAATGGCTGAAACGGTTGTTTCGAAAAAAACTTACGTGGTGGTTTGGGCTGTATTGATGTGTCTGACCGCCCTCACGGGCGCGATCTCGTTCATCAACCTCGGTGAGTGGAGCACCGTGGTTGCGATTGCGATCGCGTGCGGAAAAGCAAGCCTGGTAATCGCGTTTTTCATGCACCTGTGGTACGAGAAACAGAAGACGATTTGGATATGGGCTACGGTCAGCGTCTTCTGGCTGACGCTTTTGTTCGTCCTCACTATGAATGATTATGTGACGCGCGGTTTCCTTCGCGTACCGGGGAAATGAAATTGGCGGAAGCCGCGGTGGCCTTGCCCGTCGGCTGCCGAGCGACAGAAAAGGACAGAATGCAAACCAAGCACACAGGAATGGGAGCAGCACTCGCGGTGCTCCTCGCAGTCTTCGGGCTCATCACTTTGGTTGGAGTCATTCTCTTGATGATGTTGTTTCAGCCGGGGATCGACCACAGCCCAGCCCAGGTCGAAAGTAGAAACGAGTTTCGTGCTAGCCCAGTTACTGCCATCTCCGAGTTGCCGGATCTTGGGCACACTCATTATTCAAACAGCGGAGTACACTCGTGAAACTCCTGGTGTCCGCTATTACGGTTGCCGCTTTGTTCTTCGTTCTTCCGCGAGGATATGGACAGTGGAAAGAACTCCCGTCCACTGGCGCTCCCACCGAGCGTCTGCCGGATCGTACGATTTTCGTCGGGCAGAGCGGGCTCGGCCCGCTGCTTATTGCCAAACTCGTTGACGAACAGACAAATGCAAAACAGCGTAAAGCAGTTGTGGAAGTGCAGACTGACGGTGTACAGATTGTGGATCCCGAAGCGGCTCACCATCAATCCAAAATCGATGAAGCCCATATTCAGTACCGCCTCGATGGAGGTCCGGTTCAAAACAGTATTGCCAAGACGTGGACGTTCGCTCAACTTTCGGCGGGAGAGCATGTGATCGAGGTTGCCCTCGCCACCAGCGATAATCTTCCTCTTGGAAAACCAAAGAGACTGCGTGTCCGCATCCCTTGACACCTCTTACGAAGACCAATGTGGGCGGGCTTCCCCGAATGACAGAAAGTTCAGCGTCAGCGCACGGAACAGGAATCAGAGCATGACCCAACCAAAACCTACGCCCCCGAAAACCGGATTCCGTTGGCCAGTCTTCCTTGCCACTGTTGCCATTGTGGTGCTGCTGTTGCTCGCAATCTATTTCTTCGTGTATCTCAGGGTAGGGGCATGAATCGGCCTGGCGCCCAAGCGCCACGTGTTAGGTCACACATACCTACGTGGGTTAGGCAGCCGGAGCTCCGTTAGAGGGGGCTTGAAGGTGAGTCCCCTGGATAAGAGTGCTTGAAGTGGTGAGCGCGGAAGGAATCGAACCTTCAACCTACTGATTAAGAGTCCGATTTCGATCGATACTGAAATATGTAGAATTCCGCTGTTTCCATTCGATTCAAAACAAAGTAGTTGGATAGGTTACGACGTGCTTAGTCGGGATCTGTTGAGCTTGATGTGCCAGCACAGCTACATTTTCTTCTACACGCTCGCGAGGTGAACACATCTACTGAGACATTTTTCAATTGCACATCGGCCGTCGTTTTTCTGAGTGACGCTAAAATGTGATAGAGGTGCATTGCCCAGAAGATCCGACACTGATTGAACTTTCAACCTTCATAGAGTCATCTGGTTGATTGGGGCTAGTTCCGAATTTCATTCGTCATCATCAGGATCGAATTGTAGATTTCTGTCCACGATCTCGTCAGCCGGAAAACGTGTCCCTCATTTGACATCACGGCCCATCGGTTATCCTTTGACCTGAAAGCAGTACTCCCGAAGAAAGATTCAATCACGGTTCGTGTATTATCGGAGGACTGCGGATCATTTTCGCCGTGGAAGCAGTATAAAGGGCGATTCCATCCAACTGCAGGTGCACCAGGACTACTCCGCGGAATCATGGATACCAAGACGACTCCAGATACCTCTTCTGCACCGGAATTTGCAGCTGCAGCTGCCAAGAGCGCTCCGTAGCTTATGCCCATCAGGATCACTTTCGATTTTCCGTGCATGGAACTCGCGTACTTGCAGGCGGCAATGATGTCTTTGACTTGGGTTTGGAGATCAGAGGTCCGTTCGAAACGATACCCGTAACCTTCAGAGCCGTGGTAATTGGGAGAGATGACATCAATCCCTGCGTCGTTCATAACCGAGGCGAGAACTTCCCAACGTCGGTACTGTTGCAGATGAGGACCGCCATGAACGTCCACTAGAACCACGCCCTCAGCATCGGGCTTGGCTTTTTCCGAACGTGGCCAAAATACTGTCGGGATCGGCACTCCGTCAGCGGAGTGAATTGATATCATCTCGGGAATACTCGTCCTCAAGCGAGGGGCGCCAAGAGATTGGAACACGAGATTCTGCCGGCCCGAGCTAAGCTGGACCTCATAGAGAATAGGTGGTTCGGTGGCGCTCGTATATAGGACAGCAATAGATTTCGAACGGTTTCCAGAAGCGTTCGACCCTGGAATGAGTTTCAAAAAGCGAACTATCCCTGGGCGAACCCAAAGCGGGTCCGGTCCAGCGGCCCCGCATTCACTGCTGTACATATGTATTTCTGAATTTTGTGTAACTGAGTACAGGATTCGTGCGTCAGAAACGAAGTGCGGAGACGAAACTTCATCTTGCCGCGAGCTGCACGTCATGACCCGGTGGGCCTGGAGATCGACCCTTACCAACTGTCTGACGTCAACATCCAGCCTAGCCGCCAAGGCTATGACTCTAGAGTTCGGCGACCATGCGAGATCGCGTATGTCAGATGCGGGACCTTGTCCTACAGGGATGCTCCCCGCAATCTTTCCATCCCCAGCATCAATGATCGCTAAGACAAAGGGCCTGTTTCTAAAAACCGCCGCGATCCAGCGTCCGTTAGGGGACCACTCGAAATCTGACTGAGTTCTAATATGCGAGGATAGCGCTCGGCCATGTCCTTGCTCGCGGACGTCCAATACCCAGATCGTCGCTTCGTCATTCGTTCCCACAAGGTACGTCAATCGAGAACCATCAGGGCTCCAGCGGATTGATTGAAAGGCCGTGTTGGTTGTGGGACCGCTAAGTTCTTTTACATTCGAACCTTTAATAGTCCAGAGGAAAGGACGGTAATCTTCCCCATTTCCATCTGCCGAAAGATAAGCGATTTCATCTCCCTTTGGAGACCAACTCATCGCCAAGTGTGCGTCCTTCGAGGCAATCTCGCCTATTACAGCTCGTGTTCGGCGATCGATGACCGACAGCTTCTCAGAATCCCATTCAATTGACTTCAAGAGAATCATGGAGCCATCACGCGAAATGCTCACCGCCGCGGGGTACTGAGACTTTAGCTGAGCCGCAACTAGGTCATTGGTCTTGGAACTCAAAGCTTGCGCGGATGCGAGAAATACCAGCAGAACGGCTATCCAAGTTCCACGACCGGGATCACACACGGGTGAATAACACGACACGTTGGTTACGAGCTCCTCACTTGAATCTCAGTTTTCGCAGCCTATTTGTTCTTGCACGTAGGACCATGGAAAACGGTCGCCGGGACAGAGTGTTCCGATTTTCAAATCTTGATGGCGTTTAATTCGAGCGCACGGAATGAGATATTTCGTTTTCAAATCCTTCATTAGCACCACCAAGCTCCGAATTTGCGCTCTAGTCGGTTGCGCTATTCCCAGCCGTCCGCCTGGATTAGCAACACTGCTAAAATTGCCAATCAGACATATACCCACTTCATCGTTATGGCCGAGGGTGTGTGCCCCTACACAACGCTCCGGCCTCCCACTCTGAACGGTGCCATCAGGCAGGATTACGTAGTGATATCCGATATGGTACAAATGGCCCTCGCATAGCACGCTGAAGCCTCGGCTTTCATGAAGGTGATCGATGACGGACGCGTCTGTCGGCTCCGGGAACTTTGCAAAGTCTGCTGCGGTTAGCGCGGAATGGTGGATCACGATGCCGCTTGGATTTATGGAATTCTCGGATTGCCCGAATGAGAACGACGTCCGGATAAACCATACCGCCAAGACGAAGGCCATAACTTTTGAACTCGACTTCATCCAGGTCTCCATCAATCGAGAAAACCGTGGGGGCTCGGTATTTGCTCGCAGGTGTGGCTCCTTAGTGCATACTCTTTCCGCTCCGGAAAAATCTGTGAAAGCCCTTCCCAAGCACCTGATGCTTCGCAAGGCGACGCAAACCACACGAGCGTCGTAGGCAGTAAATCATCGATTGTTTGCCGCGGTCCCCCGTAGAGCCGATTGTTGTGCGCCGCACTAATGGGATTCATCCGCTGCCATTTGTTTAAGGCGATTTGAAGGTCTCGGGCAGCGTCCGAGGTTCGCCCCGTTCGCAGTTCAATTTTGCCCATCTTCAAATACGGTATGGCAAGAGACGAGTCAAGGGTCTTGGCTTTGCTGTAGCAATCGACCGCCACTGCTGTTTCGCCCTGAATGTCATGAATCTCTCCGAGGTTGAACCAGACAAGCGGTAGGTTCGGCAATTGAGACGCAGCAGCCTCGAGCAACTCCTGTGCCCGGCTGAGATTACCTTGATAGAAATACATCTTTCCTAATCTCGCATCCAGAATTGGATCATCACCGAGCCGAAGCCGAAGCTCAATTTTAGCGATGCAGCGATTGAGAAGTTCTACTGCCCTATCGGGAAAACGGTTCCGGTACCTCACGAAAAACTGGGAGTCTAACATCGAGGGGGAAAGCTCAATGGCAATTTCGTACTCCGACTCAGCGGCATCGATGTTGCCGTCTTCTTGTAGAAACATTCCGTAGCTAACGTGGAAGACTGCATTGTCGGGATCGATTTGCGTCGATTGTCTCCAGTCGTCCCCGGCTCGACGGTCATCGTCCAAAAGATGCTCCAGCCACCCGAGATTCTGATAAACAACTGCGTCGTGCCCGTTCAATGCCAATGCGCTTCGATATTCCGCAATGGCCTCTTGAGCGGACTGCTGGTCCACCGAACTCAAAGGTGCCGTCTTCATTTGTATCGTCCGCGTACATTGTGACGGAAGTTGCTGACTATCCCAGTAGGCTCGCCAGCCATGATATCGAGCATTCGATGGCCAAAGTTTAAGTGCCTCATCGATGCTCTCCCGCGCAGCCACAAAGCTGGCTGATTCCATTTGCGAATAGAATTGCCCAAGCTTCTCGTCTGCCCTCTCGTACTTCCAAGCGGGCCACTGAACCACCAAAGCGATCGCGGCCACCGCGATAACAACTGGCTTCATCTTCATTAAACCGAACTCACTTCCCCACAAGCTAGCGCAATAAGGGCGAACATCATCACGAGCGTCAGTGTGTGTTCCAACAACGAGGAATATGTCAGCTCTCGAAAAAGGCCTGCGACAATTCCAGCAGCAAAGCAGCACTTCATAGCTTTGTGAGCTGCCATTCGGCGGTCCGCAATCAATATTTGCTTCGCCTTCCTTTTCCTACGCCGATCCAATTCGGAGCTGTCTATTGTCCCAGTTCGCATTGTGCGATGGAATTCAAGTGCTGCGGCAATCAACAGAACACCAAAGAGCACAAACCCGGAAAATCCTTGTTCAACTAACAGCTGAATCGGGAGGCTAAAAGCCCGGCTCGCGAAGCCGGTAGTATCTCCGGCGTTGCTTGAAGAGAGCAGAAAAAGGCCTGCATTCGAAGCCCCTACGCCTGCTATTGGATGTTCTCGCACCAACGCTAGCGACCGATGCCAAATTTCGAGCCGTCCCTCCCTGCTGCGCACCTGACTTGTATGATGCCCCACATACGCGCTGCGAATGCAGGGATACCAAGCCGATTCGCAGAGCAGAACCAGGAGCAGACATCCTAAGGAACTGCACACCAGGATGGCGCCTGCCTTTCGACTGACGACCCGGTAAGCAATCATGAACACTCCAGCGCTCAGGAAAAACAAGACGGTCGCACCGAATATTGCCCGAGAGAACAATAGAAGAAGCGCTGCCAAAATCACTGTTGGACACAACAAAGCGATTCCAGCGAGCGCACCGCGCCCGAACCTCCACAAAAATGCCGCTGGCGCACATGCAATGGGCAAAAACAAAAGGAGGACAGTAAAGCCCTCTCCAGGCGGCCAACCGTGAATGGGCGCGACTATTTGTGCACGCAATGCAACGAGGTCGGCTAATCCAACTTCAGACAATCTCCTCACCGATTTAGCGAACTGATAGAGAGAAAGAGTCGCAATATGTAGGCCGCCTAAGCTCAGGATGCTTAGAACGAACAGCATGTGCTTGGGAGTGCGAAGCAATAGCCTGCCTAAGAAAAAAGTAAAGATGGCGACAGCCACATTATTTAGAGAACGAAAACTGTTTGCATGGTAATGAGAAACGTACGTCAGAGGGAACTCAAGTGCAAGAAGACAAAAAGCTAACCAATCAACTGCCGTGGCTTCTAACTGTTCCATTCAGCTAAGGCACTCCCGTTGCGTTTAGACAAGAAATCAATCACCAGCACACCTGATTCTACAACTCGAATTCGGGTGCAGCGGTGAGACTTCGGGGCCAGCTTTTGCCCGGAAAAGGGCCCCTCATCATGCCTGCCATGATCCGGAGGACAGGATGTAATCCGCAACCTCGAAGTGTTAGGAAGCGTTCCGCTCGTTGGAGGCACTGTGTGGGTTGTCTCTCGCCCAGTGAACATAAGCTAAGTCTCCGAGCAGCTACATATGCCGCACCAACAACCCACAGCGAAGGTCACCAAACCACCTGCGACCTCATCAGCGGGTGTCGTCGTTCTCGGGCCTGCCTCGCTGCACCAATTCGCGAAGCGATGGTTTCTGTGAGTCGTGCGAACAGCCCGATGAAGCAACAGCACCAGAATTGGCACGGTTCAGCTCGAAAACGAACGAACGATGATCACTAAGATGAAACCGCTGATCCCAGGAGGCCCACACCTATGAGTCTCGCAATCCACAGGACCCTCTTGTCATCTTCGGGAAGGTCCGGGTGTGCTCGCTTCGCCCACCGAACGATAACAACCGGACGAAGAATGGCGAGCGCAGCACCCATCAACATAAGTATTGGGAATACGATGTCTGCTATCTGTCCCAATAAAGCCTCCTGAATCGAATCCACTTACGCCATGCCCAGCTGCCACACCAGCAGCACCAACCTGTTGCCACAACGCTGCGCATCGTTAACGGAAAGAGCAAAATAAGTGACTCAAGAAATTCATCGAGTCTCCTTCATCTCCTCTCAGAAAGAAACGCAGACTGCGTAGGTCGTTGCTCAGGAGACGACGTTCCAACGCTTTCGAGGAATGTCCCTGTTACGGCGTCGCCCGCCACAGCCGATTTTTGGTTGTTTTCAGGCCCCTAACTGTTCTGCAAATCTCGCGACGCCGCATCTTCAGGGCTCAGGGGTCTGCTCGTGATTGCATTCCCAAGCCGCACAGCAGAACGTGGTTTCAGCATAACCTTCTAAGCCCAGTCGAGGCTCCGATCATCAGGGTGTTTGGACAACAGTGGGGCGGAAAGTAACAATTTCACGAAATGCCCTCGTTAGTTCATATCGTTGAGGTCCCCCAAAAAATACCAACCGCCACAAACAAGCAGTCGGCAACAGCAAAGGCAAGCAGGAACGGTAATCTGAAGTGCTCGACATACGGTCGTACAGTGATAATCAAAGGAATTTGAATTAAGGTTAGTACCGTCACCGCCAACCAGAAGTGTTCCCGCTTCTCAATCCTGCGGTGCGACATAATCGCTGTAAAAATCAAAGCACCCGCGGCCGCAGCGATAGAAGCACCCCAACCATAACCAAAGATTTCGGCAGACAAACATCCGAAGCCCGCGATGCCAAACGCGAGAACATGCAGCCGCCAACTTCTACGCGGCTTCGATTCGAACTGTTTCATATGTATTCAGAGGACACTCATTCATGACTGTAGCATTGATCTACTGAACTCTTATAGGCTTCCCACCCAGCCTTCGCGGCTTGATACCCCTGAATTGCCAGAAGAATTTCGCCTGCGTATGGTATTGCATCGGCGGCAGAATCAAATGCCGGGGCTAATGATCGCGCGGAGCTTGCTGCTACAATCAAAGTTCCGGCGGCTGCCCTCTGAACGTTTTTGTCCCGGAGAGCATCACTTGCATCACCAAGCGGGTCGCGGCCGGGTGGACCAAAAAAGTCGTTATAGGCTGCTTTTACGCCCGCCGAAAGTGCCGGGCCATTGCAGCGCGGTTTCAGTTGCAGTTGCCGGTTAACCGCAATGATGGTCGCATTGTTTGTGCCTCCGCCTGCAGAGCCTCCAAATTGAAAAGAGGACCGATAGTTCGGTACCCAAGAGTTCCCAAGCCCAACCGCATACGTGTCTGTCCATGCTCCGGAAGCATTGCTGCCTTCTGCGCCGGCAATGCTCAATGATCCGTTCCAAGCACTACCGACGGCCATGATAGTTCCAGCGTCCGAGTTTATGATAATCGAACTAAGATCCACAGTCCCGGGTATATAGTATCCGCCCGATCCTGAATCGCAGTTTCCGGAATCGACAGCCTCGACTCCGCTTCCCTCGTCATTCAAATAAACGCAATCCAGACCTGAAGGATCTACCGCATTTAAAGGATTATTTGCCACATAGGCATACCGGTTCCAAGTCTGCGGGTTCATCGGATCGACAGCAGACAAGCCTGCCGGATCGGGCGAGATCCAGCGCCCTTGACCCGGGCTGTATTTGCGGAATGGAAATTCAAGCAGGGTTCCGGACATTCCCTCGTTATCGTACACAAAGTGGCTTAGAGACATTGCAAACTGATCCCACGCGATACCTCCGGCGTAACCCTCACCAAACGGGGCATGCGCCATGGCAGCACCCGCTCCTTGAGTAGGAGTGGAGAATAAGCGCATCGACCCCTGCCAATCTGGGTGATTGTATTGTGCCAGCCCTGTCGGGTTATAGACGGCGAAAGCACCTCCCGGAAGCGGAACTAGGACATTTGCCAGTGACTGTCCATTCATGAACCCCAATATGTCCCGGCCTACCGGTGCGTACACCCACTGGCTGGTGCCGTTTGGGCCCTCGACCGTCCTGCCAAACGCATCGGAGGTAAAACTTTGCCCGTTGGCCGATGCCACATCTCCGTAAAGATCCCAGGTATATGTGTTGAAAGTGTCGTTCAGTAGGAAGCCATTATTGTCGTAACTTGCTCCATTCCAGCCTTGGAGGTACTGGTTCTTGGAGTTCGTGTAACTCGGAAGCCAAGACGCGCTGCCACTCTTGCTGATGTTGCCGAACGCATCATAGCTGAACGTTTGCGCCCACGTACTCCCGCAACTCACGCCGCTCACGCGACGCCCTCTGATTCGTCAACTCCGAAGATCAGATCACCGCCACTTGTGTTTGCGAATGATGAAACATCGGCGAGAAATTCTTTTTTGTCGAGATCGGAATTGCTTGGCAAAGCCAGTTTGTAATCAATCGTCTTTCCCTCCAAGACAGAATTGGCGATGAGCTGGTCCAGGTCGGCTTCCCTGATTTTTTCGAACTTTGCGGGAATCATGCCTTCAGGATAGTGGACTGTGGCCAAGAATCAATGGCCTTCGCGGCGTGCGCGGCATGCTGGAGTTCGCATTGGTAACAATAGACTTCGGGATAACGATGACTCAGATTGCTGTTTGCTTTTATGGGCAGAAGTCTGGACATTTTGGAACACTTCCGTCTGAGCTCTTTGGATGGGCGACAACGAGTGATTATCGGAAGAGACTCCGGGATGGGAATTCCTCCTTGTTGATTGTTGAGGTTTTTACCGTCTACAAATTCTTCTACAGCCACCTCGAACAGCCGTTTGAAAAACGGCTCCATCTCATTGAAAAGGTTTGGTGAGCGCGGAAGGAATCGAACCTTCAACCTACTGATTAAGAGTCAGTTGCTCTGCCAATTGAGCTACGCGCCCAAGCCTGTGTTTTCAGTTAATTACGGCAGATGCCATTCCGTCAAGAGTGGCATTGTGTCGTAATTGTGTCGTAGACCTGCGGGTGTTCAGGACTACGCGAATACGCTCGACCTGTTCCTTGGGCGGATGGTTGTAGCGCATCGTGGTTTTGGTGTCGCGGTGACCCATAAGGGTGCCCACGAGTTTTGGATCGCCGGTGGCGGCCATCGCTGTCGTGCCAAAGTCGTGGCGCCCACAATAAGGAACCAGGGCCTCGGGCAGTCCAGCTTTTCTTCGTGCGTTGCGGAAGACTTGATTTATCGTCGTTAAGTGTCCGGTCTTGGATCTGGATGTAGGGAAAACCCATCCTTGTGCGGGCATCCCTTGTTTTAGGTGCCTGCGCTTTAAGATGTCCAATACCCGATCACTCAAAGGAATTCCCGGCCTTTCCGCGGCTTCGGTTTTGCCTTTGGGGTTGGTGTAGCAGAACCAATCCCAATTGACGTACTCCCACCTCATACGGCAGACTTCGCTGTGGTTGCGCATTCCACTGTCTCGCGTAATAACAATCACGTCGGCCGCATTCTCGGACAGCAACGGAAGAATCTTCGCCTCAGAAGCATCGTCCATGAGCAGCAAACGCTGAGCTTCATTTCGGAGTTGGAGTTTGGGACATCTCGCCACCAAACCGTCATCTTTGGCCTTACCCAACATTCTGCGCAAGGTTCGGATGGCACAGTTCGCGTTGGACGGACCAGCGGAAAAGGTTGTCACTTCGACATGCTCGTCCCTGATCTGATCCATGCGATTGTGTTTTAGTTTGGTGCTAGCCAAAAGATGCCAGCCCTGGCGGTAATACTTCCGAGTGCTTTCCGATATTCGTTGGCTATTGTTAACCCAATTCAGAAATGCCGGAGAAAAAGTCTCCAGAGTCGGGGACTTGCGTACTAAAATCCCGTCCTCCCTGAGTTGGGCCATTAACTTCGATTCAAACAGTCTTGCCTTCTGTTCTGTGTTCTGCTTGGTCGATCCTCTGTGTCTCGTACCGTTCCATTCAAAGTCGTAGTGATAGAACGGCGAGCCATCTCTTTTATAGACTGACACGCGCCGCCTCTCTTTCAAAGTGTTCGTCCCGCACAGAGAAAGTGATTCGGTTAGCGCGAACCCATTCTATCACCTCCTCTTCGACGTAGGCCCACTGCCCTTCCAGCTTGTAGCAAGGCGGACCTTTGCCGGCGGATCGCCATCGGCGGAGAGTGCTTTCAGGGCGACGGACCAAGCTCGCAGTTTCCTTTGTGGTTAGGAAATTCATAAATTCGTCTCGGCGCGCCTTGCCGTTGTCCAAGGAAGTCCGCTTGGAACGAGCGCAGCATAACTTTTGTAGCCAGGCAGATTTCTAACCAAGAATTGGTCTTCCACTCGGGCACGTCGAAGGATGACGGCTACGAATCCGGCAGCGGGTGCGAGGCCGAGCCACGATCCAATCGCTACGGCACTTGTTGGAACGGCAATGCACATGGCGAGATAGCCCGGATGCCGCATGAGCCGGTAAGGACCTTTCGCAATGAGATGGTGTCCTCGTTCTGTCTGAATCCGCACAACGGGCGAAAAGAATGGATTAACGATCATGGCCCAAGTCTGAAACGCACCACTGAGTAGGAATGCAGCAAGGGCCAAGTGGCGGATGGGCGGATGTACGTTGAAGCCTGGGCGGCAGTGCCCAACGGAGAAGCTGGCAACGGCCAAGGTGAGGAGGAAGAGTAGACCTGTCGTGACTCGTGAATCGTCGGTGCCTGGCTCTCGGGGCTTGGCACGCTCTTGGGCCAAGCCGGGGTTTACTGAGAGGATTGTCGCCAATAGCAGAACTGAGGATGCGACAACATAATTTCGGATTGAGGCAATTTGAACTGTCCCCGCGGAGAGGAAGAGTAGAGCGGCGGTTGACACTGCGATAAGCGCCCAACGGGCGAGAAGAGCTGGTATGCGTGTTGTCATTTCTCCTCCTCCCGTCGTGCAAAGAGTTGGCTGAGTTCGTAGCGGTCGGTGTCGGAGTTGTATCCGACGATCTCCAGAAGCTCGGAGATGAATCGCCTTCCGGGTCGGCGCTCGATGTGGACGAGCAGGTTGAGTGAGTCGGCGATGTTGCTTTTGATTGCGCGATAAGGCAGTTCAACATTGCTTTGCAGGACGCAACTGGTAAAGCGATTGATGGCCTGCAGCGCGGAGTTGGCGTGAACTGTCGAGAGCGTTCCTGAATGCCCAGTATTGAGAAGCTGTAACAAGTCAAACGCTTCTGCTCCCCGAATCTCTCCGAGCAGAATTCGATCGGGACGATGACGGAGGCTCGCTTTAAGAAGTTCCCGGATGGTCACTGCGGGGAATCCGTTCTGCGCGACTCGCGCTTCGAAGCGAACAAGGTTGGGGGCGCTGATCTGAATTTCTGCGGTGTCTTCGATGATGAGAATGCGCTGGTGTGCAGGAATGAATTGCGCCAGTATGGTTAACAGAGTCGTTTTGCCCGTGCCTGTTCCTCCCGAGATAAGAATGTTTTGACGGCTTACGACAGCCTTTTCGAGGATGGCTCCAAGTTCGTCGGTGATGGTCCCGACGCGAATCAGGTCTTCGATCCCAAAATGCTTTGCATTGAACTTGCGGATGGTAAGCGTGACGCCGTGCAAGCTGCAGGGCGGTATGACAGCGGCAACCCGGCTGCCATCCGGTAAGCGTGAGTCGAGGACTGGTTTTTCCTCTGAAATGTCATCTCCCAGGCGGCGCGCGATATTTCTGACGGCCACTTCAAGAGACTTAGGACTGAGAGTTAGGCCCTGGATTCCCTCGACCCGGCCCGCGCGTTCAATGAACACGTGTTCTGGGCCGTTCACCATGATCTCGCTGATTTCAGGATCAAGGATCAGATGCTGAATGGGTCGCAAAAAGGGCAAGATCAGCTCGAACCCAGTCGTTGTCATCAGAGTTCTCCGTCCGATAGCTGGCGGAAGTAGGACTTGTTCACGTCGTTGTAGTAGGGCTTGAGGTACATGAAGGTCGGCGGTAACGGATTTAGCCCGTCATACGCGAGAGTCACGCACTGTGCGTTCTTCAATTCGGTAAAGGTCTTGAAGTCGAAGCGGAAGTCACTGAGCGTGTTGTAGCTCTTGGAGGTCGTGACATTGGCTTTGTGCGCGAGGGCCTTGCCGGTCCACAGGCTCACGCGTGCGTCGTGCCCACTCTCGGAGATGTTGTAGTTCACCTTCCACTGGTCTTCCCTTCCGCAGAGTTCGCTGGCGATTTTTGCGGAGAATTCGTCAGAAAGGGCGAGGAAGATCTTTGTGCGGAAGGTCTGCATGAGGGTACGCCAGGTCTCGCCGGGCAAGGTCGAGCGCAACGAGCTGATGCTCTGCGTGGCAACGATGGGAATGCACTTGGGCTGGCGGGAGAGGGCGAAGAATTTCTCATCGCCGGTCGGATCGTTCTCCCCGACTGTGGCGAAGTGCTGGTACTCGTCGCAGATGAAGAACACCTGTCGGAAATACTGTTTCGGGTTGGATTCGATCTTCGGGATACGGTTGACTACAGCGCGTTGGAAGTCGAGCTTCATCATGATGCCGATGGCCTTGGCGAGACCTGGGTTGAGCGACACAGGAAAGTTGAGGGCGCAAACCTTGCCGGCTTCGATCAGTTCGTGGAACGGAGGCAAGGGTCGTCCGTACTTGCCATCAACGTTGAGCTTGGGGTCGTAGCACTCCTTCGGTGGACAGAAGGTCCGTTTGACCATCGGGTTGTCGTCGAACAGAGACAGGAATACGGAGATACCTTCGACAATTGACGTGCGCAATTTGTTCTCGATGCGCCGCCAGTCGTGGTAGAACCAACGTTTCACGCCGTCAAGAATTTCCTGTTTCAGCGCATCGGTGCCTCCGGGCGGAGGAACGAGCCTGGTTTCGTACTTCACCGTTGCCGTGCTAAGGGCTTCGATCAATGGCTTGGACTCGGTGGCTCTGTGGTTTCCGCTCGGCCCATCTGGCACAAACCCGAACGCTTCAAGTTCTGGATGGGTACGGAAGATGACATCGTCAACAAGCACGAAGGGTTCTCCGGCGATGCGCCGTTCGGCTTCTTGAATACGAGATTCCAGTAATTCGGGATTGATAGCGCATTCGTACACATCGAACAGGGTTACGTAGTCGTATGCGACTTTATGCAACTGGATGATGAACTTGACGAGGTTCGTGTAAGCCTGCTGCCAGAAAGGTTCCTTGCCCTTGCCGAAGAGGTTGCTCAGAAGCGATGCGATGTTGTATGCGAGCGCGTAGGCATCGAGATTGTTATACAGAGGGTTGTAGCGGTAGTCGGCGTTCAGGTTGACCTCGACGTAGTCGCTCTCGCGTCCGTGGCGCGTGAGGATGTCCTTGACCTTGCGGCAGAAGTCACCCTTCACTTCGAGCACGAGTCCGCCGATGCGCTGTTCGGGGTCGCTGGCGCGGTAGGCGATGAGTTGCTCGGCATAAGGGTACATACATCCGCTGGTCTTTCCCGTGCCGATTGCTCCAAAAATGGCGATACCCGTGAACAAGCCGCGCTCGGGAATAGCAAGCCAATAGGGCTCTGCCGAAGGAGCGGCTCTCCTTGGGTCGTGAATCTCACCGAGCACCAAGAACAGGTCGCTACGGGAAGCCGCGTCGGGATAAGGCGGCAGCTCTTTGGGTTTCAGCTTGCGAGATGGCCGGTAGGCGAAGATGTAAAGACCGGACAAGACAAGCGAGTATGCGATGTACGGCGTGGTAAATAGGAACAGGGTGTAGGTGTATTTGAAGCCCAGGTAGATGACTGGCGCCCGCAAGGCGATCAGATGCAGCATGAGGTCATCGGTGGGGAAGGGCCATCGAAAATAGAGAGTCAGCCCGGTTGCGCAAGCGAGTACATAGGCCACCAGACCCTTTGAACCGATGACGCGCTGAATCATACGGCCTCCCGCCGTTCGGAAGTATCCGCCGCTTTTGCGGTTTCTCCACGTCGGGTAGCATTCGCTTTTCGTAGACTGGGTTGGGAAGTGCGAATGGGGTTCTTCTCCAGCCATTCACGGAAGTCGCTATCCTTCTTGAAGACGAACTCCAAAGCCTGGCTGATGACGTGATCGGCGGTGTGCGCCCCGATGAACTCGGCGTAACGCTCCATCGTGACTGCAAGCGGTTCATCGAGCCGGATGTAGTATTTGCGTTTCGCAATGGTTGGCTCGGGGGGCTTAAGTAGCGGCATAGCAGCTCCTTTTCTTCGTTGGTGAATATGTGGCAAAAACTGCCAGCGAGGTCTGGCAGGATTTGCCCGAAGGTTCTGGCAAGAGTTGCCAACGAATGTTGGCAAGCACTGGTTTGTGAGAGACGCGGCAAAAAACGAACAGGCGACAGCGAAGCCAGTTCACCGTGGCCGGGAGCGACCCCCGAAGCCCGGAGGGATTTTGGCGTGATAGCAACGCCAAAAATGGGGTCGCTCCCGGCCACAAAATGTTTTTTGCCGCGTCGGAATTTGGTTTCTTGACCATTACACTTGGTTCCTTTTCAATGCCTTGGTTCATGCGCTGGTAGGCGCGGAACGAGACCGGGAATTAGACCTCTCGGTCTCAAATGCCGGTCTGATCGGGGCGCAAGTTACACCTCGGAAGATGTCGTAGTTGTTCGGCAACAAATGAGTAGAAAAACCTCTCTTTATGCTGGCTTCTGAATCACTGAATTGAAGTTTCAGATCCTGTGGCGAAACGGCTCCTGTTGACCATTTCTGATAGAGAGACTCGAAGAACTCGCCTTGGAATCGCTTATCTCCCTCCCGCAAGAAGTCGCGGTCGGCACGGGTCAAGGACTCGGTATCGTGGCTCTCCCAGAGTCGGCGGATGTGGAAATACCGGGACAGTTGGACCGAATCCACGGCGGTACCAGAGTCGAAGGTCCGCGAGAAAAAGCGCTGCGCACGGTGAAACTTTGCAGAATTGGGAGAGGCGTAAACCAGGCTGAACCCATGAAGCCGCCAGAGAAGTTGTTCGTAATTTCGGACGTGCGTGAGAAACCCAAACGAGCCGGGCAGATCGGAATCGCAGTAAACGAACGTAGGGGTCGGGACGGGTCCGCTGGTTAAGAAGACCGGGAAGCGGTCCACGAAATAACGGTCTGTTTGGGAGCCTGACTTTTGGCTTTTGTAGGTCCGGCACGGAATCAGGGTCAATGGAATTCCAAGCTCACGGTTGAAGTAGCGGACTTTGTCGGCCTCGGTTTCGAGGTACTGGCGGTCGGGATCGGACAAAACGAAATCAAGAATTAGCAGCCGGGTTCGGATAAGCTCCTTTGACAACTGCCGCCGATTTCGCAGGTTGTCCTTGTCGATCGCGCCGTAAATCTGGCGCGAGAAAAGATGGAAAACCAGAGTTTGGTAGCCGTACTCCTTGGCTGTCGCGTGCCCCTGGGTCAGGGTCTTGGTAGTAAAACGATGGACAAGGCAGCCCTTGCTCTGTTGGCTGTAGCGTAGGAACTGGCTGCGCGTGAAATAGCCTGAGTGAGTAGCGACAAGGTACAAGAACGTGGCTTCCGTTTCGTTGTAGCCGAACCGTTGAATGGCTGCAATATGTTCCGGCTTGGCGTTCATAACGAAAAAATCTCCTGCATGATTTCCGGGTCGGCCATTGCTGGGCGCAGCCTCACCGCGTCGCTGGCGGAGGCGTAAATCTTGAATCCGGCACCGCTCTTGGCAGCCAAGCTCGCATGGCGGTAGTGCCCGGTTGCGAGTTCAAGATCAACTTTGGCCGGATTGTGGTCCCGGTCTTCGTATTCAAGTCGCAAGTCGGGGATCTGAATTCGCCCTTTGACGACGGTCAGGCCGTGCTCATTCGCCACTTCGGATTTGCGTTCCACTTGTTCGTCTTCCGGGAGAGATGAGAGCCTGGCGAGTTTCCGATTTACTGACTTTTTTAGCTCGAAGTCGAGAATGACTCGGGTGAGTTTGCCGCCAGACCGGGTGATGTTTTCGGCTTCTTTTTGGTAGAGCTGGTAGATGGCCGCATCGTGTTCCGTTTCCCGCGTCTTCACAAAGCCGTGATAAAACACCTGGTTCTCGTCCGCACCTTTCCCGTTCTGGGCAAGGAGAACTCGGTGTCCTTCAGGAGTGAGAGTCAGGTAGACGGCGCGGTCCGGCTGGCTGATGGAGCGCCGGAGAAGTTTCTGGCGGAGAAGATTGTTGACCTCTGCAAGCGACTGTCTCTCGTTTTCAGCGTAGCGGACGTGGATTAGATCGCTAAGTGCGATGGTCCGAAATGCGCCAACATCGGCCATCGTCTTCACCTGTGACTCAGTTACTTTGTAGCTCCGCTCCGGGACATCGTGCCTAGCCCGTGGGCCACGGGAATCGGGGGATGGCCATTGAGATCGCGTGGTACGGGAGTGGGTGGAATCGGCTTGGTCGGAGCCACTTCTGCCGAGAGTGGGGTCGTCAGTCCGCGGTGAGTGGGGCTCGCGTCCATCGTCGATGCTGAAATCGCGGGACATTAGGTCAGCTCCTCGCGGTGAAGGTGCGGCGGCATCGGCGTGCGCCCGGCGTTCAGTTCGCGGTCGAAGTGGGCGAGCTTGCGGCCAGTGTCTTTCAGGAAAAACCGGCGCCCGAACGTTAAAATTGCGCCCGTGAGGTTCAGAAACAGGACGGCAATGAAGATCAGAATCGCCATTCCGTACTCGTGGACGAGGAGAGCGCGGTATGGAATCAGGAAACGCAATTCGTTCGCGAGGAAGAAAAGCAGACCCAAAGTAAGGCCGGTAGATGCGAGCAGAGCGTTGGCAATCATCGCTGCACCTCGTTGGTGAACGCTTGGTCCTGGCGGAAATAGGTGATCGTCAGGCCAAGGGGATTGATCGGAATCAGCTCGCTCGGCACGTCGTCCTTGAATACGAAAATGAAGTTCGCCGTGTAGAGGGTCTTCTTCAAAATGGAGTGATCCGCTGGGGCATATTCGACGCGGTAGAAGTCCACCGAGGCCCGGTAGGGCGGCGCTTGCATCGGCTGTAACGCTACTTTTTCAACGTCAATGTCCACTTCCGGGGACGAAGGATTGTTTAGAAAAACATTGATCGTGTCATCTTTCCGGTACTGCTCCATGATGTCGTTCGCTACTTTGCCGTCGAGGAAGTAGAGGGCTTTCGTAAAGTCGTCGTGAATGGTGTAGCGGTTACGGCGATAGTAGAGGCTGCAAAACTGCGAAAGGAAATACTTGGCCTCGCGGTCTCCCGGATGGTATTCGAGGCTCTTGTAATCGACAGCTTGGGCGCGACCGAGGTCGTCGATGCGAATGACCAAGGGCCGAAAGTTCTGAAAAGTTCGGATGGTTCTGATATTCAGCACGACCAATCCGAGGGCGGCAATGCAGAGCAGGGCCACGGCAATTTTGAGGTAGTTGTTGGTGACAATGGCATCGCCGTACTTCTCCAGGTAGAGCTGCTTCGCTTCGTTGAACTCAGCGTCCTTCATGGCAGGAAATACTCCACGATGGCTCCCGAATTGAGCCCGGACATGCCGCTGAAGATGTGGCTGGTTAGAGCCGGAACTTTCAGCAATGCGTAGATTCCACCTAGGAAAACCACGATCAGTAGCGTCAACAGACTCAATGGATCAGGGACGGGCAGAAACGGGGGCTGGGTCAGTACGTAGATCACAAGGTTCCCCATGACGAACATCGTGGCGGCGGCAATGACCTGATAGAAGGCATACTGCATGAAGCACTTCAGCCAGCCCCAGAAGAGCCATTCGAGCTTCGGAACGATGAAGAACGGAATAAAGATTGGGCCTACGAGGATGCAGATCGCCTGGGCCACGAAACCATAGGCAGTGATGATGATGGCGACCGCTTGCCACAAGGCGAGAATGGCTTCATCGAGGATGTAGGCAATACTGCCGGAGATGTCGGTCAATCCGGGAGACTGAATCTGTCCCTGATAATTGGCAATCGCGTTTGAGGCGTTTTGTAGCTGCGTTCCGGCTAGCAGATTGCTGAGGTACTCGGTCTGGTCGATGATGACGTGATAGAAACTCCTCCCGAATCCGGGTATCGGAGTGTCGTAGTACTGCGTCATCGTATAACCGAATGCGATCATCATGATGAGGCTGGCAAAGTTTCCAAAGTGAAATCCGCCGGCACGGTCGGCAGAGCCGAGCGCCGACTTGGCACCAAACCAGACGATCATGATGGTGGCGAAGGAAAGAAACATGCTCTGGCCGAGGTACGTGAATTGGCCGACGTGCTGGGTGAGCAACTGGGAAATGTAGTTCGTGATCGTGTTCAGTTGACCCATACGGATGTTCCTTTCCTTCCCATTTGCGGGCCTACGGCAGTGTGTAGCTGCTGAGTGATTGCCCGATGTTGCCGGTGAGCTGTTGGTTCAGGTTCGCGCTGTTTTGTCGGCGGTCGATGTCGGCATTTGCAATGTTGGTGGCAGAATCGCGAAGCTGTTTCGAGAGAATCGTCTGCTGCTCAAGGATGGCAACAAGCAGCTTGTTAGTGTCCTCAGCGTTCTGCAGCGACAGAACGTTCGTCGCATTGACCTTGTTAAGAACAGCGACTTCACTGTTCAGATTGGGGTCGCTGGACAAAGAATCGTACTGAATGTTGCCGATTGCGTTCGTAGTCTGAAGCGAACGGGTACGAATACCGCCAATGGTTGCCATTGCGTTCTGCGCGGCTCCGTCGATCAGTTGAATGGTGGCAATGTCGGACTGGATTCGCCGTGCTTCGCCTGCGGGCATTGCAGAAAGCAGGGCCGGGGTGTAGAGCGATAGCGCACTTGTGGCTTGCTGGAACCCGTTTAGGACACTCTGGAGGTTTCCAGAGTTCACTCCGTTAATCCACGATCCTGTGTTTCCGTACGTGTTTTGGGCGCTGCCATAGCCCCACGGTGACCACGTTGTGGCGTAGCGAGTCTGCATATTGGGAAGGCCCTGCGACATCCTCTGGGCGAGTTGGTAAGTGTTGACGATTTGCATGTACGTGGCCTGCAACTGCCTCAAGTGAGCGATGAGTTGCGCGTACCGGAGGAGGGCTTGGTGGTAGTTCGTGGGGTCGTAGACAACGCCAGAGCCAAGTTGGGCATTCGCTGCCCCAGGCATTGCGGCCAACGCCAGAACGATTAGTGTGATGGTCAAGAACTTCTTCATTGCGTCTCCTTTCGAGTTATGGAACCTTGTAGTTCTGAAGCTGTTGAAGGTTGGAACAACCTTCTTTTTTGCCGGTTCTGGTTATTTCCGGCCGATTGGTTGCGGCGTCGATTCGCCATTGCAAACATCCCGGCCCTTCAAGTTGACCGGAATTAAGTGTTCCCTCTGCCGCGTCCCTTCGGTTCATGTAGTCCACGTACTCACGAACCTCTTCAGGTGTTGGGTGCGCGAGGTCCGCCAGCTTGGGACAGTCCCCCACTTGAGTTTTGGCCTGTGGCGTCCTCGGTTCGCAGCTCACGGTTCTATAGACCTGCTGCCAACTGTAGTTCTTGGTCTTTCGGCAGGCCGGAGTGAGCGCAATCACAAACAGCGTTGCGCAACAGGAAGCTTGTCTGATTCGGTTCGACGGTTTTGCGTTAACGGACATGCTGATCTCCCGGTTCACAGATTGGACGGCATATTGTGGGCAGAATACTCCGGGAGTAATAGATCGTTCGAGAGGTACACCTTTACTCGTGTACCTTCGCGTATGGTGACAGTTGGCAAGATGTTCAAGAAGCGGTCGAGGACATCTTCTCCGGCGCTGGCCATGCCGACGCCGAAACCTTGTTGAATCCGCTCCGTGCCGGTCGAGGTGAGGGCGCTGCCGGTGCCGATCTGGGCGACGCCTCCCAAGACTCCGAGAGCCAGAGACGCGCCGAAAATCTTCACGTAGTGGTTGTTGACTTTGTCTTTGAGGGCCGTGGCTCCCGCCTGATCCAGGCCCTTGAATTGGTCGAGGTTGATGGAGAATCCGTCAGGCATGATGAGCCGATGAAAAGTGACGGCAAGCCGCACCTGTCCGAAGGTGTCCACTTTCTTGGCATCACCAAGGATCTTGCTGCCTGCCGGAATGAGCACGTGCTGACGGTCGTGCGAATAGACGTTGGTGGAGAGCAGACAATCGACCGGGCCGGAAAAACTGCCGTCCAGCCGGTTGATGAGCACTGCTTCGAGGATGGTTCCTTCAAACAGCACATACTTCTTGCCGTCGGAGGACTGGTAAGCAACGGTCGGGTCTGGGGCTTTCGGATCGGACGCTTGTGGATCGTTTCGCTTCGCCGCGGAATCTCCGGCGTTCTGAGTCGTTGCCGCGTTCGGGGTTGCGCTACTGCCCTGTGGCAGCAAGAAGCCTGCCTTTTGTGCCTCGGCCAAGATTTCCTGTCCGCGCGCAAGCTCTGCACTTGCCTGGTCTGCGAGTTGATCCTGCGTTGGAAGAACAGACGGAGTACGGTTCGCGTCTGGAGTGCGTAACTCCTTCCGGTAAGTCAGTGCCAGGTTATCGGAGAACAGCGACATGTACGCGCGCTTTTTCTGTTCATCCTTAATCGGGTCGGTTGACCCTTCCGCAGGCTGAGGAGAGCCGGTCGCGTAGGTACCTGGCGGGTACGCGCCGTTGGGATAAGCAGAGGTGACCGGGGTTCCATGGGGCGTCGATGGAAAGGGCTGGGCCGATCCCATCCCCTGCGCTGCCAATTGCCTCTGTCGCTGAAGCAATGCTTCCTCGGCCTGCGGTGCTGATTCACGCTGCGCTTGTTCAATTGTTTTCTGAAAATCTGTAACTTTGTCGGCATTCACGGGGAGGATGTTCTGCGCGGGTGATGTCTGTGGATTCGTTGGAGGCGCGGGCCGCTTGTGGCCGGTGAGGGCCATGACGAGAACCATGAGCAGGGCGAGTCCGACTAAGAGAAATGCTTGCAGATTCTTGGGGGCGAGTCCTGCTGGCTTTGGAGCTTTGTCTTTGATTGCCTGTTCCATAAAATCCTCACTCACTCGCTCGGGCCTGTGCTGTTGATCGGCGGTTGAAAGTGACCCGTTTCTTGCCGACAACCAAATAGCCGCTGTCAACGATCTTCGGGACGATGTAGACGCCGTTCTCGTAGTCGAAATTGACGAGGTTCGGCTTGCCGTCTTTCATCTCGTAGATCACGGGTCGCTCGCTGGCGGCGGACTTGATGTAGGTAAAGCTATCGTCGTGGTAAATCTCGGAAACGAGAAAGGGTGCGAGCCGGGCCTTTTTGTCGAGGTCGTAATCGAATTGGAGTTTCGTGGGATAGTTCTGCTTGAAGGCAGAAATCTGAGATGTCATCTGATCGAGGCTGCGTCTTTTCTGTTCGGCTAACTGGCCACGAAGGTCGGACACCTCGCTCTTGTAGGCTTCAACTTCGCTGGCGCGGACGTACTTTGATGGCACGACGTTTCCGGCAAGTCCTGGGCCGTCGCTTGGCGTGACGAACACCTTTAGGTCCGGCTCTGTCCCCGGTTGTTTACTGATTTCGGTCAACAGAAACGAGTACAGGTGCCCGCTCGCGGTGACCAGATTCAGGTTGCTGCGGATTCCCACCTGGGCAGGGTGCAAGTAGCAAAGATTGTGAGCGCCGTTGATGATCCAGAACTCTTTGTCACCTGTGGTGAAGTCCAAGATTTCCTCATCGGCTGGCAGGACGATCAGAGTCGAGAAGCGGACCTTGGCGCGAATCGGAATGATGTCGGTCTGGGAATATTTCACGACTCGCGCGCCGTTGTCGGCGTGAACGAGCGAGAACGGA
>DASYZA010000270.1:0-39395 GCA_035946775.1 Candidatus Sulfotelmatobacter sp. | reverse complement strand
GCAGAGTGATTCAGCGTGAGATTTCCAGAGTCTTGGTCCTCAACCTTCTCTGGCACGACAAAGCAGGCGGTGCTTGCGCACCGCCCAGGATAACTATGTCCTTGACAGACCCTTCGCTCTTATCGAGGGGCACCCACAGTTCTGAAACGGGAAAATTAGAGGCTCTGCAAGGGTGGGCCACCCGTCCGTTCTCTATCGTGAAACACACACACTGCTCGACGAACTTGCGGAAGCGACACTGGACGGCACGCGGAAAGAGCGAATGGAGTTCCTGGAAACCGTGCCTCTGCTGATCATCGACGATCTGGGCATGCGCAAACTGCCATTGACTGCAGCTGAGGAACTGCTGGAAATCATCATGCGGCGCTACGAACGGGCCAGCACACTCCTGACCTCGAATCGTCCCATCGAGGACTGGGGGAAGCTGCTGGGCGACACCGCTGCCGTCAGTGCCATGCTCGACCGACTTCTTCACCATGGGCATGTGCTCAAGTGCGGTCCGCGCAGCTGGAGAACCAAAACAGATCTGTCTTCGACGGAACTACAAAGTCTGAACGGAGCGAGGCGACCAGATGGCGTACGCTTATGAGAACGTCCGGTAACAGCAATTGTCAACTGACTCCAGCCCCCGGTGCGGCGTAGAGTGTTCACCATGAGAACCTTACTGGTCGGGCTAGTTGTGTCGCTCGCTGTTTCAAGCGTCTTCGCTCAGCAGAAACCAAGACCTCACGAACAATGCATCAAGCAGGTGCCTGGCGATTGGGGCCCAAATTTCGGTGATAAGTGGCACGACAACGAGGCCCGTTACTGGGCCTGTCGGAATGGTGTGCCGGTTGAAACCATCAAAGCATGGCAGCGTGCGGCGGACGAAGAGGATATGGCGACCGAAATCAAACCTGTGACCGTTGATGGGCAGAATCTGGTCCTCTTTGTGAAGGATGGCGGAACCGCCAATTGCTACAGTCTAAGCGTGCTGCGACAAGCAGGAAACACCTGGACAAACGCATGGGAGATGCCAACAAGAAAAGGCGATGATGAGGGCTATTACTGCACCGGACACTGCCCAGCGCTTGAAGCACGAACGGACGGCGAGATACTTACAGTTCGATCGGCGTCCTCGTCCGATCCCAATGACGAGAGTTGCAAGCACGTGCATTGGGCGAACGACGGTTTCGCTGGAACGGTTCTACCTTTGTGCCGCTCAAATAACGATAAATCCCAGTTTCACTCAAATGCCTACCCAGCGTAGCTATCTTAGGGATCGCCGGGTGCCCCATCCTTTCGCGCTCTTTGCGAAAGGGTGGGCATTCCACAACTCTACGTGCTTGAGATTTTGCCGGGTGCGCCATCCTTTCGCGCTTGCTGCGAAAGGGTGGGCATTCCACAACTCTACGCGGGCGCACCGCTGATGCACTCCCCCATCTGCTACCCTTGTCCCAACACCCGAGGAGATCCCATGGCGACCAAATATCGTGTAGTGCAGATCAAGGGCGCGAAGCCGGAGACCTTCATCGTCGTCGGCATCGATTTCGAAAAGGGCGCGATCACCAGCACGTCCGAATCCATGCGCGAACCGGAGATGCGCGTCTATCTGCAAAAGGCTGGCGCGTCCGGGAACGACATCAAGACATGGATCGACCAGGCCCGCAGCTACCCCGGAAATTCCGAAGTCGGCGGCCCGGTCACGCCGGCTCCCGTCGCTGATGCGAAGGGCCCGACGAAGCCTCGGAAGAAACGGTACGTGTAGCCCGACGTTCTACGACCAACTCGCACCACCCCGCGATTCCCCTGCGTCCCTCTGTGCCCCCGGTGGTGAGGCCTCCGGCGCCCCAAAACAATTCCCAAAATGGAACTCACCCCACCACGTTTTCCACAGCTTTATTTTTTCATTGTGACGCATAACCTTTACTGAGAAATCTGCCTGAGCAAAAGTGGGACCATGTCACAGCGTCCCACCCCCAACTCCCAACCCGCAACCGAAGCACTCAAGCATTCCCCTGTCACCCCCTGTGCTCCCTGTGGTGAGCCCAAAAAGCCGCAACTCCAGCCCTGGATTCCCGAATCGAAACTCCCTTCCCTCCCAAAAAACTCCGTTAACTCCTTAATCCGCAATATTTTGCTTACAACTCCCGAGTTTCCAAGATTTTACGCGGATGTCGTTCTGTCCACTTACCCTAACTCCCGTGAAGCCAAGATCTTACGGGCTAACTACGAAAAAATTTGCGAGAAGGTAAAACTCATGTCGAATCAAAATGGAACTTGCGCTCATATCAAGGTCACTGGAGTCCGCTGCGGCTCCCCCGCTCTCAAAGGAGAGCAATTCTGCTACTTCCACCAGAACGCCATCCGCAGCGTTCGCCGCCCGAAGCAATCCCGCCTTCATCCCATCGCCCTGATCGAGGACGAAGAATCCATCCAGTACGCCCTCATGGAAGTCATGAACGCGCTCATGCGAAACACCATCGACCTCAAGCGCGCCACCCTGGTTTTGCGCGCCCTCCACATCGCCGTGAAAAACGCCGGCCGCGTGAAGTTCAATATCCAGGGCAAGAGTTCGGTCCGCCAGATCCCCGAGTTCGCTCCACCGCCCGCCAATACCGACCTCGACGAGACCAGCGAAATCGATCTCCCCTACAACGCCTTCGTCCCGCCAAAATCCGAGCGCCAGGTCATGGAAGAAAAAGCCCGCGCCCGCAAGCTCCACGAATGGCAGGCCCAGCAGGCCGCCATCCGCGAAAACCTCGAACGCGCTAGAATCACCCCCCGCGACACTTCCGAGCAGACAGCCGCGTACATCCGCCAGGCCGACGCAATGCTAAGCCGTCCCGCAGCGCCGCAACCAGCCGCCAGTGCAGGCGCAGACGCAACCGCGACCAACGCAGACACAACCCCCAAGCCGGCGCCACCAGCGACCGCAGTCCCGCCCCATAACTTCAAACCGGCACCCACCCGTTCCGCCAGCACAACCCGCAAGCCCCCGCAACCGGTCACCATACCTCCGAAGGAGCGCAAGCATGCACGAACGTAGCGCCGCCGTCCCGGCGGCTGTCCGGCGGGCGACTCGCCCCCGATCCCCTGACCGGCAAAGCGTCGCACCAATGGGAACAGTCCGCGGTCCGAAACCGGAATATATTGGAGGCCGCAATATTCCGGAGGCACTATGACGACTCTATTCAGAACAGTCATCATCACCTTGTTACTGCCGCTTGCGCTGGCGCCCTTGAGCCTCGCCCAGGCAAAGCATGCGCCACCGGACTGGCGCGTCCGCCTGAACGAGGAACTCCCGTTGCTCGGCCATCGCAACTGGATCGCGATTGTCGATTCCGCGTATCCGTTGCAGACGAGCGAGGGAATCGAGACCGTCGAGACCAACAGCGATCAACTCGAGGTCGTGCGCCGCGTGCTGCATGAGGTGTCGCAGACGCCGCATCTGCGTCCCGTGGTGTTCACCGATGCGGAACTGAAAGCTGTTCCCGAGGACGACGCGCCGGGCGTGACCTACTACCGCGACTCGCTCGATCACTTTCTCGAGTCGTTCAATTCCGGCAGCCTCGAACGCCAGTCGCTGCCGCACGAGCAGATCATCTCGAAGCTCGACGAGGCCGGGAAGACGTTTCACATCCTGGTGCTGAAGACGCGCATGACGATTCCGTATACGTCGGTGTTTCTGCGCCTGGATTGCGGGTACTGGACCGACGCTCAGGAGAAACATCTGCGGGAGAAGATGCAGACAAGTTCGAGCCAATGACGACCGAACGCTCTTCGCTCGGTACTCCGGGCTATGCTTCCTCCGCCGCAGGGCGCTTGGTGACGAGCCGCGTGAAGGCGTCACGGATCTTCGTCTTCGATGCATTCAGCGTCGCTTGCGTCAGCTTCACGGTGCCCTCGCGCACGATCGATCCCAGCAGCTTTGCCGCCTGCACGGTTGCAGCGCGGCGCAATCCTTTCTTCTCCACCCGCGTGCGGGCCCGGCAATATTCCTTGGTGATCATTCCCACGCGCAGAGTCAGGAAAGCATTCGCCGATCCGGAAAGCACGGAGCTCGCGAGAAGATGCATGCCCGGAACGGCAGCGACAGTCGAGCCGAAGACGGTGCCGACGAGTACATCGACGTCGACATCTTCGATTCCCGCGGCGATCAGCGCAGTGGACGCGACGTTTGCATACAGCTGAACAAAGTCGCGCAACGAAGGCCGCTGATAGTAGACGTGGGCAATCTTCCAGATCAGACGCGTCTGGGCGGCAAAGACAACGAGGACATCGAGGCGTCCGCTCTGCAGGACCGCGGTACTCAAAAAGACGGCCGATGCCGTTTGCGTGACCACGTCGTCCGCGTGCTTGTCGAGGACTTGCAGCGCGCTCTCCAGATCTCCAAGCGACTCGAGGGCCATTCCACGCAACCGTGGATGCCGCGACAACCGCCGCTTGAACTGCGCCATGTAAGCGTCGTAGGCTTCGCCTTCCGTCTCGGCCGGAGGGAGGATCCGCTTGGGCAGCCGGAACCAGAGGACGAAGGGGGTGACGAGCAATCCGGCATAGAGGAAGATGAGAGCCCACATCACGCCGTCGCCAAACGTGACATTCACGGCCCGCGCCGACTGCACGATCTGCATCGTCTGGTTGAAAAGAAACACGGCGAATACGATCAGCAGAAACGCCGCGAGCATGACCCCGATCTTTTTGAGTGTGTTCGACATGGTGGTGCTCCAATACCAGTATCCGCCCGAACCGCGGCACGTTGGCAAAATGAAATCCCCACCATCAGGACGGATGGTGGGGATTCGTCAATTTAACGCGCGGCCCTGACTATTTCTTCTTGGCAGCCCCGGCGGCGTTCGCAGCTTCGGCGGCCAGCTTCAGTTCGTTGTTCGCCTGCACGAGATGCTGGCGGGCCTTTTCGGCGTGGCCTTTCATGTCGTAGCGGTTGTCCTTCTGAGCCGTGGCGATCGCGGCGTTGGCCGCAACCACGTGCCTCTGGGCCGCGGCTAGATTGGGATGAGCCTTGGCGTTGATATCCTCTACCGGCTCCTGGGCGAATGTGACTCCGCAGAGCAGCACTGCAGCCAGCACGGCAGGAAAAGCAAACACTTTCTTGGTCATAGAATCTCCTTGTTGACGTACAGACGGGATGGGCAGAAGTCTACCATTAGGCGGCCTTGATGACGTTCCTGTAAGTACATGGCCTCGAGGTCAATGGCAATCGGTAACGCCGGGAACTCAGGCTGCACCTTGGGAATCCTGCTCTGAAATCGGCAGCATGGCGATGATGCTGGTTCCATTTTCGCAGGAATCGATTTCGAGCGTGCCGCCGAGCTGGCGCAGGCGTTCCTGCATCCCGCGAAGGCCCACTCCGCTGGAAACCACTCCCTGGCTACGCTTGGTCATGCCACGGCCGTTATCGCGGATCTCGAGGCGCAGTTGTTCGTTTTGATGAGAAAGTTTCACCACACACGTATCTCCGCCGGAGTGGCGATAGACATTCGTCAGGCACTCCTGGACAACGCGAAAGATCGCGATCTCCGCATCGCTCGAGAGGCGTGGGATATCGGTCGGCATGTCGAGGTCAATTCTGATGCGGCTGCGTTCGGCAAATCCATCGACGTACCAGCGGATGGCCGAGCACAGGCCGGCGACATCGAGCAGCGGCGGATGCAAAAGATGAGAGATGGTGCGAATCTCTTTGCTAACCTGCCCGACCATGACGTTGCTGTCATCGAGCATTGCCGTAAGGGATGGGGTCAGATTGGTAGCTTCTTTCCGCAGCGCGGAAAGATTCATGGTAATTGCCGCGAGAAGCTGACCGACGCTATCGTGGAGTTCACGGGCGATGCTGCGACGTTCTTCGTCCTGCACACTTTGAATGCGGGAGGCGAGTTCGGCATTCGATTTCTCAGTGGTGAGATCTGTCACCAGGACGCCGATGACGGAACTGTCGCGCGACAGCGTGGTGAACGATACCTTCGTCGGCAAGACGCTCTCGTCGAATCTGCGGAGCCGTACTTGGCCTTCGGTGGGATGGAGTTGTACACCGTCCAACAGTTGCTGGTACGCCGCACGATCCTCGGGGTGAACGAACTGAATCAGACGGACTCCGATCAGGGACTCCGATACGTTTCCGAACAGAGCGGCGAGACTGGGATTGGCGTAGATGATTTCGCCGTTACGGTTGAGCATGGCCGCACCCTGCTGCATCCGCTGCACGAGAGTGCTGTAAGGCAGGTCTGCGCTGTTGAGCGTGTAGATCGTTTGACCGTCGTGGTCTTCAATGACAAATGCGTCTACGCAACCGCTGCGAATCGCCTCAATAATTTGTTCGCGTTCATCCCTGATCAAATCGTTGGAAGGAATTACAGAATTGTTCCCCATGTACATCCCCGTAGAACCCAATGTGCCGCCATTATCGCTCAAAATTTGTTGAATGCAATAGCCCAATCAGTTTTTTCCGGGACGTAATTGCAGACCGACGAGAGCGCGTTCAGTATCGCGGAGGTCGCCCACGATCTTGCGGATCGGTTGAGGCAACTTCCGGACGAGCGTCGGGATCGCGAGAATCTGGTCTCCCGCCGCCAATTGCGGATGTTTTATCAAATCAATGACTTCGATGTTATAGCGGCCAGCGAGGTGCTCTTCGCAAAGCCGTTTGAGGTTGGCGAAGGCGGCGACGGAACGCGGCGTCTGGCCGGCAACATACAGGCGCAGGTCCCATTTTTCCGCGTCGTCCCCGGACGAGTTGCGGGCAATCTCCTCGAGCGTGGGCGGTGTTTTTTCTGACTTTGAGGTCTTCTTCATCGCGAAATCTGTTTCCTTTTAGAACGAGTAAAGCCATTGTCTTCATCGGCCTGCCGGCTGAGGGCCATCGCGCGCCGATCCTGGTCCAACGTATCTTTCCGCGTCAATTCCTCAGAAGCAAGCATTGCGCTCTCGGTATCTTCTACCTCGAACTCTTTGCGCAACGCCAGGATTCTGGCTTCGAGAGCCTCGCGCTTGCGTTGACGCTCGCGTTCCTTTCGTTCGGCCTCTTGCTGCAGGGCAACGCCGGCGGCTCTCTCTTTGGCTTCGAGGGAGACGCGGGAGGATCCGGTGAGCACACCTTGCGGACCGACGTAAACATCGAGCAAGTCGATACCGTGATCGGTCAAGAGAAATTCACGCAATTGATTGGAGTGGTGCATGCCGCGGGATTTGAGGACGTACATGGCGCGATTGCGCTCGCCGCCAAGTTCGACGTCGCGCAAGAGAATCCAGCTATCGACAATGGAAGAGATGTCGATTTCAGTACGCTCCAGGGCATCACCTCCGGAAGTCAAGTTGGTGAGCATGGCAGTGATGCCCGTGACCTTGAGGAAATCGATCAGGCGGATGAGCATGGCGTTGGCGTCGCGGCGCGTACCCGCGCTGACGAGTGCACCGATGGGGTCGATGACAACGATCTTCGGCTTGATCTCCTGCACCATTTTGTGGATTTGGGCAAGGTGCATCTCCAAACCGTAATAGCTCGCACGACTGGAGTGGATCTGGAGCAACCCTTTTTTCAGGTATTTGCCCAAATCAATACCGATTGAGCGCATATTGCGAGCCAGCTGGCCGGGCGATTCCTCGAAGGCGAAGTACAGACAACGCTCGCCGCGCTCGCAGGCAGCCTGGACAAAATGTGAGGCCAAGCTCGTCTTGCCTGTTCCAGCGGTACCAGAGACCAGAATCGTGGTGCCACGATAAAAGCCCTTGCCGCCCAGCATGCTGTCGAGACGTTCCACGCCACTGGAGATGCGCTCATTGCTGACTTCATGCTGCAAGCCCAATGAGGTAATGGGCAGGACGCTGAAGCCGTCTTCGTCGATCAGGAATGGATATTCGTTGGTGCCGTGGGTGGTGCCGCGGTATTTCACGATGCGCATGCGGCGGGTGGAGACCTGATCGGTGACGCGGTGATCGAGCAGGATGACGCAGTCAGAGACGTACTCCTCCAGACCGCGGCGAGTCAGGGTGCCATCGCCTCGTTCACCGGTGATGACGGCGGTGACACCCTTGTCTTTTAACCAACGGAAGAGACGACGGAGTTCGGCGCGGAGAATGCCTTCGTTCTGTAATCCGGAAAAAAGAGCCTCGATGGTGTCGAGAACCACGCGTTTGGCCCCGATCGAATCGATGGCAGCGTTCAGGCGGATAAAAAGCCCTTCGAGGTCGTATTCGCCGGTCTCCTCGATCTCGTTGCGCTCGACCCGAACAAAGTCCAGAGCCAGTTTCTTCTGCTTCACGAGTTTGTTCAGGTCGAAGCCGAGGGAACGGACGTTCTGGGTCAATTCCTCGGTGCTCTCTTCAAAAGCCATGAATACGCCGGGCTCGCCAAATTGGGTGGCGCCGCGCACCAGGAATTCCATGGAGAGGAGAGTCTTGCCGCAGCCTGCGCTTCCGCAGACGAGCGTAGGGCGCCCTTTGGGGAGTCCGCCTTGCGTGATCTCGTCGAGGCCCAGTATTCCTGTGGGGGCCTTGGGCAGCGCACGACTGGGCGAGTTGTTGTGCTGCTCCAAAATGGCGTTCGACATTCGGACCTGGGTCCCTACAGATGAGGTGAGCGACGCGAGCCTGTGACGTCAATCTACTCGAATCAAAAAGATAAACTGCGATTTTCTAATTCTCAAGTGTTGAGGGTAGGTTTTGAATCGGTATTTCCCTGTATTTACTAATGCCTCAACACAACGCGGTGGGCGCGGAGGATTTGATCCATCGAGTACGAAGAATTCAACAGTTGTTAGCCGATACTGGCTGCCTGGGCGGCGCGATCCCGTGACAACTGATTGGCGACACGATTCATTTTACGGCATCGATCGCAGGAACATTTGGAATGCGGATCATCGGGGGAGGTGGTGTGGCCGCAGGTAAGGCAAAGGAAGGTTTTCTTCGACCGGCGCAGCATGGGCCGGAACTCGCTGCCGAGAACACAATAGGGGCAGCGAATGATCTCTTGCAACATTCTTTCCTGAACTCCTTCCCTAGCGGCACTTTTACGAAGATAGGGAGGCACGTACAGGGGGCGAGACTCCGCACTGACTTCGAGATTGCGCCTTATCGTAGTTACCTTAGAGGAGTTACGCCACGAAAGGAATGGCCCGATAGTTTAGGCGCATAGCCCGATGGTGCTTATGATTGCGCAGGCGCAAAAGAGCAGATTCCTCGCTTCGCGTCGGAATGACAACCACATGGCGGTTGGAAGTAATGCCCCATAGTTTAGGCGTATAGCCCGATGCTGCTCGTGAGTGCGCCGGTGCAACAGAGCAGATTCCTCGATTCGCGTCGGAATGACAACCCAGGTTGTCGGCAGGAAATCCAGGTAGTGATACGCACCGCTTTGTCATACCTGTCTAATCCGCGGATCGATTGTTGATCAGGCTCGAAGTAAATGTGATCTGCACCAACCGCAGCAGGAGAGCGGCATCTAACCAAAATCTTCCGCTCAAATCAATCATGTTTGTGAGGGTGCAATGGAAACTGGAGTTAGTGGACAGAGAGAAGACAGATTTACGGGAGCGATTGAAAGTCAGACATCAAAGTTCCCCTCGTCGCTATTTCTTGGAATGGCGCTTGGCTCGATGGTGGCATCGTTGGTCCTGAACATAGCCGGGAAGAAGCACTGGTCATTATTTGTGGGACAATGGGCCGCGCCGTTCTTGATCATGGGCAATTACAACAAGATGGTCAAACAGCACGGGTCGGACTCGCAGCGCTGGGCTGCATAGAGGAAGAAGCCGGCGTCGGAAAGGCGCCGGCTTTTTACCACAGGTTTCAAAGTCTTAGGTAAAGGTTTTAAAGGTTCAAAGTTCAACCGCCTTTTCACGGGGACGCAGGGTTTTACTCCTTTTCAGTAAGAAAATCACCTTGCAGATGCATCTGAGTTTAAGGCTTGGCAGGTCTCGTGCTGCGCTGGGCCTGGGAGGTCTCTATGCGAATTCTGCTGCGCAAAGAGCACGTCGCTGGAAGCGTGCTGCTGATCGCGGTGTTTGTCATGCTCTTATCTCCGGCGCTGTATGCCGGGAACCAAGTAATGGGCGAGGTCGTGTTTGAAGGCCATGGGAAGGCGGCCAAAACGTCGGGCGTGTGGGTGGATGGACAGTATGTCGGATACCTTAAAGAGCTGAAGGGGTCCAAGAAGGTCTTGCTATTACCGGGCGAACACGTGATCACCGTGAAGCAGGACGGATATCAGGATTTCGTGCAGCGGGTCAATCTGCAACCGGGAGAGAAGCGCGTGGTGAGCGTTACCATGCTTAAAGGGGCCACAGGTGCAATGCCCGCGGTTACCTCCACGGTGAAGCTGACGGTAAATCCTTCACGTGCCGCAGTATTTCTTGATGGGCTGTTCGTGGGGCATGTTGCGGAGTTCCAAGGCGTGGGACGGGGTATGCTGGTTGCGCCAGGGCCGCATAAGATCAAGATCGGGCTGCCGGGATATCAGACGTTTGAGACGCAGATCAATCCGCTGCCACGTCAAAAGGTGGAAGTGAAGACGGATCTGCTGAAGGGCGAAGGTGGTTTGGAAGATCCATCGTTGAGTCGAGACTCGGGAGAGCATGCTCCGCCACCACCTCCGGAGCCGGCGAATCCGCCCCAAAGATAACGAGGCTCGCCATGGCAAGAATAGTTTTTGTGATCGCGCTTTTGACGGGAACGATGCTGTGGGCGCAGGAACGCATTCCGGAGGGAACCATTCTTCCGGTGGAACTTCGGACATCACTGCGTTCGCACAAGATGAGTGCAGGAGACGTCGTGAAGGCGCGCGTGATGCAGGACGTACCACTGGAAGGACATTCGAAAATTCATGCGGGGGCCATGATCGTTGGCCGAGTAAGCGAGGTGGCACCGGCAGCGGAGCCCGTGCTGGCAGTGCGGTTTGACAAGCTGGTCGAGGGTAAACGGAGCACTCCGATCACAACAAGCCTGCGGGCGCTGGCGTCGCCTATGGACGTGGAAGATGCACAGATCCCGACGAGTGGCCCGGATCGGGGAACATCCGAAGCGGACTGGGTGACGGAACAGATCGGCGGAGAGATCCGGTATCACGGCAGCGTGGTCACGCACGGGCGCGATGTTGTGGGCAACTCGGTGGCCGAGGGCGTGCTCGTGCAGGCATCGGCGAATCCGCATGGACGTTGCGAGGGTGAGATGCAGCACAACGAGTCGCCGCAAGCCATGTGGTTGTTTTCTTCGGACGCTTGCGGAATTTACGATGTGCCGCATTTGCGGCTGATGCACTCGGGACGCACGGATCCGGTGGGAGAGATCCGGTTTCGCTCGAGCCGAGGTCCGGTAAACATTTCGGCCGGGAGCGGGATGTTACTGACGGTGCGCTGACGTAGTTGATTCGTAGTAGTGAACGGGCGAGAGCGCGTAAGTACAATTTTGCGTTCTCCATGACACAGTGCACTTCCAGTTCTGTCGTGAAATTTGGACTGCGGGCAAGCATTGCCTGCGTGCTGCTGGCGACCACTGCGTTTGCTGTGGAGCATCCGGGCACCATACCTCAGGATGCGGAGTGCTCATCCTGCCACGGCAACAAGCTCAAAGGAAAATCCGTACACTCGGCGATGGAGTCGCCGTGCACTGTGTGTCACGTGACCATGGTTCAGGGGGACATGACGACGGTCAGCCTTCTGATGCCGAAGAATAAGATTTGTTCAGCGTGCCATGCGGATTCGGCGGCACTGCGGCAGCATGTGCCTGCCTCAAACAAAGCGACTTGCGTGGATTGTCACGATGCCCACAGCAGCGATCAGAAGATGCTGTTGCGGGACGTGGCGATGCTCGGTGGACCAGAAAAGAAGTAATCCTGACTGGGATATTCCGCAGTAATTACCAAAAATAAACACTCGGACTGCCGGCGGAACGAACCGAGGTCTCGTTCTCTATGCGCTGGATCCAAAACCTTGCACCGCAGGGAACACAGAGGTGCATTTGCTATCGAGTACTTCTCCAGATGCGAATGGGAATTTTGCTGTGCCAGGGTCTGCGACAAGGGCTATGCCAGGCGCGCCAGGAGTTGAGGTAACAATGAGCGGTTGAAGTGAGATCGTAAGTTTTGCGATAGAACCCGAAAAAGGCCTGTGGGGGCCATCTGAGTCGCATATGGAGTAAGTCTCACGCTCCTTCCGGCGAGCCCGTTGGTCGTGAGTCGGGCACGCGGCTAATGAGATGCCTGGCGGGACGGGTGGTTTGGCCGACTGAGGTGTTTACGGCAGACAGCTACAGGGATCGCGGCAGAATAACGGGCAGGTTCCGGACTACGCTAAGGGGCGTCCGATTTCCCAGTGGTGGCCGAAGGGATCGACGACCCGGCCGACACGCCAATCATGCTCGTCGGTCATGGGGTAGACTTCCTTGGCTCCAGCTTTGATCGCGCGAGCGAAAAAGGCGTCGGGATTCGCAACGGTCAGGATGATGCGAATCGTGATGCCACCTAGAGATTCCGGGCTGAAGTTGAAATGCTCGGGCGATTCGTCGCTGAGCCAGAACTCGGCACCTTCGATCGAGAGCCGGGCGACTACGCTATCGTTGTCGTCGAGACGAAAGACTTCTTTGGCTCCGAAAGCAAGTTTGTAGAAGTCGATGGCGCGGCCTCCGCCACGAACACAGAGCCAGGGCATGATGGTGGTGGCGATCTTTGCGAGTCGGGGGCCGGCGGTCTTCAGTGCGGACTTTGATTTTCTACGTAGCGCCGGTTTTTTCGTCTTCTTATTCTTCGGCATGATGGTCAGGATAACCCAGGTTTGCCGTTGGAGGGTGAGAAGAACAGCGAGATTCTAGAGGCCGTACTTCTTCATCAAGTGGCGGAAGGAGCGGTAGGAGATGCCGAGAACGTCGGCAGCTTTGGTTTGCACGCCTCCGCACTGGTTGAGCGCGTTCTGCAAAAGCGAGCGCTCGATGCCGGCAACGTAGGTTTCCATGCCGAAGCCGTCGGGCAAAGGCATTTCTGTACCGATTTCGGGCAGACCTGATCCGTTCGCAGCAGCGGCAGCGGCCCGCGCTTTGGGGCGTTCCGCCGGGAGATCGACGTGAAGTTCGTCGCTGGTTTCGAGAGCGACGGCACGCTCGACGGTGTTCTCCAACTGGCGAACGTTGCCGGGCCACTCGTATCCACAAATAGAGTCGAGAGAGCCGGGATGGACGCGGAGAATGCTGCGTCCGGCGGCGCTGGCGTATTTTTTCAGGAAATGGTTGACCAGCAGCGGAATGTCTTCACGGCGCTCGCGCAGAGGAGGCACGCGGATAGGGATGACGTTCAACCGATAGTAGAGGTCTTCGCGAAAGAGATTTTCAGCGACAGCTTTGTCGAGATCGCGGTTGGTCGCTGCGATGACGCGGACATCGATGGAGATTTCGCTGGTGCCGCCGACCGGACGAACCGTGCGCTCCTGCAACACTCGGAGCAGCTTCACCTGCATAGCGAGAGCCATCTCACTGATTTCATCGAGGAAAATGGTGCCGCCATCGGCGACTTCAAAGAGTCCACGCTTGTTCTGATTGGCTCCGGTGAAAGCACCTTTGACGTAGCCAAAGAGTTCGCTTTCGAGCAGAGTCTCCGGGAAGGCGCCGCAGTTCACAGAGACAAAGGCATCGGTAGCGCGGGGTGAGCAGACGTGGACCGCGCGAGCGACTAGTTCCTTACCGGTGCCGCTCTCGCCATGGATGAGGACGGTGCTGGCCGTGGAAGCGACGGTACGGACGGTCTGCTTCAGCTTTTCCATGGCGGGGCTGGAACCGATGATGTTGTCGAGCGAGTTGCGGGTCGCGGCGTCGCGGCGCAGGGCGAAATTCTGCTTGCTGAGAGTGAGTTTCTCGAGCGTGCGGTTGATGGCGAGCTTGATTTCGTCGACCAGGCCGGGATTCTTGCGGATGTAGTCGGATGCGCCTCCGGCTTTGACGGCTTCGACGGCGGCTTCGTAATCATCGACTGCGGTGATCAGAATGACAGCAGAATCGGGCGAGACTTTGTGCGCATGCCGCAGGACTTCGATGCCGTCGATGTTGGGCATCTTGATGTCAGTAATGATGACGTCGTAGAGAGCCCCGTCGATCTTGCTTTTCGCCGCCTGGCCGGATTGCACGGTTTCCACGCGATGACCTTCGCGGCGGAGGGAGATGTCGAGCATTTCGCAGATGGAGCGTTCGTCGTCGCAAACAAGGATGTTAGCCACGCGCACCTCCTGCAGCCAGCGCTGCCGGGTGGGCTTCAGTGCTTAACGCGACCTTCTCGCTGGCGACGGTTTTCTTTTCCAGTGAAACGCTGCGCTCGGCATCGAGACGGCGTAAACGCAAGATAAAGGTTGTGCCTTGTCCCGGCTTGGAGCGCGCCCAAACCTTGCCTTCATGGGCCTGAACGATCTGGTAAACGATGGCGAGACCCAGTCCGGTGCCTCCTTCGAAATTCGACTGGAACGGCTCGAAGATCTTTTCGACTTGCTGCGGAGTCATTCCGGTGCCAGTGTCGGTGAGGGAAACCTGCCAGTCCTCGCCGAGCGACTCGATGCCGGCGGTCAAGGCACCGCCTGATTTCATGGCACGCACTGCGTTTTCACAAAGGTTCCAGAAGACCTGTTTCAGCCTGTCACCGTCTGCTAAAACGAGCGCCTGATGGGTCGCGAACTTGCGATGGATGGTGATGCCGGTTTTCTCGGCGGTCATGCGATGGTCCATCAGCGTGAGCGTGTCTTCGAGCAACTGGATCAAGTCTGCTTTGTCGAAGTGATACTGCTTGGTACGCGAGTATGCGAGGAAATCGGTGATGATGGCGTTCAGACGCTGCGATTCCCGGGTCACGATGTCGAGCAGGCGGCGGTGATCGTCGTTCATCTCAGGCAATCCGGAGAGCATGCTGACCGAGCCGGCGATGGAAGTCAGCGGATTACGGATCTCGTGGGCGATGGCAGCGGCAAGACGGCCGACGGCGGCGAGGCGATCCTGCATCCGGACCTCGCGTTCCAGACGGCGGATTTCGGTCAGATCGTCGAGTGTGTAGACGTACCCAATCTCGCCGCGATCGGGGACCTCCAGAACCGTGACCCGAACGCGCAGCGTCTTGCGGAATTTTGTCGGTGGATCGAAGCGAACTTCTCCATGCGCCTGGTGCCCATGAACTGAGGGCAAGGGGTCGAGAAAGAGCTGGCTGACAGATGTTCCGATCAGGTCGCCAGACGTACGCTCGAGCAGCCGCTGGGCGGCCGGATTGATCAGAGTGATGCGGCCGTCGAGGCCGGTGGTGATCAATCCGCTGCTGATCGAGTGAATGATGTTTTCGTGCAAAGCCTGCAGGCTTTCGAGCGCTCCGCTGGTGTCTTTGAGTTGAACGCCCACCTGGCGGAGTTTTGCGGTGAGCAGTCCAGCGAGGTAGGCGACCGCAAGGAATGCGAAGAGGTTGACGAAGATGATAGCCTGGAGCGCCTTCAGTCCAGGATGGGTCGTGCAGTACGACGGAACGATACCGTAATAGTTCAGCTCGAGAACGGTTCCGTACAGGATGAAGGCCAAAGCTGCGACGAGACCGGCCCAAATACGCGGCAAGAGAACGCTGGCGACGATGATGACGAGTGGGTAGAGGAAGTTCAGAGAGCTGTCCCACCCGCCGGTTTCGTGGATGACGAGGCTGACGAGAACGACGTCGGTAAGAACCTGAAGAGCGGCCTGGAGGCGGTGCTCCTGCCAGAAGGAAAGCAAGAGCACGTAGAACAACGACAGGCTATACCAGAAAAGAATGGTACTCAGAAACAGGCGCCACGGCATGGGCGACTGGCTGAATTCCGCAACCGCCAGTTCAATGGCCAGCAGCAGAGTCAGAATAAAGATGCGGACTCGAACCAGCCAGACCAGCCAATTGCGCTCATCAAACGTCGATTGCATGGGGACCCGAGTTCACGTTTCAAGGTTTCAAAGTTTCAAAGTCTTCAGGTCTTTTTTTGCTTTGCAAGTTTCAAGGTTGGCAAAGCTGAGGTTCGATTTTCCGAATCAACTTTGAAACCTTGAAACCTGCGAAACTTTGAAACCTGCCTTTATCCAGCCAGTTTGGCGATCATGGCGAACAGCGGCATGTAGAGCGAAATGACGATGCCGCCGATGCTGACGCCGAGAATACCGATGATGACGGGCTCGAGCATGGCCAGCATGTCTTTGGTTGCCGCGTCGACTTCGTCTTCGTAAAAGTCGGCGATCTTCTGCAACATGGAATCCATAGCGCCGGTGGCTTCGCCGACGCCGATCATCTGCGTCACCATGTTCGGGAACACGCCGCATTCGCGGAGAGGATCGACGATCGTGCGGCCCTCTTCGATAGCTTTGCGGACCTTCATCAGCGCCTCTTCCAGCACCGCGTTTCCGGAGGTCCGGGCGGTGATGCTCAAGCCTTCGAGAATCGGAACACCCGAGGTGATCAGAGTGCCGAGTGTACGAGTAAAGCGGCCGACGGCGATCTTACGCAGCAATGAACCTACGACGGGTAGATGCAAGAGCATCTTGTCGAAGTAGTAGCGTCCGCGAGGATTCTTGCGAATTTGCTTGAGACCGAACCAGAAGCCGACGCCGCCCGCGCCGAAAATCCACCAGAAGGTCTGCACGAATGCGCTGAGGCCCATGGTGATACGGGTTGGCAGGGGCAGGTTGACGCCCAGTCCGGCGAACAGGTTGGCAAAGATTGGGACCACCCACTTGAGCAGGGCGCCGACGATCAAGCCAGCCATGCCGACGACAGCGACTGGATAGATCAGGGCGGACTTCACTGCAGCGCGCAGGCGAACGGCCTTTTCGACGTATGTCGCCAAGCGTTGCAAAATGATATCAAGAATACCGCCGGTTTCGCCGGCCTCAATCATGTTGGTGGTGAGGTCATCGAAGACGACGGGATACTGCCGCATGGCGTTGGCCAGCGTGGCGCCACCTTCGACGGTAGTCCGAACGCCAGTGAGTGTTTTCTGGAAAGTCGGGTTCTCCTGGTTGGCAGCCAGAATTTCCAGACACTGAACCAGCGGGAGGCCGGCATCGATCATGACCGAAAACTGTCGGAAGAAGATGGCGATGTCCTTGGTCGAGACCTTGCTGGTGCCAAAGGTGGGCATGGAGAATTCCTTGCCCTTTTCGCGGATTGCGCCGGGAGTAATGCGATCACGCCGCAGCGCCTGTGCAAGCGATTGCTTGTTGGGAGCGACTCGCTCGCCGGATACCTTCTGTCCTGACGCATCCTTGCCGGAAAATGTAAAGACTGGCATGGTTTAGCTTCTCCTCACTGACGTACCTGCATGTAAATCTCTGCTGCCAAACACGGGCAAACGACTTAATGCTTGGAAGTCGCTCCGCGGGCCAGCGCTGAGCCGGCCGCTGTGGGCCGGCTCAACAAGCTGGCGCCACGGTTGATCATTTCTGTCAACTCGTCGACGTTGCTGGAGCGCGCCATAGCCGTTTCCAGCGAAATCTGCTTCTGGAAATAGGCGGTCGCCAGCGACTGGTTGAATGTTTGCATACCGAACTTGTCTTGTCCGGATTGCATGGACGAGTAGATCTGGTGAATCTTGTCTTCGCGGATGAGGTTGCGCACGGCCGCGTTGGGCACGAGCACTTCCATGATCATGGCGCGGCCCTTGCCGTCGGTTTTCGGCACAAGGCTTTGGCACATGATGCCTTCGAGCACGAGTGACAGCTGCGCTCGAATCTGAGGCTGCTGGTGCGCCGGGAAGACGTCGATAATACGGTTAATGGTGGAAGTCGCGGAGTTGGTGTGCAGCGTGCCGAAGGTCAAGTGACCGGTTTCGGCGATGCGCAGCGCGGACTCGATGGTTTCCAGGTCACGCATTTCGCCGATCAGAACCACATCCGGATCTTCACGAAGGGCGGCCCGGAGAGCGTCGGTAAAGCTCTTCGTGTCAGCATGCAGTTCGCGCTGGTTCACCACACAATTCTTGTTCATATGCACGAACTCGATCGGGTCTTCGATCGTCAGAATGTGGTCGTGGCGTTCGCTGTTGATCTTGTCGATCATGGCAGCAAGGGTGGTCGACTTACCCGAACCCGTCGGTCCTGTGACCAAGACGAGGCCGCGTGGCTTGTCGCACATCTTGCTAACGACGGTCGGCAGTCCGAGTTGATTGAACGACTTGATTTCAAACGGAATGAGACGGAAGACGGCAGCGGTGGCTCCGCGCTGGTTGAAGACATTTGCACGGAAACGGGCCAGACCCTTGAGGCCGAAAGAGAAGTCGAGTTCGAGGCTTTCCTCAAAACGGTGCTTCTGCGAGTCGGTCATCACGCTGTAGGCCAGCTGCTTGGTCTCGGCTGGAGTCATCTGTGGCAGGTCGAGCGGAACCAGATGGCCGTGCACGCGGATTTGCGGCGGCGAGTTGGTGGTGATGTGCAAGTCGCTGCCGTTCATCTCCAGCATGCGCTTCAGCAGATCGCTTAACGACAAACCCATAAGAAGTTCCCTTTCGTTAGTCCTTAGTCCGTAGTCCGGAGCCCTCACAACTCAGGACTCGCGGCTCGTGACTTTAATGAATCGTTTCGCGCGCGACTTCTTCGAGCGTAGTCATTCCAGCCGCGACCTTGATCAGACCGCTGCGCCGCAGTGTGAGCATGCCGCGCTCGATAGCTTTTTTCTTCAATTCCACGGCGGAGGCGCCGACGAGAACCAACTCGCGGACCTCGTCATCGACCTCCATGACCTCGTACAAACCGCAGCGGCCTTTGTAGCCGGTGTTGTTACACACTGTGCAGCCTTTGCCCTTCTGGATCTTCACCGTCTTGGCTTCTTCCGGACTGAAGCCGGCGTCGATCAGCGTTTGGGGCGGCACATCGATGGGCTCAATGCAGTCCTTGCAGATACGGCGTACAAGACGTTGAGCGCAGATCAGGTGGACCGAGGTCGCCACAAGGAACGGCTCAATACCCATGTTCATCAGACGGGTAATAGTTTCGGGAGCACCGTTGGTGTGGAGCGTGGAAAGCACCAAGTGCCCGGTCAGAGCGGCCTTGATGGCGATTTCCGCGGTTTCGAAGTCTCGGATTTCGCCGACCAGAATGATGTTGGGATCTTGCCGCAAGAACGACCGCAGAGCAGCGGCGAAGTTCAAGCCGATCTGCTCTTTCATCTGCACCTGGTTGACACCACCCAATTGAAATTCGACCGGGTCTTCGGCCGTCATGATGTTGGTGTCGGGCTTGTTCAATGTCGAGATCGAGGAGTACAGAGTGTTGGTCTTGCCCGACCCCGTCGGTCCCGTGACGAGCACCATGCCGTAGGGCTTCAAAATAGCTTTTTCGAATTTCACCAGCGATTCGGGCTCAAAGCCGAGCTTGGTCATATCGAGACGCAGGTTCTCTTTGTCGAGCAACCGGAGCACGATCTTCTCGCCCCAGAGCACAGGCAGGGTGCTGACGCGGAAGTCGAGCTGCTTCTTACGCCCGCCAATGTTCATCTTCAGCATGATGCGGCCGTCTTGCGGCAAGCGCTTTTCGCTGATGTCGAGCTTTGACATGATCTTGAGACGCGAAGTGATAGCGTCTCTCAATTTCATGGGCGGAGACATGATGGACTGCAAAACACCATCAATACGGAAGCGGACGCGGAACTCTTTTTCGTAGGGCTCAATGTGGATGTCGCTGGCGCCGCGCTTCACCGCATCGCTGAGAATGACGTTGACCAGCTTGACGACGGGAGCTTCATCTGCGGCTTTCTCGAGTTCGGAAAGCCCGATCTCCGCCTGCTCGGCCTGCAGTTCGACGTCTTCATCGCTGAGTTCCGTCATGGACTGCATGACGGATTCCAGATCCTCTTCTTTGGTGGTTCCGTAGGCCTTGTCGATTCCGGCAAGGATCGAGCTTTCGGAGGCGACGACCGGCTCAATGTTGAACCCGGTCATAAACTTGATATCGTCCATGGCGAAAACGTTCGTCGGGTCGACCATGGCGATGGTGAGCGAGGCACCCACGCGGCTCAGCGGGAGAATCTGATAGCGCTTGGCAGTCTCGAACGGAATCAGCTTGACGACAGCCGGATCAATTTCGAAGTACGACAGGTTGATGGCGGGAACGCCATACTGGCGCGAAAGGAAATTGGTGACGTCCTCGTCGGTGAGAAAGCCGAGCTTCACCAGGGCAGAGCCCAGACGGCAGCTCTGCTCCTTCTGTGTCTTCGTCGCTTGTTCCAACTGCTCTGGTGTGATGATTTTCTCTTTGACGAGAAGATCACCCAGCCGTTGAGACATACGCAGATCTCCTAACCACGTAGATGGAACGATGCCCCACACTTGTGCAAGGCATGGCGCGAGCAGCTGCGAATCATTGGGAGAGAATGCAGCTCTTGTCGCGTTGACATAAATTGTCAACGCAAGCGGATTACCGCACCACTTACTTAAGTACTTGCACTTGGCGCCGCACGTGGCTTTTCAGTGCGAGAGGCGCGAAAAATGCGGATTTTCTGAGGATTCAGTCGAGGCAATTCCGCTCAGGTACATGCACTTCAGTAAGTTCCGCGAAGCATCCCGACCGAGCAACCCGGCGGAGGGAAAGGTCGGTTACACTCCAAAAGAAATGGCTGGACAGGCAAAGCAGGAAGAAATCCGCGACTACTACGATGCGCTCTATCGGGCGTGGGGACCGCAGCACTGGTGGCCTGCGGAAACTCCGTTCGAAGTGATCGTGGGAGCGTACCTGACGCAGAACACGTCGTGGACAAATGTCGAGCGCGCGATTGCGAATTTGCACGAAGCCGGAATCCTGACGGTGGATGGGATCCGAGCGGTGAAGCTGCCGCGATTGGAACGATTGATTCGGTCCTCGGGGTACTTCCGGCAGAAGGCGAGGAGGCTGAAGACCTTCATTGAGTTTCTCGACCGCAAGTACGACGGCTCACTCGAGCGCATGTTTTCGCAGTCGACCGCGAAACTGCGAGAAGAGTTATTGGATTTGAACGGCATTGGACCAGAGACGGCCGATTCCATCCTTCTCTTTGCGGGGAACCATCCGGTGTTTGTGGTTGATGCGTACACCCGGCGGGTTCTCGACCGGCATGGGATATTGCCGGAAAAGGCGGAGTACGAAGAGATTCGAGAGTTGTTTGAAGCGTCGCTGCGATTCGTCGCTGAGGGGCAAGAACACGCCGGAGCTGCGCCTCTGGCATCAGGATTCCCGGGAACTGTGCATCCTCCTTCTGCGATGAGCACCGCACACCGCACTGCATTGGTGCAGGTCTACAACGAGATGCACGGGCTGATCGTCGGGGTGGGTAAATTCCATTGTGGGAAATCGAACCCGAAATGTGATGGATGTCCTTTACAGTCGTTCCTGCCTGGGATAACCAATAAAGGATGAGAAGGTTCGCCATCGTTTATGGCAGGGCTATCACGCTGCTTGGCTTGATGCTGGGCGCTTCTGCACAGAATGCTGGTGAACCCCTGCGGGCTGCGGCCGATCGGGGGCACATTCTGATTGGCGCGGCGGCGAGGCCGTCTCAGTTTTCGGAGCCAGCGTACTCTGCGACCCTATCTCGGGAATTCAACATGATTGAACCCGAGGATGCGATGAAGTGGTGGGTAGTACGGCGCGACCCGGGGTTCGATTTTCGTGAGGGCGATGAGGTGGTGCGATTCGCTCAGGCCCATGGGATGAAAGTGCGCGGGCACTGCCTGGTGTGGGACCACAACAATCCGCTGTGGCTGGAGAAAGGTCATTTCACTCCAGAGCAACTGTCAACGTTGTTGCACGAACATATCGCTACTGCAATGAAGCACTACGCGGGCCAAGTCTTTGCGTGGGATGTGGTCAACGAGGCGCTGAATGAAAAAGGCGAGGCGAAGGATTCCATCTGGTATAACCGGCCGGGCATTGGATTGTCCGGCAAAGGGACGGCTTACGTGGAGCAGGCGTTCCGATGGGCGCATGACGCGGACCCTCACGCTCTACTCTTTTATAACGAGGCCGAAGGAGAAGGACTCCAGGTCAAATCGGAAGCCATTTACGCAATGGTGAAGGACTTCAAGGCGAGAGGCGTTCCGATTGACGGAGTGGGCTTGCAGTTGCATGTTTCGCACGTCGATTACGAGATGGATGCACTTGAGGCGAATATCGAGCGGCTGACTGCACTGGGAGTTCAGGTACACATCACGGAGCTGGATGTTTCCCTGCCCGTCGACTCGGAGGGGCGTGCTACTCCGGCCGATCTGAAGAAACAGGCCGAGGTATATCGGCGCATCGCGCATGCCTGCTTCGAGAATCCGGGATGTACGGCAATCCAAACCTGGGGTTTTACGGACAAGTATTCGTGGATCGGGTCGCACTCGCACGGCACACGGGGCGCTGCTCTGCTGTTTGACCGCGGGTATCGGCCAAAGCCGGCGTACGATGCGTTGGTGGAAGAACTGAGTCGGTAACTCGTAGTCCAGCGATTTCGGGGTGGGACGCGACCTCCAGCGTTTTGGCGCATCTATAATGCCGATGGGGATTCTTCCAGACGCTCGCCCCGATCCGCGTGAATGCTCCAGTTCCAAACCGTCCAGTGAAGCGCTCTGACCGGAAGCAGGTCATCATTCTGCTGAGCGTGGCCGTGATCGCTCTGTTTGTCGTATTGGCTTCGCAGACCGCGTTCAACAACACCATTCTTGATGCGGAGACGAATCAGCAGGCGATCGTCTTTTACGCGCTGTCACTGCTGATCTCTCTTCTGTTTGTGGCCCTCAGCTTCGTACTGGCGCGGAACCTGCTGAAGCTTTTCGCCGAGCGGCGCATGGGCGTGCTGGGATCGAAGTTCCGCACGCGAATGGTGGCGGGCGCATTGTTGCTGTCGTTTGTTCCGGTCATCGTGATGTATTGGTTCGCGTACGGGTTGATGAACCGGTCCATCGACAAATGGTTTTCGACGCCCGTCGAGCAGGTACACTCCGACACCCAGGCGATGGTTTCGCTGGTGACAGATTACGCGCAGCAGAACGCGCGTTCGGAAGCGGTATCGATTGCGTCGTCGCGGGATGTGGAGCGGGCATTCGCGGGACATGGATTTAGTGGAGTCACTAGCGAGTTCCAGCGCCACGAGACTACGCTGCAGGGCGGATTCGCAGTGGCTCTGCGCGATGGAGATGCAGAGGCGAGTTTCAATGCTCCGGCACCCTGGACGGTGCTCAAACGATTCATGCCAATGGCAGAGGCAACCGGCGGACATCCAGGGCAGTTCACGTGGCAGCAAACCGATTACACATTGGGGAGTGCCTCAGTACCGGGGGGTGGCCTGATTCTGGTGGCGATCCCGCTGCCGCACGACTTTGCGCAGACGGTGCACCAGGTCGAGGCCGGACAGCAACGATACTTCCAGTTGAGCCGCGAGCGGCGGCGAGTGCGGCAGACGTATGTGGGGCTTCTGCTGCTGATCACAATGATTGTGTTGTTCGTCAGTACCTGGCTGGCTTTGTTCCTGGCGAAGCTGGTAACGCGTCCGCTGGCAGCGCTGGCGGAAGCGACGCAGGAGATTTCCCGCGGCCGACTGGATTACCGCGTGGACGTGAGTTCGGCAGATGAGATCGGAGATTTCGCCCGATCGTTCAACCGCATGGCGGAGGAACTGGAGGCGAGCCGCAGCCAACTACAGAGTTCTACACGCGAGTTGGGCGTGGCCAACACGGAACTCGATCAGCGGCGCCGGCAGATGGAAACCATCCTTGAGAGTATCCCGACCGGCGTACTTTCTCTGGATGCGGATCGACGCGTGACGCACAGGAACCAGGCTTTGTTGCGCATGTTTCATCCAGAAGGCCGGCCGGAGGGGCCTGCTCCGATTCCGGTGGATGCGAAATTGTCAGAAATTTTTCCGGCAGATTTCATGGAAGACTTTGAGCTTCTGCTGCGCCGGGCGGACCGGATGGGCGTGACGACCAGCCAGATGGAAGTTCCTCTGATCCACGGATCTTTGAATGCTGCCGTTACTGTGGCGCCCCTGCGTCATGAGGGCGAACGCTCCGGGTATGTAGTGGTGTTCGAAGATCTTTCGGATCTGCTGAAGGGACAGAAGCAGGCGGCGTGGCGGGAGGTGGCTCGGCGCGTGGCGCACGAGATCAAGAACCCGTTAACGCCGATTGCACTTTCCGCGGAGCGCATTCAGCGGCATCTGGACCGCTCAGCCCCGGATGATCCGGCGACAATGGGAATTGTCCGTTCGTGCGCCGATACGATTGCCGGCGCCGTCGGAACCGTGCGGCGCCTGGTAGATGAGTTTTCAACCCTGGCACGCTTCCCGGTCGCCAAGCCGCAACCGGCGGACATCAACGAGATTGTCGCAGGCGCGGTAACGATGTTCCACGGACGCATGGATGGAATCAGCCTGCACACATCTCTTGCTCCCGACTTGCCGAAGGTTATGGCAGACGGAGAGGCGATGCGGCGGGCCGTGGCCAATCTGGTCGATAACGCGGCCGAGGCTACTCAGAACGCAGTGGTAAAGGAAATTGAAATCTGCACAGCACTCGTCGGCAGCCGAGATGCCGTGGAGATTTCCGTCGCAGACACCGGTGAAGGGGTGACGCGGGAATTGAAGGAGAAACTGTTCCTGCCCTATTTTTCCACCAAGAAACGCGGCACCGGTCTCGGACTTGCGATTGTCAGCCGCATCGTGGAAGATCACCATGGTTCGATTCGTGTCGAAGAGAACCAGCCGGTGGGAGCGCGATTCATCATAGAGCTTCCAGTTGTGGCGGAGCAGACGCCTGCGGCCGTCCTGTCCAAACATGCATAGCATCCTGATCGTTGACGACGAAGCCGGAATTCGCGATTCGCTGGCCGGCATTCTTACGGACGAGGGCTATGCTGCTTCGTCGGCGGAGAGTAGTGAAGCTTGCCTTGAGTTGCTTGGGAAGAGTTCGTTCGATGTGGTCTTGCTCGACATATGGTTGCCGGGCATGGACGGCATGGAGGCGCTCGCGAAGATTCGCGAGATGGACGATCCTCCGGAAGTCATCATGATTTCGGGACACGGCAATATTGAAACGGCGGTGCGCGCCACGAAGCTCGGCGCTTTCGACTTCTTGGAAAAGCCGTTGAGCATCGAGAAGACGCTGATCGTGGTGAAAAACGCGATCGACGCGCAGAAGTTGCACCGGGAGAACGTCGATCTTAAGAAACAGCTGCAGGCCAAGAACATCATCGTGGGCGACAGCATTCCGATGAAGGCCTTGCGCCAACAAATTGGATTAATGGCGCCGACGAATGGGCGAGTACTGATTTATGGCGAATCGGGCACCGGGAAAGAGCTCGTCGCGCATGCGATTCACATGCAGAGCCTGCGGAAAGATGACACGTTCGTAGAAATGAACTGCGCGGCGATTCCCGAAGACCTGATTGAGAGCGAACTGTTCGGGCATGTGAAAGGTTCCTTTCCGGGAGCTGCGGCCGACAAGGAAGGCAAGTTCCAGCGTGCGAACGGAGGGACGTTGTTCCTGGACGAGGTCGGCGATATGAGCCTGAAGACGCAGGCGAAGGTGCTGAGGACGTTGGAGGAGCAACGGTTCACGCCTGTGGGAAGCGATGACACGATCACGGTGGATGTGCGCGTGATTGCTTCAACGAATAAAGATCTGGAAGAGGAGATTTCGCGCGGCAATTTTCGCGAAGATTTGTTTTACCGGCTCAACGTGATTCCGTTTTTTGTCCCTCCGCTGCGCGAGCGGAAAGAAGATATTCCACTATTTACGCGGCACTTCCTGAAAGAACTCGCGGCGACGTATGGACGGCGTCCGCGGGAAATCACCGACGATGCCATTGAAGTGCTGATGCGATATTCATGGCCGGGGAACGTGCGCGAACTGCGCAATGTGATCGAGCGAATTGTGATCATGAATCCCACGACCACTCGCTTTGAAACCAAGCATCTGCCGCCGCTGGTTTATCGCGATGGAGGACGGCGCACGCCGAAGACGGAGTTCTCCACGCTGCATCAGGCGCGGGATGCGTACGAGCGTGATTACATTCTGAAGAAGCTGGATGAGACGCACGGAAATGTCACGCGCGCCGCTGAAGTGCTCGGACTGGAGCGAAGCCATCTTTATCGGAAGATGAGGACGCTGGGGATTGCGGTGAAGGAGTAAATAGCCTTACCGCTTCACCATGTGAATCTCAGTGCCGTTCTTGCGGAACTTCACTTCGTCCATCAGTTGGTTAATCAGGAAAATGCCGCGACCGTGGTTGGAGTAGAGATTCTCTCCCATGGTGCAACTGGGGATTGTCTTGGGATCGAAGCCCTCGCCGGGATCGCGCACGATGATGAGGATGCCACGCTGCTCGTCACAGGCGACGAGACACTCGATGGTTTTCGAGGGATCTTCTTTGGCGCCGTGGACGACGGCATTGGCCAGCGCCTCCTGCAGAGATAGTTCAATGGCGTCTTCTTTGCCGTTGACGCACTTCATCTCGCGCACGGCCTGCATGACTTGCTCGACGACGGGATCCACGGACTTGCGCTCGGCTGCGAGCGACACGCGTACCCGCAGGCTCAATTTCTCTGGATCGAAGTCGTACTCCGGGAAGTGTTCCTCGGCAGAATCCCCAGCTGGCATGTTTTAGGCTCTTTTGTCCCCGTTTACTTCTCCGGCATGCGGCCCCATGATTCTAGCGGGAACGAGCGGGAATCGGCAATAAGGTCGATTTTGAGCGGCGCAGCATAACATTGCCGAATCGTTAAGGTAACAGCCGAGGTAGACGGTCCAGTGGAAGTCGGCGCCCGTTCGGAACCTGCGCCGTAGCGATTCTTTCGCTCCTACGGAGCTTGGCCGCGTTCCCACTTCTTTGCTCCCACGGCTAGCGCCGTGGGCTGCAACTATCTTCCCGGCTGGACATTCTTCCGCCGCTTTGCGGCTGCTGCGACGCTACTTCGGGTAAGTGCATCGAGCAGGCTGAGCACGGGGGCTGAAGCCCTCGGTTCCGGCGTGCTGATGCGGCGCTAAAGCGCCGCTCTTTCACGTTACCGTTCTTTCTTATTGACAGGGAAGCACCTGCGTTCGTCATTAAAGGGAAGGCCTCCGTTTGGCGTTGGCACTCTACGTCCATCTGTGAGCCGAGTCCTTTTAAGACTTGCCGTGCGGTGGCACATCCTGCTCCGATCGTTGCGCGATCATGCGGTGTTCCAACTGGCGACGCCAGTCGAGTTCTTCCACGAAGGCACGCGAATCCCGCCAGCCCGGTTCGGCCTTGACATAGAGTTCCAGGAAGACTTTCGTACCGAGCATGCGCTCAATTTGCAGGCGCGCCGCCGTGCCGATCTTCTTCAGCATCTGCCCGCCCTTGCCAACCAGAATCCCTTTTTGTCCATCGCGCTCGCAGTAGATGGTGGCCGAAATTCGGGTCAACCGCTTCCCTTCTTCGAAGCTGTCGACGATCACCGTTGTCGCGTACGGAATTTCTTCGCTGGTGTTCAGAAGCACTTGTTCGCGAATGACCTCGGCGGCCATGAAACGCGCCGGCTGATCGGTGATCTCGTCTTCCGCGAAATAAGCCGGCCCGGCGGGCAGGGCCGCAATGATCATTTGCAACAGATCATCAAGCCCCTTGCGTTTGAGCGCCGAGATAGGAATCACTTCGGCAAAGTCGTAGAGCTTGCGATACTCCTCGATCATTGGCAGGAGCTTCGATTTTTCGCGAATGAGATCCACTTTGTTCAGGATCAGAAACGCTTTCACTTTCGCGTGCTTCACCAGATCAAGCGCGAACTGATCACGCGGATCGAACTTGTGGGTCACATCCATCAGGACCAGCACGAGATCGCAGCCTTCGAGCGCTTCGCGCACTTCGACCATCATCTTGCGGCCGAGAGAACTGTCGGGTTTGTGGACCCCGGGAGTATCGATCAGGACGATCTGGCCGCCATCTTTATTTTTGCCTTTGCCCTTGGGGACGTGGACCACGCCCTGAATCCGGTTGCGGGTAGTCTGGGGCTTCGGCGAGATGATAGCGAGCTTTTCGCCCACGAGCGCATTCAGCAGCGTGGACTTGCCCGCGTTGGGGCGCCCGAGAATGCAAACGAATCCGGAGCGGAATGGCATGGAAAAGCAGACCTCAGACCTTAGACCCTAGACCTCGGCTCCTTCCTTACAGTCCAAGGTCTGACGCCTGAAGTCTGTCCTTACATCAGTTTCAACTGTTGCGGCTGGACTGCGGAAACCCGCACGCGTTCGATCTTGCGATCGGTGGCTTCAAGGACCTCAAAGCGCAGGCCATCATCTTCCACCGTTTCACCCTTGCGTGGAATTCTTCCGGCGAGTTCGCTCACCAGCCCGGCGATGGTAGCAGATTCCTTTCCTTCGGGCTTGGTGCCGAAAAGCTCATTAAGGCGATCCACATCCATGCCGCCGGAAACGATAAATCCGCGCTCGCCGTCGCGCACGATTTCCGGCTTGTCGCGCTCATCGCGGATCTCGCCCACGATCTCTTCCACGAGATCTTCGATGGTAACAAGGCCGGCGACGCCTCCGTATTCATCAACGACGATTGCCATGCGGATGTTCTGTTTCTGCATCTCGCGTAGCAGATCGCTGCCTAATTTGCTTTCGGGAACGAAATAGATATCGCGCCGCATGATGGAATCGAGCGTGCGAACGTGAGCCTCGCTGTCGGGCACCTGCAAAACGTCGGCCGCGTAAACGATGCCCTTGATGTTGTGAATGCTGCCTTCGTAAACGGGGACGCGAGAGTAGTGCTTGATGCGCAGCATCTCAATGAATTTTTCGACCGTTGTGTCAGTCGGGACCGCGAACATGGCGGGCCGGGGTTTCATCGCTTCGCGGACAGTCTTGCCGCTGAATTCGACCACTGACTGAATGAGGTCGCGATCGCCTTCCTGAATGATGCCCTCTTCCTGTCCGGCTTCAATCAACGCGTCTACGGCTTCGGAAGCGGTCTCGGGCTGCTCGGCGGTATTTTCGCGAGTCAGCGTGACCACCGATTGCAGGAATCCCACGACAACGGTCACGGGCATGACGAGATAGATGAGTCCTTTCAGGAACAGTATCCAATCCATGAGCCATTCCCCTTTGGTCCGCGAGAAGAAAAGGAATGGCAGGAAGCGGTTGCAAACGATGACGATGAGCAGCAAGCCGATTACGGCTTGGAGCACGTCATAAATGTTCCAGTCGGACTCATGGAAGACGAGATATCCGATAAGCATCGCGATCGAGGCGAGCGTCAGGTGCGTGAGCACCGCCATCGAGAGCGAAGCACGGCTGCGGCTGATCTTGAGCGCGGGCTCGATCTTTTGCTCGAAAACGTCAATATTGTCCTGGAAGTCACGCGACAAGAAGCGGCCGGCCTCCTGGTAGACGCGGTCGACGTAAGAAACCAGGGTCAGGAGTCCAACCAGAAGAAGCAGCGCGAAGATGACGGCGAAGTTCATGCCGTTATGCGGGATCTCCTCGAAGCGGAGGCGCGTTGGTGATCGGAATGGTTGCGCTCAGTTAGAGACAAGGGCAGCCGGAGCGCTCGGCGCAAATTGGCTTCCTTGCGCGCCATGGTTCCATTATCGCGCTCGTGGTCGAAGCCCGCCAGATGGAGGATGCCATGAAGGACAAGGACTTTCACTTCGTCCGCTTCGGAATGGCCCAGCAGCCGGGCATTGGCACGGGCGATATCGGCGGAGATGGCGATCTCGCCGGCGAACCTGGATTGACGGACGAAACCCGGAACTGACTCCGCAGGGAATGAAAGAACGTCGGTGGGCTTCCCTTTGCCACGAAAACGGGCATTCAGCGACTGCATGGCGGTGCTGCTGGTGACGAGGACATCGACCGCGCCTTTTAGGCGGGCGGCTTTGCGGGCGCGCAGGATAAAGCGCTCGAGCGATTGAGCGCTCAAGCCGGCCACTTTCTTATTGAAAAGGACCACGCCTTTATCCTCACCTGCTTGGCTGATGCTGGCTTAAATGCAAAGAGGGCCGCGGCGGCCCTCTCCATCGCATGTGAAATATTACTAGCCTTCCGCCTTGGCTGGGGCACTCTTTTCTTCGGCAGCAGACGGCTTCTCGGGCGGTGTAGCCGAATCGGCATTTTTGGGTTCGGCCAGCAAAAGCATCTGTTGTTCCGCGACCCGCACTTTATGTTCGTCGTAGGCGCGGACGATGCGCTGTACCAGATGGTGCCGCACCACGTCGCTCTCGTCGAAGCTCACAAACGCCAAGCCATCGACACTTTTGAGAACGTCCATCGCTTCGAGCAATCCGCTGCGGCGGGCGTTGGGCAGATCGATCTGAGTAATGTCGCCGGTGATGACCGCCTTGGAATTGAATCCGAGGCGGGTGACGAACATCTTCATCTGCTCGGAAGTTGTGTTCTGCGCTTCATCGAGGATGACGAAGGAATCGTTCAGCGTACGACCGCGCATGAAGGCGATCGGCGCGATCTCGATGACGTTCTTCTCCAGGTATCGGTCGACTTTCTCCGGGTCGAGCATATCGTACAAGGCATCGTAGAGCGGGCGGAGATAGGGATCGATCTTGTCCTGCAAGGTGCCGGGCAGGAAACCGAGGCGCTCACCGGCTTCGACCGCGGGTCGCGCAAGGATGATGCGGTTCACGCGCTTCGCCAGGAGAGCGGAGATCGCCATCGCCACCGCGAGATAGGTCTTGCCTGTACCCGCCGGACCGATACCGAACACCATGTCGTGCTTCTCGATGGCTTCGAGATAGCGGCGCTGGTTGGCGCTCTTGGGCTGGACGCTGCGGCGTCCAAAGGAGCGCTGCTTGCCGGCGTCGGCGAGACCTCGCAATGTGGAATTAGGATCAGTGGTCAGCACGCGGAGCATGCTGTTGAGATCTCCATTATTGAATGTGTAGCCGGACCGCTGCAGGCTGTCGTAATCGGAAAACACCTGCTCGGCGCGGGCGACATCGCGGGCAGCGCCTTCGAGTTCGATGGCGTTCGAACGGAGATTGATGGTGACATTCAGGCCGTCTTCCAGCAGGCGGACATTTTCGTCGCGCGTGCCGAACAGCGTTTCGATGTTGGGGCTTACCCCGATGCTTTTCTTCATTCGTTGTCTTTAAAGTGGCGTGGCTCCGCGGGCTGGAACGCAGGATTCGATCGATGCTCGAATTCCGGCGAGAGCGGAATACACCAGTACCTGTTTGCGGACAAAGCAGGATTTTGCTTGGAGACAGGGACGATCGAACTGCGCATGCCCAACGGGCAAGTCACTACCATTAGGTTAAGCGTACCCCGGAAATCCGAGGGGCGTCAATGGGACGAAACCCTAGGCTTTTGCGGAACTTGCGTCGCTCAACGAGGCCGGGACAGCTCGCGTTCGAGCCCATTCGCGCAGGGCGGTAATCTCCTCGGCGCGGGTCGTCGAAAGCGGCACGGTCTGGGCAATCGCGTTCAGCAGATGCGGTGTGGACAAAGGTTTTTTCTCCGAATAAGCAGCGTACATAGCACCTTGCACCGCGGCGTCGATTTCGGCGCCGGAATAGCCCTTCGCGGCGGCGGCGATCTTTTCCAAATCAAAGTCAGCTGGATTGCGTTTTCTCTTCGAGAGTTGAATCGAGAAAATCTGTTTGCGCTCGGCCTGGTTCGGAAGATCGACGAAGAAAAGTTCGTCGAATCGGCCTTTGCGGATCAATTCCGGCGGCAGTACCGTAACGTTGTTGCAGGTTGCGGCGACGAAGACAGGCGATTTGCGGTCTTGCATCCACGACAGAAACGAGGCGAGCAGGCGAGAGGAAACGCCGGCATCGGCAGAAGCGGAATCAGGGCCGCTCCCGGCAAAGACCTTTTCCAGTTCGTCGATCCAAAGGACGCACGGCGCGAGGCCTTCGGCAACCTGGAAAACTTTGCGGATTCGCTTTTCGGTCTCGCCGATGTATTTGTCATAAACAGCGGAAGTGTCGAACTTCACCAGCGGCAGTTTCCATTCTCCGGCGACGGCGCGGGCGCAGAGAGACTTGCCGCATCCTTGCACGCCAAGAACGATCATGCCGCGCGGCGGTTCGAGGCCGAATTCTCGCGCGGAATCTTCCCACGCACCGCGGCGCTGTCCGAGCCAGTTTTTTAGATTTTCCAGGCCGCCCACACCGGCCATGTTCTCGGAAGCCTCAACGAACTCGAGCATTCCCGAGTGTCGCAGCAACTGCTTCTTGGCTTCGAGGACATCGGTTATCGTTTCCGCACACAACGCGTAGCGCGTGACCAGAGCCTGCGAAATGGCGCGCTCGGCTTCTTCTTCGGTGAGGCCTCGAAGGTTGGCGGCCATCGCGTCTACGCCCGCCGAGTCGAGTTGCAGCTTCAGAGAATACGTCTTGGACAGGCGCGTAAACGTATCTTTGATGATGTCGTGCAGACGGTCGCGATCAGGCAGCGGGAGATCGAAGTACTCAACTAGCGTAGTCAGTTCGGGCGGAACGCTAAGTTCGGGAGCGGTAAGAATGACGGTGCGGCGGTTCGCCGAGAACTTCTGTCCCACATCGCGCAAACGGCGCACGACGACGGGATCGTCCATGTGGCGATGGAAATCCTTGAGGATGAAGACTGCTTCGACGGTCATGGATTCCATGTTGGCCAAAGCCTGAACGGGTTCGCGGGTGTTGTAGATAGATCCAGCCGTCGCTGCAGCCGCTGCTTCGGATCCCATCGAGGACATTACCGCACGGGTGAGCCGATCGGCTTCTCCGGAGCCGGGACTGAGCACGCTACGCTGCTGGCCCGGACTACTAATGTTGACCTTGCTCCATCCGCCGGACTGATCGGAATGCGGGACTGGCTTATGCAATTCCGCCGGAACGTTGCTGCCAGAGCGAACCAGGCCGTCGGCGATACTCCATTCGAAGGTTGCCATGTTCAGGTCGGCGCAGGCGGTGCGGACGAGATTAACGGCACGCGTCTCCTCCGACGTTTCCATCACGACGATGGGCGTCGAGGAGTTGATGAGAACTTTGAGGCGATCGAGTCCGTCTGTCATGTGAGCTGCGAGCAATGAGCTATGAGGAAACCGCGAGCTGCCGGCTCACAGCTCATTGCCGATTTTGTGAGTCACTCGGTCTCGGGCGGAGCAGCTAACCGTTTGACCGTTCACAACTTGCACCCCTATAATAAGGAATTCGGACCCACCCGAATATCTCTCTGAAGACACGAAGGTAACGAACCAGACATGGCAAATCATCTTTCGGCGCTGAAGCGCGCCCGCCAGACCGAACGCCGAACCGCGCGCAACCGCGCGAACACCTCTTCCCTGCGCACGCAATTGCGCGAACTGCGCGAAACCATCGCCAAGGGCGACAAATCCGCCGCCGAGCAGACCTACCGCAAGACCGTTTCCGTGCTCGATAAAGCCATCAAGAAGGGCACTCTGCACGAGAATACGGCGTCGCGCTATAAATCCCGACTGGGCGCGCGCGTTGCCGCAATGAAGTAGCCTCGGATCCAACAGGCAAGACGCCTGGCAGGAACTGTCGGCGGCCAGACTTAGACCCATCCAAACAGTTCGGATGCAATTAGAACGCCCGCGAGCTATGTGTCGTATCGCGCAGCACAATGGCGTCGGAGACGGACTTAAAACGCAATAAGGCAAGAGTCTTTAGGTCAGGCGACCAGCGGAAATCCTGGATCTTTTCCGTATTCTTGAAATTTGTCAGTTGTCGCCCCTTTGACCCATCGATGGGCTGGGCCCAGACATTCGCGACTCCGTCTTTTTCCACGACAAAAGCCAGAGACTTGCCGTCTGGGGTGAAATGGAATCCCCCGCTGGCGGGCGGCCCTTCAGAGGCAAAGACCGCATTCACGCCCGGCTCGAGATCGAGATTCCGGATGTGGGAGTCTGGCCCGACGAGCACAATGCGGCGGGAATAGGTTTTGGTCTCAGGCTGCAAAAGCTCTGTGAACAAAGCCAGCATGTTGCCGTCAGGCGACAATGCGGCCTCGGCAAGCAACGAATTCGCAGGACTCGTTCCGGGAACGATCGTCTCTTCTCCACCCGTTGATGCAAGGCGGTAAACCCCGATATTCTTCCTCTGATCGGAATGGTAAAGCCATTTCCCATCCGGGGAGCACCCCCAGAGACTGCCAAACTTGCCAGGGGTAAGCGCCACAGGATCGGAGCCATCGGCGTTCGCCCGCCAGATCCGGTTGGCGCTCTTCTCCCCATGAAACATCCAACTTACAGCCATCCATCGATCGTGATCGCACGACATGACGTCGCTGATCCACGCAGCAGGATCGCTCAAGAGTGTGACGACGTTACTTCCGTCGGTTCTCTGCCGCACCGGACGATCGCCGAAGGAGATGAGCATCTGGCCATTTTGCATCCAAGCGAAACTGGACACGTTGTCATGGGGCGAGATCCCGAGCACCGGAGTGTCATCACCCCCTAGGGCGGAAACCAACACCATCTCCGTTGAGGTTTCGGTCTGCACGGTGGCCATCGTCTGCGCATCCTTTGGAAGGGAGACGCCCGAGTGGCTGGCTAAATCGTTAGTGACGGAATGGAACACCCCGTCCGGGAAGGTGTAGAGACCGATCTGTGTTTGAATCGAGAGTCTCTCGCCTCGGGGTACATAGGTGACGAAAATAGAATTCCCGTCAGGCGCCCACCAATTGGTCAGAATCAGCTTGTCACTGGAGCCCACAAACGCTTGCATTTTCCTGCCGGCAATTTCGAAGAGCTGAATCTGGCTGAGGGTTTCTTTGTTGATCGTCAGATTTGAAATTGCCAGGTGCTTGCCGTCGGGCGACCACGACAACTGCGCGACCGGTCCACTCGGCGCATCCCCAATCCAGAGCACCTTTTCGTTCTGGCCATCAGCGTCCGCTTCCAGCAAGCGCCATTTGTTCAGTTCCGGATCGTTGTAACGTGAGTAAATGATGCTTTTGCCATCGGGAGAGAACTCAGGGCCTCCATCCACATCCCGGGCAATAACCGCCGGTGAGCCGCCGAAAAGGGGAGCCCGAAACAGGTTGAAAGCGTTCCCAACGGTGGTTTCTCTGAAATAGATGGAATTCCCGTCCGGAGAAAACTTCAGCGAACCGAAGCTATGTTCTGTAGCGGGTACAACCTGTGTGTCACTGCCCGTAGGAATGTTTCGGAGCCAGAGACTTTGCCCGCCTCGGTCACGTTGCGCACTGAGCAGGAATCTGCCGTCGGGGGAGATTACGGTGTCCACCAACTTGCCGTTGTTGGTCACCTGCGTGATGGAGAAAACCTGGAATGGGATGGCGTCTTGATGGTGCAGGAGGGTGAAAACGCCATATCCAGCCGCGACGACCAGGAGCAACGCGGCGACGGACGCAACGGCAGCAAGCGATTTGTGCTGCCGGGCAGCCGTGATGACCGACGAAGACGATACCATTGCCGCGGACGGAAGAGGCGTGTTCGAAGGGTTTGTCCCGCTCGGCGCCGACCCTGTTGATGCGGGATAGCTGACGACGCTGATTGCAGCCGATTGCCCGGAAAGATCGGAAGACGGCTGCGTCGATAATCGGCCGCTGGAATCCACATCGCGCTTGAGGCGCTGCAGATCCGTTCTCATCTCCGCGGCTTGCTGATAACGGAGATTGCGGTCTTTCTCGAGCGCTTTGTTGGTCACTTCCTCCAGCCTGGCAGGCAGGTCGGGATTCAGACGAACAGGTGCAACCGGAGCTCTATTCAAGATCGCGTCGAAGATCGCCGCAGACGTGTCGCCACGGAATGGAAGCGTTCCCGTTGCCATTTCGTAAAGCACTGCACCAAAGGAGAACAGATCGGTCCGATGATCTAAATCTTTTCCCAACGCTTGTTCGGGAGACATGTAGGCGACCGTTCCCAACGTTGTCCCGGGGCTCGTAAGGTGAGGGTCCGTGCCTTCGGCGGTGGCTTGCAATCCCATCCCCTGGGAAGAGGTGGACCAATCTGTCTTCACCTTGGCTAAGCCGAAGTCGAGAATCTTAGCGTGGCCTCTTTTGGTAAGAAAAATGTTGGCTGGCTTGATGTCCCGGTGGACGATTCCGGCGGCATGAGCGGCATCCAGCGCATCTGCGATCTCAATGCCCATGCCGAGAATCTCGGCCGTGTCCATGGGGCGTCCTGCAATTCGGTGCTTCAGGGTCAGGCCTTCAAGAAACTCCATCGCGATGAATGCGTGCCCAGTTTCTTCGCCTATGTCGTAGATCGTGCAGATGTTGGGATGATTGAGTGCCGAGGCAGCCTGGGCTTCGCGCTGAAACCGGGCCAGAGCTTGCGAGTCACTGGCCACCTGGTCGGGCAGAAACTTGAGCGCAACGAACCGATGGAGTCGTGTGTCTTCGGCTTTATACACCACGCCCATGCCACCGCCCCCCAGCTTCTCGATGATGCGATAGTGCGAAATCGTCTGCCCGATCATTGGGCTGAATCTTAGGTCGGGCCGTAGGGCAAGTCAATCTACCTTGGCCCACCGATATACTGGCTCCCCGGACTAGAATCGTGCGGGAGGTTAAAGGACATGGGAAAAGGCCAGGAACCGGAGAACATCTCGCGGCGGAATTTCATCGTTCGCAGTGCGATGGGTGGTGCGGGACTTGTGATTGCCAAGGATGTTCTGCAGGAAAAGCTTTTCGCTGAGGCCCCAATTGCTGCCGCGCCCAAGAGCGGAAATGCCACGATGATCGGGGTTCCCTTCGAAGCCCACGAGCGGGTGCGGCTGGGCATTATTGGGGTCGGAGGACGGGGCACAAGTCTGCTGCGAGATCTGCTCGCAGTCGACGGCGTCGAGGTGAAAGCCATCTGCGATCTTGTCCCCGACAAGGTCGATCAAGCGCAGAAAATGGTAGTCGACGTGGGCCAGCCGAAGCCTGCCGGATTCAGCAACGGCGATCACGACTTCAAGAACCTCAATCAACTCGAACTCGATATCGTTTACATCGCGACGCCGTGGAACTGGCACGTGCCGATGGCGGTAGACGTGATGAAAAACGGCAAGCATGCCGCCGTTGAAGTGCCCGCAGCAACGACGTTGCAGGAATGCTGGGAGATGGTGAATACTTCCGAAGCCACGCGCAAGCACTGTGTCATTCTGGAGAATTGCTGCTACGGCTCGTCGGAGATGATGGTGCTGCAGATGGTCCGCGATGGGGCGTTCGGCCAAATTACTCACGGCGAGGGTGCCTATCTGCACGATCTGCGGGGTGTCTTGACGGCCAACCAGAGCGAGGGATTATGGCGGCGCTTCCCGCACATGCAGCGCAACGGGAATTTATATCCGACGCACGGACTGGGCCCGGTGGCACATTACATGGATATTCACCGGGGCGATCGATTCGACTACATGGTGTCGGTGAGTTCTCCGGAAGCGTCGTTGAGCGCATATGTGAAGGGTCGTTTTCCGGATGGCGACCCGAAGCGCGCGGAAAAATATATCTGCGGCGACATGAATACCAGCATTATCAAGACGGTGAAAGGCCGTACGATTCTGGTGCAGCACGACGTAGTCAATCCGAGGCCGTATAGCCGCTTGAATATGATCCAGGGCACCAAGGGCATTTTCGCGGATTATCCACCCCGTATTTTCATGGATGGCCAAAAAGATGAGGAGTGGCAGAAGATTGATAGTTTCCAGGAGAAGTACGAGCATCCGCTCTGGAAGAACAACGGCGAAATGGCGCGCAAGACCGGCGGACATGGCGGGATGGACTACATCATGAATTTCCGCCTGATGGATTGTTTAAAGCGAGGCCTGGTGCCGGACATCGACGTCTACGACGCGGCGGCCTGGAGCGCTCCAACTCCGCTGAGTGAAGCGTCGGTGGCAGCGAACGGCTTGCCGCAGAAGTTTCCAGACTTCACTCGGGATCATTGGCAAGCCCGGCCGGAGTCGGAGAGATTTGCTGGATAGGTAGCGCCAGTATCTGGCCGCCTGTCAGGAGGGCGTCTCGCCTTCGGTTCGTCGGGCAAGATGCCCGACGGACAGCCGCCTGGACGGCGGCGCTACGGGAAATCAACCCATGATAAGTCCGGGAGAGCACGCATGAGCACACAGGTCGAGAGTCCGCAGGAAGTGGTGGTAATCAAGCAGCCTGCAGCGAAACCCGAGGCCCTGGGACGCATCGCGTCTGTCGATGGCTTTCGCGGACTGATCATGCTTCTGATGCTCAACGAGGCGACTCGCCTTGGGGTGGTCGCTCGTTCGTTTCCCCACAGCGCGATCTGGGCTGCAATCGCCTACAACACCGACCATGTGGACTGGCAAGGATGTTCGCTGCACGACTTGATTCAGCCAGGATTCTCGTTCCTTGTGGGCGCCGCCATGCCGTTCTCGATCGCCAGCCGGCAGGCCAAGGGACAGACTTTCTGGGAATTGCTCGGCCATGCTGTCTGGCGGGCCCTGGTGCTGATCGTGCTCGGGATCTTGTTGCGATCCATTCATCACAGCCAAACCTACTTCACCTTTGAAGACACTCTTACGCAGATTGGACTCGGCTATGTCTTCCTGTTCCTGCTGGCTTTCACGCGGGTGCGAACCCAGGTGATCGTCACGTTGCTTATTCTCATTGCCTTCTGGGGAGCGTTTGCCCTGTATCCGGCGCCGGGGCCGAACTTTGATTACGCGCGGGTAGGAGTGCCGCAAAATTGGGAGCACAACTATACGGGCTTCCTTTCCCACTTCAACAAGAATTCCAATCTGTCGTGGAGATTCGACACCTGGTTCTTGAATCTCTTTCCGCGCGAAGAACCTTTCGTATACAACGAGGGCGGTTGGTCGACCCTGAGCTTCATTCCAACGTTGGCAACGATGATTCTGGGACTTCTGACGGGAGAGTGGCTGAAGAGTGCAAAGTCGAAAGAGCAGAAGCTCCGTGGACTGGTGATCGCGGGGGTAGCCCTGGTTCTCTCCGGATTGATATTTCAGTGGGCGGGGATTTGCCCGATTGTGAAGCGCATCTGGACTTCATCGTACACGCTGTACAGTGGTGGACTTGTCATTCTCATCCTGGCTGGGTTTTACGCGCTGATGGATGTGAAAGGATGGAAGCGGTGGGCGTTCCCGCTGCTCGTCATCGGCATGAATTCGATCGCCATTTACGTGATGAGTTGGACCATGCAAGACTTCATCCGCCGCTCTTTGGAAACGCACCTTGGGCATACGATTTCTGCGCTGGTCTCACCAACGTTTCAGCCGATTGTCTACGGAGCGGGAGTGATCCTGATCTTATGGACAATACTGTTTTGGATGTATCGTCGAAAGATTTTCATCAAGATTTAAGACGGTGCGGCTTGCGACAACTGTGTAGCAAGCTTTGATACGATCTGGCAAGGTTGTTCTTGGAGGATGTCGGTAGCACATGATATGTCCGGTTGAGATAGCAGATGAAATGTCCGCTTTGCGGACGGCGAGGATAAGCGACCATGCGGAGCATGGAAGCTTATCCGAGGGCCGCGATGGAGCGGGCAATGAAAGTACAAGACGTGAT